>JAPPJO010000043.1 GCA_028820325.1 Gammaproteobacteria bacterium | reverse complement strand
CCGCTGCTGGGCTTCCTGGGCACGGTGATCGGGATGATCATCGCGTTCCAGTCCATCGAGCTGGCCGGTGAGGTCGAGGCGACGCTGGTCGCGGGCGGGATCAAGGTGGCGCTCCTGACGACCGCCGCGGGCCTCACGATCGCGATCCCCGTGAGCATCGCCCACAACTTCTTCGTGTCGCGCATCGACTCCCTGGTAATCGACATGGAAGAGTCGGCCCAGAAGATGATCGACGCGCTCCACGCGATGGAAACCGGGAGGGCGTCCATATAGCCGGAAGCCGCAATTCCGCAGTCGAAAGGTCACCCCGTGGGGTGGCCTTTCGTCATTTTTGGACCATGGGTCTGACGATGAAGACGCTCTCCGCACAAGCCCCTGCCCTCCTCACGGCGGTGTCCCTGATCATCGCCGTGCCGTCCCCGGCGTCTTCCCTGTCTCACCCGGGGCCGACTCCCCAGGCCACGGGAACGGAGAGCCGTGTCCCCGTCGAACGGCCCTGGCACACCGCGATCCGGCTGCGGGAAGCGCTCGCCGCAACCGATTCCCCGGAACCCGCCGCCATCCTGGAGCTGGCCCGGGCTGAGGCCGGCTGGCGGAACTGGACACAGGTGAGCGAGCTGCTGGCAGACGCCGAGTGGCTGGACGAGGTGAATGCGGGGGAAGGATGGCTCCTCCTCGGCCTGGCGGCCGAAGCCGAGGAAGACTGGGCAGCCGCAGAGCAGGCCCTGGGAGCCTGGCTCGCCGGCGGAAGCCGCGACGAGGAAGCCGTCTTGCGCCTGGTCCGGATTCGCGCCCGCCTGAACCGTTCGGGAGACGCGCTCGGGACGCTGAACGCCATCGCTACGGGCCGCACGGACTTCTTCGATAGCCGCATGCGGTTGGAGGTCGCGGAGATTCTCGCTCCGCTGGGCGACACTGCCGGCGTGCGTCTGGCGAGCGCGGGCATCACCGACGACGAGATCCGGGAACGAACCTGGCTGCTACGCTCCGACGCCTATCTGACCGTCGCCGACAGCACCGCCGCCGAGACCTTCCTCGACCGCATCGTCGCGTCGATTTCGGACGACGGACGCCGGGCGCGGGGATGGGCGATACTGGGCGAACTGCGGCTGGCGCGCGGCGACCCGGAAGGCGCGCTCGCCGCCTTCCGGGCCGTGCTCGACGCCGTCGACCGGGGCAGCGCCGCCACCCTTGCCGCCACCGCCGTGGCCGAGTCGGGCACAGCCTCCACCGACGACCTCCCGGCTCTGGGACGCGTCCTTCAGCGCGGAGGCGAAACGGGACTCGCGCTGGATGTCTACGACCGGTACGTGGAGGAAGCGTCCACCTCTCCCCCGCTCACCCTTCGCCTGGCGCGAGCGCGTCTCATGGCGAGCGCGGGACGGCTCTCGGAAGCCAGGGACGAGTTCAGCAGCCTCGCCGGCAGCGAGGACCCCGAGGTGGGCGCGCCCGCCCTCGACAACCTGGCCCGGGTGCAGCGGCGGCTCGGTGCGGGGGGCGCGGCGGAGACGGCGCAGGAGCAGTTGGTGGAGCGCTTCCCGGGAAGCCGCCGGGCGGTCGACTTCATCTTCTTCCGCGCCGACGGCGACCACGACGCGGGCCGGCTCTCCCGGGCCATGGAGGGATACGGCCAAACCGCGTCGATGGCGCCCACCATGGATCGCGCAGGTCTGGCGCGAATGCGCCTCGGCCAACTCCACATCGGCGCCGGTGACCACCAGCACGCCGCGGCGGTCTTCGAAAACTACCTCGCCGACTTTCCCGAGGGGCGGCGCTGGCAGGAGGCCGCATACTGGGCGGCCTGGGCCCGCCTCCAGCTGGGCGATCACGAGCGCGCGGCCGCGCATGTGGCGCTCGTTACCCGCGGTGATCCCCTTTCCTACTACGCCTTCCTGGGAGCGGAACTGCTCGGCCAGGACTACGAGCCCGAACTGGACCCCGATCCCCCCTTCGACGAGTCCGGGGTCTTCTGGATGTACGAGCCCCTGCGCGAAGCCGGGCTGCTCAAGCGCGCGGGGATGAACCCGGCCGCCGCGGACGCCGCGGCACGATTGGTCGAACGGGCCGAAGGCTCCCCGGGAGCGCTGCTGCGGCTGGCCGAGGGGCTGATCGCGGAGGGCATGCACATCGAGGGCATTCGCGTCGCGGGACGGGCCCAGAGCTCCGGATACCCCCGTTCGCCGCGCCTCGTGCGCGCGGCCTATCCGCTGCCCTACCGGGACATCATCTTCGACGAGGCGGCCAAGCGCGAACTGGACCCGTTCCTGATGGCCGCCCTGATGCGCCAGGAATCCGCCTTCGACGCCGAAATCGTCTCCAGCGCGGGAGCGGTCGGGCTCATGCAGGTAATGCCCGCGACCGGACGCGAACTGGCGCTCCGGGAGGGACCGCGCCCCTTCTCGGCCGCGGCGCTGAGGGTGGCCGACGTGAACCTCCACCTTGGCTCACGCTATCTCGCACAGATGCTCGCCCGCTACGACGGCCAGCTGCCCCTGGTGCTGTCGGCCTATAACGCAGGTCCTTCCCGCGCCAACCGCTGGCGCCGCCTGCCCGAGGCCTCGGACCTCCAGCGCTTCACCGAGCGGATTCCCTTCTTTGAGACGCGCAACTACGTGAAGAGCGTCGAGCGCAACCTGAGGGTCTATCGCTGGCTCTACGGCGACGACTCATGAACCGCGACATCGGGGCATGAACCCGCCCACCCTCTTCCTGATCGACGCCTACGCGCTCATCTACCAGTCGTTCTTCGCCTTCGCCAACCGGCCCCTCACCAACTCCAGGGGCGAGAACACGTCCGCGGAGTGGGGCTTCCTCAACTACCTGATCCGGATCCGGGAAGAGTTCGCGCCCGATTATCTCGCTGTGGTCTTCGACGCCGGTTCGAGTCAGCGCAAGGAACTCTATCCCGAGTACAAGGCAACGCGCGAAAAGATGCCCGAGGACCTGCGCGAGAGCCTGGGCCGCATCCGGTCGCTGCTGGATGCCCTCCATCATCCCGTGGTCGAAGTCGAGGGATTCGAGGCGGACGACGTGATCGCATCCCTGGCGCAGCGCACCCTCGCGCTCAAGGAGGATATCGAGGCCGTCATCGTTTCGGGGGACAAGGACTTCTACCAGCTACTGCGCCCGGGCCTGAGGCTGTTCCGGCCCGCGCGCGGGGGACGCGCCGGCACCTCGGCGGAGTGGGTCGACGAGTCGAACGCGAGCAAGCGCTTCGGGGTCCCTCCCGATCGCATCATCGACTACCTGGCACTGATCGGAGACACCTCGGACAACGTGCCCGGAGCGCCGGGCATCGGGCCCAAGACGGCGGTCAAGCTCATCGACCAGTATGGAGACCTGGACCAGATTCTCGCGCACGCGGAGGAAGTGCGGGCCAAGCGCCCGCGCGAGTCCCTGCTCGACAACGCAGACCAGATCCGGCTGTCCAGGCAGCTTGTGACGATGCTCACCGACGTGGACGTGAACCTCGACCTCGACGGCCTGGCCGTGCGTGCTCCGGACCGCGAGCGGATGCGCGAGCTGCTGCTGGAACTCGAGTTTCACACCCTCCTGGAGCGCTTTGCCGGCGCGCCGGCAGATGATGTGTCGTCCAGGGACGAGGACGTCGACTACCGGATGGTGCTCGACGAGGTGGGAGTCGACGAAGTGGTCAGGGAAGCGCGGGCGCAGGGCGACGTGGCGGTCGCCGTGCTCACCGCGTCCCCCGATCCGCGGCGCGGATCCATCGCGGGGATCGCCCTCTCGAGCCTGCCGGGGAAGGCTCGCTACCTCCCTCTGGCCCACGAGCCTGCCCTCGATCTCGAGATGGGGGCGCTGGCGGAGTCCGCGGCGTCGGCGAGCAATCTTCCGGCGCTCGACTCGATTGGCATGGCCCCGCTCCGCGATCTGCTCGAGGATCCCGGAGTGCGCAAGACCGGTCACGACCTGAAACACGGGATGGTCGCGCTGGCGGAGGCCGGCATCGCACTCGGCGGGGCTTCGTTCGACACCATGGTGGCGTCCTATCTTCTCGAGCCCGAGCTCCGGGGCCACGAACTGGAAACGCTGGCGGCGAACCGCCTCGGCCTCGAGACCGCCCGGCTCAAGGAACTGGTCGGCACGGGGAAGAAGGAGGTTCCCCTGACCCGGGTCGCGCCCGAGAAAGTGCTCCGCTACGCCTGCGAGCGCGCCGACTGCGCAGGACGCCTGCGCGAACATTTCCGGCCCAGACTCGAGGGACACGCCCTGGACGGCCTGTTTCGGAATGTGGAGATGCGCTTGGTGCCGGTGCTGGCGCGCATGGAGCGAAACGGAGTCCGCATCGATCCGTTCTTCTTCAGCGAGATGAGCCGGCAGCTTGAGCATGAGCTGGGGCTGGTGCAGGAGGAGATCTTCCGGGAAGCCGGATCCGAATTCAATCTCAATTCGACGCCCCAGCTGCGAACCGTGCTCTTCGAGGATCTGGGGCTCCCGGTCATCCGCAAGACCAAGACGGGGCCGTCGACGGCCGCCTCGGTGCTGGAGGAGCTCGAGGCGCTCGGCCACCCGGTCCCGCGGCTGCTGATGAAGTATCGCCGCATGGAGAAGCTGCGCAGCACCTACATCGATGCCCTCCCGGGGCTCGTCCATCCGCGCACCGGGCGCATTCATACGCACTTCAACCAGACGGTGGCGGCGACCGGCCGGCTGTCTTCCAGCAACCCCAACCTCCAGAACATCCCCATTCGCACCCGGATCGGACGGGAGATCCGCAAGGGCTTCGTGGCCGCCCCGGGACACGTTCTGCTGACCGCGGACTACTCCCAGATCGAGTTGCGCATCCTGGCGCACTTCTCGGGCGATCCCGCGTTCGTGACCGCGTTCCGCGAAGCCAGCGACATCCACCGCCAGACCGCCGCCGTGATCTTCGACGTGCCCGTGGACGAGGTGAGCGCGCGAATGCGCGACCAGGCGAAAACGATCAACTTCGCCACCCTGTACGGACAGGGAGCCTTCTCCCTGGGACGCCAGCTGGGCATTCCGCAAGGCGAGGCGAAGCGCTTCATCGACCAGTACTTCGAGCGTTTCAGCGGCGTGAGCACCTTCCTTGACGAGCAGGTCTCGCTGGCGAAGGAACGGGGCTACGTCGAGACGCTCGCGGGGCGGCGCCGCTACGTGCCCGAGCTGGCCTCGCGCAACTGGAACATCCGTGCGCACGGGGAGCGGATCGCGCGCAACACACCCATCCAGGGTACGGCCGCGGATGTCATCAAGAAGGCGATGATCGAGGTTCAGCAGGCCCTGGACGAAGCCGGCTCGGCGGCGATGATGCTCCTTCAGGTGCACGACGAGCTGGTGCTCGAGGCACCCGCCGCGGAGCTGGAGGCGGTGCGCGACATGGTGGTGTCGCACATGGAAAACGCGAGCGCGCTCGAGGTGCCGCTGGTGGTAGATACCGGCACCGGCGAAAGCTGGTTCCAGTGCAAGGGCTGACCCTGCCTGACCGGGGCTTCGATCGGCTCATCCTGTCATTCCTTCGCCCGGGTTTCCCCGCGAACGTGAGAGTCGCCGGGAGGAATCCAGTTTCACGCGCAAGAGAAGGAGAGACGCCGATGAGCCGGTCGGTCAACAAGGTAATCCTGATCGGGAATGTCGGGCGGGATCCGGACGTCCACGAGACCCAGGGACGCAAGAAGGTGGCGCACTTTTCGCTCGCCACCAACCAGCGGATCCGCCGCGGTCCGAACGACGTGGAGGAGCGGACGGACTGGCACCGGATCACCGTGTGGAACAGAACCGCCCAGTTCGTCGAGGACTTCGTGCGGAAGGGAGACCGGGTGTATGTGGAGGGCCGGCTCGAGTACGACTCCTATGAGCGGGACGGCATCACCATTCCCACGGCCGATGTGACCGCGCGGGAGCTGGTGCTGCTCACGCAGCGGAGCGAGGACTAGCAGTCCTCAAGGCACGCTGTGAGCCCCGGGCTACCCCGCTCGGGTGCTTGCGCGGATGCGTCCTCGGAATCCTAGAAGAGGTCGCGGAAGCGCCGGTTGAGGTCGAGAACGACCTCCCATGAGCCGCCGTTGAGGCCGCGCACCACGTCGACCAGGACGAGATCCCAGCCGAGGGCGACCCCCAGCCCGGCGGAGAAGCGGGTGATCCGGGGGGGGCGGGCGTCCCACGACGCCGGAACCTCCGCGGAGGCGAGCCGGGTGCGACCGGCCGCGCCCAGGCCGCGGAGCCGCACCCATGGGCCGAAGAGTTGGCGGGAGCCTTCAACCCGGAGCAGCCAGAAGGCATCGCCGGCCAGGGAGCGGTAGCCGTATCCGGGAAGGGTCTCGCGGCCTCCCAGGAGGTAGAGCGACTGCGGCGGCGCGCCCTCGGAGACGACAGCGGCGTCCAGGGACGAGCGGAGTTCCACGCCGTGTTCGAGCCACCGGCGGCCGGCCGCGAGACGCAGGGACGCTTCCTGGTAGGGGGCGCCGTCGAAGTTCGCCAAGGTGGCGCCCGCTTCCCCGAACAGGCGGTCGGGAGAACCGAGCGACGCGGACAGCCGAACGGCGGTCAGGTCGCCTTCGTCGATGGTGCGCACCGGACGCCAGCCGCCCGGCTCTCCGCCGGCGACGACGCGCGCGCCGTGATGGCGTTCGTAGCGCACCTCGGCGCGCGTCGAAACCGGGCCGAACGAGCGGCCTGCGCGGGCGCGGGCGCCCGTCGCGAAGTAGGGGTCCGTCCAGTCGGTCTGGTGGAGCAGCGAGGAGAGGGTGTTCATGATCCGGCTCGACCCGGGCACCGGTCCGATGTCGCGCGGCTCGCGCAGAAAGAGATCCAGGCCGACGGTGCTCGGCCGCTCGCGGTCCGGGGCCTCGAACACGGCGCTCACGCGACCCAGGGGACGGCCCGCGGCGTGGGCGTAGCCCAGGAGCGTCCCGATATGCAGGCGGTTGGTCGCGCGGAGATTGAAGCCGCCCTGGGTAACCCAGCCTTCGGCGCGGTTGTAGCGTACCGTTTCGGAGAGGGGCGGCATCGCGAGACGCAGGCGGCGGAGCCCGCTCAGGTATCGGCCGCGCACCAGCCGGGTCGCCTCGGCCTCGATGTCGATCAGTTCGGGGGTGGGGGCGAGCCCCTCCTCGTCGACCTGGGCGTAGAGATCGCGCTCGAAGGGGAAGGCCAGCATCGGGTCCGGGTTGCGCACGATCGGCGGCCCCAGGAAGAACAGGTCGGGGAGATCGTCCTCGAAGTCGTAGCCGCCGATTTCCCAGCGGCCCCGAATGACGCTGCCCACGGGAAGATCGAAGAACGGGAGTTTTCGCCGGATCTCGAGGCTCTGCCGGTAGGGGAGCCAGTAGCGGCGATCCCAGAGGGAGCTTTCCAGCGATACGCGGATGTAGTCGAGCTGGCGGTCGACGTAGGACGCGGGCGTGAACGTGAAGTTCATGCGCACGACCGCCGCCGTCTCCCGATCGAGAAAGAGGGTGCCCACGAAGCCGGGCTGGTCCGGATCGCGCGGCCGCACCTGCACCTCGTACACCCGGACGGGGTCGAGGCCGTCCGCGAAGGCGACCGTGATCGAGTCGGCCAGCAGGTACTCGTAGCGGGCGGCCGCGCCCGGAGCGAGGGGATGGATAACGGACGACACCTCGTCCCCGTCCCCGATCCGGATCACGTCGCCGAAGTTCTCCTGGATGATGACCAGGTGGTCGAGGTGGTAGCGGATGTTGGTGGGCATCCGCCGGTCGTCGCGGCGACCGAGAATGTGCTGCCGGGTCAGGCCGGGCGCCTTCCAGTACACCCGTACCGCGAGCTGGTCGGTCTTGACCAGGTTGCGTTCCTCGCCGGCCTGACGGTCGAGGAAGAAGTAGACGTAGCCGCGTGCGTCGGCCGTATACGCGCGCAGGCCGTCCATGACGGCGGCCTGTCGGGTCGCGGTCCCGCGCTCAACGAACTCCAGCACCCGGAGATCGTCCCAGGAGGAAGCCTGTTGTGCCGAGGCGGGAGACGCGCCGGTGGCGAGGGCGAGGGAAACGCCGGTGGCGAGGGCGACCGCCAGCAAGTGAGGAATGTCCTGAACCGAAAACCGGGTCAGTTCGCGCTCCAGAAACCGGACAGCGAATCCCCGTGCGGGCTGTCGCGCAACTTTTCGAAGGCGCGGTTGCGAATCTGGCGAATCCGTTCGCGCGTGACCCCCAGCAGCACGCCGATCTCCTCGAGCGTGCGCTCCTCGCCGTCGTCCAGGCCGTAATAGAGGTAGAGGATCTTTCGTTCGCGTTCCGTCAGGTACCTCTCGAACATGTCCTCCATGAAGGCCCGGCGCGCCAGCGCCTCCACATCCAGTTCGATGTCCGCGGCTTCCACGCCGGCGAAGCGTTCGCCGAAGCTCGAGCTGTCCCGGTCGCGACGGTCGATGGGGGCGTCCAGGCTGAGTTCGGTCGCGGCCACCCGGCGCAGCGCGCGGATGGTTTCGACGGGCTCCTGCATCTCCTTGGCGATCTCCTGATCGGTGGGAGAGCGGCCCAGCTCCTGGGTCAGCGCGGTGTCGGTGCGCGCCAGCTTGGCGAGGTTGGAGTTCTGGTTGAGCGGGATGCGCACCGAACGGGTCTGTTCGGCCAGCGCCTGCAGGACGGTCTGCCGGATCCACCAGACCGCGTAGCTGATGAACTTGACCCCCTTGTCGGGATCGAACTTCTTGACCGCCTTCAGCAGGCCCTCGTTGCCGATGCACACCAGTTCGGCGAGGCCGAGGCCACGGCCCTGGTACTTCTTGACGTAGGAAATGACGAAGCGGAGGTTCGCGGTCACCAGCCGCTCGGCCGCCTCCATGTCCCCGGTCCGGGCGCGCCGCGCCAGCTCGCGCTCTTCTTCGGGATCCCGGATGAGCGGGTACTTCTCTACGTCCTGAAGGTATTGATCGAAGGAATCCAGACCACGGGAGGATGAGAACATCCAGTGCGCGCCTACCGGGGGTGGGTATACAAAACGGCGAAGGCCGGGCCCAGGAACAGCAAGTCGGGAAATCTAACACTGCCGATGCCGACCGGTCTACCACTGATTCTTCTGACAGGTCAGACCCCGGTTTTGTTGTATCTCCGGGCTGCCCGGAGTCCGGATACGAGATGATGGAGCGCCTTCCGGATCCCGGGGCTCGCACGGATTCACCTGCGGGTCGTCAGTGGAAGAACCGCCCCCTGCCCACGAACGCACCCCCTGTAATCGCTCCCGGCGCAACCGGGCCAGCCGACGAGCGTTGCGGCGGCCTTCCGGCCAGGCCGTCCAGCCAGTCGTTGAGGGAATCGATGTGGTCGGCGATCACATGGATCACTCCTTGTTCCTTCTGGAGCCGGCCGCGGCAGACCATCAGGCGCGCGGTGAGCAGGGCGCGGCGGCAACGTTCCTGGACCGAGGGAAACACCACCAGGTTGGAGGATCCGGTCTCGTCCTCCAGGGTCACGAACACGATCCTGCCCGCCGTGCCCGGCCGCTGGCGGACCAGCACGATGCCGGCGACGGTGACGCGCGTCCCGGCGGGGAGTTCTTCCAGGTGGCTGGCCGGGCGCACCCCCCGGTCGGCCAGGCGCTCCCTCAGCAGGGCGGTGGGGTGCTGTTTGAGGGACAGCCCGGTGGTGCGGTAGTCGGCCACCACCTGCTCGCCGGCGGTCATGGCGGGCAGGGCCGGTTCCGGGCGGGGCAGCTCCGCCTCGCCGGGCGGATCGAAGAGCGGCAGCGGCTCCGCCTGGTCCAGGGAGGCGATCGCCCAGGCGGCCTGGCGGCAGTCCAGCCCGGTGGAGGTGAAGGCATCGGCCCTGGCCAGGCGCGTCAGGACGGCCGGACGGGTCCCTGCCCGCCGCCGCAGGTCGGCCGGGGAACGATACCCCTCCTCCCGGGCCGTCACGATGCGGGTGGCATCCTCTTCCCTCAGACCGCGGATCTGGCGCAGTCCCAGCCGCAACGCCATGCGCGGCCGTGGGCGCGATCCATTCCGCCCCGCCGGATGCGAGCCCGGTGGCGAACGCACCGGCTCCAGAGTGCAGTCCCACTCCGAGTGGTTGACATCCACGGGGCGCACCTCCACCCCGTGCCTGCGCGCATCGCCCACGATCTGTGCGGGCGCGTAGAAGCCCATGGGCTGGCTGTTGAGGAGGGCGCAGGCGAAGACCTCCGGGTAATGGTGCTTCAGCCACGAGGAGATGTAGACCAGGAGCGCGAAGCTGGCCGCATGGCTCTCCGGAAAGCCGTAGTCGCCGAACCCCTCGATCTGCCTGAAGCAGCGCTCGGCGAACTCCCGGTCATACCCCCTCTCCACCATCCCATCCACGAACTTGTCGCGGAAGCGATGGATGGTGCCGTAGTTGCGAAAGCTGGCCATGGCCCGGCGCAGCTGGTCGGCTTCGGCCGGGCTGAATCCGGCCCCGACGATGGCGATCTTCATCGCCTGCTCCTGGAAAAGGGGCACGCCCAAAGTCTTCCCCAGCACCTCACGCAACTCCATGGAGGGATACTCCACCGGCTCGACGCCCCTCCGCCGGCGCAGGTAGGGGTGGACCATGTCCCCCTGGATGGGCCCCGGCCGCACGATCGCCACTTCGATGACCAGGTCGTAGAAGGTGGCCGGCTTCAGCCGGGGGAGCATCGCCATCTGCGCCCGGCTCTCGATCTGGAACACGCCGATCGTGTCCGCCCGCTGGATCATCCCGTACACCTCCGGATCCTCCGAGGGCACGTCCCCCAGGGTGTGGCGGACGCCGTAGTGCGCTTCCAGCAATTCGAAGGAGCGCCGGATGCAGGAGAGCATGCCGAGGCCCAGCACGTCCACCTTGATGAGCCCCAGCGCCTCGAGATCGTCCTTGTTCCACTCGATCACCGTGCGGTCGTCCATGGCGGCGTTCTCGATGGGAACGATCTCGCACAGCGGCCCGCGGGAAATGACGAACCCGCCCGTGTGCTGGGACAGATGGCGGGGGAAGCCGTACAGTTCCCGGGCCAACTGAAGGGTCAGGCGCAGGCGCCGGTCCGTCGGATCGAACCCTTCCTCGCGGGCGCGCTCCTCGTCCACCAGCTTCGACCACACCGAAGCCATGGAGAGCAGCCGGTCGACCGTGTCCTTGCTCAGCCCCATGGCCCTGCCGGTGTCGCGCAACGCGCTGCGCACGCGGTAGGTCACCACCGTCGCGGCCAGCCCGGCCCGCTCCCGGCCGTACTTGCGATAAATGTACTGGATGACCTCCTCGCGGCGCTCGTGCTCGAAATCCACGTCGATGTCGGGCACCTCGCCGCGCTCGGCGGAGATGAAGCGCTCGAACAACAGGTCGATGCGGTCCGGATCGACCGAGGTGATCTCCAGGCAGTAGCACACCGCCGAGTTGGCGGCCGAGCCGCGCCCCTGGCACAGGATGCCCAGGCCGCGGGCGGTCCGGACGATGTCGGCGACGGTGAGGAAGTACGGGGCGAACTCCAGTTCGTCGATGAGCGCCAGTTCGTGTTCGAGGGTCGCCCGCACCCTGGAGGGGATGCCCCCGGGATAGCGCCGGGCCGCGCCCTCCCAGGTCAGAATCTCCAGTTCCCGCTGGGGCGTGCGGCCTTCGCCGACCACCTCCTCGGGGTATTCGTAGCGCAGCTCTCCGAGAGAGAAGCGGCAGCGTTCGGCGATCTCCACCGCATTGGCCAGGGCACGGGGATGACCGCGGAAGAGGGCGGCCATCTGCGCGGGGGACTTGAGATGGCGTTCCGCGTTGGCCGCGAGGCGCCAGCCGGCGCTGTCGATGGTGCAGCGCTCGCGGATGCAGGTGAGCAGGTCGTGGAGCCGGCGCCGCTCGGGGATGTGCTGGTGCACGTCGCCGGTCGCGACCAAGGGCACGCGCTCCGTCTCTGAGAGGGATGCGAGAGCGGTCAGGCGGCGGATGTCGTTGCCCCGATGGCTGCAGGTGGCGGCCAGGAAGAGAGGTGCGTCCAGCCGCTCCCGGTACCACGCCAGCCGGTCGGCGAACCCGGGACCGGGAACTTCCGGCGGCAGGGCAACGAAGATCTGCTCCCCGGCCGCTTCCACGACATCCTCGCGCACGAGCCGACACTCCCCCTTGGGGGCGCGCCTGCGCCCTCGGGTGATCAGGCGGGCCAGACGGCCGTAGCCCTTCCTGGAGACGGGCAGGCAGAGCAGGGACGGCCCGTCCTCGAGGTCGAGGCGGGCTCCGGGGATGAAGCGCAGTTCCATCTCGCGGGCGGCGTGGTGGGCGCGCACGACCCCCGCCAGGGTGTTGCGGTCGGTGAGCGCCAGGGCGCGGTATCCCAGCGCATGCGCCCGCTCCACCAGCTCCTCGGGCTGGGAGGCGCCGCGCAGGAACGAGAAGTTGCTGGTGACCTGCAGTTCCACGTAGCCGCCCTTCCAGGTCGTCGAACCTCCCTCCACTCGACCGCCGGGGAGGCGCGGCGCGGGGTCGCGCCCGCCCGCGCTCACGCGAAGAACCCGTGCAGGAACCAGCGGGGCAGGGCGGCGGGGTCGCGGGACCGCTCGCAGAAGAGCCAGTAGCGCCGCCCTTCCTCGTCTTCGGCCAGGTAGTAGTCGCGGGAAGGGGCGTCCTCCAGCCACCATTCGCACTCCAGCCGCTCGGGCCCCTCGGCCGCGCACAGCCTGTGCCTCCGTCCGCGCCAGCGGAAGAAGGCCGGCGCACCCACGGGCTCCACTCCGCCGGATTCGCGGGCTACGGCCTCCACCCGTTCCGGGGGAGACAGCAGCCGGAGCGGCCGGCAGCGCCCCCCCGGCCAGTCCGGGCCTTGCCTCCGGGGTGCGGCCAGGGGTTCGCGGAGTTCGACCGCGCGCTCGGGCAGCCAGCTCTGGCGCGGGACCGGACAGGCGACGCTTCCGAACCCGAAGCGGTTCCCCAGCCGGTCGAGGAGGGCGGCCAGCTCCTCGCGACCGCCCGCTCCGTTCTTTCCTCCGGTCCATCCGCCACGTCCCGCCGCTGCCGCTTCGGCCTGCGCGAACCAGTCCTCCTGCTCCTCCTCGACGACCTCGACCACCTCGGCGGACAACACCATCTCCTCGATGCCGAAACCCGGGTTGATCCGCTCCAGCTTCCCCGCGAACAGGTTCATCAGGAGCCTTGAGCGGCGCAGAGGCCGGCTGGTACCCGCCACCAGAACGGAACGCGCTCCATCTCCCCGGTGGCAGACGAGCCGCATGCGCCGCACGCCCTCGCCTGCCCGGCTCAGGTTCCGGCACAGCTCCTCCAGCAGGGCTTCCACCGCCGCGTGGATGGCGTCCACTGTCGAGATCGGCTCCGCAAAGGCACGGCGTGCCTCGCGCGGAGGCGGAGGCGGAAGAGAGATGACCGGCTCTTCGACGAAGCCGAGGGCCTGTTCCAGGCGGCGGCGCGGGGCGGGGCCGAACCTCTTCGCCAGCGCCCCGGGGTCGAAGGGGTAGAGGGCTCCGATCCTGTCCAGGCCGAAGGAGGCCAGCGCTTCCACGACATCGGCTTCGAGCCGCAGTGCGGCGACGGGGAGCCCGGCCAGCGCCTCCTTCACCTCGTCCGGACCCGTGGACCGGGACACGATGGCCCCGGACTCCTCGCCGTGGCGGGCCAGCGCCCAGGCCGCCCCGGGCGTGCCGGCGAGCGCCAGCCGAGAGGTGAGCCCCAGCCCCCCCAGCCCCGCCCCCAGTGCCGTCATCAGCGCCACTTCGCCGCCATGGAGATGCGTGCACCCCCCGACATCGAGGAAGAGCCCGTCCGCGCCGGCCGGCATGACCCGGGGGGTGAAGCCGTCCGCCCACCGGGCCAGCCGCTTCAGCGCATGGGCGTCGGCGGCCGGATCGGCCGGGTGGGCGATCACATCGGGCACGATGGCCCGCCCGTCGGCCAGGGGCATGCCCGGCGCCAGCCCCGCCTCCGCCGCGCGCGGGTTGACCGCCTCGATCACCAGCCGGCCCCGCTGCTCGCCGATGGTCGCGAAGGGTCGGGTGCGCGCCTCGGGACAGCGCCAGGCCAGCCTCTCCACCGGCCACCAGGGGAACCAGGCGGCGACAATGCGGCGGGGGGTGGAAAAAACGCCCATTGGCCTGGGGTCGGGTCAGCCGGCGCGGCGCGAAAGATCACGGGCGGCCGCGGAAGGCACCGGAGCCGCAAATGGCAGGACGCGCCACCCATCGTCGTCCCACCCCACCACCCAGCACCACGGTCTCCCTCCCCGACAGTGCAGCACCTCCACGCGCCACCGGGCCATCCCGGCACCCGGAACGGTGGTGACCCGCCACCGGCTGTCGGCCGTGGGAACCCTCACCCGTCCCCTCCGCTCCCTTTTCGCCCTGGGCCACAGCACCAGCCCGGGCACCCCCGAGCCTTCGGCCGCCAGCATCAGGCGCCGGGAGGCTGCCCGGTCGAGAGTGTCCACCTCCGCCACGACCCCTCTCAGGGCCCGGCAGCGCAGCGCCTCCTCCATGGCCCACAGCATGTCGGCCCGCCGCCGCAGCCCCGAAGCGACCAGCAGCCGTCCCGGCTCGATCCCGTACCGGACCAGCCCCGGCAGATAGAGGTCATCCCCGCGCGCCAGCCACATGAGCGGCCCCGGTGCCCTGTCGGCACGGGCCAGGAGGACGGCGCAGAAGCCGGTCGCGGCCTGGTCCCCGCCGATCTCGTGAACGCACCCCGCGCGCAGTCCGCCTCCGGGCAGGACGCCATCGATTTCCGGGATGCCCAGCGACAGGGCCACCCCCGCTTCGCCCGGAATCTCGATCCGGCGGATCTCCCGGCGCAGCGCCTCCAGCGCCCGCCGCTTCGTCTTCGGCACATGAGACATGGGCCGACAAGATACCGAACAAAACCCGTAAGTGTCAAACGGCGATCCCTTCTCCGCGCGTCCGAACCATCCCATCCCGGAAAGGGTAGAATGACGTGCGGCAGGGTTCTCTTCTTCGCGTATCGCACTACCGCAGGGGGAACGCCGCCAATCCCATTCTCAGGAGCTTCGGACAATGTCCTCAAGGAAAAATCGTCAGCCGATATCCCTCAAACTCCTCCTCGTTCTGCTGCTCGTCCCGACCACCTTCGCGCTCACAGCCTGCGAAAGCTCTACGGAGCCGGACGGGGACCAGATGACCCAGGACGAAGCCAACGCCCTCGTGCAGGGGCTGTACGGTGGAAGCCTCCTGGCGTACGGGGGAATACTCCTCCAGGCGGATCCGGCCATGCTCACGGTCGTTCCACCTGGAGCGCCACTTCCCCTGGACGCCTCCACTCCCTGCGCCGAAGGCGGTGAAGCCGCGTTCTCGGGAAGTGCGACGATCTCCATCGACGAGGCCCGGGGTTCCCTGGAGGTGGAGCTGTCGGGCACCCTGACCCCCAGCGGCTGCACGTTCACCGGCGGCGGCACCACCTTCGTCCTGGACAGCAATCCGGGTCTGGCTCAGACGGGCTCGGTCATCCTTGTGCTGGAAGACTTCAGCTTTTCCATCAGCATCACGTCTTCCGGCTCGTTCAGCTGGACGAGCGGCACCAGGTCGGGCAGCTGCGATCTCGACAACACCATCACCTCCGAGATCTCGATGGTCGA
>JAPPJO010000113.1 GCA_028820325.1 Gammaproteobacteria bacterium | reverse complement strand
GCCATCGTTCGATTCCTCTCTCGATTCGATGGACTGCACGATCTGCGCGAACGAAAGCTCGCGGAGAGAAGCCGCCTTCGCCAGACGTGAGGCCTGCTGCGCCGAATCCACCCCCTTCGCCGTCCCTCTAATTGACGATGATTGCCAGCGCCTCCTCGAACTTGGCCAAGGGTCCGTCGAAGATCGAGAAAGCGTCGTCCTCATTGAGCTGGATGTCGGCTGTCTCGACGAACTGAGCACAGATACCCTGCCCGTAGTGCCCTGATGCCTGCACCTGCACCTGTCGCGTTCCGTCGTCTGGATTGATCAGGACCACGTTGTGCCTGTACAGATCTCCGTTCTGACATGTGTTCGCGTATCCGGGAGACGGCTGGTCGTTTGAGCTCGGCACCCCCACCGTGACGCGTATGCCAACTGGGTGGAACGGAGGGTCCTGCTCTCTTGACAGTCGGCGTAGGCGTGCTGGGACCGCACGTTCGGCGCAGGCTGTGGACGCCGACAGAAAGGCCTCCAGCGGTTCATTCGGAATGGGATCGCACAGCTCTCTGATCGCGTCCACGATTCGCGGGTTGTCCGCAGCGTAGAAGCCCTCTTCGGCTAGCAGTGACACATACACGGTCCACCGATCCGGGTCTGCGCGCACGCTCCGAAACTGCTCGACATCGTTGGGCGTTCGTGTCTGGAAGGTCAACCACGTGCCCAAGGAGAGCTGTTCTACGTCGGTCACGCGGGAAACAAGGATGCCCACGGCGACACCGACCGCGAAAACGGCCAGCAACCAACTCTTCTTGGCTCTCGCCGAAGGGGGCGTGTCTTCCACCTTCGATGTCATCGTTCTACCTCCCAAGTTGTCGAGCGTTTGAGCATGCCTTCGGCGTCAGGGGCGAGGCACTGGGTCTTCCCACAGTGTTTCCGGGCAGCGTGGAGGGCATCGTAATCTGTCTGGCGAAGCCGCTCCATGTCCACCCCGAATCCGCCGTGAACTTCTCGCGATCCGGCTTGGGATGGTGGCCCCTATGGATGCCCATATAGGAACTGACGGCGGCGACCGATCCGGCTCTGGGACGATTGCCCGCGGACGCGGGGGCTTGACGCCACAGAAGGCGCTCTCCCGATTCCTACTGGCAGTGACACCTTCCCCAGCAGTGATACCCACCACGGAATCCGTCTTATTGCGGGAGCGGGAACCCTCATGTGCCGCCAAGCCCTGGACCAACGGCGATCGCGTTGATCCACCATCTGAAGGGCCGCGCGAAGGCTCTGGAGGCCTTCGGCTGGACTGGACGCCGGGCCGCGTGGATCGCCCTTGCCTGCCTGAACGGCGGCGTCTTCACCCGCTTGCAGTGGACGAGTTTCCTGGGTTGCCACCCCGAGAAGGTGCGCCGCGCCGTCCGCGCCCTCGTCGCGCAGGGCTTGGCCGTCGAGGAGGCCCCGGCCGATGTCCGCAAGATCGGCCGCGTGTGCCGGATCCAAGCCCGCGGGGTGTTCCGGGCGCTCGGAGCCGAGGAGTTCTTTCGGCGTCGCCGGATCACCTCCCGTGACGTACTGATGCGGCGGCTGCTGGCACTCGACTACGTTCTTGAGTATCCCCACCTTCCGTGGCTGCCGACCGAGGCCGAGAAGGTCGCCGCGTTCGAGGCGCTCGGGATCGAGCGCCGGGTCCTTCCCCAGCGGAGCTATCGGGGCGCCGCCGGGAACCTCCGGCGCCACTTCCACCTCCGGCTGCCGCTCGCGCTGGACGCCGGGCGCGCGGTCTTCGTGTACGTCGATCCCGGCCACGAGACCGCAACCTCGCTGCGCGCCTGGGGCGCGGCGCACCGGGCGCTGTGGGGAACGCTGTGGCGTCGCGGATGCAAGATCGAGGTCGTTGCCGTCACGCGAGGCTGGGAAGAGGCGAGCCGCGCGGACACCGTGCTCGGCAACTGGGCGAGGGGCATGCGCTCGTCCGACTACGACCCGGAGATCGGCCGAGAGATCGAATGGATCGAGGATGTCCTCCGCAGCGCGGACAAGAGCCCGGTCCAGGAGGCGTACGGCAACATCCGGGGCGGACTCGTGCGGCTGGCCGAACTCAGGAATCGTGCTCGCCCGCAGTCCGGCCGGGGGCTGTTGCACCGGGTGGAAGCATGGGAGACGGAGCGGCTCTTGGGGAGGGGGTTCTGATGGGGATTCCGGCACGCCCGTTGCCGAACGGGACATGTGTATTTGATGTAGGGGGGTGCCGGACACGAAATCCGCTCTCGGGTGTAACACGCGACATATGCCGTAAGTTGCTGGCGGCTTGGTGGTTAGGCCACGGCTGTCCGCTTCGTCGATGCCGAACCGGACGTTGAGGCCGTGGCTGGGAGCGACCCCCCTTTTTCGATGCCCAGTGCGGGCATCGGGGAGGGTTGGGACGGACAAGCCCGTCCCACCCTCCCTCGGGGGTCGCTCCCGGTCCAACAATCCCTGCGGGAAGGCCATCATCGAGCGCCGTTGCGAGCGCGGCGGATCAACCGTCGAAGGTGTCTCGGCTACCGAGGCGGATGTTGAAGTCGGCGCGCGGCAGGCCGACATTCAGTGGTTGCCCTCCACCGTCTCCGACAACGGTACAGTGAAATGGCCGCCGTCCAGCGAAGACCCCTGGAAATCGAGTCGCGCCGCATCGTGCAGGATGCCCGGCTGGCCATCCGGGACGTGTACGACGCGATCGTCGAGCTGGTCACGAACGCCGACGACCGTTATCAGATTCTGGGGATCGAGGGCAGGGTGGAGATCGAACTCGGCAGGCAGGGCAAGGGCCGGCCCTCGATCCTGCGGGTCCGCGACTTCGCCGACGGAATGACCACCGATCAGATGAACCGGAAGCTCGGACGCATCGGCGGTCGCGTCAGCGGCCTCGAAGCGGGGCACGCTGTGCGGGGCACCAACTCGCGAGGAGCGAAGGACATCGCGGCGCTCGGCACGGTCACCTTCGAGTCGATCGCTGGCGACGGGCGGATGCACACCTGCCGGATCTATCCGAATTTCGAGTACGAGGCGGACGATGCGCGGGCGGTGACGCCGCGGCTTCGGAAGCGGCTGGCCATCGCGAAGGGGACCGGGACGCTCGTCACGATCGAGATCGAGCCGGCCCACCGGATCCCGAAGGTCGACACGCTCGTTCCCAAGGTCGCCGCGCTTGTGCGCTTGCGCGACATCGTCCGGCAGGAAAAGACGACGCTTCTGGTGAAGGGGCTCCGAAACTCGAAGCGCCGGCCAGTCGGTCTTGCCCGGCCCGCTGGCCGCAAGCGCGTTTCCAGAACCTTCGCCGTTCCGGGCTATCCGGGCGCGAAGGCCAAATTGGTCGTCTTCCGGGCGAGAAAGCAGTTCAAGTCGGGCCGGGACCGGTTCAGGCTGGGCGGCATCCTCGTCAAGTCCCGGCATGCCATCCACGAGGCCACGCTCTTCGACCGGAGCCTCGAATGGGACTCGAACGCGCTCTGGTTCTACGGACGTCTGACCTGCGAGGCGATCGACGACCTTTGGAACGAATACGACGATCGGCAGGCGGGGGGCGAGCAGCATCCGGCCGAGAATCCGGTACCCATCCTGGACCCCTCGCGCAAGTCGGGACTCACGCCGGGCCACCCGTTTGTGGATGCGCTGTACGGCAGGGCGCTCGCGCTGCTTCGGCCCTTGGTCGAGGAGGAGCGCAAGCGGGCGCAGCGGGAGCGCGCCCGCAGCGTCGAAAGCCAGCAGACCCGGAAGCGGCTCAACGCGCTCGAAAAGGCCGCGAACCAGTTCATGGAGGACTTCTCGGACGAGGACGTTTCGCGGGACGCGAAGGGCAGGCAGACCGGCAGCCGCTTCCAGATCCAAGGCTATGTGCTCAGTCCCCAGTACGCGCAGATCGTGCGCGGCCACTCCCTCGGCTGCCGGCTGACCATTCGAGCCGAGGCCTTTCCCGAAATCGGGGAAGGGATGCCCGTGAGGGTCGAGTGTCTGACGGATGAGATTCGCGCCGACCGCGCCGAAGTCCCGCTCGAACCGCTCGCGGCGCAGGACGGCGTTCTGCGCGCCGCTTGGTCAGTCAAGGCGCTGAAGGCCACTGCGGCGACGGGACTGGAGGTCCGCGTGGGTCCGATCAGGGCCGAGTCGACGATCGCCGTGCTGGCCTCGGAGGCCGAAAGGTATTCGGACCTCACGGGGCTCAGGTTCGAGCGCCCGCGCTACCGTATCCGGGGCGGTTCGCGGAGGCATATCCGGCTGCTGGCGCCGACCGCGCTCGTCCGCTCGGCGGGACGCGACTTCGAGCTTGCTCTGGCATCGGACGAGTACCGGGTCACCGGGTCCAGAAGGATGCTCCTCAAGGCAGCCTTGGGGATCGCCGTGGCCAAGCTCACGGTGACGGTTCTGGACGACGAAGCCGCGCCCGCGAAGCTCGTCGCCCGACTCGGAGACGAGGAGGCCGAAACCGAGGTCCGTGCCCTGCCTCCAACTGGAGCCGGAATCGTGATCAAGCTGGAGGACGTGGACCACGGTGCGCTCCGCTACCACTGGAACAAGAACGTACTGGAGATCGGGGCACGGCATCCTTCGTTGAATCGGTATCTCGGCCCAAAGGCGGAGCGCTATCCGGGTCAGGACGACCTCCATTTCCGCGTGCTTCTGGCCGAGGTCGTGGCCGAGGCGCTGTGCGCTCGGAGGTTGGAAGGGAACATCCGGGCAAACCCGGGCGACTTCGAAGCGATGTCCTGGGACGACCACTACCGACACTTCTCGGAGTTGATGACCCGGTTTCTCCCCAAGGCGCATGCCTTGATGGCACCGCAGATCTGACGATGCGCCATGAAACCAGCCGCAATCCTCGGACGTAGGGGGGGCAGTGCCGATCCGCTCGGTTGGGTTTCCAACCGCTCTAGCGGCGAGTTGGTGGCCTTCCCGCAAGGGATCTCTGGTTCGGGAGCGACCCCCGGGAGGTGGGGGACGAGTTGTGAAAACACACTCGGCGCTACGCCGCACCGAGCCCTCGGTGAGGGGGGTCGCTCCCGCCACGACCCGTGTGGCCCGTCCGGCAACGGCGGGCGGGCCGCATGGCCGCAGGACGTTGCGCGCACGGCGGATGCGCGTCCGCCGCCGTGTGAATCGAGAGAGCCTCAAACTGTGAATCGACCCTGTACGTCGATTTCACACTCCAGCACGGCGTAACTGGGAGCGCTGACGGCGCCGGTGGCCGCTCCCCGGCCCCGATACCCGCCATCGGCGCCGGGGTCTGCCGACAGCCTCTCGGCACTGGGTCGGCCCAATCGGTCGGGCGATCCACTATATTGACTACGCCTTCCAGGGCGTTCGGGTTTCAGGCGGATCGCCGGCAAAGGGCTGGCGCGCGGGACCTTGCCTCAACGGCACGGCGCATCCTTCAAGGCGGCCATCCGGGTGGTGGAGGCCGTCGTCTGCTTGGTCGCCATCGTAGGCGCGCTTGTTCCCAGGGGGCTACCTCACCGGGAACCCCGCACGGTGGGTGGCCCGGCTTGGGTGACGGTTGATTACCTTCCTAGCACCTCGCCATCCTTGCTCCGGCGAGGTGTACTGCCCCGCGAAACATGTCGTATCTTGCGAAGTGCTCCGGGTAGCGAGCGGGGCGATCCGAAACTGAAGCGTGCGAGTGGCGATGCCCGGCAAGCAGACCAACAGCGGTGCCACGACCGGCCACGAGGCCGAGTTGTGGGCGATGGCCGACACGCTCCGCGGCTCGATGGACGCGGGGGAGTACAAGCACGTCGTGCTGGGCCTCATCTTCCTGAAGTACATCTCGGACGCCTTCGAGGAGCGCCACGCGGCGGTGCTCGACGACTGGGGAGAGGCGGCCGCCGAGGACCGCGACGAGTACATCGCGGAGAACATCTTCTGGGTACCGCCGGAGGCGCGCTGGGGGCGCCTGAAGGCCGTGGCGCGGCAACCGACCATCGGCCAGACCGTGGATCGGGCCATGGCGGCCATCGAGCGGGACAACCCGGCGCTGAAGGAGGTGCTGCCCAAGGACTACGCGCGGCCCGCGCTGGACCAGCAGCGCCTGGGCCAGTTGATCGACATGGTGGGCAACATCCGCGTCGGGGACGCCGAAGCCCGCTCCAAGGACGTGCTCGGGCGCGTGTACGAATACTTCCTCTCGCAGTTCGCGAGCGCCGAGGGGAAAAGGGGCGGCGAGTTCTACACCCCCCGCTGCGTCGTCCGGCTGCTCGTCGAGATGATCGAGCCCTACCGGGGGCGGGTCTACGACCCCTGCTGCGGCTCATCGGGCATGTTCGTTCAGTCGGTCGAGTTCATCCGCGCCCACGCCACGGGCAACGCCAACGGCGGCAAGGCGCGAGGCGACATCTCGATCTACGGTCAGGAGTCGAACTACACGACATGGCGGCTCGCAAAGATGAACCTGGCCATCCGGGGCATCGGCGGGCAGATCGCCCACGGCGACAGCTTCCACAACGACCGCCACCCGGACCTGAAAGCAGACTTCATCCTCGCCAATCCTCCGTTCAACGTGTCGGACTGGGGGGGCGAGCGGCTGGCCGAGGACAAGCGCTGGCGCTACGGCGTGCCACCGAAGGGCAACGCGAACTTCGCATGGGTGCAGCACATGGTCCACCACCTCGCGCCGAGGGGGATCGCCGGATTCGTGCTGGCCAACGGGTCGATGTCGTCGAGCCAGTCCGGTGAAGGTGAGATCCGGAAGGACCTGATCGAGGCCGAACTGGTGGACTGCATGGTTGCGCTGCCGGGCCAGCTCTTCTACTCGACCCAGATCCCGGCCTGTCTTTGGTTCCTGGCGCGCGGGCGGCGGCGGCACGGAAAGATTCTGTTCATCGACGCGAGGAAGCTCGGGCGGATGGTGGACCGGACGCACCGCGAACTTACCGGCGAGGAGATCGCCCGGATCGCGGACACCTATCACGCGTGGAGGACGCACGAGAACGGCTACTCGGACGTGTCCGGCTTCTGCAAGAGCGCGTCGCTGGAAGAGGTGAGGAAACACGGCCACGTCGTTACGCCGGGCCGGTATGTTGGCGTCGAACCTCAAGAGGATGATGGCGAGCCGTTTGCGGAGAAGATGACACGGTTGGTGGCCGAACTGCGTGGGCAGCAGGCCGAAGGCGAACGTCTCGATGCCGCCATCACCGAGAACCTGAACGCGCTGGGGTTTGGAGGGCGAGGATCGTGAGCAACTCCGACGAACGGCGATGGCAGCAGCGGCTCGACAGCTTCGGGACGGCGCTCGGACAACTGACGGACGCCTGTGACCGGAGGCGGTACGACTACCTTGAATTGGCCGGGCTGATCAAGACCTTCGAGTTCAGTTTCGAACTGTCCTGGAAGGTGCTCAAGGATCTCCTCTTCTACGAGGGCCACGACGTGAAAGCACCGCGTCCGGTGATCCGAAAGAGCTTCGAGGTGGACTACATCGACGAGAGCGACTGCGAGACCCTGCTCGACGCGCTCGACAAGCGAAACCTCTTGAGCCACGTTTATTTGCTCGACGTGGCGCAGGAGGCGGAGACGCTGATCAAGGATCGTTACCACCCTGTGTTGCTGCGACTCCACCGGGTTCTGGAAGCTAGGCGAAAGCGGTGACGGACGGTCTCAAGGACGCGCACCGCGAGGCGATCGTCGCCGCCCTCGATGCGAATAATCGGGTCGAACGGGCTGTGCTGTTCGGATCGAGGGCGACCGGGACGAACACCGTGACTTCCGACGTGGACATCGCGTTGTTCGGCGACCGGCTCACGCTGACGGATCAGGCTCGTCTCGCCGCAACGGTCGACGAAATCCCCATGGCCCAGTCGGTCGATCTGATTCTGTACGACTCGGTCCGTGACCGGACGTTGCGGGAGCATATCCAGAACGACGGCGTCGAGTGGTTCACGAGGGAGCATGCGGTTATGGGGGCTACGGGAGGGGCCGACATCCGCCGCGCTGCCCTTGCCGACATTATCGACCTTACTCTCAGCAGCGTTGACAAGAAATCCAAGCCAAGAGAGCGACCGGTCCGCCTCTGCAATTACATGGACGTTTACAACAATACGTTCATCACCGATCAGTTGGACTTCATGGCGGCAACAGCGACGGATCACGAGGTGGCTCGGTGTGGTCTCGTACCCGGCGATGTCATCATCACGAAGGACTCCGAGAAGCACGACGACATCGGCGTCCCTGCCCTCGTAAGGCACGACATCGCCAACCTTGTCTGCGGGTATCACTTGGCGATCCTTCGTCCGCGGCCGGCGAAAGTGACGGGGGCCTACTTGGTCTATGCCCTCAAGGCACCCCCCGTACAGCACCAGTTCCATGCCTACGCAAATGGCGTCACAAGATTCGGTCTTCGGAAAGCCGACATCGGTCTGGTGGAAGTCCCCCTTCCTTCCCTTCCAGAGCAGCGCGCCATCGCCCACGTTCTCGGCACGTTGGACGACAAGATTGAGTTGAACCGCCGGATGAATGAGACGCTGGAGGCGATGGCGCGGGCGCTGTTCAAGTCCTGGTTCGTCGATTTCGATCCGGTCCGAGCCAAGATGGAGGGCCGGGACACGGGCTTGCCGGACGACATCGCCGACCTGTTTCCCGACCGGATGGTGGATTCCGAGGTTGGGAAGATACCGAAGGGATGGCAGGTGGTTTCGCTTGACAGAATCGCACGGTTCCAGAACGGACTCGCGCTTCAGAAGTTCCGGCCGGCCGGAAACGAAGCTCGATTACCAGTGGTCAAGATCGCTCAGATGCGGGCGGGGGAAGCGAATAGCGGGGAGTGGGCGAGCGCAGCCATCAAGCCCGAGTGCATCATCGAGGACGGCGATGTCCTATTCTCTTGGTCGGGTAGCCTTCTAGTCATGATGTGGTGCGGCGGGCGGTCGGCCTTGAACCAGCATCTGTTCAAGGTGACCTCGGATAGGTATCCGAAGTGGTTCTACCTCCACTCGCTCCTGTCCCATCTTCCGGCATTCCGGCAGATCGCGCGGGACAAGGCCACGACGATGGGACATATCAGGCGGTACCACCTCACGGAGGCTCTCTGCGTCAGCCCTCCGGATGGTGTGATCGCGGAACTTTCGGACACGTTTTCTTGCCTACTGGACCGGCAGCTTGCAACCGAGTTGAGCAGTCGCACCATCGCGGCGCTGCGCGACACTCTCCTACCCAAGCTCATTTCGGGAGAGATCCGCGCGGCAGAGGCGGAGACGTTCGTTGGGACGAGGGCATGATGGGTACACTGCTGACCGAAACCGACCAGAAGGAGGCGTTGTCTCGCGTGTATGTGAAGGCGTTGGCAGCACGTGCCGGTTACTCGACTTCAGTACCGGAACCAGATCGAGATAGCGTCGATCTGCGAGTTCAGGCGGGCGGGCCGCTTCGTCCGGCCATTGATCTGCAACTGAAGGCGACGACCACGTTTGCCGAGCCGCGTGGTGGCTTTTTGCGGTTTCGGTTGCCCATCAAGAACTACCGCGATCTTCGCGAAGTGACGCAGACCCCCCGATTGCTCGTCGTGTTGGAGCTTCCGAGTGATGAGTCGCGGTGGATGACCGTGACCCACGAGGATCTCATACTCCGGCGCCGGGCTTACTGGCTGAGCTTGCAACGCGACCACGAGGAGGTCGTCAGCCAGAAGACCGTTACGGTCCGTATCCCCGAACAGAACTTGCTCGATGTCGAGGTCATGCGCGACCTGATGGAACGGTCCAGGAAGGGACAGATCTGATGCGAGTCAGCATTCAGGACCGGAAAGCTCTGGGGGCGGTTTCGCCGGGGGCATTGTCCGCGTACGCCCGTGCAGCTGGCTGGAGCCGGGATGAACCTTACCGAGTACACTCGGACGTCTACATCGGTAAAGGACTGCCAGAGATTATCGTCCCACGTACCGAGCGCTTGGGAGACTATTCGAGTGTGGTCGCGGCGCTTATCGCAACGTTCGCGGAGGTTGCCGAGCGAGATGAGCTAACGGTGTATCGCTCGCTGGTAACCGCTGACCGCGATGTCGTCCGCGTTCGGGCGGGTGAGAGCAAGGACGGCAGCGTAGCGCTGAACGACGGGGCGGACCTCATCGGCGGCACCCGCGACCTGCTGCTGGCCGCAGCGTGCTCCCTTGGCAATCCAAGGGCGGTTTATCGGGCCGGAGCGAATCGGGAGGCGGCGGATCTGCTGAAAGGCGTTCGGCTTGGACAGACGGATCACGGGAGCTTCGTTGTCACGTTGCTCACGCCGGTCGTACCGCCGCCGATGCCTACGTTATTCCCGGACACCGACGATCCAAACGCGCCGATCCAACGTCGTCTGACCCAGCGTTTAATGGAGGCTGTGACTTCAGCGTGGGAGGCGGCGGAACGAACGGTGGCTGGACACGAGGGGGCGTTTGCGGATGCGCTGGAGAGCGGTGTGAGCGCCAATCTGTGCGAAGCTCTGGTCCGAATGATCGAACCGTTTCCGACACTGGACGTAAACGTGTTATGGGCACGGACTCGCCCGGTGAATCTACCGCCACCGGTTGTTCGATTCGGCCCGTCGGAGGCGCCTCTGCTGCGCGAAGCGGCGCGGTCGTTACGGGAACGGGCGCCACGCCCTGACGTACAGCTCGTCGGCCATGTTCGGCTGCTGACGCGTGGAGAGACAGAGGATGAGGGGACGATCCGTTTGGCCACCTCCTCTATCGACAAGCAACCGCAGTCGGTAACGGCAGTCTTAGAGCGGGAGGATTACGAGCGTGCTGTTCAGGCCCACAAGGATCGGGCGGCGGTGGTGATGTCGGGCGACCTGGAGCGCATAGGACAGCGATGGCGGTTGCTGAGCCCGCTACTCCAAGAGGTCATTCGTGACGACGAGCCAAACTCGGGTGATTGAGTCCTCCAGCGGGCGTAACCAGACCAGCGCGCGGGCATGAGCGAATCCACCGTCGAGGCCGCCGCGCTCGAATGGCTCGCAGGCCTCGGGTGGAGGGTGGCCCACGGTCCCGAGATTGGGCCGCACGCGGAAGGCGCGGAACGGGCGCACTACACCGAAGTCGTGCTGGAGCACCGGCTGCGGGGTGCCTTGGATCGGCTCAACCCCGAACTACCCGCCGAGGCCTTGGACGCCGCGCTCCGCAAGATCACTCGCCCCGAGGGCTCGACGCTGGAAGCCCGCAACCGTGCGTTCCACCGTTTACTTCTTGACGGCGTCACGGTCGAGTACCGGACCTTGGGGGGTGAGATGCGCGGCGCGCAAGTCTCCGTCCTCGACCACGGGAACCCCGCGGACAACGACTGGCTCGCGGTCAACCAGTTTACCGTCGTCGAGAGAGAGCACGAGCGCCGGCCTGACATCGTGCTGTTCGTCAACGGCCTCCCGCTGGGCCTGATCGAACTCAAGAACCCGGCGGACGAGAAGGCCACGGTGTGGACGGCTTGGACTCAGATCCAGACCTACAAGGCCGAACTCTCGGATCTGTTCGCCTTCAACGCGGTGCTCATCGCTTCCGACGGCCTCAAGGCGCGGATGGGGACCCTCACCGCTGGACGCGAGTGGTTCAAGCCGTGGCGCACCATCAAGGGGGAGACGCTGGCTCGACCACATCTTCCCCAGTTGCAGGTGATGCTCGAAGGGATGTGCGAGCGCGAGCGATTCCTGTCGTTGGTCCGGGACTTCATCGTTTTCGAGGACGACGGCGGCGGCAAGCTGGCCAAGAAGATGGCGGGGTATCACCAGTTCCATGCGGTGGAGACGGCGGTGGAGGAGACCGTGCGCGCAGCCGCGCTCCGGCGGGAAGCGAAGCGGGTCTCCGAGGACGGCGACCGGGTCGAGCCTGGCCGGAAGGCTGGGGGCGCGCCGGGCGACCGGCGCATCGGAGTCGTTTGGCACACCCAGGGCTCGGGGAAGAGCCTGACCATGGCCTTCTACGCCGGACGGATCGCCCGCGCCCCGATGATGGAGAACCCGACCATCGTGGTCCTGACGGACCGTAACGACCTCGACGATCAACTCTTCGGCACGTTCTCCCGCTGCCGGGACCTTCTCGGGCAGCCGCCGACCCAAGCCGAGAACCGGACCGACCTGCGCGCCAAGCTGGCCGTCGAGTCGGGCGGCGTGGTGTTCACCACCATCCAGAAGTTCTTCCCCGAGGAGAAGGGCGACCGGATGCCCGAGTTGTCGCCACGCCGCAACATCGTGGTGATCGCGGACGAAGCGCACCGCAGCCAGTACGACTTCATCGACGGCTACGCCCGCCACATGCGCGACGCGCTTCCCAACGCCTCGTTCATCGGCTTCACCGGCACGCCCATCGAGCTTGAGGACGCCAACACGCGGGCCGTGTTCGGCGATTACATCAGCGTCTACGACATCGAACGGGCCGTCGAAGACAAGGCCACGGTGCCGATCTACTACGAAAGCCGACTCGCGAGGCTGATGCTGGACGAGGCCGAACGACCGAAGATCGATCCCGGCTTCGAGGAGGCAACCGAGGGCGAGGAGATCGAGCGTAAGGAGAAGCTCAAGACCAAGTGGGCTCAGCTGGAAGCGGTCGTCGGAGCGCCGCCCCGCCTCAAGCTGGTCGCACGGGACATCCTCTCCCACTTGGACCGGCGGCTCGAAGCCATCGAAGGCAAGGCTATGATCGTGTGCATGAGCCGCCGCATCTGCATCGACCTGTACGAGGAGTTGATTCGCCTGCGTCCCGGCTGGTACCACCAGGACGACGCCAAGGGTGAAATCAAGGTCGTGATGACCGGCAGCGCGTCGGACCCTCCTCACTGGCAGCCCCACATCCGTAGCAAGAAGCGCCGCGAGCTTCTGGCGAAGCGATTCCGCGATCCCGGCGATCCCCTCCGGGTCGTGCTCGTGCGGGACATGTGGCTGACCGGCTTCGATGCCCCGAGCCTGCACACGATGTATGTGGACAAGCCGATGCGCGGCCACGGGCTGATGCAGGCCATCGCGCGGGTGAACCGGGTCTTCCGGGACAAACCGGGTGGCCTCGTCGTGGACTACCTCGGACTGGCGCACGAACTCAAACGCGCTCTCGCGACCTACACCGAGAGCGGCGGCACGGGCAGGACCACGCTGGACCAGTCCGAGGCGGTCGCCGTGATGCTGGAGAAGTACGAGGCGGGCCGAGGCCTGTTCCACGGGTTCGACTACTCGGCGTGGATCGACGGCACGCCCGCCGAACGCACGAGTCTGCTCCCAGCGGCCCAGGAGCACATCCTCGCGCAGGAGAACGGCAAGGAACGCTGTCTGCTGGCCGTACGCGAACTCTCCCAAGCGTTTGCGCTCGCCGTTCCGCACGAGGAGGCGATACGGATCCGGGACGACGTGGCGTTCTTCCAAGCCGTCCGGTCGGTGCTGGCCAAGCGCGCCCCCGGGGAGGTGCGTTCGGAGGAAGAGATCGACATGGCCATCCGGCAGATCGTGTCGCGGGCCGTCGCCTCCCAGGGCGTCGTGGACATCTTCGCCGCGGCCGGACTTGAAAAGCCCGACATCTCGATCCTGTCCGAGGAGTTCCTGGCCGAAGTGCGGGGCATGAAGCGGCGGAACCTCGCGGTCGAGCTGCTGCGGAAGCTGCTCAAGGGAGAACTGGCGGTCCGCAGGCGAAGGAACGTCGTGCAAGCGCGATCCTTCGCCGAGATGCTCGACCGAACCGTCCGCCGCTACGCGAACCGGGCCGTCGAGGCCGCGCAGGTCATCGAGGAACTGATTCAGCTTGCCCGCGAGATGCGCGAAGCGAACGCCCGAGGGGAGGCGCTGGGGCTCACCGAAGACGAACTCGCTTTCTACGATGCGCTCGGAACGAACGATAGCGCCGTGCAGGTGCTCGGCGACGAGACGCTGCGGGAGATCGCCCGCGAGCTGGTCGAGACCGTACGGAACAACGTCAAGATCGACTGGACGCTCCGCGAGAACGTGCGCGCCAAGCTGCGGGTGCTGGTCAAGCGCATCCTCCGCAAGCACGGCTACCCGCCCGACAAGCAGGAGAAGGCCACGCGGATCGTGCTCGAACAGGCGGAGGTTGTCTCGACGGAATGGGCCGTGTGACCGACCCCCGTTGCGTTTGCGAAGAGAACCGGGGATTATCGTGAAGAATGGCCACCTTTCTGGACTTCCTAGCATCAGAGGTCGCGTCCCATATCGTCGCGCTAGCGCTCGGCATGCTCATCCTCTGGCTGCCACGCTCGTACCGTCGCCGAAGACTGAAACCCCACGTTGAGGAGGGCTACCTAAAGCTTCGGAGCGTCTGCGAGCCCCGAACGTTGAACCCCGACGCTCCTGGTAATCAGGACTTCATGAAGTCCGACGCCCGGGATTTCGTCAATCCACTGCGGGGCCGTTTGGAGAAGACGGGTTTCTCCCCTCCACGACAGTGCAGTACCGACCAGAATTCCTTGGATGAATGGTTTCGGTTTCTGGGCGAAGTGAGGGACAGGCTGAGTTGACATGGATTCGATGCTGCTCGCCAGCAACGGCATGGCGTAGGACACCCCCAAAGTTCCCGCCAATCCACACCGGTTTTCCCGCTCTCGCGGCACGATCCAGCAAGGTCCAGTGCGATGGCAGGAGTGGCAGATCGTGCAGTCCCAGTTAGACTTATGTGATCTCCTGCCGGGATGTTGGCCGTTAGCCGTCCGCCTACGCGCCTGTCTTCCGGCCCGCGCTCTCGGTGCTCGGCGCGCTGCCGCACGACGAGGCTACCGGCGACGCGATAAGGGTCGTTGCCGAGTGCGCGAACCGCGTTGCGGACTCCCTGAGCGAATTGGGCTACGATCATGCGGGGCCGCTCTATCACCGCATCCTCGGTTCCGCGAAGAGCGACGGCGCGTTCTACACGAACAACCTGTCGGCGATCATGCTCGCTCGGCTGTCGCTAGCCAACGATCTGATCGACTGGTCCGATTCCGGTGCGGTAGGGAAGCTGCGGATCATCGACCCGGCGTGCGGGACGGGAACGCTTCTCATGGCGTCGCTCCAGACCATCAAGGCGCTCGTCGCCGGTCGAGGGAACGGCGAGATGGCCGAGGGCGAGCGGAACGCCCTCCACAAGCGGATCGTCGAAGACGTGCTCTGCGGCTTGGACATCAACCAGCACGGCATCCAGCTTGCTGCGTGCAACATGACGCTCGGCGCGCCCACGGTGGATTATGAGCGCATGAACCTTGTGACCATGCCGCACGGGCCGCAGGGCGAAGGATCGCCAAGGGCCGGGTCGCTGGAGATTCTGACCACCGCCGACGATGCACTGGACTTGAGCACGGTCACCCATGCCGCACCCCAACGATCCTTGGAGACTCTGGACGCCGAACAGGTGAACGAGAGCGAAGAGATCCGGTTTCCTCTGCGCGATCTGGACGGGGTCATCATGAACGCCCCCTTCACCGACAACCGGAAGCGCGGGCGCAAGTTCAGCCGTGCGGCGCTCAAAGCGATGCAGCGCCACGAAATCGAGATTCGGAACCGACTGCACCAGCGCGATCCCGACGCGGCGGCGGTGATTACGACCAACAGCATTCGGACGTTCTTCACG
>JAPPJO010000149.1 GCA_028820325.1 Gammaproteobacteria bacterium | reverse complement strand
CTCCCAAGTTACACGACCAAAACAAGATGCGTCTCTAAGGGCACTTGCTGTTCAGCCGCACCGCCGAAGCCAACACCCAGCGGGGCACCTGGCCCGCCTGCTTCGACATACAGCAGAAGATGGCCGCCGGTAACCTCAGCGACGTCACCGCCCTTGAGCGGTCCCGGTGCAAGGGGCGGCCCGACCGCGGCTCGCTCACCACCAACGCCGACTTCTTCCGGCTCCGGAGTCTTGCGGTCAGCTATGACCTGCCGCAGAGCCTGGTGCCCGGAGGATTGAGTTCTCTCGCATTGCACGCCGCGGCAACCAACCTCTTCAAGATCACGGACTACTGGGGCCTCGATCCCGAGACCTGGAACACGGCCGGGGAACCTCAGCTGACCCGGAACGAGAACTACCTGCTGCCACCGGTTCAGCGGTTTGACTTCTCGCTCCGGATGTCGTTCTGAGGCCGACCACAATGACTACCGATGATTCCAGAGGAGAGTTGAAAATGAAGATAGACAGAGTGGAAGGAGCGAGAGGACGGGGGAGACGAGGCACCCCACGGTGGTCGAGAGGCCGCGTGGTGTCTGCCTTGTTGGCGGCCGTCGTGGCCGCGACCGGATGCGACGTTACGAACCCGGGGAACATCCTCGACGAGAACCTGAACCGGGAGGACGCCTTCCAGGCGGTGGTGAACGGGATGGCGGGGGACTTCTCCCTGGGCCTGAACGGAGCGAACAGCGGAGCGGTCCGGTTCGCCGTCCTCTTCGGAGAGATCTGGGCCGGCACTTCGGGCGAGGCCGACCTCTTCGCGGCGAGGGGAATACTTCCCGCGGACCGGCCGGACTACAACAACTGGACCAACAACGCTCACGCGGCCCGGTGGGTGGCCGAGGACGGCATTCGCCGGATGAGGGAAACGGGCGGAGGGGTCGAGAGCAGCGCGCTCATGGCCGAGGCACGGCTGTGGGCCGGGTTCTCGAACCGGCTGCTGGGCGACATCCACTGCGAGGCCGTGTTCGACAACGGCCCCCCCATGCCGCGCAGCGCATACTACGAGAGGGCGGAGGAACACTTCACCGAAGCCATAGGGGTGGGCATGTCCGCCGGCGCCAGCGACCTGACGTACGCCGGGTACGGTGGGCGGGCCTCGGTTCGCCTGATCCTGGGGGACCTGAGCGGAGCCGTCGCGGACGCCGGGCAGGTTCCGACCGACTTCGCCTGGTATGCCGAATTCAACGACGTTGCCCAGGGTGGCCGGCAGACCAACGCCGTCTGGCACGAGACGCATCCGCGGCGGAACGTCACGGTCGGGTTGACCTGGTTCCGGGACTACTACGTCGAGACCGGGGATCCGCGGGTTCCCTCGCAGGACGCCAACCGCGCCGGTGGTGACGGGATCTCGCCCCTGGTATCCGTGGAGAAATACCCTGACGGCACGTCGGACGTACCGTTGACCAAGGGCGCGGAGATGCGGCTTATCGAGGCGGAAGCCCTGATCCGGGGCGGCCAGTGGCAACAGGGACTGGAAATGATCAACGCCGCGCGCGCCGGGATCGGAGTACCGGCGTGGGATGCCATGAGCGCGGAGGAGGCTTTCGAGGCGCTGATCCTCGAGAGGGCGATCGTCATGTGGCTCGAGGCCCGGCGCGGCGGAGAGTTCTACCGGCTCAACCAGCTCTCACAGTTCTTCCCCGGGGGCTACACGCCAGCCGACGACACCATCATCCAGCAGATGATCGACAACGTGCAGGCTACGCTGCCGGCGGTCATGGGCGACGCAGTACTGCGTCAGAACCGCGCCACCTGCTGGGGCTTCAGCGAGGTCATGCGCGCCACGAACCCGAACCTGGGCGGATAGGACCGGGTTGGAAGCCGGGGGCGGCGGGCAGGTTGCGCCGCACCCCTCCGGGAGTGGGCCGCCGGGTCGTCACGAACGCCCGGTGACCCACCCCCGGTTGCCTGTGTACGGGCCTGGAGTGTCTCCGTTGCCCCGGTCGGCTTACTGTGTACAATGTTGCCGACCGGACCTCGCAGTTCCGGCCCGCGCTCCTTCGTCAACGTCTCACAAAGGAAGGATCTGATGGGTCGCTTTCCGATCCCGATAATCACGCTCTTTGCCGCGGCTGCCCTCCTTCTTCCGCCGGGTGCAGCAGCCCAGGACAGGGGCTTGGCGCGGCACCTCGACCGGGCGGCGCATCGGCCCGCGGTGCCCGGTCCCAACGGCCTGGTGACGGCCGGGCATCCGCTGGCCTCCATGTCGGGCCTGCGCATGCTCATGGCCGGGGGCAACGCCGCCGATGCCGCCGTCGCGACCCTCGCCACCCTGAACGTGGTGCGGCCCCAGATGTCGGGGATGGCCGGGAACGGGTTCGTGACCATCTACGACCGCGTCTCCGACCGCGTGTACTCGCTCGGGGCCACCGGCGCCGCTCCCCTGGCCATCGATCCCGCGAGGCGCACGGCCGACGAGCTGAACAAGGGGATCCACGCGGGTGTCGTCCCGGGCCTCTTTGGGGGATGGATCGCGCTTCTGGATCGCTTCGGCACCATGAGCCTGGACCAGGTGCTGGCCCCGGCCATCGACTACGCCGAGAACGGCCATCCCATCGAGCCATCGGTGGTGGCGTCGATCGAGTCGCACAAGGAGCTGTTCGAGAGCTTCCCGTCGAGCCGACGGATGTTCCTGCCGCTCGGAAGGGTGCCGGAGCCGGGCGAGGACTTCCGCATGCCCGACCTGGCGAACACGCTCCGGAAGGTGGTCGAGGCCGAACAGGTGGCGCTGGCGGCCGGCAAGTCGCGCTCGGACGCGCTCCAGGCCGCCTTCGACCGGTTCTACCGGGGCGACATCGCCGAGGAGATGGCGCGCTTCTACAGCGAGAACGGCGGCGACTTCACCATGGAGGACTTCGCGCGCTACGAGCCCATCTGGGCGGAACCGGTGCACACCACCTACAGGGGCTACGACGTGTACACCAGTCCGCCGACGTCCCGGGGCGGTCTCGAGGTGACGATGCAGTTGAATCTGGTCGAGGGCTTCGACCTCGGGGCGCTCGGGCCCGGAAGCGCCGAGACCATCCATCTGCTGGCCGAAGCGATCAAGGTCGCGAAGGCGGACATCTACGCCTACGTGGCGGATCCGGCTCTGGTGGACGTGCCCGTCGACGAGATGCTCTCGAAGGACTATGCGTCGGCGCGGCGGGCCCTCATCGATCCTTCGCAGGTGATGGCGTACCCGGGGGCCGGGAATCCGGCGCGGGTCGAGGTGCTCCAGCCGGGCGGGCGCGCGGGGGGCGCGGGGGTGGAGGAGCGCTCACGGCGCCACTTTGCCGAGCAGTCGTACGAGGGAAGCACGACCAGCTTTTCCATTGCGGACCGCTTCGGCAACGTCATCGCAGCCACGCCCACGCACGGCGGAGGCTTCGGCACGGGGGTGGTGGTCGGCAATACCGGCCTCACCTTCAACAACGGCACCCGCATCGGTTCGACGGCTCCCTACCCGGACAACGTGAACTATGTGAGAGGCGGGCAGATTCCGATCCTCAACAACTCGCCCATCATCGTGCTTCGCGACGGGCGGTTCCATGCTGCCCTGGGGACGCCGGGCGGCGAGACGATCGGCCAGACCCAGTTTCAGGTGCTGGTGAACCTGCTCGACTTCGGGATGCCGATCCAGGAGGCCATCGCGGCGCCCCGCTTCACGCTGCGCGGCGAGCCCAACTTCTACCAACCGGGAGCGGATGTTCGGTTCAGCCTCGAGGATCGACTGCCGGAAAGCGTCGTCCGGACGCTCGAGGGACTCGGATACGCGGTGGAACTGTCGCCCGGATACGCCTTCGGCAGCATCCAGGGGATCACGCTGGATGCCCGGACCGGGACGCTCATGGCCGGAGCGGATCCCCGGCGCGTTGCCTACGCGGTGGGCTGGTGAGGAAGGGCGCCTACCCCGCGAACGCCTCCCGGATGATGCGCCGCTGGCCCTTCATGTGGTCGGACAACTTGCCCTCGGCCGGGCTGGACCAGTCCGGGCGCGAAGCCTGACGTAACGGCGGTGTCGTTCAAGATCGGATCTTCCTTGATTCCTTGAGCTTACGGGATTGGTGCGCTCAATTCTCGCTGTTTGACTCCCGCCGATTCGTGAGCCTCAGCTTCGAGATCTCCGGCGGGCGTCCAGTGCCTTCCGAAGCTGTCCCTCGTCGGCTCGCTGGTAGCACTCAAGCACCGTCTTGGCAGTCTTCCAGCCTCCCAACTCGCAGAGCACCTTGAGCGGCTGATCCATCAGGTCGGAAGCAAACTTCCGCCTCAACGAATGCCAGCCTCTCCCGCGCCTCGGTTCGAGCCCCGCCAGCGTCTGGGCTTTGTACCACCAAGCTCGCACCAAGGACCGCCCTGCGCTCTTGGAGCCATCCGTCGGCGCGGGCAGCACCGGAGCGTCGTCATGCCCGGAACTCCTCTCCCGCGCCTCCTCAAGAACGGCCAGCGCTTCCGCCGTCACCGGCGTCCGGTGCTCGAAGCCGGTCTTCTCGTGCTCCGCGCGCCACCGCACCACACCGCCCTCGAAGTCGATGTCCGAGAACCGGAGTTGACGGATGGCCCCGATTCGGTGTCCGGTCTCGTGGGCGAGCACGAGCGCGACGCGGAAGCGCCAATCCACCTTTCGGGACACCCCGAGAAGCGCCTGGTACTCCTCCTCGGACAACACCACCCGCGTGGGGTTCTTCTCCGTGGGCGTCCTGAGACCCCTCAGCGGATTCGACGCGAGCAGGAGCTTGCCCCGCTCGTCTCTGGACTTGGACGCCCAGTTGAGCACGGCGATCAGGAACTTCAGGTCGTGCTCGATGGTCCGGTCGGACACCGGCCTTCCGCTGGGGCCGACCCTGCCCGACCTCCGCGCCCGGATGAACCGATCCCAATCGCGTTGGGAGAGCGTCTCGGGACTCCGGTCCCGTCCGAAGAACCGGAGGAACATCCTTGTCGCGGCCCGGTCGGAGCGCTGGGACGCCTCCGCCTTCGTCGGCGTCACCTCCTCACCGTAGATTTCAAACAGCTTGTCCAGCGTGAGCGGTTCGGGCTCGACTTCCGCCTCGCCGTTCAGGTCCGAGCCAACGAACCCGGCGGCGAACTCGTCGGCCTGCCGCTTCGCCAGCGGCCAGTCCCGGTGCTTCAGGGACCGGCTCAGCCTTCGGCCGTTCTCGCGCCACTCAAGCTGGAACAGGCCGGTTTTCGGATCTGGGAACACCCTCACCCTGTTCCGGCCCCACTCGCCGGCGCCGTAGCTCCGGCGGCTTCTTCTCGTGCGTGCCATCATTCGATTCCTCTCGATTGACGGACTGCACGATCTGCGCGAACGAAAGCTCGCGGAGCCGGGGGTTTTCGGCTAGTCTCTCTTGGTCTTGTTGATGCGCCGGCCTTCCCGGGGAAGGGGCGGAGGGACGCGACCCGCTTACGCGCCGAGCGCGCGAACTTGGCTTGCGGGGCAGCCGTCGGTTGCTGTCCGGAGGTAAGCCAGCGAGCGCCTCCCGCTGGTCGGACGCGGCGCGGGCAATGGTCCCCGCTTTGCGGGGTTTCGGAGGAGCCAGATGTTATTTTGTTTCACAAAAACTCTGGTTGAGGGATGCCCCCGAACCCCCGCACGGCATCCGCGCGCCTGGGCCATGGGCGCGGAAATGTGTCCGCTCGGCGGCTGCCCCCGGAGTGCGCGAAGCGCCGGGGCAGGATCACCCAAACAGATTCCGCACACGAGTTGACACGGGCTGATGACCGGACACGAACAGACCGCCGCGAGTACGGTGACGGAGCGTTCGGGGGAAAAGATCGAGCGGCATCATCTTCACAGGCTCGCCGAAATCGCGATCGGTGACCTCGACGACTTCTTCCAACGATACCCCAAGCATGTCGGCTACCGGGATCGCCTGATGGTCATTTGCCTTTGCCAAGGTGCTGCCGGGCACTTCGTCCACCGGGATCGCGGAGTCAAGGACTTCGATGTCTGGGCCTTCTTCCGGAAACGCCAGCGACCGTTCCCCTCCCGCCGACACGCCAAGCGGGATTTCGGGCCCTCCCGGTTTGGTCGGCACCCCAACGATGCACACCGTCGCGGACGGGGCGTGGACTTATTCGGACGATCCATTCCTTGCGAGAACGGACAGGATCCGCATGATTGCGTTCGCGAATGGCTTGCTAGCGGTCGGACGAGTTCGCGTGCGATCAGGAAGAACCCCGTCGTGGTCATTCATCCGGCAGAAGAGGTTGGGAGCATCATTTGGGATCCCGGATCGGCTCGGTGAAGGAGCATCCCGTCCCGAGGGCCGGGGGCGCGCTGGGACGAGATACGCGCGCCATCCGCCTCGTCGCGCTGTTTCTGGTGTCCGCGGTCTGGTCGGGACAGGTGTCGGCACAGTTGGCGCAAGCGCGCATGCTCGGCTGCTATGATGTCGCCGAGGGCGAGTGGACGGAGGCACCCGGCGGTCGGTTCCGGGACGACATGGCCACGGTGCGAATGGAGCCTATCCCCAGTTCCCAAGGCCTGGACTCGGCCTTTTACCAGGTTCCGCCCCGCCTTCGCTTGGCCGCTCCGCCCGACGACACTCCGTATCTCGGCAACGTTGGGCCGATCATCGTGCCCGCGGATGCCATCCCGACCCCACACCTGTACATGACCCACCGCGTTCGTAACGACACGCTCAGGCTCTTTTTCTCCACGGGCTTCCATGGCGTCGTGGCGCACCTGATGCCGCTTGGCGGGGGCGCATGGGCGGGAAAGGCCAACACACACTCGGACAACCTTGGGGAGCGGGCCTGGATCCGCCCGGTCGGGCTGACCCCGGTGGCTTGCGACTCTCCACCCCCCGTTCCCAGTTCCGTGATGCGTTCGGTGCCGGGCGCCGTACAGCTGGTCGGTGGTGCGACCATCGCGCTTGGCGAGCCGCTTCCCGAATCGCTGGAGACGATGCCGCGCAGGTCCGGTGCGCTTACCGTAATCGGTCGAACCGAGGGCCTGTTCGGGACGACCGACTCGATTGCGGTCGGCATCGAGCCGGACCGTGGTCGCGTTGGAAGGATCCAGTTGATCTATCTCGACCCCGACATGTCATCGGTGATCGAGGCGCGAATCAGCGAAGCCCACGGGCCTCCTGCCAGAAGCGGAGAAACCGAGTGGGCGTTGCTCGAATGGAGGAATCGCGTCGCGCGCGTCTGGCTCAATCGAGGCAGCACCCGATTCAGGGTCAACCTTCGAGATCACCGCTACTGGTATTAGTCGCTGAAGTCGTGAACCGGGTGAGACCGAGCCAGGGCACGGCGGTCCATGGAGCAGGGTTAGTTGGCGCAGGCATCGGGCAGGCGACAACCGGACTCAGAAAGGAGGAATCGGACCTGTTGCCGGACACCGTTCATAAGATGCTCACGGATGAAGGGGCCGATGCGACCGGAGACCGCGTTCATCCATGCACACGACCAGGTCGCAACCCGTGCTGGAAGAGTGGGCGTCTCCGGATTGAGTCGCCTCGAAGCAGTGCTCGCACCGCCTTCCCGCGTAGGGATCGCTGGTTCGGTAGCGACCCGAAAGGTTCGGGGCAGGGGTGCGCAAACACACCTGCCCCCGAACCCGTAGCAGGCCCTCGGACTGCCGGGTCGCTCCCACCACGGCCCGAACCGCTCGTGTGCCACGGGCGACCGGACGGCCGGGTCGCAAGACGTTGCCGCGCCAGCGGATAGGCGGCAGGGCCGTTGTGAATCGCCGGAGAGCCCAAGTGTGAAACGACCCACCGTGTCTTTTTCACGCTCCGGTGCGGCCGTAAGCCGGAGCGCCGGGCGCTGACGACCGCGCTCCGGCATGACACACTTGCCGACCAGTCGATCCGACCTCGGGTACGACCGCCTCCTACTACTACGTAGTCTTCCGCAGCCGGGTTTCGGCGAACGCGGCCCTACGAGCCGCCGACGTGGCTATCTCCGGCGATCTGGACCTCGCCTTCGAGATCGTCCTTCCGTGTCTTCGGCGATCGCTTTGAGGGCGACCACCGGGCTGGCTCCCGGCCCTCTACTTGCCGGGAGCCAGCATACCCCCCGTATAACACGGCGGGCTGGCGAGGGGTGGCTCCGCCGCCCCCTTCGAACCCCCTGCGGTTGCCGCTCCCCTTGGAGGTCGCGGTTGGAACCGGCGGACGCGCCGGACCCGGCAAGCCGGGAGCGGTCCCTCGAAGGCGTCGAGTCTCTCCTCCCGCACCGTGGCCGCATCCGCCGCCGAACCGATCCCTTCGCCCTTCGACGCATCCGGGAGACCGGCGGGCCAGCTCTCCCGGCGCGCTCCTGCACCGCGCCCGCCGGTCCCCCCGATCTCCAGGGCGGGCGAGGCCCGCCCCTCTATCGGGGGTTGGATTCCGTCCACGGTCGCCCCGGTCCGGCGACCGGCCGAAACCCCCTACGGGTCCAAAGCCCTCCAGTGGAGTCGATTTGATTCCCGTTCCTGAAGGGGTAAGGAATGAGGTAAGCACATGCGGCAGACGGCCTGTCACTTCAATAATGGTAGTGGGTTACGCCGTGTTCTGAGTAGCTGCGCCGACTTCGTTTCGTGCGCGCCATCGTTCGATTCCTCCTCGAAGATGGACTGCACGATCTGCGCGTAGGAAAGCTCGCGGAGAGGTGGGATGCGCGCTAGAGCGGGGGCACCGGGTGCAAACCAAAGTAGAAATGTCCGCCCCCGGAGTTGGGTTTGAGGCGTTGGGGTCGGAGGGCGCGTGCCGCGCTCCCGAGCCTTCCGCTTCGCGAGGGCGATGGCATGATGCTTCCTGCGTAGTTGACGGAATCTTTTTGTCTCGCCCGGGGTGTCAACAGCCAAAAGGCGAGGCAATGCGAAAGCCGGCGGTCCTGCTCATCATCGCGCTCTTGGGCGCTACCCCGATCTCGGGGCAGAGTGTCAACTTCCGGATCGGAGCCGCCGACGCAAACGTCCGCCAGGCCGACGAATATGTTGGTAAAGTCTCCGTGGACGATTCGTCCGCGCCGGCGGGTGCGGTCTACCTCGACTTCCCGAGGAGCGGCGGCCTGACAACCCGCATCGGCGCGCTCTGGATACGGAAGGGATTGGCGCACTACGTCGAGTTGCCCGTCCTGGTGCTCTTCGGACGGGATCCCGGGAACGACGGATTGGACCTGTTTGTTGCCGTCGGCGCCTCGCTCGGGATCCGCGCTCTGTGCTTCGACGTGGTGCTGGGCTGCTTCCACAGCGAGAAGTCCTATGACTTCAGCGGCACATTGGGTGCGGGCTTCGCGGTCCCGATTCCTTGGGGCGAAGGCTGGTCCTTCGGTGCGGAAATCTCCCTGCTGCGCGGGCTTGTCCGCATCGACGAGACGACCTGGACCGAGGCCGTCTTGGCCACGGCCGGCATCGGCATTCCGGTACGAAGATGAAACTCGCGCCCCTCGCCACCCTGATGCTGGCGGTCGCGCCGCTCGCAGGGCAGGACGACAACGAAGGCTTCGTCGTCTACGGCGTCGGCGGGGATGACATCGGTGTCGGTTTCATGGACGTTCCGGGCTCGTACACATGGGGCGGCGAACTCGGCATCATGCGCGGACTCTACGACGATAGCCCCTTGCTGTACCATGAAGCGCACGTCGGGCTCCGCATCAGGGACAGACTGTTCGTGAGCGTGTTCCTGGGTGGATTCTCGTCGGTGTTTCCGGTCGTGCTGACTGAGTTCCCCGATGCCCTCAAGTACCTGTTCTTTGACAGGCGGGGGACAGGTTTCCTGTTGGACATCGGGGGCGGCATGGCGGTTGGCGGCAAGTATACCGTGATGCCCGAGGCACCACGCAGCGGCAGGCACCGGTTCTCGTTCATTCTTGCCGCGCGCGTGCGCGGCTGAGGAGAGCATCATGTACAGGACGACGCTCCCGCTCGTGTCGCTGCTGGCCTTCGCCGCCTGTGCCGGCGGCGATCCGGCGACCACCGACCCGGAACTCAACGGCCTGACGGGCATCTGGAGTGCCACCCTTGGGGTCGTGACCTACCGCTACGAGCTGTCGGAGGCTGGCGGCAGCGTCCGCGGCACCATGTCTCTGGTCGCGCCCGGTTCGCTCGAAGGAGATGGCACAGTCGAGGGCAACCTGACCGGCGCGCAGGTCGTGCTGGACGCCTCCCTCGAGCTGGATGCAGGACTCGACACACCAATGCCTGCGGACTCACGCCTGCGAGGGACGTTTCTGGCCAACCGGATCTCGGGAACCCTGGTGATCGAGTTCGGGGAGGCACGGGGCACGGGTCCGGACGGCCAGACGATTGGCGCGCGGATTGAGCCGAATCCGATGACGCTGAACATCATTCTGGTCCGGCAGCGAGGGTGACAGGTCCGCAGCGAAGACGCTAGCTGCTAGCTTGATCCGAGAGGCGTGCGGCGACATCCGGGGCAGGCTCGTGCGGCTGGCGGAACTCCAAAATCGGGCTCGCCGGGAGTCCGGCCGGGGACTGTTGCACCGGGCGGGCACATGGCAGTCGGAACGCCTCCGGCGGAAGCTGTTCTGATGGGGGAATCCGGCTGCCGGGTGCCGAACGGGACATGTGTATCTGATTTCGGGGTCGCCCGGACACGAATTTCGCCCACGGATGCGACACACTGCGGATGCTACAAGTTGCTGCAGTCATTGTGGTTGCCCCATTGTCTCCGGTGCGGCAATAGCGAATCGGTCTCAGGGGGCCGTGGCTGGGAGCGACCCCCCTGTTTCGATGCCCAGTGCGGGCATCGGGGAGGGTTGGGATGTGCACATCCCGGACACCCTCCCTCGGGGGTCGCTCCCAGTCCACCAGTCCTTGCAGGAAGGCTTTTGCGGCCCGGCTTGGCCGGTCCAACTTGGCGCTTGGTCTCAATGTGCGCTGAAGTCCAGGTGGCCGCCCATCTCGGCGAGCACGCGGATGCCGTCGGCCATGCTACGAGGATGGACGGTCGCTCCTTTGCCGCACGACAGCCCTATCCGATCGGAAGGGTCACGCCCGTCCGAAGCGTCAAGACACGTTGCCTCGGTCCGCTCAAGTACGAGTCTCCCTCTCCGATGGGAATGAGCCCGAGCGTGTACAGCAGGTCGAAGCTCACGCTCGCCCGCTCCGTCACGCCGACCGCGATACCTCCGCCCACGACAACCCCGAGGTCCATCGTGGCCTCGACCTCGTCGCGGCTCCCAGCGTCGCAACCGCCGGAGGCGGTGACCCGCTCCGGACCGAGCCGGGCCGACGCGTCGAAGTCGCAGTCGATCCGGCTCGCCAAGGTGGGACCGGCGAAGAACCGGACGGCGGAGTGGTCCGATGACGCCAAGGGGAATGTCGGCACGGCCAGCAGGGAGAACTCGAAATAATCCAGCGCGATTTCCGTGGTGACGAAGATGTCGCCGTCCGGTCCGCTCAATCTGCCGCCCTTCTGCGCGTACGCGACGCCAAGCTGCAATCCGATACGCTCCGAGGCCGGAAAGGTCGCCGCCAAACCGACGGACATTCTCGTGAGGGACTCGGAACGCCAGACGATGCCGTCGGGCGGGTCGGCCGTCATGGTCGTCCGGTTCAGGCCGCCGGTCAGCGACAGCGTGGTCTGCGCCAAGGCCGGAGAGGCGGTGGCGAAGATGAACAGGACGACGGGCAGAACGAGCGATGGCCGTTTCATCGGGAAACCTCCTCATGGGTGTTGTGAATGAGACTACGGGGCTGCTACCATCAGGAGCGGATGAAGCGGGGATCACTACCTATCCGCACCTCCCACGTTCGCGAGGAGGCGGTCGGTCACCTTCGGATCCGTGTCCCGACTGAGAGGTGAGGATCGTGACCCTGCGGGTTCTCTCGTTCTGCTCGGCGATGGAGGGTTGTCCTACGACCGACCGGTCGGGGGACGGGTGCTCCGCCGCGTTGAAGCGGCGCGCGAACCGCCTTCCCGCAGGGATCGCTGGTCCGGGAGCGACCCCGAGGGTCGGGGGTAGGGGTGTGCAAACACACCTGTCCCCGAACCCGTACCAAGCCCTCGGACTGGGGGGTCGCTCCCAGCCCCGCCCTTTCGCCCCGTCCGGCAACGCCCGGTCGGGCGACCGGAAGTCAAGACGTTGCGGCCCCGTCGGATAGGTACCAGCCGCCGTGTGAATCGCCGGAGGGTCGAAGTGTGAATCGCCCCCCGGCGTCGATTTCACATGCAGGTGCGGCCGTAAGCGGGAGCACCGGGACGCTCGCGAACGCGCTCCGGCCCACGACGCCGACCAGCCGGTCGATCCGACCTCAGACGTCGGCGGGAATCAGCGTCTCCACGGCTCGGTCGGATAGGTCGATGATGGGGCCGGGCAGCCCAACGAAGTGGGGTCGGGCGAGTCGTCACCGGAGATCCAGAAACGCCACGCGCTGAACGTCCAGTTCGTCTCTGGCGACTCCGTAGAGCCTCCCGCCTGCGATCGCGCGAAGGGAGAAGCGCTCGGGAAGAATGACTTGTTGGCGAGGGGGTCCGTGGAGGTCGACTTCGGTCCAGTGCTGACGGTCGTCTCCATAGACTATCCGCCGTGCCCACACTTTGCCGTCGTCCGAAACCAGCAGGCTGACGGCTACCGACCAATAGCTTGGCCAACCCGCGAAGGTCACCCGCCCTCGAACGTTCGGGTTGTCCCTCCGAAAGTCGGCCTCGGCCCGCTCTCGGTCCGCCCCGGTCACCGGATGCCCCGCGATGCCCATCGTCACCGAGTCCACCGAGAGCCGCGGAGTATCGGTCTCCATCCCCGGCGAGTCGGGCACCGTGAAGACAGAAATCGTGCCCGTGATTCCGTCCGCGACCACGATCGCGCTGTCGCCCATCGTCGTCCAGGCACCGGCGTCGCCAAAGCCGGCCCTGAATAACGACATCTCGCCCGCTGATTGCCACATCACAACACCGCCCTGCAGACTCGCGATCGTATCGGCCCGGCTGGACCCGGAGAATCCCACGGTCACATGACCATTCGGATCGCCCCCGACGCCACTGGAACTCATTGTGTAGCGTACAGCGGTGGCGTAGACCGTGACGCCGTTTCGCAGGACGGCCAACCCGCCCGAAGGCACAACCGGTCCGCTCACGCGCCGAGTCTCCAGGTGCTCGCCGTCTAGGGTGAATCGACTCACGCGCATCTGCCGCATATCGGGTATCGTCACCACCGAATCGACGCGCAACGCGCTGGGCCAGAGCAACTCGCCCGGACCATTTCCCTGTCGACCGAAGGCGACGACAAGGCGGCCTTCGGTGTCAAACCGGAACACTCTCCTCTGGCCGGCATCAAGCACCCACAAGCCATCGTCCCGGATCACAATCGTTCCGATACGATTGAAGAATCCGTCATCGAACTCGGGTGGGATCAGCGTCTCCACGGCCCTGTCGGAGAGGTCGACGACCGGAAGCTGGCTGGCCGCCTGCGTCGCGGCGAGCAAGACGGCGACGCAGGCCGAGAGAAGGATCTTGCGCATGCTCAAGCTCCGCTTCTGTGGAACGCGGAAGGCGTGGAGAGGGAGCGGGTCCGTCCCCGGTAGCGCTCCGCGGTGGGGCTTCGCCTTGGAACGGGCTGTTCCCCTCTTCCATCGTACAGGTTCACCGTTGCCTGCGCGACACAGAACCACGCGATCGGGGTCGAGTACGTCACGCACCCAAGAGCGGGGAACGCGAAGGCTTGCTTGTGTCCGATACCGGTCTCAAGCAAGCAAGCAAGCCAGCCAGCCAGCCAGCCAGTCGACACCACGTTGAACGTGGCGGCCTGGCAAGGGGGCTGTGCCCCCTGGTACCCCCCTGACGCCCGCGCTCTGACGGAGTTCGCGGTCGGAGGCCGTCTCCCATCCCATCCCGGCGGCAGCCACTCGGCCAGATGCCGTAGGGCTCTCCCGCCCTTCCGTTTCGCCGCGCCGAAGGTGCGAAGGGGCTGGCCTCCGGCGTATCATGACTGACTGTTGGAACGAAGCCGAAGACGATCACATGAGAAGCCGCGACCATGGAGCGACGATGGACCGGAAGGCAACGGCGGCCGGGATGACGAGGGTGGAGGAGGTGGACAGGCTGGTCGGGGATTCTGGATTCCTCCGGTATCACGCAGAGTATGTGAAGCGGCGGGAGTTCAACGCCTTCGACGTGCTGCGCTATGCGGAGTACGAGATTCGCCACAGCAACGTGATGGCCTGGTTGCTTGACCCGAATGAGACCCATGGGATTGGCCGGGCCTTTCTGGAGTGGTTTCTGGGCCAGGCGAAGTTGCCCGGGAGGTTGCCGAGAAAGATCGTCCGCGGGGAAGGTGGGCAGACGGTACGGGTGGAGCGGGAGCTGTACTATGTGGACGTGGTGATCTTTCTGGAGAGCGATCATGCTCGGCACATTGTCGCGATCGAGAACAAGCCGGCGTGGGCTTCGCCGGAGCATTACGAGCAGGTGCGAGCACACCTGGAGCGCTTGCGCCCCGAGTACTCGGGCCACGACATCCACTGCGTGCTGCTCTCCACGTCGCGGGAGGGAATCGATGGGGAGGACGAGATCGCGCATGTAAGCTGGCGGGATGTGGGTGCGCAGATCAAGACGATGCACGACGCGGACGCTTTCTGGCAGGAGGAAGTGGCCGCTTTCATTCGGCAGTACCTCGTGGCGGTCGGTCACCTGATCGGCCCGGAGGAGAGCGACGCGGACTATTTGAGGAAGCTGCTGGACGACCACCATTCCCTGCTGAAATACATGCTCGGCGTGCTTGGCGACGAGGGGGGAGAGCAAGAGATCCGGGCGATGGTGCCGAAGCGTCACGCGGACACCGTGGTGCGGTTGGTGAAGGACTTCGGCCAGGAGCCGGAGAGGTTGCGGTCGGAAGTTCGAGACCTGCTGGCGAGTCGCGGAATAGAGACGACGATCACCGCTAGCAAAGGGAAAGCTGTGCTGTGGCTGAGCTGGGACCTGCAAGAAGCTCAGGGGCTGGGGCTTGGCGGGACTGGCGGGCGCATCTATTGGTTTTTCGAATTCACGCTCCGCAGCGTCGTCGTGGTGCTGGAATCCTCCCCCGGTCGTCGGGATGCGGTTGATCGGATCGCAGCCTGCATGCGCAAGATTCCGGTGGACCGGTGCCGTCGCGGCAGATACCCGATGAAAGCCGGGGCATTCAACCACTTCCACTTCTACCGCCACGAACTCGTCGGCGACGAAACCCTCTCGGGCACATCAACCGCGGCGGTCACGGTCGCCGTGCGGCAAGCCGTGGACGAATTCCTGGACGCGGAGGATTCGGACTACACGCGCATCAACGACTACTTCCGGTGCCTGGCGTTTCAGCCCGCGCCGGTTGCGGAGGAAACGAAGTAGGCCGGTACTCGCGGTCGGCCATGCGCATCTCGACGCCCCCGCGCGGAGGTCGGTGTCGGACATAGCGTCGCGCGTCCCCCGGCGCCTGCCCGCCCGAGAGGCGGTTGGGGGGGAGCCGCCACGCCTTTGCGACCACCTTGATCGCGCTTTTCAGGGATCGAAGGGGCGGAGCCCCTCGCCAGCCCGTTGTACCCACAAGGGGGTAGCTGGCTTGTCTCCCATAACCCGCGTCAAGCCAGCCTTGGGACGCCTCCGAAACACCGCTCCGGGCATCGTCCGGAACAGCTTCGGTCGGGCCGTCGCATCCAAGCTCCACGGCCTTCTGGTCGCCAGCCTCGCGAACCGCGAGGGCGACTGGAGCGCTCTCTGCCGCGCACCGATTTCCACCCTACCCGTACCCCTCGGAGACCGGCGATCGTCGCTCTCAGACGATCCTGCGGCCCGTAAC
>JAPPJO010000049.1 GCA_028820325.1 Gammaproteobacteria bacterium | reverse complement strand
CGATGGCACGCACGAAACGAAGTCGGCGCTCGTACGGCGCCGGCGAATGGGGCCGCAACCGGGTCCGGATCTTCCCGGACCCGAAGACCGGCAACTTCCAGATTGAGTGGCGCGAGAACGGACGAAGGCTCACCCGGTCGCTGGGTCACCGCGACTGGGCGAGGGCGAAACGGCAGGCGGACGAGTTCGCGGCCGGGTTCGCCGAACCTGACCTCAACGGCAAGGCGGAAGCCGAGCCCGAGCCGCTTACCCTGGAGATGCTCTTTGACATCTACGGTGAGGAGGTGACCCCGACCAAGGGCAGGTATTCGCGGGGGCACGACCGGGCGGCGACGAGGATGTTCCTCCGGTTCTTCGGACGGAACCGCGACCCGGCGACCCTGTCCCAGAGGGATTGGGACCGCTTCATTCGCGAACGGCGGGTGGGCCGGATCGGACCGAGTGGCAGGCCCGTGAGCGACCGGATGGTCGAATACGACCTGAAGTTCCTGATCGCGGTTCTCAACTGGGCCGCGAGGTCGAGGGACGAGCAGGGCCGGTTGTTGCTCGACAGGAACCCGCTCAAGGGCCTCAGGAAGCCCACGGAGAAGAACCCGACCCGGGTGGTGCTCACGGAGGAGGAGTACCGGGCGCTGCTCGAAGTCTCGGGGCGGGTGGACTGGCGGTTCCGCGTCGCGCTCGTGCTCGCGCACGAAACCGGCCACCGCATCGGCGCAATACGCCACCTTCGGTGGCTCGACATCGACTTCGAGGGCTGGACCATCCGCTGGCGGGCCGAGCACGACAAGTCGGGGCACGAGCACGTCACGCCCGCCACCGGCGAGGCGCTCGAAGTTCTGGAGGAGACGCGGAGGAAGAACCCCGGACCCGGGGAAGCTCCGGTGCTGCCCGCGCCCAAGAATCCCTCGAAGTGCATGGGACCCGGGGTGGCCCGAGTATGGTGGGTCAGGGCCGAGAAGCTGGCGGGGCTGGAGCCCAAGCGGGGCAGGGGCTGGCACTCGCTGCGGCGGAAGTTTGCCAGCGATCTCATGGATCAGCCGCTCAAGGTGCTCTGCGAACTCGGTGGCTGGAAGGAGGCCAGGACGGTCCTCCAGTGTTATCAGCAAGCCGACGAGGGACAGCTTCGGACGGCGCTGGAAAACCGCCGGAGGGCTCGCGCCTGAGAGTTCGCGATCAGCGGGAACGAAACGGCGGGAGCCGGACCTTACGTTCCCGCAACTTCAATCACCTCAATCAGATGTGAATCCGTTGGACCTTGCCCGTCCGGCAAAACGTCCAGTTGGCGCGGGTTACCGAATTCGCCGGGACCTCCACCGGTACGGCCGAATTGGCGCAGGAGGTTGCCAGCCGGATCGACGGCGACCACGCGGTGAGGCGAGTTCAGGAAGTACAGGTTCCCGGCCTCGTCAAAGCCTGCGCCCTGAACGGTGTGCAGAAGCTCCCAGTCGGCGACCGCGCCGGCCGACCCGATGCGGTAGACCTCCGAGAGTTCCAAGGCCAAGGTTCGATCCTCCCCCGGAAGCTCGACGGATTCCTGGGCATGACCATCTCCCGCGATGAACAGTGCCGCGAGGCACGCACCCATTTGCCGCAGCTTCACGCTTCGAACCATGAATCTCCTCCAGGTAGCACGGCGATGCTACTCGTCTTCGGGCGACCCAACAAGTCCTAGCCCCTCACCCTCCGGAAGCGCCAGCCGTGCAGGATGCTCCCGTAGTGATTGAACGAGCGCCTCGCTTCGGCGTCGTCGAAGGGATAGTCCGCGCCGAGCTGTGTCGCGGCGGCAAGCCCGGTGACGAAACAGGTCTCCTGACTGTTGATCAGCGTATGCGCCCCACAATGCCAGGTCCGCCGACGCCCCTGGATCCTGCGGAATAACGGTACAAGCCATGCGACATGGCGCACGTCGTGCACGATGTGCTGGAACCACCACTTGCCGATGATCTTCCGACTATCGATTCTGCTGATGGGATTGTAGGTCACCAGGCAGGGCCGGTCGGACCGGCCGACCCACGGCTGCTGGTTGTGCATGATATACGTGATCTCATAGTTGTCGGGCCTGGCGCCATATTGCTCGATATGATTGCTCCGGGTCGTCAGGGGCTTCACTTCGTTATCCGGAAGGACAGACGCGTCGAAGTGGATGATGGTGTGGTTGTGAAGTTCGCTCTCGTAGCGCACCGACGAGAGAATGTAGCGCTCGAGCAGCGTGGGGTCGTCGAGCATCATCAGCGTCTGGTTCGCATTGCATGCGAAGATCACCTGGTCGAACGTCTCCCTGGCGCCGTTCTCGTCCTCGACCACCACCTGCGACGGCCCGCGGTACACCTTTCGCACCGGCCGGTTGAGGTAGATGCGGTCCCGGACGTTCGCGGTCAGATGCTCGTAGATGCGCCGCGTCCCCTGGTCCCAGGTCTGCATGGGCGTGGCCGACTCGATGTCGAAAAACTCGAGGTACCGGGAAAAGAGCGCCGCGGGCATGTCGAACACGTTCGTCGCCATCAGGAAGTTGACGAACATCGGCTTCAGCACCTTGTACCTGAAGTCTCCGGAGAACCCGGCCAGGTTCAGGATCGTCCCCATGTTAACGTAGTTGAAGGGATTGAGGGCGTTCAGGAACTTCGACCGGGACCGGGTCAGCCAGCCGAACCGGTGCAGCCACCTGAGGATTCGCTGAAACCTGGCAATCTCGGGTTGCAGCTGCTCCCTGATGTCGGAGTCGAAATCGTGGGCGTAGATGCCGCCCCGGTATTTCACGCTGTAGCTGAATCGGGTGTCGATCAGCTCGATGCCGTACTCCTCCATCAGCAGCATGATGTGCCGGTATACCGACGGTATGCAGGCGGTGACGGAGATGTCGAAGGGAATGGAGCTGCCGTCGCGCTGGGGCATGTCCGCGGTGACCGCATTGCCGCCGATCCGGTCCCGGGCCTCATACAGCCGGAAGTCGAACCGGTCCGGGTGGCGGTCGAGGGCCCACGCGGCCGCGAGGCCCGATACGCCTCCGCCGATGATGGCGATTCGCCGCGGGATCGTCCTGGTCATGCTATTCGCGAGGCGAGCCGTGCGGCAGCAACATCTCGGCGAGTCCGGCCGCGGGCACGGCCTCGATCCGACTGGCCAGCCGATAGCGGGACGTGCCGGCGTGGATCACGTCGAGACGGCCCAGGTTGAGCGTTTCCATCGCAGACCGCATGGACCGGGTGAGCCGCGGAGCCTCGGAGCGCTTGATCTCGAAGCCGTGCCGGCGTGCGCCGTCGATCACCAGAAGATCGAGCTCCGCGCCCGCGTGCGTGGACCAGTGGAAGCATCGATCGGGAGGCGCGCCCAGGAGGTGAGCGATCTGTTGAATGACAAACCCCTCCCAGGAAGCCCCGACTTTCGGGTGCGAGACGACATCTGTCCGGCTGGTGAGGCCGAGCAGGGCGTGGAGGACGCCGGAGTCCGCGATGTAGACCTTGGGCGAACGAACCTGTCGCTTGCTGATGTTCTCGAACCAGGGCTGGAGTTGGCGGACGACGAAGACGGAGGTCAGGAGATCCAGGTAACGACGCACGGTGGTGTGGGCGACCCCGAAGGCGCGTCCAAACTCGGCGCCGTTCCAGATCTGCCCGTGCCAGTGCGCAAGCATCGTCCAGAAACGGCTGAGCGTCGGCGATGGAATGGTGTTTCCGAGCCCCGGCAGATCGCGGGAGAGCAGGGTGCGAACGAAGGCGTCCCGCCACCGGCGGCTTGCAGCCTCCGACTGCGCGAGATAGGAGCGCGGAAAGCCGCCCCGCAGCCAGAGGTTCTGCAGATCGTCGACCTCGGTCAGATTGAAGCCGTCGAGTTCGTGGAAGGCGACGCGGCCTGCAAGCGACTCCGATGTCTGGCGCAGCAGTTCCGGCGATGCGCTTCCGAGCACCAGAAAGCGGGCTGGCGGACCCGGACGATCGACGAGAACGCGCAGGAGTTCGAAGACGCCGGGAAGTCGGTGGATCTCGTCGAGGACCACGAGCCCCTGAAGTGGTCGCAGCTCCAGCCCGGGATCCGCGAGCCGCGCAAGGTCGGCGGGATCCTCGAGATCGAACCAGGAGACGGGATCGTGATGGGCCTCGGCCAGTTGCCGCGCCAGGGTGGTCTTGCCCACCTGGCGTGCCCCCAGCAAGGCGACGACCGGGAATTCGCGCAGCAACAGCCGTACGCGCGTCAGGTGATCCTCTCTGGCGATCATCATTATTGAAATCTGTGCGATGACCGTTCAGTTTGCAAGGAAAGAAGATGGGGGGTTCGCCGAGACCGTGACAGACTCGCTTCTCTGTTCCTATTCTTCATCTCTCTATCAGGTCTTCCGTCGCCAGGAGCATGCCGATGACCACCGCCTCGCAATCTCTCCGCTTCCCGGCCGCAGCCGTCCTCCTCTCCTCGCTCGCCGCCTGCGCCGCCCCGGGCGATGAGGTCCGAAACACACAGGATAATACAGGTATCATACAGGATAGCATACAAGATGGCGGGACGAACATACAGGATCTCGTGCACGGATACGCGGTGTTCCGGCTGGAAGCCGACCTCTCCCACCTGTCGGAGAACGACCGGGAGGTCGTGCGTCTGCTGATCGAGGCGTCCCGGCCCATGGACAACGTCTTCTGGATGCAGGCGTACGGCGACAGGGAGGAGGCGCTCGCGCTGGCGCAGGGCGACCAGGCTGCGCGCCGCTACATCGAGATCAACTACGGGCCCTGGGACCGGCTGCGCGCCGACGATCCCTTCATCGCCGGGGTCGGCGCCAAGCCGGCGGGCGCGAACTTCTATCCCGCCGACATGACGGCGGACGAGTTCGACGCCGCAGCCGCGGACAACGACGCGCTTCGCTCGCTCTACACGCTCGTGCGGCGGGACGGGGACGGTGCGTTGGTCGCGGTTCCGTATCACGAGGCCTTTGCGGAGCAACACGCGTCCGCCGCGGCGAAGCTGCGGGAGGCGGCCGAGCTTGCGAGCGACCCCGGCCTGGCGACGTACCTGCGCCTGCGCGCCGACGCCCTCGAATCCGACGACTACCAGCCGAGCGACATGGCGTGGCTGGACATGAAGGAGAACCCGATCGAGGTCGTGATCGGGCCGATCGAGACCTACGAGGACCTGCTCTTCGGCGCCAAGGCCGCCCACGAGGGCTTCGTCCTCATCAAGGACCTGGAGTGGAGCGAGAGGCTCGAGCGCTTCGCCGCGCTTCTCCCCAGCCTGCAGGAGAGCCTGCCGGTCGCCGACCGGTACAAGGCCGAGGCGCCGGGGACGGACTCGGATCTGAACGCGTACGACGCCGTCTACTACGCCGGAGACGCCAACGCCGGAGCCAAGACGATCGCGATCAACCTCCCGAACGATGAGGAGGTGCAGCTCGCCAAGGGCACCCGCCGGCTCCAGCTCAAGAACGCGATGCAGGCCAAGTTCGATGAGATCATGGTGCCGATCACGCGCGAGCTGATCGTCGAGGACCAGCAGGAGTACGTCGTCTTCGACGCCTTCTTCGGCAATACGATGTTCCACGAGGTGGCGCACGGCCTCGGCATCAAGAACATCATCACGGGGAAGGGGACGGTGCGGGAGGCCCTGCTCGAGCACGCCTCGCCGATGGAGGAAGGGAAGGCCGATGTGGTCGGCCTGCACATGGTGACCGAACTCCTCGAGCGGGGCGAGATCACGGAGCCCTCCGTCGAGCACCACTACGTGACCTTCCTGGCGGGGATCTTCCGCTCGGTCCGCTTCGGCGCCGCGAGCGCCCACGGCCGAGCCAACATGGTGCGCTTCAACTACTTCCTGGAGCAGGGCGCCTTCACGCGCGAAGAGGACACCGGGAAATACCGCGTCGACTTTGCGGCGATGCGCGAGGCGGTGAGCGGCCTGAGCGAGTTGATCCTCACGCTCCAGGGGGACGGCGACTACGACGGAGTGGCGCAGCTCATGGACGAGAGGGGATTCGTGCCCGCCGAGCTGCAGGCCGATCTCGACCGGCTGGATTCGGCGGGAATCCCGCGCGACATCGTCTTCGAGCAGGGGATGAGCGTGCTGTTCGGGGGAGGGTAGGGCGCAGCGGCACCCCAGGCGCTATGCTGGTTACCTGAAGCCGCGCGCGACTCGCACCACCCCAAGGAGACCCGCATGACCACCCGCCGCCACTTCCGCACCGCCCCGGCGCTTCTCGCCCTCGCGATCACCCTCGCTCCGCCCGCCTCGTCCGCCGCGCAGCAGCCCAGCGGCCTCCTGGACATGGACACCTACATGGAGATGGAGTCGGTCGGCAGCCCGAGCATCTCGCCGGACGGCAACTACATCCTGTTCACGCGCGGGAGCGTGGACAAGATGAACGACCGCAACAAGAGCGAGCTGATGATCATGGATCTGTCCACCCGGCGGATCAGCGAGCTCGAGACCGGCAGCTTCGAGGTGTCGTCGCCGATCTGGTCGCCGGACGGCACGCGCATCGCCTTCCTGTCCGACAAGAGCGGGACGAACCAGATCCACGTCATGTGGCTCGACACGCGCGAGACCAAGCAGCTCACCAACCTCGACCGGGCCCCCGGCGGCATCCGCTGGTCGCCCGACGGGGCGCAGATCTCGTTTACGAGCTTCATCCCGGAGACCGGATCGCCGCTGCCCATCACGATGCCCAGCTTCCCACCGGGCGCGAACCTGGCCGCGCCGGCGGTGGTGGAGGACCGCATCGCCTGGCAGCGCGACGGGACCGGGTATACGCGCAGGGGCAACACGCAGATCTTCATCGTCGATGCGGACCTGGGCGGCACCCCGCGCCAGATCACCTTCGGCGACACCTCGCACGGCAACCCGCGCTGGGCGCCGGACGGCACGAAGCTCTACTTCAGCGGCGACCTCATCCCCGAGGAGGGATATGAGCGCGGCAACTCCGAGGTTCACGCCATCGATCTCGCGACCCTCGAGATCACCACGCTGACGGACCGCCTCGGCCCCGACAACGGCCCCATCCCGTCGCCCGACGGGCGCATGATCGCGTACACCGGCTACGACGAGAACGAGAACTACAGCAACCTGTCGCACCTCTATCTGATGGATGCGGACGGCTCGGGCAGCCGGATGCTCGCCGGCAACCTCAAGAACTCCCCGAGCGGCGTCACCTGGGCGCCGGACGGGTCCGGCCTCTACTACACGCTGGGCGAGGAGGGCTCGTCCAACCTCCACTTCGTGTCCACGAGCGGTGACATCGAGAAGGTCACGGACGGTGTCCACTACATCTCCGGCGTCTCGATCGCGAACAACGGGCGCGCGGCCGCCATCAACTCGACCTTCTACCGCCCGAACTATTTGGTCACATTCGGCCTCGACGACGCGGATGAACTCGAGACCCTGGTCGACTACAACGAGGACGTGCTCGCCGGCATCACGCTCGGCGACGTCGAGGAGATCTGGACCGAGTCCGTCGACGGCTGGCCGGTGCAGGGCTGGCTCATGAAGCCGGCCAACTTCGATCCGGGGCGCGAGTACCCGCTGCTGCTGTGGATCCACGGCGGGCCGGTGTCGATGTACACCGTGCGGTGGAACTGGAACTGGCAGAACTTCGCGGCGGACGGCTATGCGGTGTTGTGGACGAACCCGCGCGGGAGCACCGGATACGGCCAGGACTTCGTGAACGGCATCAACTACCTGTATCCCGGCAACGATTTCCACGACCTCATGGCCGGCGTGGACGCCGCCATCGACCGCGGCTTCATCGACGAGGACAACATGTTCGTCACGGGGAGCAGCGGCGGCGGCGTCCTCACCGCCTGGACCGTGGGACACACCGACCGCTTCCGGGCCGCGGTGTCGCAGCGGCCGGTCATCAACTGGCACTCCTTCGTGGGGACGACCGACGGGTCGGGCTGGTACCGCCGCTTCCGCTCCTATCCGTGGGACGACCCGGTGGAGTATGCCGAGCGGTCACCGCTGCACTACGTCGGCAACGTCACCACGCCGACGATGCTCCTCTCGGGCGTCGAGGACCTGCGCACCCCGATGCCGCAGGCCGAAGAGTTCTACCGCGCGCTGAAGGTGCTCGGCCAGGAGACGATGCACGTCAAGATTCCGGACGAGTACCACGGCTCACGCTCCGTGTCGCACCGGATCATGACGCAGCTCTACATCAAGGCGTGGTTCGACAAGTACCGGACAGGGGCGGTGACGCAGGAGGATGGCGGGTAGACGAAGTCGGCCCGGGGGCACGGATCCGGGCGAGCGCGCCCGGTGGATCGTGACACCCCCCGGGCCGTCGGCTTACCGACCCCGGAACGCCTCCCACAGGCGGTCGTGCTTGTTCGCGCGGGGGTCCACCTCGAGTCCTCCGACCCACATGCGCTCGATCCGCGTGAGCGACTGCAGCGGGGATCCGTCCGTTACCAGCAGATCCGCCCGCTTGCCGGGTTCGATGCTCCCCATGAGGTCTTCGAGGCCCAGCGCCTCCGCCGGGCCCAGGGTCACCCCGCGCAGCGCGGCATCTTCCGGGAGCCCGAAGCCTACCGAAAGCGCCGCGTGATAGGGGAGGTTGCGGACGTCCGCATCGCTCGCCGTCGAGAACGAGACCGTGACGCCCGCCTGGTGCAGAAGCCCGGCGTTGCGGTAGCCTGACGTGACGGCGACGTCCCGGTCGGCGGGCGCCTGGAGAGTGCCCGTCAGGATCACGGGGATGTCGCGCGCGGCCAGCCCGGAGGCCACGCGATAGGCCTCGCGGCCGCCCAGCACGACGGGGTCGATCGTCGGAAAGGCGTCCAGGAAGACGAACAGGGTGCGGATCTCCCAGGCCGTGTCCACCGAGAAGAAGACCGGCACCTCGCCGCGGAGCGCCGGCTGAAGCGCGTCGAGCAGGACGGCCTCGCCGCCCCAGTTGTTCGCCTCGAAGGGCGCGGTCGGGTCGTCGGAGGTCGATGGGTTCGCGCCGTAGGCGACGGCGCGCTCGAACAGGTCGACGAGGTCCTCCATGGCGCTGGCGTCGAGCCCCGGCTCCTCGTCGTCGTCGCCCTCGGGACCCGACGGCAGATCGACGATAAGGGACGCCTCAGGAGCCACGGCCACCTTCTCGAACGTGTCTCCGTCGTTGAGCTGGATGACCGATCCCGTACCCCGAACCACGCCGCCGCCCTGGGCGGTCTGAACCGTGGTGATGCCGTTGGCCCGCGCCACGTTCAGGCTGGGGTAGTAGGGGTTCACGGCTCCGAGCGCGCGGATGTGCGGGTTGTAGTCCCCGAGCTCGGCGATGTCGGTCGCCTGGCCGACCGCGCCGAACTCGAAGAGGCCGAGCGTGGTGAACGGGTCGACCATGCCCGGATAGATGTGCCGCCCGGCCACCTCCACGCGCGCGGCATCGGCGGGAATCTGCACCTCGGACCGCGTTCCCACGGCCTCGATGGTCCCGCCCCGGATGAGCACCACCCCGTCGGGAATCGTCCCGCCCGACACCGTGTGAACCGTGCCGCCCACGAGGGCCGTGGCGGCTTCCTGGGCGGCAGGCGATGTTGGCGGCGTCTCTCCGTTCGCACCGTTTGCACCGGGCGCGATCCCGGCTCCCGAGTCCGGGCCATCGCCGGCGTCCGGGCCGTCACCGGGGGTCGAAGTCCGCGGCGTGGCCGGCGCCGCAACGAGATCCGTGACCGCTCGCACCGGCTCGCCCCGCGTCCTCTCCTCGTCATCCACATCGTAGTAGACGATGCCGTCCACGATGGTCTTCTCGACGCGGCTGAACGAGTCGAAGGGCGATCCGTCGAGCAGCACGACATCGCCTTCCTTGCCTTCCTCCAGGCTTCCGACCCGGTCGTCCAGGTACATCATCTGCGCGGGAAAGAGCGTCAGCATCTGGAGCGCTTCCAGCTCGCTCACGCCCCCGTACTTCACCGGCTTCACGATCTCCCGGTGCATGAAGGGTTGGAGCGAGGGGATGTCGGAGTTGATCGCGGTGAGCACTCCGTGCTGGTGCATGATCGCGGCGTTGTGCGGAATCGACTCGTACGCCTCGAGCTTGTACTGCCACCAGTCGGAGAAGGTCGAGCCGGCGGCCCCGTGCTCCGCCATCTCGGTCGCGACCCGGTATCCCTCCATGACGTGAGTGAACACGTCGATCCTGAACCCGAATCGTTCCGCCACGCGGATGAGCATGAGGATCTCATCCCCGCGGTACGAGTGGGCGTGGATGCGGATGCGTCCCTCCATGATGTCGACCAGCGCTTCGAGGCGGAGGTCCCGGCGCGGGGGAACGGGGAACGCGCCCGGGTTCTCGCGGAAGCGATCCCACTCCGCCCGGTAGGCCTGCGCGGCGGTGAACGCCTCGACGTAGATCGCCTCGACGCCCGGGCGGCTCATCGGAAACCGGGAATTGGCGCCTGGGGGAGCAGCCTTTCTGGTCACGTTTTCTCCGAGCGCGAACTTCACGAACCTGGGCGCTCCGGGGAGCAGCAACTGCTCCGTCGCGTCCATCCCCCAGCGCATCTTGATCACGGCGCTCTGGCCGCCGATCGGGTTCGAACTGCCGTGCATGATGCGGGCGGTCGTCACGCCGCCCGACAGCGCGCGGTAGATCCCGAAGTCCTCGGTCGTGAGCGCGTCCAGGACCTGCACCTCGGGTACGACGGGAGCGGTGCCCTCGTTGCCGGCGACCAGCGCGGTGTGCGAGTGCTCGTCCACGATGCCCGGCATCGCGGTGAGACCCGTCCCGTCGATCACGCGCACGCCTTCGGGCGCCGTGAGGTCGGCCCCGATGCCCTCGATGATCCCGTCCCGGACCAGGATCGAGACACCCTCGAGCACGGGGCCAGCCGCCGTGTGTAGTGCGTCGAGATTGCTGATGAACAGATCGCCCGTCGGGTAGCTGCCCGCGTCGGCGGGGAGCTGCACATCCCACTCCTGCGCCGCAGCCGGAGTCCCCGAGCAGAGGCCGATCGCCGCAACCAGGGCCGCGCGTGCCATCTTGCAAATAGTCATCGCGTGCCGAATGGTCATCGAGTGCCGAATATTCATCGTGTGCCGAATGCTCATCGCGCACCTCCCGGAGCCCGTCGGGCCGTCATCTGGAAATCTCCCATCGGACTCGATCCTGAACCGCTCATGCGATCGCCCTCGACATCGGCCTCGAACGACAGCTCCATCGACTGGCCGCCCGCCGCGACGACCAGGCGGAACGTGACTTCGTTGCCCGAAACCCGTCCGCCGCGCACCTCGGCGTCACCGAACATGTCCGCGGCCGCGGTGCCCGAGAACTCGCTTCCTTCCTGCTCGAGCTCCATCTCCATGGGGACGGTCATCCCCTGCGCGTTCACCTCAACTTCCCAGGAGCCCGACACGTTGACCGTGGGAGCCTCGCCGCCCCCGGCGCCCGATCCGGGCCCGACCTCGTAGCTGCCCTCGACGAAGGTGTAGGCGATCTCGCTTCCCTCCTCGAGCAGCGGACCGGTCGCCAGAAGGAAGGTCGCAGGCCGGCCCTCGCCGACCTGGATGAGCGACCTCACACCCAGGATCTCGGCGGGAGCGGTGGTCATCGCCGCGACGGCCGTGTTCCGGGACAGCCCGTACTCAACGGCCTTGCGGGCCCCCTCGATGAGATTCGCGTCGCCCTCTCCGCTGGTCAGCGCGAACTGCACGCCTGCGGCCTCGAGCGCGGCGGCGTTGCCGTACAGCGCCTCAAGCTCGCGCTTCTCGCGGAAGGCCGCGGGTTCGAGCTCCTCCTCGCTCTCCGGATCCCATTCATCGGGTTCGCGAAAGTCCGTATCGATGAGGACGGGGACGCCTCGGTCGGCGAGTTCATCCGCGACCATCCACGCCTCGTCGCCCCCCACGATGATCGGCCGGAAGCCGATCTCGTCCGCGAGCCCGAGCACCCGGCGGATGTCCTCCGAATCCGCCGCGCGGAAAAACACGGGCGTCTCGCCCGCTGCCACATCGCGCAGCACCTCGTAGTCCGGATCCCAGGCGGGCATCGTCATGCCGGCGCGGCCATCCGCGAAGGCGCTCTCGAGGGTGGCCTGGCGCTCGGCGTCCAGGAACGCCTGCCGGATCGTCGCCATCACGCCCAGGAGCGTCGAGGGGTACACGCCCTGCGCCGTCTGGAGGCTCATCGAAAGCCCGGCATCGGCGCGGGCGATCAACTCGCGCGAGGTCTCGGCGTCGACCCGATTCAACAGGACCGCGCTCCGCCCCGGGGCGATTCCGTCGCCGGCGTGCACCGCCGCGGCGACGATCCCGCGCCTTCGCTGCTCGCCCTGCGCGCCTCCGGTCGCCGTGACGTGGTCCGCAACGCGCCGGTACGGGGTTACGCGCTGAGCGATGCGCGTGGGCGCCCAGGACGGGGGTCCATCCTCCGGATCCTCGGGAAACTCGAACTCGCTCACGCCATCGGCGTCGACGAGCCCCGGGTAGAGATAGAGAGAGTCTCCCTCCAGCCGCTCCGCGTCCGCGGGAATCTCGAGTCCGGCGCCCATCGCCTCGATAAGCCCTCCTCGGACGATGACCGTGACGCCCGGCTCTTCCTGAAGGCCGGGTCCGACGACCGTCACGCCCTCGATCGCGTAGGCTGCGGGGGGCGGGACGCTTCTGTGCTGTGCCATAAGCGGCGTGACGCACAGCAGCGATCCCGAGACGGCGATCGCAGCTATGCGAACTGGTGTCTTCATCATGCCCGGCGGGTCTCCCTTTGCTTGTTCCGTCGCCAGCGCGTTCAGTCGCGAAGCGATTCGTCAACTTGGCGATTCCTGGCCATGGCGAACCCTACTGCTCTTGCGGCGCAGGATGCAAGGGGCAGGATGCTGGCATATTGCAGGCGAATCCATTACGTTACGCTGTCACAGACAGACTAACGACGCCGGCACGAGGTACGCTGACGATGCCGGCAACATGGCCAATGCACGCAGGGGACGCATGGGCGTACTCACCATCCGCAACGTGGACGACGATGTGATCGCCGCGTTAAAGGCACGGGCCAGGGCCAATCATCGCTCGCTCGAGGGGGAACTGCGCTATCTGCTCGAGCGCTCCGCAGCCCCGAGACCTGCGCTCGGCCTGGTGCGCGAACGGGCCCGGATGGCTGCCCGATACCGCGCGGATTCGACGGTTGCGACCACCGCGTCCGACGTCCGGCCCACCGTGGTCGGGGCGGTCGGGCCAGCTCCCGACACGGGCCTTGGCGTGGAACCCGACAGCGGAGAATGGATGGGGGCCATGAGCGACCTGGGCGAGATCGTGGGCGACATCGTGTCCCCGGCGATCGACCCCTCCGACTGGGCCGCGCTCCGCCCGGACATCGACGGGCCGAACGGTGTCGACAAGCCGTGAATCTGCTTCTCGACACCCACATCTGGCTCTGGAGCCTGCTGGAGCCTGATCGGCTCTGCGGCCGGGCGCGCAACGAGCTGATCGACCCGGCGAACACCCTGGCGCTCTCGTCCGTGAGCATCTGGGAAGCGCTGGTGCTGGCCGATAAGGAACGCGTGCTGCTCCGCCCCGATCCCTGGAGCTGGATCCGTACCGCCCTGACCGTCCGCCCCTTGCGCGAACTCCCCGTGACGTTCGACATCGCGCTGGGCAGCCGCACCGTCCGTCTCGGTCATGACGATCCCGCCGATCGCTTCATCGCGGCCACCGCCGTGGCGCACGGGCACACCCTGGTTACGGCGGGCGAGTCGCTCCTGCGGTGTCCCGACATCCGGGTGATGTCCGGCGCCTGAAGGCGATTGACTTTACCCCCCGCGGGTGCCGTTCGGGACCGGGTGCTCCGGGGTCAGCAGCGCCGGCCGGAGGCCATCCTCGTAGCCGACGTCGAAGAGCATTCCCTCCGAGACTTCCCCCATCATCTTCCTCGGCTCCAGGTTGACGATGAACAGCGCCTGCCGGCCTTCGATTTCGGTCGGATCCTCGCGCTCCTGTTTCATTCCCGCCAGGATCGTCCGCTTGTGGTCGCCGAAATCGACCCTGAGTCGAACGAGCTTGTGTGACCCTTCGACGTCGCCGACGTTCTGGATCGTGCCGACGCGGGCGTCAACCTGATTGACGACACCGATGTTGATGGTGGGCTTGACCCGTGCAGGCTTCATTTCCAGCAACCCGATCCCTCCCGTGGAGCGTTCTCCGGCCGCCTCGATTCGCGGCCGTTGGCCAGCCAAAAGTAGACGCGAACCCGGAAGCGTGGAAGCTTGAGCGAATGGAACGGAAGCTGATGATCTACGGTGCGACCGGGTGTCACAAGTGTTGACAACATGCACACGTTGGATGTTGATTGGATCATGCCTCCCGACTTCGATTGGAACGTGGAGAAGAACGAGCGACTCGTCGAGCAACGAGGCATCTCGTTCGAACGCATCGTTTCCGCCATCGAGCAGGGCGGTTTGGTGGATGTCCTGGAGCATCCAAATCAGGACCGGTACCGGGGCCAGATGATCTACGTCGTCGACGTTGAGGAGTATCTCTACCTGGTACCGTTCGTTACCAGTGCGGACGGCACGCGTTTCTTGAAGACCATCATCCCCAGTCGAAAGGCGACGAGACACTACCGGAAGAGGCGATGATCGTGAGTGACCAGTTGAACACCGAAGAGCGGGAGATCCTGGAGGCATTCGAACGAGGTGAATTGAGGCCCGCTCCGAGGGCGGATCGTGAGATGCAAATCGCGCCTCAAGCGGCCCGCAGTACCTTCAAGAAGACCCGAAGGGTCAACCTGCGGGTAACGGAACTCGACTTCTCCCGAGCCCACGCGAGGGCGCGCGAGGAGGGCATTCCCTATCAGACGCTGTTGTCGAGCGTCATCCACAAGTACCTGGCGGGACGGCTGGTAGAGAAGCGATAGATGATGATCTACGGCGCGACCGGGTACACGGGCCGGCTGGTCGCGGCGGAAGCGGTCGAAGCCGGCGTGCGGCCCGTGCTTGCTGGCCGCGATGCGGAAAAGCTCGGAGTTCTGGCCGATTCCTTGAGCGCCGCGGTGGACGGGGAGTCCCGGGGCTCGCCGCTCGAGACCCACGCGTTCGGCCTGGACGAGCCGGCGAGGATCGCCACGGCCCTGCGGGACATCGACGTGGTGCTGCACTGCGCCGGCCCCTTCTCCCGCACCGCGCTGCCGATGTTCGACGCCTGCGTCCGGACCGGTACGCACTACGTCGACATTACCGGCGAGATCAGCGTCTGCGAGGCGCTTGCGGCCCGGGATGCGGAGGCGCGAGAGGCAGGGGTCATGGCGCTGCCTGCGGCCGGCTTCGACGTCGTGCCGAGCGACTGCCTGATCGCCGATCTGGCCGCACGGCATCCCGACGCGCGCATCCTGCGGCTGGGCCTGTTCGTCCGTTCCGGAGCCTCGCGCGGCACGATGAAGACGGCGCTGGAGGGCGTAAACGCGATTCGCATCCGGCAAGGCGGCGTCATCACGCGGGTCGCCGCAGGCAGCCTGCGGCACGCGTTCGACTTCGGGCGCGGGCCGGCCGCAGCTCTCGTGACACCCTTGGCGGATGTCTCGACGGCCTGGTGGTCGACCGGCATCGAGAACATCGAGACCTACTATCGCGCCGGGAGAAGACTCCCGCAGCTCATGCGGTTGAGCCGGTGGTTCGGCTGGCTGCTGGCCGGGCGTACGGCCCAGGCCCTGCTGCGCAGCTGGATCGACCGTGGACCCGAGGGACCGAGCGACGCGCAACGCAGGACCAGCGAGGGGATCCTAGTCGCGGAGATCGAGGATGCCCGGGGCCGTCGCGCCGCCGCCCGCATGCGCGTTCCCGATCCTTACGGATTCACCGCGAAGACCCTGGTGGCTATGGGGGTGCGCGTGCTGGACGGCGACTTCAAGGCCGGATACCAGACACCGTCCTCGGCGTACGGCGCCGACTTCGTCCACGAGTTTGATGGCGTGGAGTGGGAGGTGCTGGCGTCCCCTAACGCGCCAGCCAGGTGCTGAAGCGTTCGTTCAGTTCGTCCTGATGGTCGACCCAGAAGGCCCAGTCGTAGCGCAGGGCGCGCGCGGCATTGGCGGGGCTCGCCGGCATGTGCGGCTCCATCTCGACACCGGTGGCCAAGTGGGTCGTCACCAATGGCATGCCGGACTTGCGGGTGGGTGAGTAGGAGATTCGGCGGCTGATCCGCGCGAGCGACTCGGCGCTGGTCGCGAGGCCCACGTAGCGCAGCGCCGCTTCGAGCCTCGGTGTGCCCCGGACGATCCCGATCTGGCCGAAGGCGAGCAGCTGGCCATCCCAGATGATCACGAACGGCTGGCCCTCCAGGACCTGCGCGTTGAAGATGCGCCCGTTGTACGCGGTGCTCATCACCACTTCGCCGTCGGCCAGCATCTGCGGCGGCTGGGCGCCGGCCTCCCACCAGATCACCTGGTCCTTGATCGTATCGAGCTTGCGGAAAGCGCGGTCGAGCCCTTCGGGCGTGCTCAGAGTCGGATAGACCTGGTCGCGGGGCACGCCGTCGGCAAGCAGCGCAAACTCCAGATTCGCCTGCGCAAGACGCCGCATCCCGCGCCGGCCCGGAAACCTCTCCAGATCGAAGAAGTCGGCCATGCTCGCGGGCTTCTCGCCCGGGATAGTCTCCTCGTTGTAGACGATCACCGTGGACGCGTATAGGAAGGGGGCGCCGCAGACAGTCTGCGTCTCGGCAACGAAGTCCTCGGCTGCCGGCGTGCCATCGTAACCGGGAGGCAATGCGTCGATGTCGATCGGCTCGAGCAGCCCTTCGTCGCACGCCTGCACCGCGTCGGCGATCTCCAGGCTGACGACGTCCCACTGAACGTTGCCGATGTCCACCTGGGCCCGGATTTCGGCGAGCCCGCCGTTGTACGCCCCGAGGTTGACGGGGATGCCGGTCGCCTCGGTGAAGGGGACGATGGTGGCCTCCTCGACGGCACGCCCGTAGGAACCACCCCACGACACGACGGTGATCGGCTCCGGCTGGTCCTGTCCGCACGCGGCGGCGGCGAGGATCACCGCGAAAGCCAGAATCAGTCTTGCGCGCAACTCGGGGCGTGAACGCTTCATGGCTGTCTCCTGCCGGGGCGCGAGGACCCGGGGCCCGGGAGCAGAGTAGCGGTCACAGATCCGTGTGTCGGTTGCCGAGGCTGTCGATGATCGGACAATCCGGCCGGTGATCGCCCTTGCAGGCGCCGACGAGATGGGTGAGCTCGTCGTGCAGAGACTGCAGTTCCCGCCGTTTCTCCGCGACCTCCGCGAGCCGCGCCGCCGCAATGCGCTTGACGTCGGCGCTCGAGCGGTTTCGATCTTCGTAGAGGCCGAGCAGCTCCCTGCACTCGGCAATGGAGAACCCGAACTCCCTCGCCCGGCGGACGAACACGAGTTTCAACACCGAGCGGTCGTCGTAGGTCCTGTATCCAGCTCCGGTTCGCAGCGGCGCCGATACCAGCCCGATGTCCGCATAGTACCGGACCGTCTTCACCGGCAATCCAGCAGCCTTCGCAGCGGCGGAAATCTTCATCGCAGAGCCCCAAGCCTCCATCACAGAGCCCAAGCTTCCATCACAGGGCCCCTTGACTCTCCAGTTACTGGAAAGATTAGGATGCCAGGCAAGGAACAGTCAACCGGCGCCGACGAGTTCAACCGTCCCTCGTGTTGGAGGAGGCACGTCGGGGCTGCACAGGAGGATTGGCGAATGGCGGAATCCCAGCCGGGCGGCACGATCTACACCTGCCCGATGCACCCCGAAATCACGCAGGCCGGGCCTGGTTCATGCCCGATCTGCGGCATGGCGCTCGAACCGGTGATGCCCGAGCCGGCCGCCGGGCCGAACCCGGAGCTCGTCGATTTCCGGCGCAGGCTCTGGATCGGCGCACCACTGGCGCTGGCGGTCCTCGCGCTCGAGATGGGCGGCATGCTGGGTCTGCCGTGGGACACGTGGCTCGGGGCGGCCGCGGTCCGCTGGCTCCAGTTCGTGCTGGCCACGCCGGTTGTCGCCTGGGTCGCGCAACCCTTCTTCAGACTGGGCTGGCGATCCATCGTCACCGGCCATCTCAACATGTGGACGCTCATCGCGATCGGGACCGGCGCCGCCTATGCGTTCAGCGTCGTCTCGCTGCTGGCGCCCGGCATCTTCCCGGAGGCGCTGGCGGAGGGACGCTACCCGCCGCTGTACTTCGAGGCGGCGGCCGTAATCCTGATTCTCGTCCTCGTCGGACAGGTGCTGGAGCTGACCGCCCGCGACCGGACGGGCGACGCGATCCGGGCGCTCATGGACCTTTCGCCGAAGACCGTGCGGCGGGTGACGGATGCGGGCGACGAGGATGTCCCGCTCGACGCTGTGGTGGTGGGGGACCGGCTGCGGGTGCGTCCCGGCGAGGCGGTACCGGTCGACGGCGCCGTCGTCGAAGGTCGCTCCTCGGTCGACGAGAGCATGATCACGGGCGAACCGGTGCCGGTCGAGAAGGTCGGGGGCGATCCGGTCACGGGCGGCACGCTGAACAGGACGGGCTCGTTCGTGATGGAGGCGGAGGCCGTGGGCGGCGACACCGTCCTGTCCCGAATCGTCGCCATGGTTGCCGAGGCGCAACGCTCGCGAGCGCCGATCCAGGCGCTCGCCGACCGGGTTTCCTCCTACTTCGTGCCGGCCGTAGTCGTGATCGCCGCGCTCTCGGTCGTTGCCTGGCTGATTCTCGGTCCCGAGCCGGCGCTCGGCCATGCCGTGGTGGCCGCCGTCAGCGTCCTCATCATCGCGTGTCCCTGCGTGCTCGGTCTCGCCACGCCGGTGTCGATCATGGTGGCGACGGCGCGGGGCGCCCAGGTCGGGGTGCTGCTCCGCGACGCCGAGGCGCTGGAACGGCTCGCGGGGGTCGATGTCCTGATCGTCGACAAGACGGGTACGCTGACCGAGGGCCGCCCAGCCCTGACGGATGTGATGGCGTTCGGCGACACGTCCGAGGACGAGGTGCTCGCGTTCGCCGCCGCGGTCGAGCGCGACTCGGAGCACCCGCTGGGCGAAGCCATTCTCCGGGGTGCGGCAAAGCGGGGCGTCGAGCCCCTCAAGGTGGCGGACTTCGAGGCGGTCACCGGCGGGGGCGTGACGGGCCGCGTCGGAGGGTCTGTGGTCGTACTCGGCAACGCGGCGCTGATCGACGCGCACGGTGTCGACGTTTGGGTGGCCGGTCCCCGGCTGGCCGAACTGCAGGGCGAGGGCAAGACGGCGATGCTTCTGGCCGTGGATGGCGTGCTCCGCGGGATCGTCGCCGTCGCCGATCGCATCAAGGAGACCACGCCGAGCGCGATCCGCCGCCTGCGCGCCGCAGGCATCGAGATCGTCATGGCGACGGGCGACAGCCCCCGAACCGCCGAAGCCGTGGCCCGCGAACTCGGGATCGACGAGGTGCAGGCCGGGATCTCTCCCGCGGAAAAGGCCGAGCTTGTCGCTCAAGTCCGTGCGAGGGGCCTGTCGGTGGCCATGGCGGGCGACGGCGTGAACGACGCCCCCGCGCTGGCCGGCGCGGACGTGGGCATCGCCATGGGCACGGGCGCCGACGCGGCCGTCGAAAGTGCGGGCGTGACGCTGGTGAAGGGCGACCTCGGAGGCATCGCGCGGGCGCGCGTCCTGGCGCAGGGGACAATGCGCAACATCCGCCAGAACCTGTTCTTCGCCTTCGTCTACAACGCTGCCGGTGTGCCCGTGGCGGCGGGCGTGCTCTTCCCCGTCTTCGGGATCCTGCTCTCACCGATGCTCGCTGCTCTGGCGATGAGCCTTTCGTCGGTCTCGGTCATCGGCAACTCCCTGCGCCTGCGCGGCATTCGTTTGTAGAGACTCCGCTACGCCGGTTCGGTGAAGGCGAGGTAGTATCCGTTCGGGTCCTGGATCGCGAATTCCCGCATGCCGTATTCCATGACCTCGGGGCCCCACGCGAACCGGACGGCTTGCTCGAGCTCCCTCGCCAAAGCCATCACGTCGCGGGCTCGCACGTAGAACGTGCCGCTGCACACGGGCTCGGCCGGTGTCCCGCGCGGCGGATCAGTGTAGAACTGCAGCGAGATGCCGTCACGGGTCACCTCACCCCAGATCGGTGTCCCAGCGCGCGGATAGATGCCGGTGCGCGTGAACCCGAGTCGCTCGTAAAAGGCGATGGTCTCGTCCAGGTCCCTGACCAGTAGCGATGGTACAAGCTGTGGTCCGAGCAGGGGCGGTTCGGTCATCGTCATCTCCTGGTTTGGTCTACGCGCCTTGAGTGTTCGCGGTAGGGAACGTATCAGACTGCATCGAATAATATCCCCCCTACCTTGGTGCCGGTCGTGGCCGGTGCCGAAGGCACCCGCTTCCCGAAAACGGCGAGCAGCTGTAACGAAGTATGACTCCGATGCGCATCCGTAGCCTGGCTCTCTTCTGGCTGGCGGCCCTGGTCGTTGCCGGTTGCGACCTTCTCGGGCCCGAGTACATCGAGACCCGGGAGGTAACCGTGGGGCCCACGCTGGCCAAGTGCTACGGTGTGGGTCCGCAGTCGTGCATGGTGGTTGACGGCGGGTTGTTCTACGACGGGATCGAAGGATTCGACTACGAGCCCGGCTACGACTATCGCCTCCGCATCGGCAAGTACGATCCCTGGGGCGGGGGAGAACCGCCGCAGGATGCCGGCCGGTACGCCTATCGTCTGCTGGAGCAACTGGAGAAGACCGTCGCACCGTCCACCCCCGCTACCCTGTCGCTGGCTCCGACGCGGGTGACCTGCATCCAGGGTGACGACTTCTGCCTGGTGCTGGACGGCGAATTGTACGACGACATGATCACCAGCTTCGAATATGAGGCGGGCGATCACTATATCCTCGTTGCCAACAGGTATCGTGACGGCCGGTACCTGCTGAACGAGATTACTTCGAGAACCAGGGCAGCGGGCACGGAGGAGGAGATCACCATCGACCGCCACCGGGTGGAGTGCGGCGACGGCCATCCCGGATACTGCAAGGTCGTGGACGGCGCGCCCTTCCGGGGCGAGATCGTCGGCTTCCAGCCCGCGCACGACTACGACTATCGTCTGCGCGTCGACAGATTCGACATGTTTCCCGAAGACGTGACCGGAGCGCCGTACATTCCGGCGTACGGGTACCGCTGGCTGGAGACGCTCGAACGTACGACCGGCTGATTGTCGGTTGGAGGTGCGCAAATCGAAGCGATCGCCGCCCCAGCTATTCGGCGCCCCGCTCCTTCCACTCCACCGCGTGCGGCACTCCTTCGCTCGCCAGCTCTTCCAGGATGGCGCGCACCGCGTCCGCAAGGCGCTCGTCGAAGAGATGGGTGTGGTTGAGGTACCAGGCCACCCAACCCTCGCTGAGCAGGTGCTCCTTGAACGAGCGACGGTAGGACTCCCACATCTTCTCTTCCATGGCCCCGGTTTCCTGCTGGTAGACCAGGTTCCCCATGTGGCGAAAGACCGCCGTCATATAGGAGGTCCAGCGCAACCGTTCCCCGGCCGTGAGTCGATCCGGGTCGTCGGCGGCGCGGGCGAGGAAATCGGCCAGTTCGGGGTCCCGGAAGACGTGCTCGAGCAGGCGGATGCTGTTCTCGACCATCGAGTTGAAGGTTGCCGCGCGTACGCTCCTCGTGTGGCGCTGCGTCTGCTCGATGCCGAGCCTCATCCGGCGCGCGACCAGAAGCAGCGACGCCACGACCCCCACGGCGCCGATGAACTCGCCGAGGTTGCCGAGGGTGTCCAGGTTCATTGGGGAAGCGTCAACGAGGCGTGGTGGTGAGTGGGGTTGAATCAGCGCATCCCTTCCGGCAGGCGCCTCACTGCCACATAGGGCACATCCAGGTCGTCCGTTTCCACGAAGGCGACGAGGCCGTCGGGACCGAAGGCGGAAGGCATCGCGGTGGAGCCGGGCGGGAAGGTGCCCAGGTAGCGTCCGTCCGACGAAATGAGGTCGATGCGGGTGCCCTCCGTGTTTCCGTCGCCCCGGTGAAGGACCCAGATGGTGCCTTCCCAACTCGTGGTCAGGTCGACGACTACGGGGATCTCATCGAAGAACTCCATCGCCTCGATCTGGCCGCGGCGCATTTCTCTCATTTGCTGTTGAAACGAGTTGCCGCCGCGAACGGGCGCGAGTGCTTCCAGGCGCCGCTCGATCTCAGCGGCCCTGATGCGGCCCGTCGCCGGGCGGGGTTGGAACGGACGGGTCAGGATCCGTGTCACGAGGCCGCCCGGCACGGCAGACTTGATCGCATACGTGGAAGAGTCGGTGTACACGAACGCTCCGCTGGGCAGCACGCCCGCCCTGAGCACCGGCCTGAATCCCTCCGCATTACCGGGGGGCCGCCACCCCGCGGCAACCGAGTCGATGCGGACCTCGTCGCCACTCAGATCATAGCTCAGGACATGCCGGAACGAGGGTTCCGACGACTCGTCGCCCGGATCGGCGGTCATTCTCAGATAGCGGACCTCGGATGTCGCGAGGACTCGATCCATTCCCGGGAAGACCTGAATGCCGCCAATCATCGCAGCGCTCATCTGCGCACCTGGAAACCGGGCCATGCGTTCGAATTGGCCGTCGGCATCAAAGAGGGTGAATCCCATTTGTCCCAGGTCGTAGACGGTCACGCGCCCATCCCGCATGACCGTGAACTGCAGCATTGGCGCGGTGTCGCTTCCAAACTCTCCGGGGCCTTGTCCTTCTCGCATGAACTGGCGCAACAGGTTGGCTTGCAGGTCGACGACGTTGATCCGCACCGCCTCGGTGTCGAGGATGTAGAGGTTGCCGGCACCGTCGAAGCCGACCCCCGCGACGCGGCCGAAGGTGTCCCAGCCGTCCCCATCCAACGAGCCCACCCGGTAGATGTCCTCGAAGTCGGCGACGAGGGGCCGGTCTTCGGCCGGGAGTTCGATTACTTCCTGGGCGGCAAGTGGGTGGGCGAGCCCTGTGAGTATCGCGAGGGACAGCGTGGCCAATGCGACGGCCGTCGCATAACTCGTCCGCTCCTGCGTCATCTTCCCAGCCATCGTTCGTCTCCTGTGGCGTTGCGGCTACGGCATCCCTCGCTAACACGCGATGCGCTGCGGCCGAAGGTCCGGCATCGCCACCCTGCGTACATACCGGGCCACCGTGCGCATGCCATCGACTCCGATCCGGGCGCCGAACGCCTGATTGTAGTTGGTTGTGCCGTTGATGTCATACGTGTAGCGGTTGCCGCGGGCATCCTCCACGAATTCGATTCCGGCGATCTCGATCCCCTCCTCGATGCAGAGCCGGATGTACCTCTGGACCAACGGGTCGCCGGCCGCGATCGGCGAGGGGCTGAAGAGGTCGGCAGCATCCGTGCCGCCCGCACCCGTCCAGAAGCTCTCGCGGTTCGGAGGCATCGGATTGCAGGCATCCGAGGGGCAGAGTTCGAACCCCCCGGCCGTGGAACTCCGCATCGCGAACACGAAGCGGCTGCCAACGATCTCCACCCTCGTGATGAATGGTTCGGGTGCCGGGATGTACTGCTGCAGGATCACCCGGGCGCCGGGCCCGGCGTCGAAGCTCCTGTCGTCGAGATGTTCTTCGAGCTTCCCGGGGTCCTGGAAGAGCCGGATGCCCAATCCCTTGCCCCCCTGATCGTGCTTGGAGATGAACGGGCCGTCGAAGGTTGCGGCCGCTTCGCGCACATGCTCCTTCCCGACGGCCAGCACCGTCCGCGGCGTCCTGATCCCGTGTCGCCGCAGGACGAGGTCCTGGCGAAGCTTGCTCATCTCCAGCTCGAAGGCGCCCAGCCCGTTGATCACTCGACGGCCGTGGGACTCCAGCCAGAACAGGAGCTGGCGAGCCAGCTCCACCGTGTGGACGTGACCCCGGGTGTGCGAGGACGGGCTGATGCGGTTCATCCAGATGCCCTCTGGAGGAGGCGCCGACGGGTCGACGATCCCCTCGTTCACGTGCACGAGGCGGACGCGGAAGCCTTCGCTCTCGAGGGCCTCCTGGAGTGGCGGGATCCAAACAATATTCTCGTAGAGGATATTTATTGTCGGTAGCACAGGGCTGATCATGGTTCTCTCTGAGGTTTGGGCAGGGTCGAACGGCGGATCGGGAGCACGAAAAAACCGCCCGGATCGGCTGACCGGGGCGGCTCGGAAGCGGCTTGAGCTCGGGACTCAGCGCGTCAACACACCCGGATCCAGGCGGAACATGGACACGAGCACCTACAGGGGCAGGTCGCTCCGCGAGCGCGGGGGGATCGGATGTCGGTTGCGTGGATCATGGCGAGGGAAGATGTCGGAAACCGGTTTGGGGGACAAGCGCGGCCGGTCAGCGGTCTCAGCCAAGGCGATCCACGGTTGGCCTTTGGTGCGAATCACTCACCCGCCGAGAGCCCGCAAAACTGCTTCGGGCTCGCGGTCGATGACCGTGAGCAGGACGCGGGCTGCGCGGTCGGGCACCCGCCGTCCCTGTTCCCATTCCTGAACGGCCCGTACATGGAGGCCGAAACTGTCGGCGAACCTCTGGCGGCTCAGCTTCATCCGCTTGCGCAGCGCCAGGATGTGCTCGGGGGCCGGGTCGTCGACGATTCGGCAGGGAAGGGGTCTGGTGCCACGCACATGGGCGAGCACTTCGCCGAGGGCTCCCTCCAGCTCGTGTCCCAAATCGGTTCGCTGGCTAGTCATCGGCATCGCTCCTCCTTCTTGATCGCGGCAACGAGTCACGAAGAGCATAAGGTGCGGCAATGCCGTATCCAGAGCAACAGCACTCTGGGGCCATGGCGGTCCGGTTGCTGGAATCTGCGAACCCCCCCACCTTCGACGGGTTACAAGACCCGCTGCAGCCGGGACAGCTTGAAGGGAGATTTGAGATGAAGAGGCACTTGACGGCGATCGTCGAACGTGAAGGCAACGGGTACGTAGCTTTATGCCCGGAGGTGGATGTTGCCAGCCAGGGAGACTCCGTGGCCGAGGCGCGCGCGAATCTCCAGGAAGCAATCACGCTCTTCCTCGAAACGGCGTCCCCCGAAGAGATCGAAAGACGCTGGCGCAGCGAAGTCTATGTGACCCAGGTCGAGGTCGCGGTTGGGTAGGCTGCGTGTTCTTTCCGGTCGCGATGTCTGCCGGATTCTTGCTTCTCACGGCTTCCTCGAGGTCCGACGACGAGGCAGCCATATCGTGATGCAGAAACTCGAAGAGACGGGAACCGTCACTGTGCCGATCCCGGATCACCGCGAGTTACGCACCGGCACGCTGAGATCGATCATCAGGCAGTCCGGGCTGTCCCGTTCGGAATTCGAGTGACGGCGTCGGTTGCATGGCACTCGGGCCGTCCGCACCCGCTCGGACGTCTGGATGGGGTGGCTTCACGGAAGAATCAGCGGCCCCAGCCACAGGACCCATAAAGGACCACCCACGGCCACGCTGCCCACCAGCGTCGGGACGACGATCCGGATCCTCCGGCCTCGGGGAATCGCTGTTACGAGGAACCAGTATCCCAGCACGAGACAGGTGAGACCGAGCAGAAGGAGAAGGGTCTCGGGGATCCCCGTGAGGGCCGCCAACCAACCCTCGTCCGTGTTCGATGGGAACGGCAGCCGACCGCGGAGCTTCGAGACCAGGATCGGAATCGCTCCCAGCCAGCGCAGCGGGGTCACGAGCCCGACTCCGAGAACCACTGAGAGCGGGCCTGGGCCGAAACGGCGGACCGCAAGCACGCAGGCGATGACCGTCAGGTAGGTGACGATCACTCCCGCGGCCACGCCGACCGCCACCTGCCACGGTTGAACGATCGCCGCCGCCGCCTCCACGTCCCCCGCCCGCACGAGCCTGCCGAACTCCCCGGAACCGGACCAGCTGGCAGAGCCGTACCGCAGGACCGGATCGGGGAATCGGAACGCGACGAACGCCGCGAAGTGCCCGAGTTCGTGTACCAGCACCGCGATGGGGAAGGCGATCGCGCCGCCGCTGACGCTGGTCAGCCATTTGCCGGATCGTAGCCAACTCATCGGATCACTAGGGGTTGGTGGTTTCGTCAGAAGGTCGCCCTCCGACCTCCGAACGTGTATCCCACCGCGTCCGTCATTCGGTGGTGATCGGATCGTTGATTTCGTCTGCGCTTGGGCGATGGATGGACCTGTTTCTACGGCACCAGGATCCCGGCGTGCATCGTGGTCATCGACAAGCGGAACGGTATGCGCCCATGCCTACCGAATCACGGCCACCATCAGAACGGGAAGCGGCAGCGGAACGGCAACCAGCAGTGCTCGTCCCACCAGTCGTAGCCTTCGTCCGTCTTGAGGTCGAGCCCCTCGGGTGCTGCCCCATCTGGCGCGAAGGCCTCGGTGACCAGCTTGCCGAACGGAGAATTGGGGTTGGCGTCATCACCGCTGAACGACACGTCAACGTGCCGGTAGGGCGTGCTGACGATGTCCAGGATCTCCCGGGCGGTCAGCCCCGTCCTGGCGCGAACTGCGCCGAGGGCGACCGCGGTGTCCGCTATGGCGTACCCTGCGTTGTGATTCCCCATCACGCCCCTCCCTTCACTCACTTCAGGTTACCGATTCTCCACGAACGCGTGCACCGCGACCCGCTGGACATCCACGTCATCCAGTGTTCGTACCAGCGCCCAGTCCCGGCCGATGTCCAGCAGGAGCGTGCGGGGAGGCAGCACGAGCGTACGGATCCATGTGCCATCCGCGGCGAAGGCGAACCACTCACTTGGCTCTCCCGGGCGAACGTAGTCGTGCACCCATAGTACGCCGTCGTCTCCGATCATGAGTCTGTCGTAAGCGGGAAAGACATCGGGCACGTTCTCGCTTTCCCATGCCCACCGGCGCTCGAAGCGTGCGCGCCAGTCGGGATTGCCGCCACGCCGGTAGCTTCCCTCAAGCGCGTCACGGTATCGGTCGACATCCCTCTGCGTCACGTTCAGATCCGGCCCCTGCCAGCGGATCCGCCGAATCGTCTCGCCCGTCCACCCAATCAGTTCCACCTCGTAGTCCTCGCTGCTTCCAAGCCAGATGCCCTCATTGGCCGCAGTAATCGCTACGCTGTGCTCCCAGATGCTTCCGGGCATGGCGCTCCCGGCTCCGAGATATCTCCTTTCCGAGCCCGGGATCCGCTGGCGCACCGTGGTGGCGGCAGTGTCGCCCAACTCCACCCAGCCAAGCGTCATCAACTGACGGTAGAGTTCTTCGGACGCGAGGCCCTCGATGGTTTGGTCGCTGTCTCCCGTGAAGCCCAGGCGCCCGTTCGGTGCGCACCCAAACCGCCGGATCGGCAGTCCGTTGTACAACAGACGGTAGTCGTCGACGAGATCCCCTTCGTCGTTGAACACGGAGACTCGTTGGGTCCAGATGTCGTAGACGACGATCCGGTCCGCGCTCACGCACCCGTGGACGATCTGGACGTTCTCGAATTCCCCTGGACCTTCGCCTTCGCGGCCGCGGCTCCACAGATGTTCGCCGTCCGCGCCGAAACGCTGGATACGGAAGTTCATCCGGTCGGACACTACCAAGCTGCCATCGGCGAGCAGCGAGCCAGCGTTGATTTCGCCGAAGAGGTATTCGTCAGGCCCGTCGAGCATCCCGACAGACAGCACTGGATCGGCCGACAGGCGCACTTCAGCGGCGGGTCGCGACTGAATGGACTGCGCGCCGATGAACTGACTTGCCGTGGCCAGTGCCAGTGCCGACAAGGCGGCTGCCAGAACGAGAAACCTCATTGCGACGACTCCGCGTGCTCGGAAGACCTGGGAAGTTGCCAATCGTAAGGCGCAGGGGTCCGGGCCACAACTCGGACGCGCTGGACTGCCGAGACGCTTTCGAGTCACGTTGTCCCCATTCGCTCCGCCGCCTCGATGAACCGGCCACGGATGTCGGCCGCAACCTCCTTGACCTGCCGTGGGGCACGAATCTGATTGCCTGCGTGTTCCTCAAGGGCGACGACGAGAGGCCAAAGGTCGGCGGACCTGGCGGTATCGTCGGCGAAGACAGCCAGCAGATCACGGGGCGAGATTCCGGCTCCGACCAATGCCGGCACCAGGCGTAGCATTTCGTGTATCGTCGCTTCGTGGTCTGACGGGGAGGCAGCGTAGGCGACCCGGAACTGCCCGATCGAGGCTCGATGTTCGGCTCGAACCGCCAAAGCCAGAGCCCTCGCGCCGGCGATGCGACACTTGAGCCACGCGACCCAGGGCACTCCAAGGAACTCTTCGCTGTCGTTCGTCCAGAGGCGGGCGATGTCTTCCAGTTGGCGGCAACTATCGAGCGCTTCGTCGGCAAGACCGATCTCAGCCTGCGCCATGCACTTGTAGCTCAGGGCAACGGCCGTGTGCCGTCCGATTCCTCGACGAAGCACCTCCGACTCCGCTGCCTCGACAGTCGCCCGAGCATGGTCGATGCCACGCGGATGTCGACACGACCATTACCATGACTCGGGTGGCCTCGAAGGTCGCACCGGCGGCCGTCGTCAGGACGATGTCCGTCCCCCCGTAGTCGACCTCCGTCACCGCTTCCAGGAACCGGATGTCCAAGCCATCCGCCAGAACGTCGGCGACCTGCCCGTATCCGGAGGAAGGTGCGACGAGTCAGCGCGGCGGACGAGGCGTGGACACGGCGTTCATGCGGAATGTCGGGCAAAGCGAAACGGTGACTTGTCATGTCCGCTTCCAGATTGCCTCCCACTGGACCCAGCGGCCCGCTTCCGGGGGCGTGCGCACCGCAACGTCCTCACGAGGTTCAGCCAGGAGAGCAAAACCATCGCGGGTCAAGGCCAATAGTTCGTCGCGCGCATAGAAGTGGACGGGGAGACCGCGCTTGGGACCGGCTTCGTACAAGACCGTGAACCCGCCAAGTTCATTCCGTTCGATGACGGTGTGCGGCCACCGCACCTGAGTCGACGCGGCATTGACGCGAAGGAAGAAGAGGCCACCGAGGGACAGCAGCGACCTGACTCGCGAAAAGTACTTGGACACGTCGGCAGCTACGCCATGCTGAAGCACCTGAATGGCGATCACGTAGCCGAAGCGGTGCTGGCTGGCGAACTCCCGGAAGTCGGCGCAGATCAGTCGCGCGGGCTTCGCAGACTCTCGGGCGGCCAGTTGGCGAAGCGCTTCGGCCGAAAGATCGAGACCGAAGAGCCGCAGTCCCGACCTCGCGAGCGGAAGGTAGTTGCGACCGTTTCCGCACCCTATGTAGAGCCCCTTACTCTCGGCGAGCGAGCTGGCGCGCAGCGTGGCGAGGATCTCTGCCGTGAAGGGGAGGGGAGGCTCGTCGGCGTATCGGCCCTGGCGATACTCCGTGTCCCAGCGAGCCGAGACCAGAGATCGATTCGTCTTGATCGTGGTCACCCGATGCGACAGTTGGCTCACGCCGCCCGCACCCGCTCGATGAACTCTTCGCCGGTACGGCATTCCAGCGACGCGCCGCTCACCTTGTCGATGTCTTCGGAGTCGGAGAACTCCGCAAACAGCTTGGACAAACGCCCGGCCGTCTCCTCACCGAATCTTCGGGTCGCCAGTTGGCCCAGAACCTGCCGGGCGCCCTCCCGCGCTCCCCGGTCGAACAACTCATCCAGACTGCGCTCGAATTTGCCCACCACCACCTCCCCACGTTCTAGGTTTGCCTGATCCAATAGCACGCACGGATCGTCCCGCCTTCGACCATTCACCACTAGCTGCGGATCGTTCCGGGAACCGCAGCGGAGCCGACGGGGAAGGCTGCTCTCCACGAGACCAGGCGGAAGCGTCCTGATTCCGACCGGTGAAAGAGGTCGCCCACCCAAGTTGGGCCGCTCCAGGGTCCCTCGCCGCGGTAACGCAACAGCCTGATTTCGACGGCCTGAGCAATCCGTCTCATACCGCCATGTATTCGCCCAGCCAGCGATCCGATACTTACCGGCGGCACCGGGCTCACAGCCTCGCACGATGCCGCTCTGCCGCCAAGCGAGCCCCCCTGGCCGGAGTCCGGATTGGATCGAAAGGACGACAGGCATCTCCTGCTGCTCTCACAGCCATTCGACTTCGAACGCCTCGTCGAGTTGTGTCGGCACACGCATGAGGAGACGCGGCGTTCGGCTGCCCGCGCCGTGGATCGCTCGCTGGTCGTGCGGAATTGGCTGTTCGGATGGTACATCGTGGAGTACGAGCAGAGGGGCGCAGACCGGGCCGAGTACGGCGCGCAGGCGCTCAGGAAGCTCTCGGCGGCGCTGCAGGAGAGGATCGGACGGGGGTTCTCCGTGCGATACCTGAGGCAGTTCCGGCGTTTCTACGTGGAGTTCAAGGAGGTCGTGCCGGAGTTCGAGAAGCGGCGGACGGCGTTTTCCGTTTCCGTCACCGAGAAGATTCGGCAGACACTGTTTTCCGAATTGCCCGTTTCGCATGGCGAGGAGTCAGGGGCTTCAGTGCCCGTCCTCCTTCTGCAGCGGTTCCCGCTCGGCTGGTCCCACTACGTCACCCTGCTGTCGGTAACCGACCCCGAAGCCCGCCGTTTCTACGAGATCGAGGCCGCGGACAACGGCTGGAGCGTCCGCGAACTCAAACGGCAGCTGGACAGCTCCCTGTACGAGCGGCTCGCGCTCAGCCGCGACAAGCACGAGGTTCGCCGTCTCGCCCGCGAGGGACAGGTCGTCGAAAAGGCGTCGGACCTGATCAAGGATCCGGTGGTGCTGGAGTTCCTCGGTCTGGAGGAGACGCCTGCGTATTCCGAGAGCGACCTGGAGATCGCCATCATCGACCGGCTCCAACAGTTCCTGCTGGAGCTTGGCAAGGGCTTCCTGTTCGAGGCGCGCCAGAAGCGCTTCAGCTTCGATGACAGTCACTTCTTCGTCGATCTCGTATTCTACAACCGCCTGCTGCGCTGCTACGTGCTGATCGACCTCAAGACCGGGAAGCTGACCCATCAGGATCTCGGCCAGATGCAGATGTACGTGACCTACTTCGACCGCTACGTGAAGACCGATGACGAGCTGCCGACCGTCGGGATCCTGCTCTGCGACCGGACAAACGACGCCGTGGTTGAGCTGACGCTCCCCGAGGACGCCAACATCTACGCGTCGAAGTACCAGCTGTATCTGCCGTCGAGAGACGAGCTTGCCGATCAGGTGGCGAGAGTTCGGCGGGAGATTGAGGGGTGGGGAGGTAGGGGGGATGGATGACGCAGCAGTTCCTCACCGGTTCCATCTGGCTCGAAATCTCGAAACTCGTGTCTCATCTACCGACTCGCCGCCAAGAAAGAACAGCGTTTCGTCATCGCCCCCGACCAGGCGGCCCGGAACCGCGGTGTAGACGTTCCGCAGATTCAGATCGGCATCATACTCGGCAAGCAACGACACGCCGTTTTCTCCCGAACTCCTGTACTGTCTGTACACACTGCCCCCGACGTACGCGGCGCCGATGGTCATGGTCGCTCGTTCGATCCATTCGCGCGTTGCCTGATCCATGGCAACCGGCTCGTCGCGCGGCAGCAACTGCGACCATAGAGGCGGCTCCGACGCCTGCGTGCAGATGTGAGCGCCGGTCTCGGAGAACAGATGAACGGCGGGTGTCACATCGAGCCCCAGGGCCAGCGAGCCGCCCGGTAAGGAGACCGCCCAAACACCATCGACGATCATCCGGGTATCGAAGAGGAGTTGGTCGGCGGGAAGGAACGATTCCGAGCTGGTTCCGTCAAGGGAATAGATCCTGGCCATGTCATTCCCTTCCCCCGGCGTGGTGACCATCCCTCCGATGAGAAAGGCGGATTCATCAATGGCCACCACAGTTCTTGGGTCCAGTTGGTCGCCTAGCGGGAACGTACTCAGGACCTCGCCCGTCGTGTCGAAGAGCGTCGCGAGCACTCTGCCGGCATCAAGGGTCAGGATCCGGTCGTCCGACAGGAATACGGCACCCATGAGAGCCGTGAACTCGCCAGGACCCTCGCCTTCACCCCCGATCACCTGGACGATACGCCCTTCGCTGTCGGCAACCTTCAGGTCGAGACTGCGGCTGTCTGTCAGAAGGAGTTGGCCGGACGGCGAAACACTCAGCGTCCTGATGGACAGCACGGCGGTGGGGCCGGTAGCGCCGAACACCAGAGGCTCAAGCTGGGTGAACGCGCCTGCGAAGTTCCGTGTGGCGACGTCTGCAGGATGGGGACCGCATTGCAGGCCGGTCGCGGTTTGCGGCTCCTGGTCGCAGTTGAACGAGAGTAACGCGGCAACCAGCAGCGACAAGGGCCTGGCCCGGGCGTAGCCACGGGAATCCGGGTCGATCATGGTTCGTTGAGTCCTCATGGTTGAAAGCGGACCGATGTCTTCGACCAAGGCAATTCCTTCGATGCCTCTCGCCGCCCCATCGGTTGCCCAGACGTTGCGCTGCGCAAGATGGCCGCGTTTCTCGACCGGGACTTCCGAAGGATCGAAACCTACCTGAAGTACGCCCCGCGACATCTACGTCGGGTTGTTCGGGCGGAACTACGGCAGTGAGGATGCCGGGCCGGCGCGCATGAATCTACGGCCGCTGACGACCCAACCACCCGGAAACGAGGAAAGAGTCTCCTTGGCATCAAACAAGAGTAATACCGTGCCGGTTGGCACGGTTTGCCGTTCCCGCCGGTAGGACAACTGACAGCCAGCAACGGGCCGGAACGTCGACCCAACCGACGGTGGCCGAATGGGAGGTGTGCGATGATCGAAGATATCAGGGGTGCTGCAAGCGGATTCGGGGTGCGCTGGACCGTTCTCTGCGGGCTCGGCCTGGCGGGCGGGCTGGCCGTCGGCTTGGGCCTGGCAGCACCGGTCGAGGCGGTCGTGGGCATGATGTTGGTGACGCCCGTCATCCTGGCGTTGGCCGGCTCGATGTTCGGCGCCGCCCAGTGGCTGGCCCTGGGAAGGAACCCGCGGTTGGGCGCGTCATGGGTCGCGACCTCGGGTATCGGCCTCGGTATCGGCATGACCATCGGCATCGTGTTGGTCGAGATGCTCGGCCAGGCATTGGCCGACGAGCCAATGCGCCTGCAGGCGCTCGACATGCTCGGCCGACTCGGCGGGTTGACGTTCGTCGGGGCATTCGCCGGCCTGGGGCTGGGCGCGGCGCAGTGGCTGACGCTTCGTCCCGCGGCGCCGATGGCTCGCCGGTGGATAGTCTTGTGCGTCGCCGGATTCGGCGCCGGACTACCCGCCGGCAGTTTGGCCGCGGAGCTCGTGGGGGGGCTCCAGAGCCCGGTCGGTTTCGCCGCTTTCCTGGGAGTCGCCGGATTGACACTGGGAGTGTTCACGGCCAGGGGCGGGGCGGCGATTGCCGCCGGACTCACGCCTCGACGCGCAGACTGAACCGGCGGCGCGGCTCCTGACGCGGGTAATCCAGCCCGATCCGGTCTCGACCATTCTGGTGAGCGCCCACCGCAATGGCGGGCTGGATGGACGTTCGGTGCCGTCGTTTGGCTTATGGCTTACTCTGCAGCAGGGGCGTGATGACGAAAAGCGATCGATCCGGGCTTCTCGAGGACGCCATCCAGGTCGCGCTCGACAACCACCGAGGTGAAACCGACCAGGACGGCGAGGTCTTTGTCCGGCACCCGCTCCGCGTGATGGAGAACGTTCCAGATGACGCGCGGGTGGTCGCTGTCCTGCATGACGTGGTCGAGGATGGAGGGTCGATCGACGCGGTGCGCGCGAGGCTGACCGTGGAAGAGCTCCAAGCTCTCAACCTGCTCACGCGGAAGGCCTCGGATCCCTATGACACCTATATCGAGCGGATTGCAACGTCCGAGAACCGGATCGCGGTTTGGGTGAAGCGGGCCGATTTGACCGATAACCTGAGGCCTTGCCAGAACTGTCCGGAACACCTCCGGCCGAAGTACGCGAAATCACTCGAGCGGCTCGGCCAGCTGGATGAATTCGACAACGACGAGGAACGACCGCTTGACGGATCGTCACCGGTGGCGAGGCATCCAACGAGGGCGGCGGACGCTGCCTCGGCAGACGGCGGAAAGGATAAACCTTGGCGGACGCAGTGGCCATGTTGGACGGCGGAGTCTACCTGAATGCCGGGATGAAGAGCGGAGAGACTCCTGCTCCACATCGCGTTGACGCGCCTATGGCGAGAGTTCGGGCAATCGTCGCCGGTCGGTGGAGGATCTGACCCCCGGATCTTGAACATCCCACTGTGTGGAGTTGACCTCCGCCCTTCCACGCAGGGTAGGCGACGGGCTTGCTCCGGCGCAACGCAAGGTCCTGCCGTGCGGCAGTTTGAGGTTGGATTACGAAATAATCTCCTGATTCAGGTGAGAAGGGCGGATCGGACACCCCAAACGCCCGGAGCTACACAATTCCGAGCTGTGCGCGACTTGCAAATCCTCTTGATATCGCTCTGACGTTCTCCGGGCGACTCTAGCGTAACGCAAACGCAACGCCTAGCATTGGATCCTGCCAAGCACAACGCAGGTCCGGGACCGGTGCTGCGGGATCGGGTCGCTGGACCCAATAATGCGCCGAGAGGCCGGCCATGTCCCGTCCCACTCTCCTCATTGTGTTCCTCGCGTCCTTGGGACTGCTGGTCGCGGGGTGCAAAGGAGAGTACGACCCGACCCTGCCTCCGGAAGGCGCAACGACCCTTGCGGTCACACCGGAGACCCATGAACAGGCGGCGTTGGGTGCGACGGTCCAACTCACTGATCGTGAAATCCTGGAGATCTTCTATCACGCCACGGACGGGCCGAACTGGGCCAACAGCACCAATTGGTTGACGGATGCCCCTCTCGGGGAGTGGTACGGCGTTAAGACCGATGAGCAAGGCCGGGTCCAGAGGCTGCGCATCGGCTGGAACAACCTCTCTGGCTCCATCCCACCAGAACTGGGCGACCTATCGCACCTGACACAGCTACGCATCCGTGCAAACGATCTTTCGGGCGGCCCGATTCCACCCGAGCTTGGCAACCTCGCCAACCTGACAGAGTTGTGGCTCAACGGCCTCTCCAGCCCAATCCCGGCTGAACTCGGCAACCTCGCCAATCTGACGGACTTGTCCCTGAGGGGCCTGTCAGGCCGGATTCCACCCGAGCTTGGCAACCTGTCACGCTTGACGTGGCTGGACCTCGTAGGAAACGATCTCTCGGACGGCCCAATTCCCCCCGAACTTGGACGCCTGTCGAACCTGACGCGTTTGCGCCTGAGTGGCTTTTGGGATTCGATCCCGTCCGAAATCAGCAACCTTGCCAACCTGAGAGAGTTGCGGCTCGGCCGGCTGACTGACTCGATCCCATCCGAGTTGGGCAATCTGTCGAGCCTGACAGACTTGTTTCTCAACGGAATGACCGGCCCAATCCCGCCTGAACTCGGCAACCTCGCCAGCCTCAGGAGGCTTTGGCTTCAGGAGAACCACTTCTCCAGTCCGCTTCCTCCCGAGTTGGGCAACCTCGGCAACCTGCATACCCTGTATATCCAAGCGAACGATCTGAAGGGTCCGATTCCGCCCGAACTCGGCAGCCTCACCAAACTGGAGACCCTGTGGCTTGAGGACAACGATCTGTCCGGGCCGGTGCCCGCTAATCTGAGCGGGATGTCAGACCTGCGCCATCTGGTCCTCACCGACAACCCGGGAATGGCCGGACCTCTGCCGGTCGAGATCACCGAGATACGCTGGCTTCAGACGCTCATGGCCGGGGGCACAGGTCTGTGCGCCCCAGCAGATCCTGGCTTTCGTAGATGGCTGCGGGCACGTGAGTCAAGCAGGATCAAGCCCTGCACTAACGGAAACTCGTCCGCGTACCTCGTACAAGCCATCCAGTCCCGGGAGTTCCCCGTCCCGCTGGTCGCGGGAAAGAGAGCGATGCTACGTGTGTTTCCCACCGCGACGCAGATCACCGACGTAGGCATTCCAAGTGTCGAAGCCCACTTCTTCCATGAAGGTCGCAAGACCTTCGTGATGTACATTCCGGGCAAGTCCGAGCCAATCCCCATGCGGGTGGATGAGGACTCCTTTGCCAAGTCTGCCAACGCTGAGATTCCGGGTGACATCATCCAACCCGGCCTCGAAATGGTGATCGAGATCGATCCCGACGGGACACTTGATTCGGAGCTTCTGGCGGCAACACGGATTCCTGAGACGGGGCGCTTGCCCGTCGAGGTACATGACATGGCCCTCTTCGACCTTAGGCTCATCCCGTTTGTATGGACCGAGACCCACGATTCCTCGAGGGTGGAACTGATCAGGGCCATCGCGGCCGATCCTGAGAATCACGAGACGCTCCGACCCGCCCGAACGTTGTTGCCGATTGGTGACATCAGGGTGACCGCCCATGAGCCCGTCCTGAGTTCAAGTAGCGACGCCCAAAGCCTGCTTCGCGAGACGATTGCCATTCGCTCCATGGAATCGGGCGAGGAGGGGGTCAGGTCCAGATACTACATGGGCATCCTGCCCCCGGGGTATTCGGGATACTCTTCTGGAGTCGCGTTGCTCGGCGGCAAGGAGAGCGTCTCCTCAGCCAATCCGCACACGATTGCGCACGAGCTCGGCCACAACCTGAGCTTGGGCCACGCGGCATGCGGTAGAGGTGCCGGGGGGCTCGACGCTGGGTATCCCTACCCTGACGGAAAGATCGGCGCTCGGGGCTACGACTTCGGTAGCGGCACGGTCGTGCCCCCTTCCCACAAGGATTTGATGTCTTATTGCGGTCCAACCTGGATCAGCGACTACCATTTCACGAAGGCGCTCTACAACCGCCCGAGCACCACGATTGATGCGGTGACGGCGTCTGCCCCCTCTGCTACTGCAACCAAGTCCATCCTCCTGTGGGGAGGAACCGACGCCGACGGAGTGCCGTTTCTTGAGCCCACCTTCCTGGTTGATGCGCAACCCGCGCTGCCCACCGCTGGAGGCGCGTACCGCATCAGCGGCCGGGCTGGAGCCGATGGGACTGAGTTGTTCTCCTTCACCTTCGACATGCCTGAGATCTCCGATGGCGATGGTGGCTCCAGCTTCGCGTTCGTGTTGCCCAGGCAGGACGCGTGGGAGGGCGATCTTGGCAGTATCACCCTCGCCGGGCCCGTAGGATCGTTCACGCTGGACAGAGACACCGACATGCCCATGACGATTCTGCGCGACCGGCGAACTGGGCAGGTGAGGGGGTTCCTGCGCGATCCACCACCCTCGACTCAAGCCGCTGCGGATGCGACGGATTCGGTCAGCCGCTCGACCGGGCTGGAGATGCTGTTCAGCCGTGGGATTCCAAGCCGAGAGGCTTGGCACTAACGCCGAACAGGGAAATGCGGGTGCCCCGGTGGCCACCGAGGACACCCGCCAGAAACCCAACTGTTGTAGAACGGTAGTCATCCGACAGGTTGGCTGGAGAAGGCACCGGACCGGAGGGATGAGCGCACATGGGTAAGACCAACCTTGGCCGCCTAGAACCTGTTGCACTGCGCGAGGTTTGGCCAAATGAAGAGAAGGACTTCACTCCTTGGCTGGCAGAGCAGGAAAACCTGGGGATCCTAGCTGACGCCTTGGGAATGTCCTTGGAGTTTGTAGCGCGAGAGGAAAAGGTGGGTCCGTATTCGGCCGATGTCCTCTGCCGGGATCCGAGCGACCAGACCATGGTGGTGGTGGAGAATCAGCTGGGCCAGACGGATCACGACCACCTGGGCAAACTTCTGACCTATGCCTCCCATTTCAACGCCCGGGTGGTGGTGTGGGTCGCCAGAACATTCACGGATCAGCACCGAGCCGCGCTGGACTGGCTCAACGAAGTGTCCGAAACCGGTACTCGGTTCTTCGGTCTGGAGATCGAGCTTTGGCGAATCGGGGAATCGGCACCGGCGCCGAAGCTCAACGTCGTCACCAGGCCGAACGACTGGACGAAGGAGGGTGTGGATAAGGGAGCGCTGACGGACACCCAACGGATTCAACTTCGCTTCTGGGAGGGCTTCGCGGAGTTCGTCTCCCGAAAGGGCAAGATCGTAACCAAGACTCACGCGCCTCGGCCTCAGAGCTGGCTGGGAGTGGCCGGAGTCGGACGGGGCGGCTTCTTCCTGTACGGTGTCATGTCCACATGGACGGAGGCTGGCGGTCACGAACTGAGGGCGGAACTACAAATCACCGGTTCAAGAAAGCGATCACTACTTCGATCTGCTGCACGTCGACCGACAGGTAATCGAGAAAGAGCACGAGTTCGATGAAGCGCTGGAATGGTACAATCCCACCGGTGTCCAGCAGCGGAGGGTCTACTGGCGTCTCGCGACCGACTTTGGGGATCCTGACCAGCGTATCGAGCAGTACCGCTGGCTCCTTGCCAGGGTGGAAGCGCTCCACGCCATCCTCGCGCCTCGAGTCAAGGCGCTTCCGATGCCGGACTAGCCAGCGGCTCGGAAGGCGCTCTCTGTAGAACTCCCCATGAACCCCACTTGGGTACCGTCCGGCTTGCGTGCGACGGCCGATTGGCCAAGAATCAGCCGGCCACTAGCCGAGTGGGTCTCGCGGTGGAGCAATACCAGCGACTGAAGCCGATCGAGGCCGCTGAGACGGGCTAGGAGACGGAGGAACGGAAGGTGACACCGAACGGAACGGAAGACTGCTGAGCGGAATGGACAAGCGAGGCCTCTCGGAACGCGACATCTGCACGAAGTTCATCACTCCCGCCCTCCGCGGGGCCGGATGGGACGAGATGTCACAGCTTCGCGAGGAGGTAACGTTCACTGCTGGCCGCATCGTGGTGCGCGGCAAGCTGGTGACGCGCCGCAGGCGGAAACGGGCCGACTACATCCTCTCCGTCAAGCCGAACATCCCGGTCGCGGTGATCGAGGCCAAGGATAACAACCACGGCGTCGGCGACGGCATGCAGCAGGCGCTGGACTACGCTGAGACGCTGCACATCCCCTTCGCGTTCTCCTCGAACGGCGACGGCTTCGTATTCCACGACCGCACGGGAGGCAGCAACCCCATTGAGACCAACTTGACGCTCGATGGTTTTCCATCGCCGGACCATCTGTGGGAGCGCTACCGGACCTGGAAGGGACTTACGCCGGAAGCCGAGGACACCGTACTACAGGACTACTTCGAGGACGGCGGCGGCAAGACACCGCGCTACTACCAGGTCAACGCCGTGAACGCGGCCGTCGAGGCCATCGCCAAGGGGCAGAACCGCATCTTGCTGGTCATGGCCACGGGCACGGGCAAGACGTTCACCGCTTTCCAGATCATCTGGCGGCTGTGGAAGGCAGGACGTAAGAAGCGCATCCTGTTCCTTGCCGACCGGAACGTCCTCGTCGACCAGACGATGGCGAACGACTTCCGGCCGTTCGGGGGCGCGATGACCAAACTGTCGCGCCGCATCGACACCTCCTACGAGGTCTACCTCGGCCTCTATCAAGCGATCACCGGGCCCGAGGAGCACCAGAAGGCCGACAAGAAGCTCTCGCCCGGCTTCTTCGACCTGATCGTGATCGACGAGTGCCACCGGGGCAGTGCCGCAGCCGATTCAGCGTGGCGTGAGATCCTCAAGTACTTCTCCGCCGCGACGCAGATCGGGCTCACCGCCACGCCGAAGGAGACCAAGTACGTCTCGAACATCGCCTACTTCGGGAAACCCGTGTTCTCCTACTCCCTGAAGCAGGGAATCAGCGATGGATTTCTCGCGCCCTACAAGGTGGTCAAGGTTCACATCGACCGGGACATCGAAGGCTGGCGTCCCACAAAGGGCCAGCTTGCCCGCGATGGCAAGCCGGTGGATGATCGCAACTACACCGTCAGAGAGTTCGACCGCACGCTGGTCATCGACGGTCGCACCAAGGCAGTTGCGGAGAAGATCACGGCGTTCCTGCGGGAGAGCGGCGACCGCTTCCAGAAAGCCATCATCTTCTGCGTCGATCAGGAGCACGCCGCCCGGATGCGCCAAGCACTGGTCAACGAGAATGCGGATCTCGTCCAACGGAACGCTCGGTACGTCATGCGGATCACGGGCGAAGACGAGACCGGAAAGAACCAACTCGGGAACTTCATCGACCCGGAATCGCCCTACCCAGTCCTCGTCACCACGTCGCGGCTGCTATCGACCGGCGTGGATGTCCAAACGTGCCGACTGATCGTGATCGACCGGGTGGTCGGAACGATGACCGAGTTCAAGCAGATCGTCGGCCGGGGCACCCGCGTGCACGAGGACACGGGAAAGTTCTACTTCACGCTCATCGACTTCCGGAAGGCCTCCAGTCTTTTTGCGGATCCCGGATTCGACGGCGAGCCGGAGCAGATCTACGAGCCCGGACCAAACGATCCCGTTCTCCCGCCCGATCCGCCACCGAATGGGCCGAACGGACCCGGCAACGGCGAGATCATTGATGGCCCCGATCCGCCTCGACCACTCCCTCCGAAGACCGGCCCGCAGGAGAAGATCTATGTCGATGGCATCGAAGCCACCGTTGTCGCCGAGCGGGTCGAGTATCTCGACGGGAAGGGCAAACTCATCACGGAAACGCTCCGCGACTTCACACGCCGGGCGCTGCGGAAGCGTTTCGCAGGCCTTGATGACTTCCTGAATCGTTGGAACGGCGAGGAGCGCAAGCAGGCGATCATCGACGAGATGGAGTCCGAGGGCCTTCGGTTGGACGTGATCGTCGAGGAGCTGGGGAACGATCTCGACCCCTTCGATCTCATCTGTCATGTCGCTTTCGACGCCCCACCGCTGACCCGCCGCGAGCGGGCCGCGAACGTTAGGAAACGGGGCGTGTTCACCAAGTACGCGGGTAAAGCCCGTGCGGTGCTCGATGCGCTGCTCGACAAGTACGCCGACGAGGGCGTCCTCAATCTGGACGACGCGAAAGTGCTCCGGATACCGCCGCTCGACAGCCTTGGCACGCCGCTCGAACTTGTTCGCGCCTTCGGTGGCAAACCGGGCTTCGAGCGGGCCGTCCACCATCTTCAATCCGAACTCTACCGGGAGAGCGCCTGAGAGATGGCCGTCGGCACGCTCGTCAAGTCCATTCAGAACATCATGCGCCAGGATGTGGGCGTCGATGGCGACGCCCAACGCATGAGCCAATTGTGCTGGATGTTCTTCCTCAAGATCATCGACGACCAGGACCAGGAACTCGAGACCTTCACGGACGGCTACCGCTCGCCGGTCCCGCCCCCTTTGCGGTGGCGGAACTGGGCCGCCGATCCGGAGGGCATCACGGGTGATGATCTCCTCGATTTCGTCAACGGCGACCTCTTTCCCCGCCTCAAGGAACTCCCGGCCCGGTCCGGCCCTCGCGCGACTGTCGTGCGTGATGTGTTCGCTGACGCCTACAACTACATGAAGTCGGGCCAGCTGCTGCGGCAGATCATCAACAAGATCAATGGGATCGACTTCAACAACCTCGCCGACCGGCAGCACTTCGGCGACATCTACGAACAGATGCTCAACGACCTGCAATCGGCCGGCAACGCGGGCGAATACTACACGCCGCGCGCCGTAACCTCGTTCATGGCTCGGATGATCGACCCCAAGCCGGGTGAGACCGTTCTCGATCCGGCGTGCGGCACTGGAGGGTTTCTGACCTGCGCCATCCGCCACATGATCGACCATCATGTGAAGCGCCCGGAGGACCGGGCGCAGATGCAGGCCTCCCTGCGCGCGGTTGAGAAGAAGCCGCTGCCGCACATGCTCGCCGTCACCAACATGCTGCTGCACGGAATCGAGGACCCGTCGTTCCTGAGACACGACAACACGTTGGCCCGACCCTACGTCTCGTGGGGGCGCGATGATCGCGTGGATATCGTGCTCACCAATCCGCCGTTCGGCGGCAAGGAGGCGGACGGCATCGAGGCGAACTTTCCGCCGCACTTCCGGACGCGCGAGACGGCGGATCTGTTCTTGGCACTCATCATCCGACTACTCAAGCCGGGAGGCCGGGCCGCAGTGGTCCTTCCCGATGGCTCCCTGTTTGGCGAGGGCGTCAAGACCCGACTGAAACAGCACCTGATGGAGGAGTGCAACCTCCACACCATCGTGCGCCTGCCCAACTCCGTGTTCCGCCCCTACGCCTCGATCGGGACGAACCTGCTTTTCTTCGAAAAAGGGGAACCGACGAGGGAAGTCTGGTTCTGGGAGCATCTCGTGCCGGAGGGTCAGAGGCGTATTCCATGACACGGCCGATTCGGGTGGAGCATCTCAACGACTGCGCCGAGTGGTGGGGCGGAGCAGAGCGCGAGGGCCGAGAGGAGGGTGGCCGCGCTTGGAGGGTTACCGCCGACGAGGTCAAGGCGCGCGGCTACAACCTCGACATCAAGAATCCTCATACCGTGGAAGCGGATCTAGGCGATCCCGAGGCGCTTCTGGTGAGACTGAACAGTGCCGAAGCCGAGGTGGTCTCGGTTCGAGACCAGTTGAAGGAGATCCTTGCCGACGCGCTACTTCGATGAACGCCGAGCGGCTCCTCGTACTCTACGACCGCGTGGTGGACGCGCCGGACGCCATCGACCGCATGCGCCGGTTCGTGCTTGATCTAGCCGTGCGGGGAAAGCTGGTGGAACAGGATCCGGCGGATGAACCGGCGTCGAAACTGCTGAAGCGGATCGCTGCCGAAAAGGCGCGGCGGACAAACGCAGCCAGGACGCGCAGGAAGAAGGCTGTTCATCCGCAGATGGCTCCCGCACCATTCGATTTGCCTCGCACATGGTGTTGGGCCTCATTGGGGGCCGTGTTTCATTACGATGCCGGAACGAAGTGTGATCCAAAGGCGCTCGACACGTCAGCTTGGCTCCTGGAGCTGCGAGACATCGAGAAAGGAACGGGTCGTCTCTTGAACCGCGTGCGAACGAGTGAGCGCGAGTCGAAGAGTACCAAGTCACGGTTCTTACCTGGCGATGTTCTCTACGGAAAGCTCCGCCCCTACCTGAATAAAGTGATTGTCGCTGATGAGACGGGCTACTCGACAACCGAAATCGTAGCCATCCGTCCGTATCTTCAACTGTCTTCGGAATACTGCGCACTCGCACTGCGTCGCCCTGATTTCGTGGACTACGTCACGCGGCTTGGGCAAGGGACGAAGATGCCACGACTGCGCACCAAGGATGCCGTCGTCGCGCCATTCCCGCTCCCGCCGCTCGCCGAGCAGCGCCGCATTGTTGCGAAGGTAGACGAGCTTTTCGCCCTCTGCGACCGGTTGGACGAAGCCCACGCCGCGCGCGAGGACACCCGCGACCGGCTCACCAACGCCAGCTTGGCCCGCCTGACCGCTCCCGCCACCGACGCAGCGGCATTTCGGGGTCACGCGCGGTTTGCCGTCCATGCCCTTCCCGCGCTGACCGCGCGCGCCGATCAGGTCAAGCACCTGCGGCAGACCATCCTCCGCCTCGCCGTGGGGGGGAAGCTCGTAAAGCAGGACTCGGCGGATGAGCCGGCCTCGGAGTTGCTGAAGCAGATCGCGGCAAAGAAGGCGCGGCTGTTGAAGGCTCGCAAGATCAGAAAACGAATACTCACAGGATCGCTGTCGCCTCCCGCGGCCGCCGTCGGACTACCAAGTGGGTGGATAGCCGCAAGGTTGTCGGATGTCGTGGTTGGATTGCAGACCGGACCGTTCGGCAGCTCACTCCACAAGAGCGACTACAAGATGGGCGGGACACCCGTCGTCAACCCCGCTTCAATACGCAATGGGAAGATCGTGCCGGTGGAAAAGATGGCCGTCGGGACCGACACCTTGGAGAGACTTGCCAACTTCAAGCTCCGTGCTGGGGACATCGTGATGGGCCGCCGGGGTGAAATGGGACGATGTGCGGTAGTGGCTGAGGACGAGGATGGCTGGCTCTGTGGGACGGGAAGCTTGATCCTCCGTCTTTCGGACAGCGTTTGCGCAGATTACCTCGCCATGCTCATCGGATCACCCGATGTTCGGGAATACCTCCAAGGTTCTTCCGTCGGCACAACAATGCGGAACCTGAACCAATCCATCCTGTTGGCGATGAGCATCGGCCTGCCGCCCCTCGCCGAGCAGCGCCGCATCGTCGCCAAGGTCGATGCCCTCATGGCGCTGTGCGACCAGTTGGAGGCCGAGGTCCGTGGTGCCGATGGCATACGCAGTAGCCTACTCGACTCCCTTCTGCATGAGTCGCTAGCCTCCCAGGAAGCCAGCATCAATGGAACGGCCGGCGGCGGTGCGAGGGTTCGGGCATCGCCCGCAATCAGCGATCCGGCTGGCAGAATCGGCGTTCGCCATCGCTGACATGCACCAACTGAGAGCCGGATGCGGGCATTCGCCCGTGACGGTTCTTCCTGCCACCGTTCTTCGTCCCGCCCCTAACGTCGCTTCCTACCCTTCCGCTTTCTCCTCCCCCTCTTCTTCTTCTTGGATTTCTTCTTCTTTCCCTTCTCGATCAATTTTCTTCGGGGGTCCAACGCCTTGATTCGCAAGTTCCTGTAATTGATTCCGAGAATGCCACATGCGCTCTGACGTTCTTCATAATCCATAACAAACAGATGCATGTGTCTAATGACAAGATACTGAAGCACTCCATGAGCAATTGGATTATCCTCGAGCGCATCATCTATTCGCCGCAAGTGTTGTTTTGGAAATCCGTCTCCATAATCCAACCGCATACCGAACACCGTCAGCTCCGAGACAGGAGAATCCAATTCATCCGCTACGCGCTGAATAGTCGGACTTGGATGAATCCAGTTCGGATCACCCAACGCATCCACGATGCGTCTCACCGCGCTATACGACACCAAACGCGTCAACCCGGCAACGGATCGTTGCGCATTTCGAAGTGCTTCTCCGTACCCACCTGGCCATCTCCCTCCCATCTGTTGCGCCATAAAATCAACAACGATCGGCTCATAGTTGCCCTTCAGGAGCGTCAGAATCTCCGTTAACGCTCGCAGCGCCACCTCATAAGCCGCCCGAGCGATCTCCCGTTTTCTCGAAGCGTCAATCGACGCCGGGAAGTTCTTCAGTACCTGTCCGAGAATTTGAGTAGTTCTAAACGCCGCGCCTAGTTCACGAATTTTCTCCTGCCCAACAGCATACTCATCCCCGTATTCGAGTTCACCTCCTTCGTCGGTGTCCACTCCATCCAACACCTCTCGATCCTTCTGTTCAAGAACGCGTCGACGTAGTTCTCGAATATCCCCAACATCCCGAAACTCGGCCTTGGCCAAGTCCGATCTGTCTCCTTCTAGGAACTGGAGCTCCGCGCGATTTAGGGCAGCGACGGGGCTTCCCTTACATATCTCTCGCGCACACCGTAGCATTTCGTCGAGAATAACTGAATTCTCCGATAAATGGGCGAGAAATAGAAAAATGTTGGCGTTTCTCTCCTCATATATCGTGTCCGCTAGGTGGGCGACGCATTTCTTTGCCCAATCCTGCTGCAAGTTTTTAGTTATGTGAAGAGCCGCAAAATAGTAAAAGCAATAATCGTATCTAAATTCGACTCGTCCCTGAAACCCTATCAGCAATCGGCTATCCTTCAACATCTTGACCAGCTGTTCAAAGGTGATCGGCAGCTCGTATTTTGTCGTAAACGTCATATATAGCTCACGGAATCGCTCTTCGGATATACCCATATCTTCCGAACGAAGTATCTCATATGCTAGACGGGCGAGGAATGACGTCTTGATTGAATAGGCGATCTTGTCAGAAGTTAGTGCCAGTGCGTTCTTGATGAACAGCTCGTAATAGTGGGCGTTGATACTGGCTCGGAGATCGACGGGGCCGACGCTGTCGCTCGCCTGCAAAATACCTAGAATGTAAACCGGATACGAGGGTATTAAATTGTGGCCAATCACAGTATTGATCGTACGCGTTCGTTGTTCAATCTCCTTAACGAGCGCGGCGGCGTCAATATGGCTGTCCTTGAGAGCCACCCATCGTTCAACCAACTCTGCACGTCGTTGGAAGCCAAGAGGTTGGATCCGAAAGTGAGCCGCGTCTTCGCGATCTTCCAAGAGAATCCGGCGACGGTCGTCGTCAATGCTCTTGAGTTCTTGAGACATCGCATCCGCGAAAAGATATACGCGACCGAAGATGTCGGTCAGGCACGAGATCAGATCGTCAACGGCGATGTGGCCGTCAGATAGTTTGTCGTAATCATCGACGATGATGGCCCGTTGATCAACGTCGAGCTGGTGATAGGCATCAACCTTGGTGCTGCCGTACTGACGTGAGACAATTGTCGAGACGGCGTGAACGACGTCGTCAGGGGATTGGATGGTGCGATGGGCGCGGTCACGGCCGGACATGTAGACGGGAACAACATCGGACGCGAGCAGATCGACAACTAATTGCTTGGCGAGGGTCGTTTTGCCTGACGCATCGTCACCGGTGATCAAGACAATGCGCTCGTCGGCCAGGTGGGACGGCATGGCTTCGGCGCCGATCAGATTCCCGGAGGCGGTTTCGCGAAGTTGGATCTTCCGAACGTGAGGATAAGTGAAGACGTCAGACCGTATCAAGGTGCCAGCGACGGGATGTTGTACCTGGAGGCCAAGATCGTCCAAGAAGCGGAGAAAATCGTCGGTAAATACGAAATGTTTGCGCTTTCTCGCTCGATTGACCTGCATGTCGGTCATAGGAGGGCTGAGAGTGTCAGGTATGTAACAATTAGTATCGCGGTCCCAAATTAGGGTCCACAATTGCTGGGTGCGATGTGCGAGGTCGATTGTGATGAGATTGAAACCAGTGGAGTTGGTGTCGGAGGCCTGGAGGGCGATGCCCTCGATGTACTGGACCCGTTCGCCAGTGATCTTAGATATCAGACGGTGGTCGGGAACATGTTCATGGCCGGTGATGACAATGTCGGCGTGTTGCTCGATATGAGCAGTCAGAAGGCGGGCGTTGCCAGACTTCATCCAGTTGTAGGGATGGTGAAGCATGGCGATCACGAGATCATGCGACCCCGGGGGCTGGGCGGGGAAATGGGATTGGGGTACGAACAGGCTTCCCTGAATCTCGTTACGAGAAGAACACCACGCGGTGTTTAGGCACATCACCAAGATGGATTTGTCGCGGACTGGAAAATTGTAATGCCAGGCGATTGGGGAATCGACGACGGTTGGCGGGCACCATGCGTCGCGTTGCTCGAAGAAACTGGCAAGAGGTTGAGTTATCGCGACAAGTACGTCATCCTGTAGCGCTTCTTCGTCTCCATTCACGGCGTTGAGCAATGTTTGGCGAATAGTAGTCGGGTCGGAAAAATCGCAATCGTGGTTGCCCGGGATGGCAGAGATGTAAACATCCGCGGCGGTTGCCTCCGTTAGAAGCTGCTGGAGTTGCTGGACGAGAGAGAATGCGTCTAGTAGTTCGTCTTCAACGCCGGAGTATGACAGATCCCCCGAGACGGCGAGGAGGATTCCGCTACAAGTTTGAGTGCGAGAGGCAATAGCTCTCGCGAGCAAGGGAGTACGGGCAAGGATTGGATCGGTATTCGACCGGATGTGGAAGTCAGTTAGATGAACAACAGCGAAGGTCACGGAAAGTCTCCATTGTTCCTATTGGTGACGAAATGCTGGAAGGCTAGCGAGGACTGGATACAAACGTAACGCGACAAAGGGACGGAGACGGAGGTCGCATCTGGCGGTTGAGGGTTCTTGGCAAAGCGAAATGTGCGACGGATACTACGTTAAGGGTGTCGGGCATTTCAGAGATTGGTGGCTGGCGGGCAGCTTGGATTTCCGATGCGACTACTCGAAGGCCGGAAGGGATGAGCCTCAGGGAAAGCACAGGGGCGGCCGCATTTCCGGCCAGCGGCGTTTCGGTCCTTTGCTCGCGACCGTGACAGCGAAGACGGCGGCTCCACGTTCGTCGCTGAGGACTGCGCGAGGAGATATCGGGTACGGGCACGCATTCCCCCCTCACTTCGCCACCCCCCTCTCCCTCAGAATCTCCCACACACGGTCGGGTCTGATCGGAATCTCCACATGCGTCACCCCTAGGTGCGCCAGCGCATCCACCACCGCATTCGCAATCGCCGGCGGCGCCCCCACCGTAGCCGACTCCCCAACCCCCTTCGCCCCCAGCGGATGATGCGGCGAGGGCGTCACCGTATGCCCCGTCTCCCACGCCGGCGTCTCCACCGCGGTCGGCACCAGGTAGTCCATGAACGAGCCGGCCAGGTTGTTGCCGTCTTCGTCGTAAGGAATCTCCTCATACAGCGCAGGTCCGATCCCCTGGGTCAGCCCCCCATGGATCTGGCCCTGGACGATCATCGGGTTGATGATGTTCCCGCAGTCATCCACCGCCACGAATCGCCGCACGGTCACCTCGCCCGTGCCGCGTTCGATGTCCACGACGCAGATGTAGGTGCCGAAGGGGAAGGTGAGGTTGGGCGGGTCGTAGTAGTTGGTTGCCTCCAGCCCGGGCTCCATCCCCGCGGGCATGTTGGTGTAGGCGGCGAAGGCGCAGTCCTGGATGGACACCGACTTGTCGGGCGCGCCCTTCACCGAGAAGGTGCCGGGCTCCCAGTCCAGGTCCTCTTCGCTCACCTCGAGCAGGTGCGCGGCGATCTTCGCGGCCTTGTCGCGGATCTGGCGGGCGGCCATCGCGCCCGCGGCGCCCGCGGTCGGGGTCGAGCGGCTGGCGTACGTGCCCAGCCCGTAGGGGGCGGTGTCGGTGTCGCCCTCCTCCACCTGCACGTGCGCGGCCGGGAGGCCCAGCTCCTCGGCGATGATCTGCGCGTAGGTGGTCTCGTGGCCCTGGCCCTGCGACTTGGTGCCGAAGCGGGCGATCGCCTTCCCCGTGGGGTGCACGCGCACCTCGGCGGAGTCGAACATCTTGATGCCGAGGATGTCGAAGTCCTTGGACGGGCCAGCGCCCAGCACCTCGGTGAAGCTGCACACGCCGATCCCCATCAGCTCGCCGCGCGCGCGCTTCTCGGCCTGCTCGGCGCGCAGCTCGTCGTAGCCGATCATCTCCTTCGCCTTGTCCATCGCGGCCTGGTAGTCGCCGCTGTCATACTCCCAGCCGAGCGGGGACTGGTAGGGGAAGGCCTCCTTGGGAATGAAGTTCTCCTCGCGCAATTGCGCCGGATCCTTGCCGACCTTGTGCGCGAGCGTGTCGACCACCCGCTCCATGCAGTGCACGGCCTCGGTCACGCGGAACGAGCAGCGGTACGCGACGCCTCCCGGCGGCTTGTTGGTGTAGACCGCGTCGACCTCGGCGTACGCCTGCTCCATGTCGTAGGACCCGGTGCAGATCGAGAAGAGGCCCGCCGGCCACTTCGACGGCGCGGCCTGGGCGTCGGAGTACCCATGGTCCGCGATCGTCTTGATGCGCAGCGCCCGGATCTTGCCGTCGGCGTTGGCCGCGATCTCGGCGTCCATGTGATAGTCGCGCGCGAACGAGTCGGCCTGGAGGTTCTCCATCCGGTCCTCGATCCACTTCACCGGCTTGCCCAGCACCACCGACGCCGCGATGGCGACGACGTAGCCTGGGTACACCGGGACCTTGCCGCCGAAGCCGCCCCCGATGTCGGGGCTCACCACGCGGATCTTCTCCTCGGAGAGCCCCACGTGGCCCGCCACCAGCGCGAGCACGGTGCGGATGGCGTGCGGCGCCTGGGTGGTCATGTAGACGGTCAGGTGCCCCTCGACCGGGTTGAAGTCGGCGAGGCAGCCGCAGGTCTCGATGGACGCCACGTGGATGCGCGGCACATGCATCTTCTCGCGCACCACGACATCGGCTTCTTCGAAGATCCGGTCCGTGGCCTCCTTGTCGCCCGCCTCCCAGTGCCAGATGTGGTTGTCGGTCTTGCCTTCCTTGTCGGTGCGGAGCACGGGCGCGTCGTCCTCGAGCGCCTTGAAGGGGTCGATGACCGGCTTCATGGGCTCGTAGTCGACCTCGACCGCGGCCACGCCGTCGGCGGCCGCGTAGCGCGAGGTGGCGATCACCCCGGCCACCTCCTGCGCCTGGTACATCACGGTGTCCGTGGGGAGCACCATCTGGGTGTCCGACATGAGGGTCGGCATCCAGTGCAGACCGTACGCCTCCAGGTCCTTGCCCGTGAGCACCGCGAGCACGCCGGGAATCTCGAGCGCCTTCGAGGAGTCGATGTTCTTGATCTTGCCGTAGGCGATGGGGCTCCGGACGATGTCCAGCCACAGCATCCCCGGCAGCGTGAAGTCGTCGATGTAGTTGCCCTTGCCCTGCAGGAAGCGCGGGTCCTCCTTGCGCTTCATGGAGTGGCCCATGCCGCAGATCTTGGCGGATGTTCTCGGTGCCATCAGTCGCCCTCCCCCGTCTTCGCGGCGGCGTACTCGACCGCCTTGACGATGTTCACGTATCCGGTGCAGCGGCAGAGATTCCCGGAGATGGCCTCGCGGATCTCGGCTTCGCTGGGGTTCGGATTGCTTTCGAGCAGCGCGGTCCCGGTCATGAGCATGCCGGGGGTGCAGAAGCCGCACTGGAGGCCGTGCTCCTCCTGGAAGCCCTCCTGCAGCGGGGTCATGCCGTCGGCGCCCGCGAGCCCTTCCACGGTGCCGATCTCGGCCCCGTCGGCCTGGACGGCCAGCACGGTGCACGACTTCACGGGCACGCCGCCCATCAGCACGGTGCACGCGCCGCAGTGCGTGGTGTCGCAGCCGATGTGGGTGCCGGTGAGCGCGAGGTCGTCGCGGATCAGGTGCACGAGCAGAAGCCGCGAGTCGACGGCGGCCGCGTGGGCCTCGCCGTTCACGGTGACGTTGATGTTGTGTGTGGCCATCGCTTTATCCTCCTGCGCGCGCGAGCGCCCTGCGGATGGCACGGGCGGTGAGCACGCGGGCCATGTTCTGCTTGTATTCGATGGAACCGCGCCGGTCGGGGATGGGCTCGGTGGCGTCGGCGGCGGCCTGGGAGGCGGCGGCGATGACGTCGTCGGTGGGAGCCGCGCCCTTGAGCGCGTCCTCCGCGGCGGTCGCGCGGATGGGGGCGATGCCCAGGTTGGTGAGCCCGATGCCCGCGCTCGCCACGGTACCGTCGTCGGCCAGCGAGAGCTGAACGGCGGATCCGGCCACGGCGTAGTCGCCCACCTTGCGCTCGAGCTTGACGTAGGCGCCGCCGCTGTTGGGGGCGGGCGCCGGGATGCGGATTTCGGTCAGGATCTCATCCTCTCCGAGCGCCGTCATGAAGAGCCCGAAGAAGAACTCGCCGATGTCGATGGTGCGCGCGCCGTCCGGTCCCGTGGCCACCACCTGGGCGCCGAGCGCCAGCATGGTCGCGGGATGGTCGTTGGCGGGGTCGCCGTGCGCGATGTTGCCGCAGATGGTGGCGCGGTTCCGCACCAGCGGGTCGGCGATCACCTTCGCGGTGTCGAGCAGGATGGGATAGCGCTCCGCCACCACTGCCGACTGCTCCAGTTGTGTCTCGGTGACCAGCGCGCCGATGCGCAGGAAACCGTCCTCTTCCGCGAGCGTGTCGAGGCCCGGAATGCGGCCGATGTCCACGATGTTCGCCGGCGACGCCAGGCGCAGCTTCAGCATCGGCAGCAGGCTCTGTCCGCCCGACATCACCTTCGGGTCGTCGAGGGAGCCGAGCAGCCCCAGCGCCTCGTCCAGCGAGCCGGGGGCGTGATAGTCGAACTGCGGGGGAATCATGTCTCAGCTCTCCTCTGCCGGTTCAGGCAAGTGCTTTGGTGAGGTTTCCCACAAACTCCTGTAGCATCTTCTTCGACACGACCTGGATCATGCCGCGTCCCATCTGGGCCAGAATTCCGGTCACAACGACATCGGAATCGATCGTCACCTCGGTGCGCGCGTCGCCGTGCGCGACCACTTGGCTGGTCATGGTCATCTCGGCGGTGCCCATGCCGCGCTTGCCCCGGCCGCGGGCGCGCACCTGCACGGACCGCTCGCTCTCGTCCAACTGGAAGGATACGGTCCCGTCGTATGCCACCGCGAGGGGTCCGACCTTCACGAACATCCCGCCCGAGTAGGTGTTGTCGTCGATCATGTCGCCCATCTTCGCGCCGGGGAGCAGGTCCGCGACCTGGTCGGGGTCGGAGAGCAGCGCCCAGACGTCGGCCGCGGGCGCGTCGATGGTGAAGCCGTCCTGGATTTTCATGCGGGTTATTTCTCCGGTTATTCCGGTTACTCGGTCATTTCCGTTAGTCTCGCGATTCCGGGATCGTCGCGCATCGTCTAGCGCTCGATCATCGGCAGGATGGCTTCCAGCGCCTCCAGGTTGTGGGCGGGCACGAGGCGGTCCACGTGCGGCAGCGCCGCCTGCATGCCCTTCGCCTCCGGACGGTAGCGCGGGTCGCCCATGAGCGGGTTGAGCCAGATGATCCGGCGGGCGCGCCGGCGGATGGCCAGCAGGGCCGTCTCGAGCGACTCCGTGTCGCCCCGGTCGAGCCCGTCGCTCAGGATCAACACCGTGGTATCGCTTCGCACGGTGTGCCGCAGGTGGTGGTCGACGAAGGCGAGCAGGCACTCGCCGATGCGGGTCCCGCCGGACCAGTCACGCACGTTGCGGGCGAGCCGCTCCAGGGTGCCGGCCACGTCGCCCGTCCGGAGCCACGGGGTGAGGCGCGTGAGCGAGGTGTTGAAGGCGAAGATCTCGGTGCGGCGCGTGACCTTGCGCAGCGCGAAGACGAAGGCGAGCAGGAAGCGCGAGCAGGCGTCCATCGACCCGCTGGTGTCGCACAGGACTACCAGGCTGGGGAGCTCGACCGCCCGCGCGCGGCGCGCCAGCTCGACCAGTTCGCCGCCGTGGGCCAGCGAGCGGCGGAAACTCCGGCGCACGTCCACCACCGGCCCGCGCTCCGATGGCACCAGCCGGCGGCTCGGCCGGGTGGCGATGCGGCGCGCGAGGCGTTCGAGCAGACGCTCCATGTCGCGGAGATCGTCCGGGGTGCACTCGTCGAAGACCTTCTTGCGCAGGAGCGCGCGCGGGCTGTAGCCGGGGAGGTCGCCGTCGGCGTCGGGCGCCTCCGCGTCGCCCCGGCCGGTCCGTTCGTCCAGTTCGCGGCGGATCCGCGCCAGCGGCGCCTCGGTGTTCTCGTCGCCTCGCCAGCGGCGGGGGGTGCGGGGGGCGTTCCGGGCGTGGGCGGGGCGGGGGAGGGCGGCGCGGCGCCAGCTCTCGTCGAACAGGCGGTCGAACTCCGCCCACCAGCGGCGCGGGATCCTGAGCGCGCTGCGGAGTGCCAGCCGCACCTCTTCCGGGTCGCCGATGTCGACGAAGCGGAGGGCCGCGGTGCCGTCGATCTCATCGCGGAGGCCGACGGGCACGCCGGCGTGGCGAAGTTCGCCGGAGAAGCGAGCCAGATGGGCGACGAGTTCTCGCTCCGGGGCCGGGGCCGCGGCGGGCATCAGCGGAGCCCTTGGCGAGCTGGCGCGGCCGCGCGCATCAGCCGGCCCCGGCGCCCGCAAGCAGGGTCTCGACGTCCTCCGCGTGGAGCAGGCTGATGTCGTGCCGATCCTTCACGAGGCAGCCCAGCGTCTCGGAGACGATCTCGGCGTCGAGGTGATCCTGATGCAGCGTGACCAGGGCGCGCGCCCAGTCGAGCGTTTCGGCCACGCCGGGGGGCTTCATGAGACGCCGCGCGCGCAGCCCCTGCACGACGTGCGTGATCTGGGCGGCGAGCGCGTCGGATATCCCAGGCACCTTGGCGCGGATGATTTCGACCTCCTTGCCGAAGGTCGGGTGCTCGATGTAGAGGTAGAGGCAGCGCCGCCGCAGTGCGTCGCCGATCTCGCGGCTCCGGTTCGAGGTGAGCACGACGAGCGGCCGGTGGGTTGCGCGGATGGTGCCCAGTTCGGGGATGGTCACCTGGAAGTCGGAGAGCACCTCGAGCAGGAAGGCCTCGAACCCCTCGTCGGCCCGGTCGATTTCGTCGATGAGCAGCACGGGGGGCGTGTCGCGCGTGATGGCGCGCAGCAGCGGCCGCTCGAGCAGGTAGCGGCGCCCGAAGATGACGCCTTCAAGGTGGTCGTCGCGGGTGTCGGGGGCGTCCTCCGCCTCACCACTCCCCATGCGCAGGCGGAGCAACTGCTTCTGGTAGTTCCACTCGTAGAGCGCGGTGTTGACGTCGAGCCCCTCGTAGCACTGGAGCCGGATGAGCTCGGTCTGCATTAGGGTGGCCATCACCTTGGCGATCTCGGTCTTGCCGACCCCCGCGTCGCCTTCGACCAGAAGCGGCTTTTCCATCGCGCGCGCCAGGTGGACGGCGGTGACGATGGATGGCTCGGCGATGTAGTCCGCCCGGCGCATCGCCTCCTGCAGCGCGCGGATCTCGGGTCTCACGCCGGACCCGTCGCGGGGTTGGAGGCGAAAACCTCCGGGGTCGACTCGAAGAGGCCGCGGCAGCCCTCGCAGCAGAAGTGGAGGGTCTTGCCGTCGTGGACTGCCGAGGGGGACCCTGCGACCGGCACCGTCATCCCGCACACGGGGTCGGTAGCCCAGGCGGCCGCGGAGGTCGCGTCGGAGTCGCCGGACGCGCCGCCACCGCCGGCCAGATCCGAGCGCGCAACGTTTTCTGGTGCGCGGCCCGAAGCATCCGTCGCGGTAGTGCCCGTGTCACCGCTCTCCACATCCGAACGCGCAACGTTTTTCGGTGCGCCGCCCGCGCCGCCCGATCCGGCCGCCCCACCCCCGCTCGCCCGCCGGCTCTCCCCCACGATCTCCGCCAGAATGCTCACCGCGATCTCTTCGGGCTGCTCGGCGCCCAGGTCGAGGCCGGCGGGCCCGCGGATGCGGCCGATCGCGTCATCGCCGAGCCCGAGACCCGACAGCACCGCGCGCACGCTCCGCATCCGCCGCGGGGACGCCACCACGCCCAGGTAGTCGGGCGCGGCGCCTGCGAGCGACGCGAGCGTCCGCTCGTCCTCGCGGCCCATGGTGGCCACCACCGCGAAAAACCGCGTTCCGGGAGAACGGGACGCGAGCATCCCCACCCAGCCGGCGAGGTTCTTGGCGCGCTCGTCGGCGATGTCGGCCAGTTCCTCGCTGATGGCCTCATTGGCGGACGCGGTCGCTACCGTCCGGTACCCCATCGCGCCCCCCAGCCTGAGCAGGGCGAGCGCCACGGGCGAGTCACCCGCCACCAGCAGGACGGGCGCCGGCAACACGGGGTTGATGTGCACTTCCACTTTTCCTCCGCTCGCGCAGGACATGGATACCCTCACCAGATCGTCGGGCCGCTCCTCGTCGGCCCCGAATGCCAGCAGCCGGGGCTCCCCCAGTCGGAGCGCCTCCAGGGCATGCCGGATCACCTCCGAGCGGGTGCAGCTCCCGCCGATCCATCCGTGCATGGTTCCCTCGGGGTCGATCAGCGCCGCGTTGCCCGGCTTGCCGGAGGTGGGGCGCTCGCTCCTTACCACGGTGGCCAGCGCGAACGGGCGCCGCTCGCGTTCCATTCGGGCCGCCAGGCGCAGCAGGTCGCCGGTCAATTTCGCTCACCCGGGGTAGGGCCCGCCGCCGCCTCCGCGTCCGCCGCCGCCCCCGCGCCCCCCTCCTCCCTGGCGCCCCCCTCGGCGCGCGCGAGTTCCTCGACCACGGCCGCGTAGTCTTCCGGGCGGTCGAGGTCGCGCAACCGGCCCGCCGGCCACTCGACCTGCACGGCCCGGTCGTAGTGGCGGCGCACCACCTCCCGCCCGCACCCGGCGCGCATGCGGGTCACCTCGGGGAAGAGCACCCGGTCGTAGAGCATCGGGGGCGCGTTCACCTCGCCGCCGTATCGGGACACCACCAGCGGCGGCCCTTCCGCAGTGTAGCGCTCCACCAGCGTGCGCAGCATGCGCGCGGTCACGAACGGCATGTCTGCGAGCATGATCACGGCGGCGTCGCACGCGCCCGCGACCCCGGCGACACCCGAAGCCGCCGAGGTCTGGATGCCCGCACGGTGGTTGGCGTTGAATACAGGCGTACAGTCGAGATCCGCGATCTCCCGCTCGATCCGCTCGCGCGCGTGCCCCGTGACCACCACCACCGGGTCCAGACCGGCCTCCCTCGAGATCCGCACCGCGCGCCGGACCAGCGCCTCGCCCGCCACCTCAAGCAGAAGCTTGTTCCGACCCATGCGGGTCGAAGAACCGGCTGCGAGAACGATGCCCGCTACACTTCGTCCGTTGCCCACCTGAGTCCCGGTGTCTCCGGCCCTTTGCGCTTTGCTGGAGTGACGCGTCCCGTCCGCCTACGGCGACAGGCTGAAACCGAAGACGAGAAACGCGCGGTCGGGATCCGCCCCGAGAGGCTCCCCGTGGTGATCCATGTCCCGTTCGAGGCGGTTCGCGTTGACGATATACGAGACGGTCACGGGCACCGCAAAGTCATCGGTGATGACCAGATCCTTGCTGGCCGATACGCCCAGATTCACGAACGCGGTTCCCTCGGTCCCGTAGAACTGGCTTTCGCCGGCCACCATCCCCGCCGTCAGGCTCATCTCGACGTCCTCGAAGGCCGACACGGGAACGCTGGCTTCCAGGTACAGGGAATTGTCGTGGTCGTTCCGCGACATCCTTCCGGCAAAGAGCGTCAGCGGGAAGCTCTCCGGCCCGGTGAAGGAAGCCGACAACTCGAGTATGTGGGCATCCGTGACGAAGAAGCCGTCGGCCGCGGGGGCCGGGAAGTAGTAGTCCGTGAACCCGAACGAGAACGAAGAGCCGTTCGAGGCCGCAACGGTATACGTGGCCCAGAGGTCGACCTCGTTGGCGCCGGCTCCGGAGGCGGAGATGGAAGTGGAGCCCCAGACGCCCCCCTCCAGGCCTCCGAAACCGAGGGTCAGCGCGGGCTGCACGGACATCGATTCCCCGAAGTCGGTGCCGCGCCAGACGTAGCGGCTGACGACATCGGCGCCGATGGAGGCGGACTGGCCCTGAACCGGGCCTGCAAACGAGAGAATCAGGGCAATGGTGAGCGTCGAGAACAGGACGCGTGCGCTACGGGTCGCAAACATATTTCCCCCTTGATGACATTTATGGTCGCTGGTTGAATTCCTCACTGCTCCATCCCGTCCTGCCCGTCCCGGACCACCTCCACGCGCGCGGCGAGGGCCGAGTTGGCGGATCCGCGAAAGACGCCCCGCACCGGGGGTACGTCGGCGTAGTCCCTGCCTACCGCGGCGCGCACATGGCGCTCATCGCAGTCGCAGTTGTTGGCGGGATCGAAACCGCGCCATCCCGACCCGGGCAACCAGCATTCCACCCAGGCATGGCTTTCGTTGGTTGAAGTCAGATCGCCGTGGGGCCCGAGATAACCCGAGACGTAGCGGGTGGGGACTCCCCAGCCGCGAAGGACGGAGATCATGACGTGGGCATAGTCCTGACACACGCCCCGGCCGGTCTCCAGAATGTGCTCGATGGGCGAGTCGGCCGCGGTGATGCCGGGTGAGAACTCGAAGGCCTCGTAGATTCGCGCCAGCAGGGCGCGAATGCTCCCCATGACATCGTCTCTCTTCTCGATGCCGCGCGCCGACACGAATTGTCCCAGGGCCGCGGACGACGGCTGCGCGAAGCGGCTCGGCTGCAGCATGAGCCAGAGCTCCGGCGCCCGGATCTCGGACGCGAGCGCCTCCCACGAGCCAGGTCCCGGGTCGCCGGGAACCGCTTCGGGGGGCGAGACCTCCACGCGGGAGCGGGCGACGATCCGGAGTGCGCGGTGGTGGCCCGGCCGGTCGAAGAAGTGGCCGCGGTTTCCGAAGGGCCCCCTGAACTCGAACACGGCTCCGCCGGGGTCGGTTTCGATGGAGAAGCTGCGCAGTTGCTGGCGGCGATCCCGGACCGGAGACAGGAAGAGGGTCATGACGGATCCGCGCACCGGAGCGTCGTAGCGGAACTCGAGCTCGTGCCGGATGCGGTAGCGCGCGCTCACGACGGCAGCCCGGCTTCCACGGGGTAGTCGAAGTACGTCGACACGGTGATGCCGTGGAGCGCCCGGCTGTCCTTCAGCAGCGCCTCGAACGACCCTCCATCCCCTTCGGCATCGTTCTCGCTTGCGGGGTCCGTTTCCACGGTTGCGGACAGGCGCAGCACCATGCGGTGGGGAGCCGCCAGGGGATAGCGCGCGCCCCTCGGGTCGATGCCCGCAAGAAGCCGCTCGATGCGATGCACCGCGAAGCACAGCGACTGGGGCAACTCCGGGTTGCGGGCCAGAAACGCCAGCGCCGGTCCCCGGCGGATCACCATGGAGTGGGTGCGGCAGTAGAACTCATGGGCCGCGCAGACCCGCAGGAGCCCCGCCCACGACAGCGAGGGCGCGTCGCCGGGAGCCTGGCCGATGCGGTCCCAGGCGTCCAGCAGGGCCGCCTGGTGCTGAAGACGTTCGACGAATTGTCCGAGCTCCAGGAAGCGCCATGCGTCGTCGCGGGGCATGCGGGCTTCCACCACCCCCGCCAGCAGCCGCAGCCGGTCGATCGCCTCGCCCGCCAGCGCAGCCGGTCCGGTTGCCCAGGCGGCGGGGAAGTCGCAGTCGCGAAGCCAGAAGAAGCCCTGGTTGAGACAGGTCCAGACCCGGACCGGGAGCCAGGGCCGGAGCTGCTTGGCGTTGTCCCGCGCCGTGGTCCAGCAGCGGATGATGGAGTCGGGGTTGGTGGTCTCCTCGACCAGGCTCGCGGCGAGCGTATAGGCGTCGGCGAGCAGGAACGATTCGGCTTCGTCGGTGACGGTGGGGGTGATGGGCGCCGACTGTCCGAGGGCACGGTAGATCACCCTCCAGCCCACCGCCAGCTCGCCGGCGGGAGTGTCGACGAGGCGCGCAAGCTGATACCGGAGCAGCCGGGCGGTGTGCTCGGCACGCTCGAAGTAGCGCCCCATCCAGTAGAAGTCCGCTGCGGCCCGGGCGAGCATCAGTCGGGCACCTGGCCGTCACGCAGAACCCAGAGGTCCTTGCAGCCCCCGCCCTGGCTGGAGTTCACCACCAGCCCGCCCCTCCGGAGCGCCACCCGGCAGAGGCCGCCGGGAGCGATCCAGGTGTCGGAGCGGCCCCGCAGCACGAACGGGCGGACATCCACGTGGCGCGGTTCCAGATTGCCTTCCACGAAGCACATCGCCCTCGACAGATCGAGCACCGGCTGGGAAATGAAGTTGTCCGGGTGGCTGCGCAGGCGGGCCGCGTACCTGTCGCGCTCGGCGGCCGTGGAATGCGGTCCGACCAGCATTCCGTATCCGCCCGATCCGCCCACCTCCTTGACCACCAGCCGCTCGAGGTTGTCCAGGGTGTATGCGAGCCCCTCGCGCGTGCGGCACAGGTGGGTTTCGACGTTGGCCAGGATGGGCTCTTCGTCGAGGAAGTAGCGAATGAGGTCCGGCACGTAGGCGTAGACCGCCTTGTCGTCGGCGACGCCGGTGCCCGGGGCGTTGGCGATCACCACGTTGCCCGCCCGGTACGCGTGGAAGAGGCCTGGAACCCCCAGCAGCGAGTCGGAGCGGAAGGTGACCGGATCCAGGAAGTCGTCGTCCACGCGCCGGTAGATGACGTCTATGCGCCTGAGCCCCGTGACGGTGCGGGCGTACACGATGCCGTCGTGCACCACCAGGTCCCGCCCCTCCACCAGGTCGGCGCCCATCTCCCCGGCCAGGAAGGCGTGCTCGTAGTAGGCGGAGTTGTAGCGGCCCGGGGAGAGCACCGCCACCCGGGGCGTGCCCGCCCAGGATCCCAGCGATGCCAGGGTGGCGTAGAGCTGTTCGGGATAGCGGGCGATCTCGCGCACGTTGTGCGCCCGGTACAGCCGCGGAAACGCCTGTTTCATGGCGACGCGGCAGGCCAGCATGTACGAGACCCCGGAGGGAACCCGCAGATTGTCCTCGAGCACCGCGAAGCCCGCATGGGTTCGCACCACATCGGTGCCGCAGACCGAGACGTAGATGTCGTTGGGAACCTGCAGGCCCCGCATCTCGACGCGGTACTGGGGACACCCCAGCACCAGGTCGGGAGGCACGATCCCGTCACGCAGCGACCGGCCGTCGTGGTAGATGTCCCTGAGGAAGAGGTTGAGCGCGGTCAGCCGCTGCCTGAGGCCCCGGTCGATGTGGTCCCATTCGTCGGCCGTGAGCAGACGGGGAACGCAGTCGATGGGGATGATCTGCTCCGAGGCCTCGTCCGCGCCGATGACGGTAAAGGTGATCCCCTCGTGGATGAAGCGGCGCGCAACGCCTTCCTGAAGCTGCGCCAGATCCTCCGGCGACGCCCGTGAAAGAGCCGTGCCCAGACGCCGCGATACGCCGCGCAGGCTGCCGTCTTCGCGGAACATCTCGTCGTAGAAGCGTGCGTCGATCTCGTAGCGCGCGAACCCCCCCGACCCGGCCACTCCGGGCTGGGACACGTCAGGGTACGCGCGGTCGAAGGATGCGTGCCGGGACGCAGTCAAGGTTCCGTTGTGCTCCTGTTGGCCGTACGTGGGCTAGGGATCGCGGTAGTCCTGACCCTCGTCCGGATCCACCATGAGCACGAACTCGGGATAGGCTTCCAGCCCCAGTTCGGCGGCATCCTGTCCCAGCTCCTCCACGGTGCGCGACACGCGGACGCCCATGGTCTTCTCAAGGATCGTCCACACCACGAAGGAGACCCCGAAGACGAACGCCCCCACGCTCACGACGCCGAGCAACTGAACGCCCAGGTTGGCTCCGGCGGCGATCGAGGTGGCCAGCGTGCCCCAGACGCCCGCGAAGAGGTGCGCGGGGACGGCGCCGACCACGTCGTCGATCCGCCGCTGCTCCAGGAACTTGAGACCCAGGGTGCACACGACCGCGCCGACGGCGCCGATGAAGACGGCCCAGCGGGCGTCGACGATGTCGGGCCCCGCCGTGATGGCGACCAGGCCCGCGAGGGCGCCGTTCAGGCCCGCGAACAGGTCGATCCGGCCGAGAATGGGCCGGGAGACCGCGAGCGCGGTGACCACGCCGGCGGCGGCCGCCAGGTTGGTGTTCACCAGGATGTTGCTCATGGCCAGGGCGTTGACCGCGCCGTCGAGGGCGAGCTGCGAACCGCCGTTGAAGCCGAACCAGCCCAGCCAGAGGATGAACACGCCCAGGGTGACGGCAGGGATATTGGAGGGCGACATGACCTTGACCGTGCCGTCCTTGCGGAACCTGCCCCAGCGCGGCCCCACCACCAGGGCGCCGGCCAGCGCGGCCCAGCCCCCGGTGGAGTGCACCAGAGTTGACCCGGCGAAGTCCTGGAAGCCCCTCTCGGCGAGCCAGCCACCGCCCCAGTGCCAGGAGCCGATGACCGGGTAGATGAAGGCCGTCAGTATCGCGGTGAAGGCGAAGAAGGCCCACATGTTGACGCGCTCCGCGAGCGCCCCGGAGACGATCGAGGCCGTGGTCGCCACGAAGACCATCTGGAAGAACCAGTCCGAGGTGACCGCGTAGCCGTTTTCGACCACGGCGGGCAGCGCGCTCTCGTCGCCTCCGAGCAGCGCGATCTCGTCCGCCGACGGGCCGTAGAACAGGTCGATGGACCCGATGAAGCCGCTCACGTCGACATACATCAGGCCGTAGCCGACGAAGTAGTAGGTGAGTCCGGCGATCGCGTAGATGCCGATGTTCTTGAGACAGATCATCGATGCGTTCTTGGACCGCACGGTACCGGATTCCAGCATCGTGAAGCCGGCGCACATCCACATCACGAGCGCGCCCCAGATCAGGAACGAGAAGGTGTTGAGGACGTAGCTCATATCCGCTCCGGACTCCTGCGCGAAGGCGGGCGCGGGAACGAGCAGGAGGACGGCCGCGAACAGGCCGGCGAGTGCCCCTATGCGACCGATCCGGGTTCGAAGGGTGAGGGTGGTTGTGCTGAGTGGACGAGAGCGCATGGTTTCTCCGGTGGTGATATGGTTGTGTCGCGGTCGGCCCGGTTTTGTCGCATCCATCAACGAAAACGTCGCATTTGCCGACTGATATGGCCGGCGCCCATCGCTTCACGACCGATCCATCATGGAATGCGTCATTATCTGTGTCGGTTTCCCGTTCCGCAAGCTGCCCGCAGGATCATCCCGGCAGGGCCCCGAAGCTGGCTTCCGCACCGGCCACGCCGCGCTTTGCTGCACGGGCCACCGCCGCGCTTTGCACACAGGCCACGCCGAAGTGATATCTTTGCGTCCATGAGATTCCCCTACCTTCCCGAAGCCCCCGGCGGCTACGTCCCTCTCTTCCTCGCGCCCCAGGCCGGAGTGAGCGAGTCGCCCTTCCGGCGACTGTGCCGGCGTTTCGGCGCGGACGTGGTGGTGACGGAGTTCGTGAGTGCGGAGGGCATCTGCCATGGGAACGAGCGCACGCGCGCGTACCTGCGTTTCGAGGAGGAGGAGCGGCCCATCGGGGTGCAGATCTTCGGCGCCCGCCCCGAGAGGATGGCGGAGGCTGCGGCGCTGGTTTCGGACGTGTACCGGCCCGACTTCGTCGACATCAATTTCGGGTGCCCGGTAAAGAAGGTCGTGAAGCGCAATGGCGGCTCGGGCTGCCTGCGCGATCTGGGGCTGGTCGAGCGCATCGTGCGCGCGGTGGTGCGCGCGACGCCGCTGCCCGTCACGACCAAGATCCGGAGCGGCTTCGACGAGAAGACGCGCGATCCGGTCACCATCGGCCTGCGCTGCCAGGACGCGGGCGCGGCCGTGGTCACGCTGCATCCGCGCACCAGGGCGGACATGTATTCCGGCCACGCGCGCTGGCACGAGATCGCGGCCCTGGTCGATGCGCTGGACGTCCCGGTCGTGGGCAACGGCGACATCAAGACCGGGGAAGACGCGCGCCGCATGCAGGAGGAGACCGGGTGCGCCGGGGTCATGATCGCGCGTGCTTCCCACGGGAGCCCGTGGGTGTTCGCGGGAGCCCGCGCCGCCCTCGACGGCCGGAGCCTGCCCCCGCTCCCGGACCCCGCCGAGCGCCTGGCCGTCTGCCTCGAGCACGCGCAGAACGCGGTGGACTTCGAGCGGAATCACAAGAAGGCGGTCATCGAATTCCGCAAGCACATGGGGTGGTACACGAAGGGGCTGCCCAACGGGCGCCAGCTCCGCACCCGGCTCTTCAGCCTGACCACCCTCGAGGAAACACGGGAAGTGCTGAAGTGCTATCTTGAACGCGAGCTTGCGAGCGCCGCCTGAGCGCGGCGGACGCGAGCAATCGGCGACCACAAGAGCAAAGGAGAACGTGCAACGGACTTTGAGCCGTCTGCACCGGACCGTACGGGGGCGTAACGGCTTCGACGTGTTTGGTGAACGCGGGGTAGCGTGCCGAGGTCCGGGAAGCCTCGTAAAAAACCCGGAATCAACACAATTGCCAACAATCACATGGCACTGGCTGCCTGAGTTTTCTCACAGCCCGTCTCCTGGCCGGCCCGCCCAAGGCAGGCCTCCGAGGCGTCGACAAGTTGGGCTGGCCCGCGGCGATGCCGTCGCACCGCGGGTGAGACATTCGACGGCTAGTCGGGGAGCCGGCGGGTCGCTGGCCGCTCACCCGATGAAGCCCAACAGCGATCTACGCACGTAGAAGCTTCGCCGGACCCACTCGCGGACGCGGGTTCGACTCCCGCCGCCTCCATCCCCCACCTTCCCAGGCACGTGAACATCAAACTCCGCATTCTCGCCGCCATTCTTCCGGCGGTTCTCCTGCTCGACGTCATCACCAAGCGCTGGGCGCTGACCGCCCTCGGCGGCGGACGCCGGATGGAGATCCTCGACGGCCTCGTTCCGCTGACCCTGGCCTTCAACCGGGGGGCGGCCTTCGGCATCTCCATCGGCAACGATCCGCGCTGGTTCTTCATTCCGGTGACGATCCTGGCCATGGGGCTGCTGGCCGTGCTCTTCATCCAGAGCGAGAGCGGGGACCGGGTGAAGGTGGTGTCGATCGCGCTCATCCTCTCCGGCGCGCTCGGCAACCTGGTGGACCGGGTGCGCTGGGATCGCGGGGTGGTGGATTTCATCGGTCCGATCGACCTGGGCTTCATGCACTGGCCGATCTTCAACGTGGCCGATTCCGCGATCACCTGCGGCGCGGTCCTGCTCGGCATCTCGTTCTGGCGCGAAGAGCGCACGCGCGCACGCGAGACCGCGGCCGGCCCGGAAGAGCCCGGCTCCGCCGAGCCGGAGCCGGGCCTTCCGGCCAGGTCGGAGGACGCCTCCGCCACCACGGAAACGACCCCCGGCGGCTGAGGGTCCGTCCGGACCCGTGACCACCGGGGGTCGATACCCGGCTTCTTTCCTGCCCGGATTGCCAGTCCGGCTTCGCGGGCAGCCCAGTCGCTCTACAGCACCAGGTGCTTCTTCAGGTCGAGCTGCGAGACGTGCAGGCGGAAGACGTCCGCCTCCTCCATCTTGGTCTCGATGAGCTTGCGGTGCACGTCCTCGCCCAGGGCGTCCTTGAGGAAGTCGCTGAACTGGCCGACGCGCGCGGCTTCGAACAGGTCGTGGGGCAGGGCGTCGATGCCCATCTGCTCCCGCCACTTCGCGGATAGATGGTAGATGTCCACCGTCACCGGATCCGGGCAGGGCAGCGCGTTCTCCACGCCCTCGAGGCCGGCGGCGAGCATCACCGAGAAGGCCAGGTAGGGGTTGCAGGTGGGATCCGGGAAGCGCACCTCGATGCGGGTAGCGACCTCCTTGCCGGGCTTGTACATCGGGATGCGGATGGCCGCCGACCGGTTGCGCTCGGCCCAGGCGATGTAGACGGGCGCTTCGTAGCCGGGCACCAGGCGCCGGTAGGAGTTGTGGGTCGGGTTGGTGACCAGCGCCATCTCGCGCGAGTGCTTCAGCACCCCGGCGATGAAGTGCTTGGCCATGGCGCTCAGATGGTGCTCGTCGGTGCCGTCGTAGAAGGCGTTCTGGCCGCCCTTGAAGAGCGACAGGTGGGTATGCATGCCGCTCCCGTTCTCTCCCGCGAGGGGCTTGGGCATGAAGGTTGCGAACGCCCCGCAGCGGCGCGCGATCTCCTTGACCAGGTACTTGTAGGTCTGGAGGCTGTCCGCCATCTGCAGCGCATCCTTGTAACGGATGTCGATTTCGTGCTGCGACGGTCCGACTTCGTGGTGGTGGTACTCGATCTGAATGCCCATCGCCTCGAGCGCGCACACCGTGACTTCCCGGATGTCGTCGCCGATGTCGACCGGGTTGATGTCGAAGTACCCGGCGTCGTCGAGAAGCTCGGTACCTCTCTCGTGCTTGAAGTAGAAGTACTCCGCCTCCGGGCCGACGTACATGTTCGTGCAGTCGTGATCCTCGAGCCGGCCCAGCGTGCGGATCAGGATGTTGCGGGGATCGCCGTCGTACGCCGATCCGTCGGGGTTGCGGATCTGGGCCATCATGCGCATCGACCGTCCCCCGCCGGAGCGGAAGGGCAGCACCTGGGCCGTGTCCGGCACCGGGAACGCGACCATGTCGCTTTCCTGGATCCGCTTGTAGCCCTGAATGGAGGAGCCGTCGAAGCCCATTCCCTCCTCGAAGGCGCCGGCCAGCTCCTTGGGGGTGATCGAGAAGGACTTGAGGTTGCCCAGGATGTCGGAGAACCAGAGACGAATCGAGCTGACGCCATGCTCCTTCACGTACTTCGTGACGTCGTCGGTGCTCGTGAGGGACAGCCCGTTCCGGCTGCCCATCTCGTCGATGTACTCCTCCATCTCGTCTCGACATTCTTCCGCTGCGTACAGGTACTCGTTCCGGTCCATGGTCACGCTCCGCTGAGTTGGGAAAGGGGTCCGGGACGCGGACCGCGCGCCCCGGGAATCAGATCAAGCCGACGGAAAGTCTGCAAAAGAGAAGCGGCCAGGTTCCCGGAGACACTTCGTCCGGGTCCTGGCCGGAGACAACTCCGCCCGGGGACGACGGCCCTCATGGGGCGATCCTGAGCGGGTCAACCATGTTCAGCACGAGGGACGTTATCAACGGCTTGCGAGCCTGTCAACCTTCCCTGCGCGGCGATCCCGTCATCACCGCGTGTCCTCCCGGAATGCGACATTAGTCCGGGAGAAATACGACAAATTCCACGCGGCGGCCACGCATGCGCGCGACCCGCAACCGCCCGCCATCCACCCCCACTTCGTCGCCCGGCCGGGGCACCCGGTGCAGGCTCCCGAAAACGTAGCCGCCGACGGTGTCGGACAGGTCCGAGGGCAGCTCCAGGCGCAGCCGCTGGTTGGCTTCCCGCACCGAGACGCCTCCCCAGATCCGGACGCTTCCGTCGGCCAGGCGCTGGAATTCGGCGGGTTCGTGCGCCTCGTGCTCGTCCCGGATCTCCCCCACGATCTCCTCGATGAGGTCCTCGAAGGTCGCCAGCCCCGCGGTGCCGCCGAATTCATCGAGGACGATCGCCATTTTGGCGCCCTTGTCCTGGAGCTCCGGAATGAGCTCCTGAACGGGCCGCGAGACGGGGGCGAAGACCGGCGCGCGGGGCAGATCGCGGATCTCGGTCACCCCCTTCTGGTCGGCCCGCCACAGGTCGCGCGCCACCAGCACGCCCACGATCCTGTCGAGGGTTCCGGTGTGCACCGGGAGCCGCAGGTGGCCGTGGTCGAGCATGACCTGCTTGGCCTCTTCCACGGTGGCGCCCGCATCGATCGCCACGATGTCGGTGCGCGGCGTCATGACCTCGCCCACCGGGACGTCGCCCAGGCGCATGACGTTGGACACCACCTGCCACTCGTCCTCCGCCAGGGTTCCGGTGGTCCACGCCATCCGCGCCATCACTTCGATTTCCTCGCGGCTGATGTCCGGGCCGTTCCCCGATCCCTGCATCAGCCTCTGCACCCAGTAGAGAGGCACGAGCACGGGTGTCATGGTGAAGGTCAGCGCCTTGAGGACGTAGGCGGACGAGGGGGCGAGCTGCTTGCAGAAGCGGGCTCCGGCGGTCTTGGGAATGATCTCGGAGAAGACCAGGATGGCGAAGGTGAAGACGGCCGAGAAGCCGGCCACCCACGCGCTGCCGAAGAGTTCGTAGGCCAGCGACCCCGCGAACGCGGCGCCCGCGGTGTGGGCCACGGTGTTGAGCGTGAGGATGGCCGCGATCGGTTGGTCGATGTGGCTCTTCAGCTCATGCAGAAGGCGACCGGAGCGTCGTCCCTCCGCGCGCTGCATCTCGACGAAACTCGTGTCGATGGAGAGGAGTACCGCCTCCAGAATCGAACAGAGCCCCGAGACGGCGAGCGTGGCGATCATGGTCACGATGAGGATCGTCATCGTACCGATGATCGCATCTTGCGCGGACAGGTGCAAACCCTCCCCCGCGCGCCGCGCGCGCCGCCTTCCCTTTGACGCGCACCGGACCGAGATTCAGGAATGAGCCGTAAAGGGCCCGTCCCCGCCGATTCCCCAGCCCCCCCCGCGCCGCGCCGCAGGGCGGAACGGCTGGCTCCCGAGGTCTTCGGCCTGCCTGCGGCTGCGATGCGGGCCGGGCACTACACCGACCAGTACTTCAACTGGGCCCGCCGGGTGCTCGAGGCCGAGGCGCGGGCGCCCTCGGTGACCATGCAGGTCTTCCAGAAGAAGGATGTTCTGTTGGCGGGTACCGACGAGGCGGTGGCGATTCTCAGGCTGTGCCTGGCGGAGGGGTACCGGTGGGAAGACCTGGAGGTGTGGTCGCTGGGCGACGGCGACCGGGCGGCTCCCGGCGAGACGGTCATGCTCATCCGGGGGCCCTACCCGGCCTTCGCGCACCTGGAGACCCTCTACCTGGGCGCGCTGGCTCGGGGCACGCGGGTCGCCACGGGAACCCGTCGGGCGGTCGAGGCGGCCTGGCCGGCGCCGGTGCTGTACTTCGCCGCGCGCCACGACCACTGGGCGGTACAGAAGGCGGACGGCTGGGCGGCGCATGTGGCCGGGGCGGCCGGCGTCTCCACCGACGCGCAGGGGGCGTGGTGGGGCGGCATGGGGGAGGGCACGCTGCCGCACTCGCTGATCGCGGCGTACTCGGGGGACACGGTCGCCGCCACGGCGGCGCTCGCCCGCCGGGTGCCGGATTCCGTGCGGGTCGTTTCGCTGGTGGACTTCGACAACGACTGCGTGCGGACGGCGCTGAAGGTGGCCCGCGCGCTGGGCGAGAAGCTCTACGCCGTCCGCCTGGACACCGCGGAGAACATGGTCGACCGGTCCCTCGCGCGGGAAGCGGAGGCGGGCGGCGCGCGCGAAAGCGAGCTTCGGGGCGTGAACCGGTGGCTCGTGCACAAGGTGCGGGAAGCCCTCGACCAGGGCGGCTTCGGCCATGTGCGCATCGTCGTCTCGGGAGGATTCGACGGCGCCCGGATCCGCCGCTTCCGCACGGATGGGGTTCCGGTGGACGCCTTTGGGGTGGGCTCGTCCCTGATCCGGGGCCAGGTCAACTTCACGGCGGATGTCGTGAAGGTGGGCGGCAAAGCGGTCGCCAAGGCGGGACGGCGCTATCGGCCCAACCCGTCGCTCGAGCGGGTGGCGTAACCTTCATCACGGGGCGGACCCGAATGACACGCATCGGATGGGTGGTGGATGTGCAGCGGGACTTCATGGAGCCGGACGGGCGACTGTACGTGCGCGACCTGTTCGACGAAGGCGATCCCGGAGCGGTGACGGCCGAGCCCCGGCTGATGGAGGCCGTCGAATGGATGCATGCCCACGCCGGCCTGGTGGTGTATACGGGGGACTGGCACGGCTACGACGACGCCGAGATCGATGCGAAGAACCCGGATCCGGGGAAGGGCACCTACCCGCCCCACTGCATGGGTCGGTCAACGGATCCCGCGGAGCGCCTCGGCGCAGAGATCATTCCCTCGCTCGCCTCCTCCGACTGTCTCGTGCTGCAGGTGCACGCGACGCCTGTCGAGGTGCACGCGCTGGTGGCGCGCTGGCGCCGCCGTCCCCGGCCGGTGCTCATCCGCAAGGACCGCTTCGACGTCTTTGAGGGCAATCGGGGGGCCGACCTCTTCGTGGAGTCGATCGCGCGCACGCTCGATCCGGTGGAGTTCTTCGTGGCCGGGGTGGCGCGCGACGTGTGCGTGACCCAGGCGATCGACGGCCTCCAGGCGCGCGGCCACCGGGTCACCGCCATCCGGGACGCCATGTGGGGTCTCGGGCTCGAGGCGGAGGAGGACACCCTGGCGCGCTGGCGGAGGAAGGGGCAGGTCATCGAGGTGGCCGACCTTCCGCGCGGCGAGACCGAGTCCGGTGGCGTGGGAGCCCGCCGATTATCCGCGCCCTCGCCGACGGGTGACCGGCAGCCCGGGGCCGGCCGGTAACGATGCCGGACGCCGTCACGCCGCCAGCTGCCGGGTCGCCGCCCACATTTGCGGGCATCACGGCGTCCGGTCTGGCGCCGTCGGTGCGCGCCGTGCTGGAACGCGCGCAGGCGGAGATCGACGACCTCGCCGGGAGCGGCGGGCCGCCCGCGAGCTACGACAATACCATCCAGCGCCTCGACGACATCGTTCAGCAGGTGGAGGAAGAGCTGGCGCCGGTCACGGTTCTGCTCGCCGTCGCTGAAACTCCGGAGCTGAGGGACGCCTACAACGCGGTGCTGCCCGAGATCGCGGCCTTCTGGTCGCGGCTCCCGCTGCACCGCGGCCTGTGGGCGGCGGTGCGGGCATTCTCCGGCACCCCCGAGGCGGAAGCGCTCGGCCCGCTCCGCCGCCGCAACCTCGACAGGATGATGCACCAGTTCCGCTCCGCCGGGGCCGATCTGGGCGACGAGGCCCGCGCCCGCGTCGAGGAGATCCGGGTCGAGCTGTCGCGGCTGGAGCGGCGCTTCTCGGAAAACGTTCTCGACGCCACGGAAGCGTTCCGGCTGCACATCCCCGAGGACGAGCGCCCGCGACTCGACGGGATCCCGGGCACCGCCCTCGAGCTGGCCCGCCACAAGGCCCGGACGGAAGACCTGGAAGGTTGGCTGCTGACGCTGGATTTCCCGTCCTTCGAACCCGTGCTCAAGTACGCCCACGACCGCGAGCTGCGCCGGCAACTCCACCGGGCCTATGTGGGACGCTGCCGGGACGGCGAACTCGACAACCGCCCGGTCATCGCGCGCATCCTGGAGTTGAGACGCGAACTCGCGGGCCTGCTCGGCTACGGGGACTTCTCCGACTATCGCCTGGACGATGCCATGGCGCGCACCGGAACCCGCGCCTTCGACTTCGTCAGCGACCTGCGCGAGCGCACGCTTCCGTACTGGCAGCGCGATCTGGCGATGATCCGGGAAAAGGCCGCGCGCATGGGGCTCGGGCCGCTGAAGCCCTGGGACCTGGCATACGTGGCGGAGGCGCTCCGGCGCGAGCGCTTCCGGTTCGACGACGAGGTCACCCGCCCCTGGTTTCCCCTCGACCGGGTCCTCGCCGGCCTGTTCGAGATCGTGGAGCGGGTGTTCGGCGTGCGGGTCGAGGAGGTGCCGGCCAGGGACGTCTGGCACGAGGACGTGCGCTCCTATCACCTCACCGCGGAGGACGGCACCCGCCTTGGGTCGTTCCACACCGACTGGTTCCCGCGCACCGGCAAGCGCCAGGGGGCGTGGATGGCGACGCTGACCACCGGAGGTCCGCAGCCGGACGGGGACTTCGTTCCCCACACCGGCATGATGGCCGGCAACTTCGCCCCGCCCGTGCCGGGCAGGCCGGCCCTGCTCACGCACCGCAGCGTCCAGACCATCTTTCACGAGTTCGGGCATCTCCTGCACCACTGCACCTCGCGGGTGCCGCTGCCTTCCCGCTCGGGGATGCACGTGCCCTGGGACTGGGTGGAAGTGCCCTCGCAGATCATGGAAAACTGGACCTGGGAGCGCGAGGCGCTGTCCATCTTCTCCGGGCACCACGAGACGGGGGAGCCCCTGCCCGACGACCTGTACCGGCGCATGCTGGCGGCGCGCCGCTTCATGGGCGGCCAGGCGCAGATGAGGCAGTTGGGGTTCGCGACCCTCGACCTGCGGCTTCATCGGGAGTACGATGGCACACGGGAGTTGATGTCGTACGCGGAAGAGGTCATGAGGCCGTTCGCTCCGGAAGAGAGCTTCGCCAGGAGCCACATCCTCACCACCTTCAGCCACCTGTTTGCGGGTGGCTACGCCTCGGCCTACTACAGCTACATGTGGTCCGAGGTGCTGGAGGCGGATGCCTTCGGGAGGTTCCGCAGGGAAGGGGTCCTCTCCCGGGAGACGGGCGCGGCTTTCATGGGCACCATCCTGGCGCAGGGGGACAGCCGCGAACCGGACGAGATGTTCCGCGCCTTCATGGGGCGGGACCCGGATCCGGACGCACTGCTGAGGCGCAATCTGGGGGAGTTGGACGAGGGCCGGGCGGCAACGTGAGGGGTTGGCGCCGGCAGACGGCCGTTGGGGCAGGGCGTTTGACGCTGCACACGAGCGTGGCGCCGGCCCGCAACAAGGAGAGAGCGATGTTGTCGATACCACGTGCAGGCGCCGCGGCGCTGCTGCTGCTCTCTGCCGGGTGCGTCTCCGGGTCCGGAGCCGGCACGGACGCGGGCGGCGGCCCGATGGCGCGCGCGGTCGACCCGGGCGCGGTGTACTGGCTCTACGTGGGCGCGGAGTCGGCCGACCTGATCCACCGCATCCGCTTCGACGGCGCGCTCACCCTGGAGCAGACCACCATGGTGGGCGAGATCCCCACCGAAACCGAGGGGCCCCACGGGCTCCGCATCTCGCCCGACGGCCGCCACCTGTACATGACTACCGGGCACGGCTTTCCGGACGGGAAGCTGTGGAAGTTCGAGGCGGGCGCGGACACGGTCGTGGCGGAGCCCATCCTGCTGGGCTACTTCCCGGCGACCATCGACCTCACCCCGGACGGGCTCTACGCCTTCGTGGTCAACTTCAACCTGCACGGCGAGCACGTGCCATCCACGGTCTCGGTGGTCTACACGCCCGACCTGGTCGAGGTGGAGCAGATCGAGACCTGCACCATGCCGCACGGCGCGCGCATGGCGCCGGACGGGCTGTTTCTCTACTCCAACTGCATGATGGACGAGCAGGTGGTCGAGATCGACACACGCACCTTCGAGGTGGCGCGCAGGTTCTCGGTCGCGCCCGGGCGCGAGGGCCCTCTCGATGCGGAAGGCGGGAGCGCTCGCATGGCGGGCGGCATGAGCGGGATGAGCGTGATGGGCGCCGGAGCGATGGCGGGCGCTCAATGCTCGCCCACCTGGGTGCAGCCCTCGCCCGACGGACTCAGCCTCTACGTCGCCTGCAACGCCGGCAGCCGCATTCTGCATCTGGACCGCCAGAGCTGGGAGCTGACCCGCGTGCTGCAGGCCGGCACCGGTCCCTACAACCTCGCGATCACGCCCGACGGCCGCCTGCTGGTCGCGACGCTCAAGCAGGGGGCGGGGGTGGAGTTCTTCGACCTCCGCACTGGCGAAAGCCTCGCGCGCGTGCCCACCACGACCACGGTCACGCACGGCGTGGAAGTGTCGCCGGACTCGCGCTACGCCTTCGTGAGTTCCGAGGGGGTGGGCGCCGAGCCGGGCAAGGTGGACGTGTTCGACCTCTCCGACTTCTCCCGCGTGGGAGATGTGGAGGTGGGACAGCAGGCCGGCGGCATCGCGTTCTGGAGGATGGAGCTGCCCTGATCGCAAGAACCCTGAGTGCGAGAATCACACCTGAGCCAGGGGCAACTGGCCCTGGCGCTTCCATAGAAGAGGATGTTCCCATGCGCATGACCGAGCGGAATCCATTGTTCTCCCGAGCCCGGGCCTTCCCGGCGTTCGTCACCCTCGTCCTCGTGCCCGTCCTGTGGGCCTGCGGGGAGATGGCCACCGCCACCCGGGTCACCTCCCCGGTGGAGCAATTCGGGCACGAGATCGGGGCCGACTACGTCCTCCCCAACTACGTGGCCCTGAGCGAGTACTGGGAGCTGCTGGCTTCGGAGTCGGACCGCATGATCCTCGAGTCCATCGGTCAGACCGAGGAGGGCCGCGAACAGTTGATGGCGACCATCACCTCCCCGGCCAACCACGCCAATCTGGCCCGCTACAAGGAGATCGCGGAGCGGATGGCGCAGGCGGAGGGGGTTTCGGACGCCGATGCGCGGGCCATGGCGGCCGAGGGCAGGGCCGTGATCTGGATCGACGGCGGCCTGCACGCCTCCGAAGTGCTCGGTGCGCAGCAGTTGATGGAGCTGGTCTACCACCTGGTGAGCGCCACCGACGAGGAGACCATGCGCATCTTGGACGACGTGATCGTGCTGGTCGCGCACGCCAACCCGGACGGCCACGATCTGCTCGCCGACTGGTACATGCGCATCGAGACGCCCGAGGAGCGCAGCACCGGCGGCGCCCCGGTGCTCTACAACAAGTACGCGGGCCACGACAACAACCGCGACTTCTACATGTCGGCACTCGCCGAGAGCACCAACATCAACCGCATCATCGCGCGCGAGTGGTTCCCGCACATCGTCTACAACCACCACCAGACCGGTCCGCTGGGGACGGTCATGTTCGCGCCGCCCTTCCGCGATCCGCCCAACCACTACCTGGATCCGCTCATCCTCACCGGCCTCGACCAGGTCGGCTCGGCGATGCACCAGCGCTTCGTGCTGGAAGGGAAGGGGGGCACGACGATGCGCAGCGGGGCGAGCTACTCGACCTGGTGGAACGGCGGCCTGCGCACTACGCCGTACTTCAAGAACCAGATCGGGCTGCTGACCGAGACCATCGGCAACCCGACGCCGATTGCGATTCCCTTCATCCCCCGGCGGCAGCTTCCCCACGGCGACCTGCCGCTGCCGGTGGAGCCCGGCCTGTGGCACTTCCGCCAGTCGGTCGACTACTCGATGACCGCCAATCTCGCGGTGCTCGACTTCGCCTCGCGCAACAAGGACCACCTGCTCTTCAACATCTGGCGGATGGGCACCAACTCCATCGAGCGCGGCAGCCGCGACCACTGGACGGTGCTGCCCTTCGAGATCGACGAGGCCGGGGAGACGGTCACGGGCTTTGGCTCGCTAGCCGACTACGAGCGGCTGTTGAGGGATCCCGCCGACCGCGATCCGCGCGGCTTCATCCTGCCCTCCGACCAGCCGGACTTCCCGACGGCCACCAAGTTCGTGAACGCGCTGCTGAAGGGCGGGGTGCAGGTGCATCGCGCGACTGCCGACTTCGAGGTGGGGGGAACGAGCTATCCCGCCGACTCCTACGTGGTGCTGGCCGCCCAGGCGTTCCGCCCCCACGTGCTCGACATGTTCGAGCCGCAGAACCACCCCAACGACTTCGCCTACCCGGGCGCGCCCCCGACCGCGCCCTACGACAACGCGGGGTGGACCCTCGCCTACCAGATGGGTGTCGAGTTCGACCGCATCCTCGATGGCTTCGACGGCCCCTTCGAGCAGATCGAGTGGCTGGCCGAACCTCCCTCGGGCACGGTCGCCGGAGCGGCCGGTGCCGCCGGCTACCTGGTGGGCCACGACGCCAACGACGCCTTCGTCGCGGTCAACCGCGTGCTGGCGGCGGGCGGGAGCGTGCACTGGCTGCGCGACGACTTCCAGGCGGGCGGATCGGAGCACCCGGCGGGAACCTTCTTCCTGTCCGGGGCGGGAGCGGACGAGGCGTCGGTCGCGGCCATGGCGGCGGAGCTGGGCATCGACTTCGTTGGCCTGGAGTCCGCACCCTCGGGCCGCGCCTTCGAGCTCACCGCGCCGCGGATCGCGCTCGGCGACGTGTACGGCGGATCGATGCCGTCGGGCTGGACGCGCATGATCCTCGAGGACTTCGAGTTCGACTTCGATGTGGTCTTCCCGCCCGACCTCGACCAGGGCAACCTGATCGACAGGTTCGACGTGCTGGTGCTCGAGGACGGCGCGGTCCCGATGCCCGGCCGGGATGCCGGCAGGACCATGCTGCCCGAGTTCGCGGCCACCGTTCCGGACGAATTCCGGGGCCGCATCGGCGCCTTCACCTCGGCGACCACGGCACCGGCCGTGCTCGAATTCATCCGCGCCGGGGGGACGGTGGTGGCCATCGGCAGCTCGACCGCGCTGGCGTACCACGCGGGCCTGCCCGTGCGCGACTACCTGGTGGGGGCCGACGGCCAGCCGCTGGCCTCGGAGGAGTATTACGTGCCCGGCTCGGTGCTCGACCTGCGCGTGGACGGCGCCCATCCGCTGGCCGCGGGCGTCGGCGAGCGGGCCAACGTGCTCTTCAGTCGGAGCCCCGTGTTCGGCCTGCAGGGCGCGGCGGCGGGAGTCACCCCGGTGGGGTGGTTCGACACCGATGCGCCGCTGCGCAGCGGATGGGCCTGGGGCCAGCATCACCTTCAGGACGGCGTCTCGATCGCCGATGCGCGGTTGGGCGAGGGACAGCTTTTCCTGTTCGGTCCCAAGATCACCTTCCGCGCCCAGTCGCACGGGACCTTCCCGTTCCTGTTTAACGGCATCCACTACGGGGCGGCCCGCGAAGTCACCCTGCCGGGCGGCATGATGGCGGGTGGAGGATGATGGCGGCGTCCGCGGATTACGGCCTGGCCGGGTGGGTCCGGCGGACCGTTGTCGCCGCGGCCCTGGCTTTGGCCGGGGTCGCGGCTGCGGCTTCCGCGCCCGCTCCGGCATCGGCCCAGTTGCGTGCCGGCGGACAGCTTTCCTTCGCCAACGACGTCCTGGGCGGAACCATCGGCGTGGGGCCCCGGGTGGAGATCGGGGCGCCGGCCTTCCCGGTCCGGCTGGCGGCCTCCGCCGACTGGTTCTTTCCCAACTGCAACCAGTGCCGGTACTGGGAGACGAACGTCAACGCCCTCGTTTCGCTCCCGTTACTGCCCATCCCCTTCTTTCGCTACGTCGGCGGGGGCTGGCACCTGCAGAGCATCAGGGCGAATCCGTTTGAGGATCCGACGCAGACCCGTGGGTTCAACGCCGTCGGGGGAATGCGCTCGGAAAACACGGTGATCGAGGTGCGCTACGAGATACTGGAAGACATCAAGAACCAGTTCGTGGTCTCGTTCGCGATCTTATTCCTGTAGCGGGGGCATCTTTGCAGTCCGGGGCCTCCTCCTGAAGTCGGGGCCTCTTTCCGTCCGCGGAGGCCGTGGGCCTCGCTCCGCCGCCGGCGCGGTCAGGTCGGCTGGTCGGTCGGGCGCATCAGGATCTCGTTGATGTTGACGTGCGCCGGAGCCGTGACCACGTAGAGGATGGCCGCGGCCACGTCCTCGGGGTCCATGGGCTTCTTGTCCTGCCAGCGCTCGACGAACCCCTCCCGGATCTCCGGGTCCGGGATGCGCTCGATCAGCTCGGTGGCGACCACGCCGGGCTGGATGTCGGTGACCCGGATGCCGTGCGCGGCCGAGAGTTCCAGCTGCATCCCGGCCGACATGCAGCGCACGGCGAACTTGGTGGCCGCGTACACGGTGCCTCCCGGGAAGGGGCGCCGCCCCGCCACCGAGCCCACGTTCACGATGTGACCCCGGCGGCGCTCCAGCATGGCCGGAAGCGCGGCGGCGATGCAGTGCAGCACGCCCTTCACGTTTACGTCCACCATGCGCAGCCAGTCGTCCAGGTGGAGGTCCCGCAGCGGCGAGGTGGGCATGATGCCGGCGTTGTTCACCAGGATGCCCGCCGGACCGAACTCCGCCGCCGCGCGCTCCGCCAGCGCGAACACGGCCTCACGGTCGGCCACGTCCGTGGCCACGGCCAGCGCGCGGCCCCCGTCCCGGCGGATCCCCGCCACCACCTCGTCCAGGCGGCCGGCGCGCCGCGCCGCCACCACCACCGCGGCTCCCGCCCCGGCCAGCGCGACCGCGGTGGCCCGACCGATCCCGCTCGATGCCCCGGTAACGATGGCGACGCTCCCGGCGAGAGATGCGGTCACGGCGCAGCCTCCTTTTTTGCGTGTGAAGACGAGTCCAACCCATTATACTGAATCACGCCCCCGGGTAGCAGGGCGGTAACGGGCCGGGGAGAGTCATCACAGGAGGAGGAACCCGATGAAGCTGGTACGGAACGTAGTGTTGACCGTCTGTATGCTCGCCCTGGCGGCAGGTCAGGCTCGCGCCCAGTTCGAGGGTGTGGGCGTCATCAACTTCCCCACATCCGCGAGCGGTGAGGTCCAGGATCACTTCCTGCGAGGCGTGGCGATCCTGCACAGCTTCGGCTGGCTCCAGGCGAGAGAGCAGTTCCACGCAGCTCAGGAACTCGATCCCGACTTCGCCATGGCGTACTGGGGCGAATCGCTCGCCTACAACCATCCGCTCAACTCGCAGATGGATGCCACCGAGCCGCGCAAGGCACTTGAGCGCCTGGCACCCACCCGCGCCGAGCGCCTCGCCAAGGCACCCACCGATCGTGAGAAGGGCTTCCTGAACGCGGTGGAGATCCTCTGGGGCGAGGGCGAGCATGTCGAGCGCAGGATCGGCTACATGGAAGCGATGGCGAAACTCTACGACGACTATCCGGACGATCCCGAAGTTGCCGCTTTCTACGCCCTCTCCATGCTGAGCGCCGTGGGGGCGACCCGCGACCTCAGCGGACGTCTGAACGTGCGCGCGGGCACCATCGCGCTGAAGCTGTTCAAGGACAACAACGATCATCCTGGGGCGGTTCACTACATCATCCACTCCTTTGATGACCCACTCCACGCTCCGTTGGCGCTGGAGGCTGCCCACCGCTTCGCGGAAATCGCGGCCGCGGTGTCGCATGCGCGACACATGCCGACGCACATCTTCATCCAGCACGGGATGTGGGACTACGTCTCCGGACACAACCAGTCCGCCTACGACGCCGCCCGCGAGCTGTGGCAGCCGGGCGAGTCCATGGGCGACGCGACCCACGCGCTGGACTGGGGCCAGTACGGCGACCTGCAGCTGGGCGACTACGACAAGGCGCGCCTCTGGATCGAGCGCATCGAGAAGATGGCCTCGGGCACCTTCCTCGAGTTCGGAGAGGGCGGTCCCTCGGAGGAGACCGGACAGGCCCGTCCCCGCGGCGCCGTGTCTCTGCTGAAGACCCGCTACATCGTAGACACCGAGGAGTGGGCGATTCTTCCCATCACCGACGAGTCGAACGGCAACGAGCTGCTGGCGACCGGGCTGAGCGCGGCCCGCACGGGTGATCGCACAGCGCTGGAGGCCGCGGTGGAGGCGCTCAGCGACGACGCCGACGCGGACGGCTATGCCGGCATCATATACAGGCAGGTGGCGGCGCTGCTGGAAGCCGACCGTGGCAACGAGGACGGTGCCCGCGCGCTGATGGACGAGGCGGTCGAGACCGTCGAGGCGATGGCGCCTCCGCGCGGTTCGGCGAGCCCGATCAAGCCGGTGCACGAGCTGTACGGCGAGATCCTGACCGGTTTCGGCGACCATGAGGCCGCCGCCGGCATGTTCGAGACCTCGCTGCTGCGCATGCCGAAGCGGCCTCGTTCGCTGATCGGCGTAGCGCGCGCGAGCATCGAGACCGGCGATTTCGAGCGGGCCACCGAGGCCTACGAGACGCTCGTCTCCGAGGTATGGGTGGGCCGGGATTCCTTCCCCGGGTACCAGGAAGCCATCCGCTTCCTCGAGAGCACCGACAGCAGCAACCGCAGCAGGTAGCCGACGCGGCGGAACGCGGGCGGTAATCCGCTCGGATCCACGGCGAGAAGACAAAAGGCCGGCTCCCCCGGTGGAACGGGGAAGCCGGCCTTGTCTTGCCGGGTGGGTCGGCTACCGGTTCGCGAACACCGGGGCGGCCTGGGGCATGGCCATGCCGTCGTGGCGTGATTCCGAAGCGCCGTAGTGCACGCCGGTGCCGTCGCCCATGACCGCCTGGCCGTAGCCGAAGCCGCCGGTCCGCGGAGGCCGCACGCTGATCTCGTGGCCGAGCGCGGTCAGCTCCGCGCGCACCCACTCCGGGATCATCATCTCCATGTTCACGTCGCAGCCGTCGAAGCTGCCCTTGGTGAAGCGGCCGGCCTCGTGCGCCTGCTGAATGTTCATCCCGTAGTCGACGATGTTGGCGATGAACTGCGCGTGCGCCTGCGGCTGGTTGAAGCCGCCCATGATGCCGAAGCCGATCCGCTCGCCGCCCTCGTTGTTGACCATCAGGCCCGGAATGATGGTGTTGAGCGGCCGCTTGTGCCCTTCGAGCACGTTGGGGTGGCTCTCGTCCAGCGTGAACAGCGCGCCCCGGTTGTGGAGCATGAAGCCCGTGCCCGGCGGCACCAGCCCGGAGCCGAAGCCCGAGTAGTTGCTCTGGATGTAGGAGACGATGTTGCCGTCCTTGTCGATCGTGGTCAGGTAGATCGTGTCTCCGCCGTCCTCGTTGTCGAGCCCTACGAAGCGTGACGGCTCGACCGAGCACATGGCCCGGTTCATGTCGATGAGTTGGGCGCGCTCCCTGGCCCGCTCCTTGTCGAGCATTCCGGCGACCGGAACCTTGCTGAAGCGCGGATCGCCGACGTAGGTGATCATGTCCGCGTAGGCCAGCTTTTTGGACTCGATCATGACGTGCAGGGCCTCGGGGCTGTGGAAGCCGTACTCGCCGAGGGGATAATTCTCCATGATGTCGAGCATCATGAGGGCGGCGATCCCCTGCCCGTTAGGGGGCATCTCGTGCACCGTCCACCCGCGGTAGGTGGTGGAGATGGTCTCCGTCCACTCGGGCTCGTACTCCGCCAGGTCATCCAGCGTCATGGTGCCGTCGAACTCGTCGGAGATGGCGATGATCGCCTCGGCGGTGGGGCCCTTGTAGTAGCCGTCGCGGCCATCAGCGACGATGCGCCGCAGGGTGTTGGCGAAGTCGGGGTTCTTGAACACTTCGCCCACCTTGGGCGCCCGCTCGCCGTCTACCAGGTAGGTATGGGCGCTGTTGGGGTGCTGCTGGTGCATGTCGACCGACCCCGCCCACATGCGCCCGGTGACCTCGTGGATGGGAAAGCCGCTCTCGGCGTACCAGATGGCCGGCGCCAGGATGGTGCCGAAGTCGAGGTTGCCGAAGCGCTCGCGCATGGCGTCCCAGCCGGCGATCACCCCCGGCACGGTGACCGAGTGGATGCCGCGGCGGGGCATGCTCTCGTGCCCCAGTTCCTTCAGGTACTGGGCGTCGAGGGCCGCGGGCGACCAGCCGCTGGCGTTCAGCCCGAAGATCTCCTCGGTCTCGGCCAGGTAGATGATGGCGAACAGGTCGCCGCCGATTCCGTTCGACGTGGGATCCATGAGCGCGAGCGCCGAGTTGGCCGCGATGGCCGCGTCGATGGCGTTTCCGCCCTGCTCGAGGATCTGCACGCCCACCGACGACGCCAGCGGGTTGTTGGTCGCGACGATCCCCATCTCGGTGTTGACCACCGAGCGGCCGGTCACGGGGAGCGGGACCTCGCCGCCCTCCATCGCTGCCTGCTCCATCACGCCCTGTGGCGCGCAGGCGGTCGCGAGGGTCAGGCAGACGAAAGCGGCGAAGTTACGGACGGGACGGGAATACCGCATGCATCAACCTCCGGGCGAAAAGCGGGCGGGCGCCCGGGGGCGCCCCTCGATCACAGTCGAAATGTGTAGTTCAGCTTCAGGGCTCCGCCCCTCGAGAGGGTCATGAACCTGGGATCCGCGCGCGGGTCGAAATCCAGCCCACTGCATCCGGAACCCGCTCCGTACAGGGAGCAGTCACGCCAGTTGTGCGTGTACACCAGGTAGACGTCATTCCCGGGCTCGATGATCCAGCGCAGGCGCGCGAACAGGCCGATGATCTCGCTCCGGCTGTCGTACTGAAGCTGGTTGGTGAGGCTCATCCAGGGGCTCGGATTCCACTCGGTCTCCAGCTCGTACAGGCTGGTGGTGAAGTCGCCGGTCGGAAGTTGCGCATCGTTGTATTCGATGTTGGTCGAAATGTTGATGCCCGGGTTGGGACGGAACGAGACCCGCCCCCCGTAGCGGGTCCGGTCCCCGTCCCAGAAGCCTCCGGTGGTCACGGATCCGTAGAGGGACACCCGCCGCCGGCCGGCGGTGTTGCCGCGTATCGAATACTCCCAGTTGGTGTAGTCGCCCGGCAGAATGTCGACCCCGTCCACGATCTCGTAGCCGAAGTCGAGGAACTCGTAGACGCGCTTGGCGTTCACCGAGAAGCCGTCCCCGCTCTCGAACCGGACGCCCAGCAGGTTCAGGTCCCACTCCCGCTCTTCCACGATCCCGCTGCCCAGCTCCTCCAGGTGCCGGAACTGCACGGAGAAGTCCAGGCTCCGGATCCAGTCGATGGACGACGGCCTGGGGGACCAGCCGATGCGCGGCTCGACCCGGCGGAAATCGTTGCGGGGAACGAAGCCGACCGCGGGGCTGTAGTCGTCTCCGAACTGTCGGTAGGAGACATGCCCGGACCAGATGTCGTTGGGCAGGTTCAGGCGAAATCCGTGCGCGGACAGATCCGTTGTGGTTCGGACCACCGTCGGGTCCGGATTCGAATTCCAGACGTAGAACGCTTCGAGTTCCAGGTTCTTGTTGCCCAGGAAGTTGCGCGTGTTGAAGGCGAGGTCCATACCCGCCGTGTGGCGATCGCCCGGCGCCACTCCCGACTCGCCTTGCAGCGGGCTGGCGGCCGACGTTGCGCGCCGCGTGTAGATCGCTCCGATGGTCGACTGCTCGAAAATGCGCCTCTTGACGCGGGCCACGGAGAACTGCTCGCGCGTGAAGTCCTGCAGGATCCCCTGGGTATCCGTGTATTCGTGGTTCCCGGTCCCGATCTGGTAGAACCCGATTTCGTAGCTGCCCGCCTGGCCGGTCATGCGGGTTCCGTACTCGATGGGTATCTCCTGCCCCGCGTTCAGGCCGATGCGGCGGGAGAAGAACGGCTGCGGGTTGCTGCGCGGAGCGAAGCTGAAGACTCCGGAGCCCTCCAGGAAGAAGGCGCGCCGCTCACGGAAACGCTGGGGAAAGCGGGTCAGGTTCACCCGGCGCTCGTCGCTCTCGACCTCGGCGAAATCCGTATTGATGGACGCGGAGGCGCGCAGGCTGGGCGTGATGTTGTAGTCGATGTCGAGGCTGATGTCCTGATGAAAATCCCGCGGTTCCGCGGCGGTCGGGACGTTGCGCCAGGCCCCGATCCCGGAACCCCGCAACTCCAACCCGTACCCGCGCTGGATTCCCTGCGTGCTGATTCCAACCAGGTCGCCCGCGAAGATCGGCTTGTTCAATCCCTCGGTTCGCCGCCATCCGCGCCACAGGATCTCCTCGTTGTTGCGGCGGATGGTGCGCTGGAAATTGATGCCCCAGTGGTCGGCGTCAGGGTCGAAGTTGAGGGTGCGGAAGGGGATCTGGATCTCGGCGGACCAGCCATCGGGCCGGCGGAAGGTGCGCGCCTCCCAGATGCCGTCCCAGGCCTTGTTCATGCCGCCGCCGCCGAAACCGCCGCCGCCACCTCTTCCGCCACGCCCCCCGCCGCCGCTACCGGTGATGAGGCCGTCCCCCATGAGGCCGTTGGCGTTGATCTCGAAGAAATACCCGGTGCGTCCGTCGTTGAAGGTGTCCAGGATCCACATGAAGCGGTCGTCGGTCATCAGGGGCGCGTCCCGCTGCATCTGGTAGGCGAGAATGCCCTCCGGATCGTCGTACAGGATGGCGCTGATGTAGATGTTTTCCTCGTCGAAGAGGACCCGCACTTCGGTCCTCTGGGAGGGGACTCCGCCCTCGACCGGCTCCTGCTGCGTGAAGTCGGTGATCGGAACCGCGCGACCCCAGCTGGCTTCGTCCACCCGGCCGTCCAGGCTGATGTCCATCTCGGGAAGGACGGTTTCCGCCTCGAGCACTACCACCGCGGCCCCTCCGTCAGGAGGATTCTGAAGCTGCTGGTCCTGCGCGAGCGCCGGAGACGCCACCACCGCCGCACCCAACGCCAGGTATACTGCCCGGCTAATCTTCGACATGAATTTCAGGTCCTGGATTTCAGGAATCGTGAGGCCCTGGCCGGGACAGTTGGGCCCCGACCCCGCGGCATCCGCCGCGCGCCATTTCAAGGACACGCCGAAGGCGAGGAATGTTGGGGAGCTGCATCGCCACATCCCCGAGCGTGTCGTGGCGCGGACCGGACCCGAAAAAGGGCCCCTCCGCGAGAGCGGCGAAGGGGCCCCGAAACTGCTGAGAGATTCAACGATCAGCCGCCGCTGGGCCAGGCCGGACCCATGTTCATTCGGGTCACTTCACCCATGCCCGTGTAGACGAACTTCTGCACCCGCTTCCCCTCGTAGGTTTCGGTGGTGAAGATGTTGCCCTGCGAGTCGGTGGCGATGCTGTGCACCGCGAAGAACAGGCCGGGCTGCCGCCCGCCGTCGCCGAAGCTGTACAGAACCTCCATGGTCTCACGCAGGATCACGTACACCTTCATGTTCTGGCCGTCCGCGACGTACATGTAGGTCTGCTCGGCGTCGGGCGAGAAGGCGACGTCCCAGGTGGAGCCCTGCGACAGGGTCTGGGGCGCGATGAACACCTCGTCCACATAGGTGCCGTCGGTCTGGAATACCTGGATGCGGTCGGAGGCCCGGTCGCACACGTAGACCAGCCCGTCGCGCGACGGATCGGCGCAGTGCACCGGTCCGCGGAACTGCTGGGCGGGCGGAATGTCCGGCGAGTAGGGCATGAACTCGTACTCGTCGTCCGGCTCGTTGCCGTACGCGCCCCAGAAACGCTTGAACTCGCCGGTGTCCATGTCGACGACGACGACCCGCTTGTTCAGATAGCCGTCGGCCATGTAGGCCTCGTTGGCCGCGGCGTCGAAGGCGATCTTGGCGACCCGGCCGAAGTTCTCGGTGTCCATGCTGTTCTCACGCATGCCGGAGCGGCCGATCTGCATGAGGAAGTCGCCCTCGCGGGTGAACTTCACCACGTGGTTGTCCTGGCCGCCGTTGCCGCCGATCCAGACGTTGTCCATGTGGTCGACCACGATCCCGTGGTTGGAGGTGGGCCATTCGTACTCGCCGTCTTCGGTGGGTCCGCCCCAGGCGTTGACCAGATTACCCTCCGGGTCGAACTCGAGAACAGGGGGAGCCGGCTGGCAGCACTCGCTCAGCGGCGGGTCCTGGGCCAGCCCGATCTCGGTGCGCGCCGCGAACTGGTCCGGAGTGTTGCGGTGCACGATGTAGACGTGGTCTCGCGAGTCGACCGCCACGCCGATGGTGGCGCCGAGCAGCCAGTGGTTCGGGAGCGGCTTGGGCCAGAAGGGGTCGACCTCGAACATCGGCGCCATGCCGTCGCCTCCGTCCATGTCCATCGACATCTGGGCCGTCTGCATGCCGGCGTCCGCGCAGGCGGCTGCGACGGCCACGAGAATCGCTCCGGCAAGAAGATCGCGTGTTCTTCTCATCCCTTCATCTCCTTTGTCGAAAAAGGCTGGATCACCAGCGCCAAGAGGGATCTGCGACAGACTGACAGTATACGGCGTTGATGCCGCGCGCGCACATTCCCGGGCACACGGCGGTCGGCTTGTTCGCGGAAGGCCGCGGCGGTTACGATTCCTCCCCCTCCGGTCGCGTCGCAGCGGATTGCGGCGCCTGGCCAGGATTTCGGCGCGCCCCAGCTTCCCGGCAGCCCATGCGCAGAACCCACCTTGCCATCGTCGGCCTCGCCCTCGTCGTCGCGGGGGTGGTAAGCCTGACGCGTCCATCCGCGCCGCTCGAAGGGGCTCCGGTGCCTCACGACATTCCCGCCGACGCCATCGTGCGCATGTTCGTGAAGCCCGAGGACGACCGCCTGCGGCTCCTGGTGCGGGTGCCGCTCAACACGATGCAGGACATCGTCTTCCCGACCTTCGGACCGGGCTATCTCGACATTCCCGAGGCCGAGGACGAGATCCGGCAGGGCGCGATGCTCTGGATCGGCACGCCGCTGCAGCTCTTCGAGAACGGGGAGCGGCTTCCCGCGCCCGAACTCGTGGCCGCGCTCGTGTCAATTCCTTCGGATCGCTCGTTCACCAGCTACGAGGCAGCGCTGGCGCACGTCACCGGCCCGCCGCTTGCCCCCGAGACGCAACTCGTCTGGCAGCAGGCTCTTCTCGACATCCTCCTTGAGTACCCCATCGCGTCCGCCGACTCCGATTTCTCGATGGACCCCGGGCTGGAGCGGCTTGCGCTGCGGGTGAACACGATCCTGCGCTTCCTGCCCGCGGAGGGCGCGGAGCGGCTCTACCAGTACACGGGCCACCCCGGGGTCGTGCGCCTGGATCCCCGCTGGCACCAGGCGGCGTGGCGCTTCGTGGTGCTCGGCTTCCAGCACATCCTGGACGGCATCGACCACCTGCTCTTCCTGCTCTGCCTGGTCGCGCCGCTGCGCAGGATCCGCTCGCTGGTGATTCTCGTCACCGCCTTCACCGTCGCGCACTCGGTGACGCTGGCGGCCTCCGCCTTCAACTTCGCTCCCAACACCCTCTGGTTCCCGCCGCTGGTCGAGACCCTCATCGCCGCCTCGATCGTCTACATGGCGCTCGAGAACATCGTGGGCACCAAGGTGAAAACCCGCTGGATCATCACGTTCGCCTTCGGCCTTGCCCACGGCTTCGGGTTCTCGTTCGCGCTGCGCGAAACCATGCAGTTCGCGGGGTCGCACCTGGTGACTTCGCTGCTGGCGTTCAACGTGGGGGTGGAGCTGGGTCAGCTCGCGGCACTGCTGATCATCGTGCCGGCGCTGGAGCTGCTCTACCGCTTCGCGATCAGGGAGAAGATCGGCAACATCCTGCTCTCCGCACTGGTGGCGCACACGGCGTGGCACTGGATGACGGAACGGTGGGGCGTGCTCACCCAGTACACGTTCCGCTGGCCCGTCTTCGACCTCGGGCTCTTGGCGCGCACCCTGGCGCTGGTGGCGCTCACGCTGGCGGTGATGGGCGCCACCTGGCTGGTGATCGGCTGGATCCGGCGGCCGCAGGAAAAGGGGGTCGCCGAAGAGGACGCCGCCGCGCGGCGCTAGCTTAGCTGCCGATCCCGAAGCAGTAGAAGAAGCCGTTGCCGCCCGTGCCCTGCAGGTCCTCCTGGCCACAGCCGCGCGAGGCGTGCGCCGAGTTCCAGGAAGTGGGGTTCTGCCCGCCGCCCACGCGGTCGTGGTGGCCGACCAGCGCGCTGCCGTCGCTGCCGTTGCTGGTCCAGTTCTCGCAGGTGGTGTCGCCGTCCGCGCCGGAGGCCATGCCGTCCATGGTCGAACCGGTGATGATGTCGTGCATGTTGGGCGAGTCGCCGCGGCCGTTCACCTCAGCGCCGCGCTCGGTGAGCGAGTTCTCCTTGCCCAGCAGGTTGCTCTCGGAGTGGAGGTCGTCCACGTCGCGGGCGACCATGGTGCCGGCGTAGTTGTACCAGGGGCCGTCGCCGATGCGGTCGCGGGCGTTCTCCCCCGATTCGCCGGTCGTGCTCAGGTAGGCGCGCCAGATCAGGTCGCCGGCGCCCACCGCGTAGGCGCGATCCTGGCAGATCTGATCGGCTCCCTGCAGGCCGCCGAGATTGGCTCCGTCGCCGGAACCGGCGCTGGTGAGGAAGAAGTTCATCTGCGCGCTCTGCGCGTGTGCGGCCTGTGCGCCGGCGGCGAGCGTCATGACGAGGATCGGGAGTAGCTTGCGCATGCGTCATCTCCTGGTGCTGTGGTGGCCGGCATGTCGGGATGCTGGCTGCGCGCAAGCCGGGCGCGCGACCGCATCGATGGCTGCGGGGGCCTGGAATCGCCGAATGAGGACAGTAGCAGATTGGGCGACCTGGCCCCTCCCGGCAAGATCATTCCACCTTTCCGGATGCCCCGCCGGACGGCTGTCCGGCATGATCGTCCGCCGGCCGTCCGGGCCTCCCGGGTCTTGCCGGGCGGCAAGGTGCGGATCAATACTGGCACGGACGGTGGCCGAGCGTCGGCCGCCCCGGAAACCGCCAACCATTCCCCGCCAACACGGATGGTACTCATGCCAGGAACTCGCAGATGGAGCCCGTGGTCGTTGGCCGCACTTCTCGCCGCGCTGGGCTGTGGTGGCGGGGGAGATGCGGGTGACTCGATGGACGAGGGCGGGATGGCCGAAGAAGCGGCCGCCATGGACGACGCCATGAGGGTCCACATCACCGAACCCGCCGACGGCGCAACGGTCGACGGCAGCTCCGTCCGGGTGGTCTTCGAGGTCGACAACCTCGAGGTCGTCGAGGCGGGAGTGATGGACCCGGGCACCGGGCATCATCACCTGCTGATCAACGCCGACCTCACGCCCGCCGACCAGCCTATCCCCGCGGTCGAAGGCAGCTACGTCCACTTCGGTCTGGCCCAGACCGAGTACGAGATGACGGATCTGGAGCCGGGCGACTACACGATCATCGCGGTCGTGGCGGACGGCTTGCACGTGCCGCTGCAACCCTGGGTGATCGACACGGTTCGCTTCACCGTTCGGTAGGATCGCCTATCGGGTGCAGGCGATCTCCCCGGGTCCCCCCGGACTCCCCAGCGTGGTCGCCGTCGCGTCGCCGTAGTAGACCGAGCACCCGTCGTCGTCTTCAAAGGCCTCGTGGGCCGCGGTTGCGGACCAGCCGGTACCCGATGCTTCCGTGACGGTGACGGTCACCCGGTCCGAGGAAGAGAACTCGAGGTCGTCGAAGTCGTTCGAGTAGGTCAGTTCGTCGGCGTAGTGGATCTCCTGCTGGGTGGCCAGGTTCCTGAGATCCGCCTGCATTGTCGCCACGAAGGCCCGGTCGCGCGCCGCCGTCAGCCGGGGAATCGCGATCGTGGCCAGAATGCCGATGATCAGGGTGACGAGAAGTAGCTCGATGAGAGAAAACCCACTTGAATTGCGCATTGCCCCTCCCTGGAGATGATCCGTTCGCGCGGTCGCGGCCGCGCTTCTCGATGGCACCTTCAATCGAAACACGAGAGGCCGGGCGCCTCCATGGCTGGATGGGGCGTCCTCGGGGAAGCCGGACGCGCGCGGCTCGCATCTACCGCGCCGCTTGCGCTCCGGGTTAGACTATCCGTCGGTGGGAGCTGACGCGGAAGCGGGTTACGCGGCGACAGG
>JAPPJO010000093.1 GCA_028820325.1 Gammaproteobacteria bacterium | reverse complement strand
CTTGCCGAAGTGTGCGCTCGCCTCCATCTGGCGGTGCGCTTCGGCGGCATCCCTCAGTGGCAAGACCTTGTCAATCAGAGGCACGATGCGCCGCGCGGCGAAATGCGGCACCACCACCCGCTCGAACTCGGCCATGATGTCGGCTTTCTCGGGCACCGGACGCGAGCGCAGCACCGAGCCGATGACCGTGTGCCGCTTCACCATCAGCAGGGCCAGGTTGAGTTCGGCCTTGAGCCCGCCCATCAGGCCGATCACGACGAGGCGGCCGCCGGGCGCCATGGCCTTAAGGTTGCCGTTGAGGTAGGCCGCGCCGATGTGGTCGAGCACCACATCCACCCCCCGCCCCCCCGTGAAGGCGCGCACCGCCGGGGCGAACTCCTCGGCCGTGTAGTCCACCACGTGGTGCACTCCCATCGCCCGCACCCGCTCCACCTTGCCCGGCGAGGCGGTCACGACCATGCGCGTGGCCGGGACCAGCGTACGGCACAGGTGGATGGCCGCCGTGTTCACCCCGCCTCCACCACCGTGCAGCAGCACCGCCTCCCCGTCGCCGAGGCCGCCCAGCATGAACAGGTTGAGGTACGCGGTCACGTAGGTCTCGCACACGCACGCGGCCTCCTCCCATGAGAGAGCCTCGGGGACCCGCACCAGGTGGTCCTCGTAGGCGCACGCGAACTCGGCGTACCCCCCGCCGGCCACCAGCGTCATCACCCGGTCGCCGGGCCGGAAGCGTTCGACCCCGGCGCCCGTTTCGCGCACCACGCCCGCCACCTCGAGGCCCAGGATCTCCGACTCGCCCGGGGGCGGAGGGTACTTCCCCTCCCGCTGGCTGACGTCCGCCCGATTGACCGAAGTCGCCACCACCTCGATGAGCACCTGGCCCGGACCCGGCTCCGGCCTGGGGGCATCACCCCAGCGCAACACGCCGGCATCCCCGAAACCGTCCATCAATACGGCCTTCATGGCGTCTCCCTGGGCCAGTTCCCTTGGGTGCTCCTCGCGGAGCCGACCGACGACCCGCCGTCCGACTTGACCGGACTTCCGGCGCGCATCATCCTATCCGGAGCCGCCTTTCCGGGCGAGCCCGTGTTTTCGCGTCGCGTGTCGGGACGTGTCCCCGCCCGACGTATTCGCTGTACAGCATTCCCTCTGGTGGAGGAACCGCATGAAGCTCTTCACGCCCCTGACAGCCGCGTTCGCCCTCGCCCTCCTCCCCGCCTGCGCGCAGGAAGCCGCGGAAGAGGCTGCTTCTGACGAAATGGCCATGGAGTCCATGGCGCAGGAGCCCGACTGCTTCGTGCGCGGTGACCTGGAGGGCCGGCTCAGTTCGCTCGAGTCCGCCTCCACGTCGTTCGGCGACGTGATGGTGAAGGTCTGTTACGGCGCACCGCTGCGCCGGGACCCCAACAACCCCGACGTGACCCGGGAGATCATGGGCGCCCTGGTCCCTTATGACGCCCCCTGGCGCATGGGAGCCAACGAAGCGACCGCGATCTACCTTAGCGCGGGCGCGAGCGTGGGCGGCATCGCCCTGGACGCCGGCGCGTACTCCATCTACGCCACGCCCACCATGGGCGACTGGACCGTCCACATCAACTCGGTCAACGAGCGCTGGGGCATCCCGATCGGCCCCGAGGTGACGGCTAACGACGTGGGCAGCTTCACGGTGACGCCGGGCATGGTGGGCGACGCGGTCGATCAGCTTCGCTACACCTTCTCGGACGCCGACGGCGGCGCCGACCTGGTCATGGAGTGGGAGCAGACCAGCATCAGCATCCCGATCCGTTCGGGCTGACCGGAGCCGCCCGACCCCCTGCTCGGGAGGCCGCGACCCCGCGGCCTCCCCTCAAGCCACGCGGTCCTGCCGACCGGGGAGCCACTCCGCGAACCGCCGGTACGCCGGTTCCTCCCGGCCGTACCGGCGGGAGCACTGCTCCACCAGCCACTGCATCCACTCGTTGAATTTCTCGTCGCCGCTCCGGTCGCGGATCTCGTGCGTCCAGTCCTCGAGCCGCTCCCAGGAACCGAGCAACGCCCCGCCCATGAACTCCCACACCAGCTCCAGGGAAACCATGTGGCGATGGGCCATGAGGCCTACCGATTCGAAGGTCAGACAAACCAGCATGGCCGCGTCCTCATACTCGCTGCCGCGCTCGCGAATCTCGGACGCGTCGAGACCCGGCGGGAGCGTGAAGACCAGGCGAAGGGCCCGCGCCATGGGGGGATTCTGCAGAGATCGCGCGAGCTCGATGGCGGCTGTTGCCCGCCGCTGGATGCCGTATTGCTGGATCTGCAGGTAGCCGAAGAGGAAGCCCGCGATCACGACGAGAACGCCGACGATCTCCGCGAGATTCCCAAGGGATTCGAGGCTCATGGCTCAGTCGGCACCACCGAAAAAGGAAGCGTTGCCCGCGCGGCAAACTAGTGAGCCGGCGAGTCCCGGGACACCTTGCCGCGGGACGGAGCGCAATTCCTGACGACATGCTAGATTGCGGAACCCACAACGTACCCAACCAGGAGAGCCGATCGATGTCAACGTCGAACCGGGGGTTCACCGGCCGTGTCCTGCTGCTCGTGCTGATCGCCTTCCTTCCGGCGGTCGGCATCTACCTGTACGCGAATGGCGAGATCCGCTCACTCCAGCTGGCCAATCAGGAGCAGGAGCTCCTGCGCGCCACGCGGGAGACGTCGGTGGAGTACAACCGGCTGCTCGAAGAGAGCCGCGTACTGCTCGCGACGCTCGCGGAGTTCCCGCAGGTGAACGGGATGCAGCAGCCGGAGTGCACCAATATCCTGGGACGCGTCTTCGACCAGGCCAACGACCTCAATGGCATCTGGGCCATCGGACTCGACGGATACGTGGGGTGTGGCTCCGTACAGCCGGACGGGGTGCTTTACCTGGGCGACCGCACCTACTACATCCGCGCCATGAACGAGAACCGCCACATCATCGGCAGCTACCAGATCGGACGCGTCACCGGGCGCCCGGGCGTGGCGTCGGCGATTCCGGTTCCCGATGAGAGCGGGATGCCCGGCGGGGTCCTGATCGCGAGCATCGACCTGCGCGCCCTGAGCGAGACCGCGCAGGACATGGAGTTGCCGCAGTCGTCCACCTTCACGGTGCTCGACCGGGAGGGCCGCGTCCTGGTTCGCTACCCTTCAGGGCAGAGCGAGGGAGACACCATCGGCGCGATGCGGACGGAGGGATTCCCCGACGCGGCCGACGAGCCCGGCATCGTGCACGGCGCCGACCTTGACGGGAGCATGTCGGTTTTCGCGGTCGCGCCGCTTACAGGTGAAGGTGCGACGCCCGAGGGCTACATCGCCATCGGACGTCCGGAAGGACAGATCAGCTCGGAGGCATCCGATGTCGTGAACAGGACGCTCGGACTGGTGGCGCTCGCCGGACTCGCCCTGCTCACCGCCGCCTGGATCTTCGGCCGCTACCTTATCGCGAGACCGTCCCCGGCAGCCTGACCCGGATGCGCGCCCTGCCGGACGGTCCAACCTGGGGTCCCGCAGCCCCATTCGAGTAGCACACGCCCACGGGCGGAAGTCGATGGAACCAGATTCGTCATGCAATCTCTAGCAAAGGGAGGATAGCCGATGTTGTCCAGAAGTCGTCTGAATGCAGTTCTCGCCGTGCTGGTCGCGGTGTGCGCCGGCGATCTGGCCGCGCAGCAGGCCGCCACCATAACGGGCCGGGTCACCGGGGATGGCGGCGCCGGCATCGCCAGCGCGCAGGTGGTGGTGACGCACGAGGTGACCGGAGTCCAGACGGGGGCGCTGTCGGCGAGCGACGGCGCGTACCGGGTGGAGGGAGTTCGTCCGGGCGGGCCGTACACCGTCGAAGTGATCATGATCGGCTACGGGGGCCAGTCCGCGACCGGCGTCTCACTGGAGGCGGGCCAGTCGCTGTCGCTGGACTTCAGCCTGAGCCAGGAGGCGATCGCCTTCGACGCCCTGGAGGTCTTCGCCACCCGCGCCCAGGACCGGAAGACCCCGGTGGCGTTCACCAACGTGAGCAAGACACAGCTCCAGAACCAGTTGGGTTCCCGTGACCTGCCGCTTGTGCTCAACGTGACCCCCAGCGTCTACGCGACGGCCCAGGGGGGCGGCTCCGGGGATGCCCGCATCAACGTGCGCGGCTTCAACCAGCGCAACACCGCCGTGATGATCAACGGCGTGCCCGTCAACGACATGGAGAACGGGTGGGTCTACTGGTCCAACTGGGACGGCGTGGGTGACGCGGCCACCAGCCTCCAGCTCCAGCGCGGCCTGTCGGCGGTGAACCTGGCCACGCCATCGATCGGAGGCACGATCAACGTCATCACCGATCCCGCGGACCGGGGCAGCGGCCTGATGTACAAGCAGGAATTCGGTCTCGGCAGCCTGGACGATGGCGGTGGCTGGGGGCTGGGCAACAACATGCTGAAGGAGACCCTGGTGGTGAACACGGGCCCCATGGGGGCGTTCGCAGCCACGGCTCAGATGGTGCGCAAGACCGGGAGCGGGATGTACACCGGTTTCGCCGGCGGTGACGCGCTCTGGACGGACGCCTGGGCCTACTACCTGGCCACGTCGTTCCAGTTGAACCCGAGCAACCGGCTAGAAGCCTACGCGGTCGGTGCACCGCAGCGCCACGGCCAGAATCTCTACAAGCTCAACCTGGCGAGCCTGGACCCGGACTTCGCGCGTTCGCTGGACGGATTCGACGCGGGGGCCTTCGACGACTATCCCGAAGTGGGCAGGGGACGGAGTCCGAACGTGGCTCCGGTGAGCGCCAGCTACGCAGGAAGCCAGTACAACAGCACCGGACCGGACGCCGGGCACCGAGACCGCTTCAACAGCGGATACCTGAACGAGCGCGAGAACTACTTCCACAAGCCGCAGGTCAACCTGAACTGGTATTCCTTCTTCGGCGACGGCCTGAGCCTGTCGACGGTGGGCTACTATTCCGGCGGCCGGGGCGGCGGTACCGGCACGTACGGATCGCTCAGGTGGAATACCGACTACGGCCAGCGCTTTGCAGACTGGGATGCCACCATCGAACGCAACCGGTCGAGCAGCTCCGGGTCGCGCGGGATCCTGCGCAACTCGGTCAACAACCAGAACACGCTGGGCGTGATCTCGAAGCTGCGGAAGAGCTTCGAAGGAGGCCTCACCGCCGAGGTCGGCATCGACTGGCGCACCGCCACTATCGAGCACTACCGGGAGGTGCGCGACCTGCTGGGCGGCGCCTACTACAACGATTGCTTCCGCAGCTGCAGCTCCGACTTCTGGACGGAAGCCGAGCAGAACCGCGGCCTGGGCGACAAGATCGCCTACCACAACGAGAACACGGTCGGCTGGCTGGGCGGGTACGTTCAGGCGGAGAAGAGCACCACCGCAGGCTCTGTCTACGGTATGGCCGGGTGGGCGCAGAACTCCTACACCTTCGTGGACTTCTTCAGGCAGGATGCGGCGTCCGGAGGCTACCGCACGCTGGAAAGCGGCAACATCGGCGGCTACCAGTTCAAGGGCGGCGCCGTTCGCAACCTCAACGACCAGTGGTCCATCTACGCGAATGCAGGCGTCATCTCCAAGGTGCCGATCTTCGATGGCGTGATCGACGACAACAACGGCACGCTGAACGCGGATCCGAAAAACGAGAAGTTCCTCTCCGGCGAAGTCGGCAGCGAGTTCCGCTCCGCCGCGAGGGACATCTTTCTGAGGCTCGGTCTCTACCACACCACCTGGAGGAATCGGACCCTGACCCGCTTTGTCCAGAACATCGGCGGCGTGGAGGGAGTGGACGGGCTGGTCAACCTGCTCGGCGTCGACGCGCGCCACATGGGCGTCGAGGCCGAAGGATGGTTCCAGCCCAGCAACCTGGTGCGCTTCGACTGGTCGCTCTCGCTCGGCAACTGGAAGTACCTGGAAGACGTGTCCGGCACCTATCGGCCCGATGACCAGTCCAGCGAAACGGAGAACTACAACTTCTACATCTCCGGGCTCAAGGTCGCCGACGCGCCACAGCACCAGATGGCGCTCATGGCTTCCGTCTATCCGTCGGACGCCGCCTATCTGTCGCTGGTGGGCATGTTCTACGGCGATCACTTCGCGCAGTTCGAGCCTTTCAGCCGCACCAGGGCGGACGACAGGGCTCAGTCCTGGCAGCCCCCGGGCTATTCACTGTTCCACCTGCACACCTCGTATTCGCTCGGCGACGTCCTGCCGATTGCGAATGGCGGAAGCCTGCGCCTGTTCGCCAACGTGTACAACCTGTTCGACACCGTGTACATCCAGGACGCCACCGATGCGTCCAGGTGGAACGGCTACCACGACGACGGCGACCGTCACGATGCGGACTCCGCGGAGGTCTTCCTGGGCTTCCCGCGCAACCTGAACGTGGGGTTCCAAATCATCTTCTAGCCGACGCCGCCGGCCCCGGGACCGGGATGCCGGGAACAGGCCGGGATCAGCAAGGAACGGCCCCGCCAGTCAAGTGCTGGCGGGGCCGCGTTGCTGCGGGGAAGGCGGACGGGCGATGGGCCCAGCAGGACTCGAACCTGCGACCGTCGGATTATGAGTCCGCTGCTCTGACCAACTGAGCTATGGGCCCGTCCTGAACCTGCTCGCCCGCCCGCGCTCCCCGCGTCACAAAGGTACGCAATCGAAACCCCGGCGTACAAGCAAAGGGAGCGAGATGTCCGCGGAGAGCATATGTTTCCGGCCCCTGGAGGCGAGGGATTTCCCTTTGCGCGGTCTCTTGCCCACTTTGTTGTCCCCCAGGCCCCATCGAAAACCGCCTACGAGCGAACGGAGCGCCGCATGACCGGACGGGATCACAGCATGACGGGAGAGAGCGCCCCATGACCGGACAGGACCACCGCATGACCGACGCGGGCGCAGCATGACCGACCAGGACATCCTGGCCCGCTGGAAGGAGGAGCCCGCCCCGCTCCTCCCGGTTCTGCATGCCTTCCACGCGCGCGACGGCTACCTCTCCGAGGATGCCATCCGCGCGGTGTCCAAGGGGTTGCGCATCCCGCTCGCCGATCTGTACGGCACCATCACCTTCTATCACCACTTCGCGCGCGTGCCGGGTGGGCTCGACTGCCCGCGCGTCTGCACGGGACCCGTGTGCGTTCAGGAGGGCGCGCTCGACATCCTCGCGGCGCTCGCGCCCGAGGGGGCGACCGGCATGCCGTGCTCGGGCCGCTGCGACGACCCGGTCCCGGTCATCCGCGGCCATCTCACCCTGGCCGGACGCTCGGCCGCCGACCTCACGGCTCGGCCAGCTCCCCTCCCCCCGCCCGCCCGCGACGGCCACCGCGAGTGCGTCTTCCGCACCATCCGCGAGCCGGGGCACGCCACCCTGGCCGGATACCGCCGCGACGGCGGCTACGAGGGCCTCGCGCGCGCGGTGAGCGGAATGTCTCCCGCGGAGGTGATCGAAGCCATCGACCGGAGCGGGCTGGCTGGCCGGGGCGGCGCCGGCTTCCCCACGGGCCGCAAGTGGCGCGCGGTCGCCGAAGCGAACGGGACGCCGAAGTCCATCGTCTGCAACGCGGACGAGGGCGAGCCGGGCTGCTTCAAGGACCGCGCCCTCATGGACTACGATCCGCACGCGGTCATCGAGGGCATGATCGCCGCGGGGTACGCGAGCGGCGCGCACCGCGGCTACATCTACCTGCGCTACGAGTACCCCGAGACCGAGCACATCCTCGCGGAGGCCATCCGCGAAGCGGAGGAAGCGGGCATCCTGGGGCCGTCCGTGATGGGCAGCGGCTTCGCCTTCGACCTGCACATCCGCCGCGGCGCCGGCGCCTATATATGCGGGGAGGAGACATCGCTGCTGAACTCCATGGAGGGGAAGCATCCCTTCCCGCGCAACCGCCCCCCCTTCCCCGTCACCCACGGCTTCGAGAACCTGCCGACGGTCGTCAACAACGTCGAGACGCTGGCCTCCGTCCCGCATATTCTCGCGCTTGGCGCCGAGTGGTATGCCGGACTGGGCCTGAACGGACACGCCGGCACCAAGGTGATCTCGCTTTCCGGGGACATCCTCCGGCCCGGGAACTACGAAGTCCCCATGGGCTTCCCGCTCGAACGGCTGCTCTACGACTGGGCCGGCGGCCCCTTGGAGGGTCGCGCCATCCAGGCGGTTACGATGGCCGGGCTCTCCGGGGGCTTCCTGGCCGGCGACGATCTATTCGTCACGCTGGACGAGCCCGCCATCCGGGCGCGCAAATCGTTCCTGGGCGCGGGCGGCATCATGGTGTTCGACGACTCGCGCGACATGGTCGAGGTGGCGCACGCGGCGATGGAGTTCTTCGCGCACGAGTCCTGCGGGAAGTGCTTCCCCTGCCGCATCGGCACCCAGCGCCTGACCGAGCGGCTCGCCGGCGAGGCCGGCCCGGATGCGCTGGTGGCGTGGGTGGACGAAGTTGCGGATATTGGGTATACCATGAAGGAGACGAGCGCCTGCGGCCTGGGAACCGCGGCCCCGCTCATCACCGAGAGCCTCATGCGCTATTTTCCCGAGGCGGTTTCGCGCCACGTCACTGCCCATGGCCCCCTCCCCATGGCGGGCCGGGGCTAGGGCGGGCCGCATGGGACTGGGCCCTGGAGGGTCCAGGCAGCAAACTCGAATCAGGACCACACCGATGAGCACGAACGGGACAGGACCCACCATCGTCCTCGACGGCGAAAAGGTCGCCTACACCCCGGGGGAGACCGTCTACGAGGCCGCTACGCGGCACGGCAAGGACATCCCCACGCTTTGCTACGACCCCAGGCTGGAACCCTTCGGCGGATGCCGCCTGTGCGTGGTGGAGGTGGAGGGCGCGCGCGCCCCGGTCGCGTCGTGCACCGCTCAATGCCAGGCGGGAATGGAGGTGCGCACCAGGAGCGCGCGCGTGGAGGTGCATCGCCGCACGCTCATGGAGATGCTGGTCTCGGAGAACCGCGAAGTGGACGTGGACGAGCTCACCAGCCTCGCCTCGCAGGAGATGACCGAGCTGGTGGACCGCTACGAGGCGCGCACCGGGCGCTTCCAGGGCAGGCAGTCGGGCGCGAGCCGCCCCGACGACCCGAACCCCTTCATCATGCGCGACTACGACAACTGCATCTCCTGCTACCGATGCGTGCGCGTGTGTGCGGAGCAGGAGGGCGACTACGCCATCTCGGTGAAGGGACGCGGCTTCGACACCCAGATCACGGTCGAGTTCGACGGCCACCTCAAGGATTCGGCCTGCACCTTCTGCGGGCAGTGCGTTCAGACCTGCCCGACCGGGGCGCTGGGGGACCTGAAGGCGCTGGCGTACCGCGACGTTGCCGGCGAGACGAAGAAGACCCGCACGGTCTGCCCCTATTGCGGGGTGGGCTGCGCGGTGGACCTGCTCACCCGCGGCAACACGCTCATCGGCGTGCAGCCCGCCATGGACGGCCCCGCCAACAAGGGCGCCCTGTGCGTGAAGGGCCAGTTCGCCTTCGACTTCGTGCAGCACCCCGACCGCCTGGCCCATCCGCTGGTGCGGGGTGAGGACGGCGAGCTGCATCAGGCCGGCTGGGACGAGGCGCTGGACCGGGCCGCAGAGGGGTTCCTGCGCGTGCGCGAGCGCTACGGGCGCCATGCCGTTTACGGAGTTGCCTCGGGGCGGGCGCCGCACGAAGCCGCCTACACCATGCAGAAGTTCATCCGGGGGGGGTTCGGAACGAACCACATCGACAACTGCAGCCGTGCCTGACACGCTCCCACAGTCGCCGGTCTGGCGGCAACGATCGGTCGGGGCGCAATGTCGAACCCGCTCGAGGACATGGAAAAGCCCGATGTGATCTTCTGCATCGGGACCAACATGACGGAGTGCCACCCCGTGGCCGCGACCCGGCTCAAGCGGGCCATCGCCAACGGGGCCAAGCTCATCACCGCCGACCCGCGGCGCATCGCCCTCGCCGAACTGGCCGACGTGTATCTGCCGCTCCGGGTCGGCTCTGACGTATCGCTCCTGCTGGCCATGGCGCACGTCATCCATCGCGAGGGCCTGACCAACCAGGGCTTCGTCGAGGGACGCACGACCGAGGCGGAGGCCTTCCTCCAGCACATCGAGAAGTTCACCCCTGAATGGGCCGAGACCATCACCGAGGTGCCTGCCGCCGACATCGAGCGCGCCGCCATCCTGTACGGAAAGGCGGAACGTGGCGCCATCTACTACACGCTGGGCATTACCGAGCACATCTGCGGGGTCGACAACGTCCAGAGCCTGTGCAACCTGGCGCTCATGACGGGCAACATCGGGCGCGAGGGCACCGGGGTTAACCCGATGCGCGGGCAGAACAACATTCAGGGCGCGGGAGACGCGGGCGCCCTGCCCAACAACTACCCCGGCTTCCAGTCCGTGCTGGATCCGGCGCACCAGAAGAAGTTCGAGCCGGTGTACGGGCGCAAGGTGGACCTCGAGATCGGGCCCACCAAGGTGAGGGCGCTGGAGGCCTGCGGCGACGGCATCCACGCGATGATGATCAACGGAGAGAACACCGTCGTCACCGACCCCGAGCGGCACCACTGCGAGGAGGCGCTAAAGAGCCTCGACCAACTGGTGGTGATCGACCTCTTCCTCACCGAAACCGCCGAGCTGGCGGACGTGGTCTTCCCGGCCACGGCATGGGGCGAGACCGACGGCGTGCAGACCAACACCGAGCGGCGCGTGCAGCGGCTGCGCAAGGCGGTCGAGCCCCCGGGCGAGGCCATGCCCGACTGGTGGATCGTGTCGCAGATCGCCCGCCGCATGGGCACGCCCGGCTTCGACTTCGAGAGCGCGAAGGACGTCTTCAACGAGCTTTGCGAGCTATCGCCCCTGTATGCGGGGCTGGACTGGGACCGCATCGACCGCGGCGAGTACCACTGGCCGGTGCCCTACAAGGATCACCCCGGGACGCCGATCCTGCACCAGGGGACCTTCGAGAACGGGCGCGGCATCTTCAAGCTGATCCGCTACCGGGATCCCGCCGAGGTAATCAGCGACGAGTTCCCGGTGTGGCTCACCACGGGCCGGCGCCTCCCCAACTACCACACCCGCACCCAGACCGGCCGCGCCGCCGGCATCGACTATCTGGCGCCGGGCGAACGGCTGGAGATCCATCCGGAAGACGTGATGGACTGGGGGCTCGAGGATGGCGGCTGGGCCAAGATGACCAGCGCGCGCGGATGCATGATGGTCCGGGTGGAGGCCAACGCCCGCTCGCCGCGCGGGACCGTCTTCACCTCGTTCAGCTTCAACGACGCCCCGGTCAACGTGCTCACCGGCGGAGGATACGACCCGGTAACGGACACGGCGGAGCTGAAGGTGTGCCCGGTGAGGGTGGAACGGCCGTAGCCGTCAGACCGAGCGAGCCTCGCGGCATCGACCCGGGAGCGGTCTCCGTCAGTCCGACCCGAAGATGCGGTCTCCGGCGTCACCCAGTCCCGGCAGGATGTAGCCGTTCTCGTTCAGCTGCCGGTCCAGAGCGGCCGTGAAAACCGGCACGTCCGGATGCGCTCGCTCAAGGGCATGCACGCCCTCCGGGCAGGCCACCAGGATGGCCAGGCGGATGTCGCGCGCGCCGTGTTCCCTGAGCAGCGTAATGGTCGCCGACGACGACCCGCCCGTGCCCAGCATCGGATCGACCACGATGAAGTGGCGGCCCGCGGGCTGCGGAACGTTGAAGTAGTACTGGACAGGCTGGAGCGTTTCATGGTCCCGGTACAGCCCCACGTGCCCGATGCGCGCGCCCGGCAGCACTGTGGTGAAGCCCTCGAGCATCCCCAACCCGGCGCGCAGGATCGGCACCAGCACGACGTCTTCCTCGCGCACGCGGAGGCCGGTGGTGGTCTCAAGCGGGGTCTCGACCTCCACTTCCTCGGCGGGCAGGTCGCGCAGGACCTCATAGGCCATCAGGGCGCCGATCTCGCGGATCAGGTCCCGGAACTCCCGGTGTCCGGTGCGGTGGTCGCGCAGTCGGGTGACCTTGTCGGCAACCAGCGGATGGTCGAGTACCGTGAAATGGGGCCGGTCGGGCACGGCGCCTCCGCGGTCGTTAGCTCCCCGACAGCTCCGGGAAGCGATACACGATGACGCCGCTGCCGGGCGCATTGTCGACGTCGACGTAACCCTGGTCGACCATGCCGCGCAGGCACTTCTCGACCTCTTCGAAGGACTTCCCTGAGGCCATCACCCCTTGGGTGACCGTGAGTTCGCCGCCCTTCTTCTCCGCGGCCTCGAGCAGCACGAGCCTGAGGTCCGTGTGTTTGGGCAGGGCTGCGGGCGGCGCGGAACCGGGGTTGGCGCGGGCGGCCAGCATGGGATGGGGAATGTAGCCCTTGCGCACGTTGGCATCGCGAATCAGCGCCTTCATGCGGAACAGGTCCACCAATTGGCCGACGCCCGCGAGGCCGAAGGTCAACAGCCAGAGGATTCCCGTCCCCCACTTGCCCATGTAGATGCGATGGGCACCGCAGACCCCGGCGAGGCACAGACACCAGAGCCCGTACCCCAGGACGTCCTTGTATACGGACTCGTAGGCCGCCGGCGCGTCCGGGAGACTGAGGTTGACGTTGACCGAGATGTCTCTCGGGTCTCTGGCGCCGTGCGTGGAGTCTTGTTCCATCAGCAGTGCTGCGCTTTGCGGGTGTGCAGGGAAGGGATCGCCCCTCTGGCAAAACGCCACCTCCCAGAGTGCGAAGCCCCGCGGCCATTCAATGTCTCGCGATCATCGGCTCCGGTCCAGCCCCGGTGACCGGCAATGGGTGCCTGTGTCACCGGGACAGGTCCGGCTGTCCCCTGCTGCCTACGCAGATCGCGCCGGCAGGTGTCGGCACCTATCGTTACCCATGACCGAACCGGCCCTCTATCGGCTTCTCGATGTGCTGTTCGTCGTCTTTCATACGGCGCTGGTGAGCTTCAACATGCTCGGATGGGCCTGGAGGAGAACCCGGCGGCTCCACCTGCTGACCATCGGCGTGACGCTGCTGTTCTGGTTCGGGGCCGGGATTGTGTACGGATGGGGATACTGCCCGCTGACGGACTGGCACTGGGATTTGAAGCGGGCCCTGGGGGAGACCGGCCTGCCGGCGTCGTGGATCAAGTACCACCTGGACGCGGTCACGGGCATCGACTGGAACGCGGCCCTCGTGGATGCGGTGGTGGTGGGCAGTGCGCTGGTGGCGCTGGGACTCTCGGTGATGCTGAACCTTCGTGACCGGCGCCGGCCCGGCTAGCGCAATGCCGCGAGAGTGCCGGAGTCCCCATGTTTTGCTACCATGATCCATGCGGAGGGAGGAGCGTGAACGCCCTCGGCCACCCGCCCATCCCGATCGATCATCCAGGCCCACATCCAGGAAGCAGATCATGAACGCTCGCGCCCTCATCATCATCGCCGTAGCAATGGCCCTTGGCTTTGCCCACGCACCGCTCCAGGCGCAGGACGGCAAGGACATGGTCGCTGCTTTCATCGACGAGCACGCGGGCTCCTATGCGAGCATCGCCCAGGAGATCTGGGACCTCGCCGAGCTGGGTTATCTGGAGACGGAGAGCTCGGCCCTGCTGGCCGGCACGCTGGAGGCCGCCGGCTTCGAGGTGGAGATGGGGGTTGCGGGCATTCCCACCGCCTTCGTCGCCAGCTACCGCAACGGAGACGGCCCGGTCGTGGGCATCCTGGCGGAATATGACGCGCTTCCCGGCATCACCCAGGACCGGAGCCCCGAGCGCACACCCATCCCCGGCAAGCCGCAGGGACACGCCTGCGGACACCACCTGTTCGGCACGGGTTCGGCCGCTGCCGGCATCGCCGTGCGCCAGTGGATGCGGGCGACGGGCCAGACCGGCGAGGTGCGCGTCTACGGGACCCCGGCCGAGGAAGGTGGGGCGGGCAAGGTGTACATGGTGCGCGAAGGGCTCTTCGACGACGTCGACATCATGCTTCACTGGCATCCCGGGGACAGAAACTCAGCGGGCGCGTCGAGCAGCCTGGCGAACAAGTCCGCCAAATTCCGCTTCTCCGGCGTGTCCGCGCACGCGGCCGGGGCGCCCGAGCGCGGGCGGTCGGCGCTGGACGGCGTGGAGGCCATGAACCACATGGTCAACCTGCTGCGCGAGCACGTCCCGCAGGAGACCCGCATCCACTACGTGATCACCTACGGCGGCGCGGCGCCCAACGTCGTGCCCGATTTCGCCGAGGTATTCTACTACGTGCGCCATCCAGACCCCGCGAACGTCCACGCCATCTTCGAGCGGGTGGCGCAGGCGGCGGAGGGAGCCGCGCTGGGCACGGGAACCGACATGCAGTACGAGGTCATCCACGGCCTCTACAACATCCTCATCAACGTGGCGCTGCAGGAGGCGATGCACGCCAACCTGGAGCGGGTCGGGGGCGTGCATTACAGCGAGCAGGACCGCCGCTTCGCCGAAGCGCTGGCCAAGCACCTGCCCGAGGACGCGCTTCCCATCGAGTCGGCGGCGGAAATCCAGCCCTTCTTCGTGACCGAGGAGGGTACCGGGGGCTCGACCGACGTGGCCGACGTGAGCTGGGCGGTGCCCACGGGCGGGGTGCGAACCGCTACCTGGGTGCCCGGCACGGCCGCTCATTCGTGGCACGCCATCGCGGCGGGCGGCACGCCCATCGGCGAGAAGGGCATGGTGGTGGCGGCCAAGGCGCTGGCGATGACCGCGATCGACGTGTTCACCCGGCCCGACCTGGTGGAGGCGGCCAGGACAGAGCATGCGGACCGCATACCCGAGGGCTGGGTCTACGAGCCGCTGCTGGGCGACCGCGACCCGCCGCTCGACTACCGGCTGCCGGCGGGCGGTACCGACCGCTAGGGCGGGATCGGGAGGATAGCAGCCAGGGCCGGCGACCCGCGCCTTTCGCCTAACCTCCCACCGCGAACTTCTGCACGCGCCGGCCCGTGGAGGCCTCGCCCACGTATATGTTGCCGCGGGAGTCCACCGACATGCCGTGCGGCCGCAGGAACTGACCCACCTGCCGACCGCCGCGGCCGAACTCGCCCACGACCTCCAGGTCCGAGCGGCGCAGGATCCACACCTTGTGGTTGGTGCCGTCGGCCAGATAGAGCCACTGCTGCGCGGCGTCCGGCGACAGCGCGATAACGAACGCCGACCCGGAGGCGCGGGTGAGCGGGGCGATGGTCTTTTCGGTCACGTAGGTGCCGTCGCGCTGGAACACCTGAATTCGGTTGCCGCGCCTGTCCGCGACGTAGATCAGGCCGTCCGCCGAACCGGCCAGGCCGTGCACGGTGGAGAACTGAGGCGGGGGCGGGCTGTCCGCGGTGCGGGCGCCGTAGTCGTAGGTGGCCTCGTCGTCGGGGGGCTCCCCGTAGGCGCCCCAGTGCCGCAGGTACGCGCCCGTGTCTCCGTCGAACACGACTACCCGCCGGTTGCGATAACCGTCCGCGATGAACACCTCGTTGGTTGCGGGGTCGACCCAGATGCCGGCCGGACCGCCGAGGAGCGCGGTGTCGGAGCTTCCGCCGTTCACGTCGTACTCGCCCAGCGTCATGAGATGCTGTCCGTCGCGGGTGAACTTCATGACGCGATGGTGGCGGTAGGTGCCTATCCAGACGTTGCCGTTGTGGTCGATGAAGAGCCCGTGCGAGTTGCGCGGGTACTCGGAGACGTCCTGGGTGGCAGGATCGCCCCACCCCTGAACCACGTTGCCCTCCGGGTCGATCTCGAGCACGACGGGCGCCGGCACGCAGCACTCCCCGATGGGCGGATCCTGTACCGCGGAAATCTCCTCCGGCGTTAGCGTCTCGGGAAGATGCGTGATCCAGACGTGATCCCGGTCATCGACGAAGACCGACGTGATTGCGCCCAGGATCCAGTCGTTGGGGAACTCGCGCGGCCAGGTGGGATCGACTTCGAAGGATGGCGGACCGTTTCCGGAAGCGGCCGGGTTCCCGGCGGAGGCTGAAGCGTCCGCCCCCGGCGCGCCCGATTCGGCACAGGCCGGGGACAGAGCCACGAGCGCGATGACGGACAGGCGCAGGGGAGATCGAGCCATGGTTCCTCCAGTGAGCTGCGAGTCTTGCGTGGGTGCCGGGCGTGGCCGGCTTCGCGAGACGATGCCGACTCGGAACAACGTACTGGATGCCAGGGTGTCCCGCCCCGTTGGCATCTATGGACGCCCCCGTGACGCAAGCGTTCTGGAGAACCGGTCGAGCGGGCGG
>JAPPJO010000021.1 GCA_028820325.1 Gammaproteobacteria bacterium | reverse complement strand
CCACCTACACCTCCGCCAACGCCGACTCCTCGCCCAAACGGCCCATCCGCAGCCTCCGCGGCATGACCCCGTTCTCGGACGCGCCCATCGGAACGTTCACGTTCACGCGAGTCGGGGGCTAGGCGCATCGGGGGCTAGGCGCATCGGGGGCTAGGCGCATCCGGGGTTAGGCGCATCGGGGGCTAGGCGCATCGGGGGCTAGGCGCATCTTCAGCGTTCCGCGCTGAGCCGACCGCCGGGTGAGCGTCTTCATCTCCGTCCACACCCCTCCGCACGGTGTTGCATTCTGGAGAAAGCAACGATTTGTTGCATCATGGAGAATGCAATGATTTGTTGCATCATTGGATGCGCAACGATTTGTTGCATTTGTCGGTTTGCAACACGCTGCGGAGGGTCCCGACAGAAGAATATCCAAGGATCGACCCCGCCGGCTCACCGTGGGCTGGCGCCTGCGATGAGCGGCGGTGTCCCGGCCCACCCGCATCCCGAATCCACATCCGAGCGCCCGCGCCTTCCGGCGGACAGACTGCCAGCGCCCGAGCTACCAGTCCGACGACTGTTCGTCGTGCAGCGCGGTCGGCAACCGGTACGAGTACCTCAGCTTCTCGAAGCCGGCGAACTCCATGAGAGCGTCGAACCGGTCCCGATCCTGCTTCGCCCCCAGACGGGGAAGCACCTTGCGGATGACGCCCCGGGACCGGTTCTGAATCCGCATCCAGGGGATCACCTTCCGCCTGCGGGTGGGAAACAGGAATGAATCGGCGAGCTCCTCGCCGATCAGCTCCCGCGACGCCTGGGTCACGACGCGGGCCATCTTCCGGCGCTCGGCGGGGTCCGTGACACCGATGATGACGGGCGCGCTGTTCACGATGCTGTTGGCCATGATGATCGCGTCCAGGTCCGCGGGAGGTTCGCACATGGAGCCGATCTCGAACGCCCGGCAAGCCGAGGCTTCGTCGTCGAAGATGAGATCCTCCGGGATGCCCATGAGCAGCCCGGTGTAGCGCCAGACGTGGATGTAGGCTTCCCGCTCCTCCCTGCTGAAGTCGCCCCCGAGCGTGGCCACGTGCCGCATCAGCCGGCCCGAGAAGGCCGCCCCGGCCAGGAGCACGTGCGCGGCGCTGATCGGTTCTCCCAGCCGGTCGTGATCCCATTCATCGGACTGGTTGATCAGGTATCGGGACTGGGCGTGCACCAGCCGGACGCGCAGGGTGAGCCTCCATCCGTCCCCTCCGGGCTCCATTCCCCCCGGCAGGTACTGCTCGACGAGCTGCATCCCGTTCTGCTTGAGGCGCCGCACACCCGAGTTGGTGACCCGTCCCCGGATCCGGAACGACTTGCTGATCAGGGTGGAGAATCCTTCGACGATGCTGCCGCCCACCAGGGCCGCGAGGACGATGTCCGAGTTTCGCAGAAAGGCGCGCGAGGCCATGCGGGCGATGTCGGCGTCGAACCAGTCGGGCACGGTGGTCGAGTAATCGACGAACGCGACGAGGGAATCGGGGGCGCCCGTCTGCGGTTCGTGGGGATTGTCCAGTGCCTGCGCCAGCGTCTGGTGCAGTTCCCCGGGATCCAGGTCCGAAAGATCCCGGACGACGGCATCCGCCAGCGGATCGCCGATCATCGTGTTGCGGACGTAGGCCTCCGCGAGCTCCGGATCGTGCTGGCGGGCGGCCTCGTATCCCGCGACGTAGGCACCGGGTACTTCCAAATCCTCTCCCGAATCGGCTCGCGGCGGCGGCTGGCGGATCATCGTCTTCCGAGGAAGAATCCGCGTCTCAGACGGGCACCTCGCACACCTTCCCGGCGATGCGGAACTCCAGCTTCTGGCTCGGCTTCATCGACGGGAAGGGGCTGATCCGGTGCTCGCAGCTCGTCGGCGCCACCTCGAGCGTAAAGTGATGCGCCATCATCAGTACGTTCACCATACGCTGCGGTTCCATCATGTCCCGTTCCCCTCCGGCAGATGCCCGGATCCAATTCGATCCGCCCACGCGCGGCGTGGACCACCCCGTCGCTCTAGAGCTAATTGCGGATAGAACTGACGGCAATACAGGCGGTACTTGCCGATGGGTCCGTCGGCCCGGCAGAGACGCGGCGGGGACTGGTAGCGCTTCCTTTCCCAGATGACCACGTCCTGCGCCACGAACCGCCGCTCCTCGTAGATCAGGATGCGGTTCATCAGCCTGTTGCGGAGCTTCCTCGGCAGGAACCCCAGCCCGACGACGTACCGCCCGGGCCTCGCGACCTCGCGCGACTGGCTGACCAGCGTCAACTCGACGAGTTCGCCGTCGACCGGGGTCGAAAGCACCCACAGTCTCGAGTCCATGCCGATCGTCTTCTCGCGAACCTCGACGAACGAGAATCCCAGACCATGGACGTGGGTGACGGCCGATACCTCGGACACGATGTCGATCAGCCCCGCGACGGTGCGGACGTTCCTGAATTCGAAGCAGCTCTTCAGGTAGGCGCCGTCGATGGAAAAGGCGGTCGGTTCGACATCCCGGTAGCCGTGCGTGTACTCCAGGTGCTCCACGTCCACGGAGTTCTCGGTCGTCTCCTGGGGATGGCCCCGGAAGCGCATGGTGGCGGAACGCAGCCCGCTCCAGTCCGCGCCCGTGGGGGGCTCCTCCGGCAGATCCCACTGCGGCGCCCGCCCGCCGGCGCCATACCACGCGAAGACCATGCCCAGGATCTCGCGGGTCTCGTAGAGCTTCAGCTTCGCGGCCCTGGGGGGTGAGGCGTTGGGCGTGGCCACGCACTGGCCGGTGGCATCGAAGGTGAACCCGTGGAAGGGACACACCAGGCAGCCGTCCCGGATGGTGCCGCCGGCCGTCGGCCCCAGGTGCGAGCCCAGATGGGGGCAGAACGCGTCCGCCACGCAGACGCGGCCCTCGCCGTCGCACCAGGCGACGATCTGCTCGCCCATCCAGGTCTTCTCGATGAGCTTTTCCTTCAGCAGGGTGTCGCGGGTCGCGATGAAGTACCACCCCTCCGGGAACGGAGGAAGTCGATCGACGCGGCGCGGGATCCGCCCGTTGGCTTTCGTAATCATGCGGCTCCGGGTTGCTGAAGGGTCGATAATCGCACCGGGGCTCATGTGATTCGAGCTAACTGCTGCCTTGTTCCGCCGTTACGGACTCTGCAAATGTCGCGCCGCGGGAGCGGTTTGGCAAATGAGCGTGCGACAAAATACCGTAGAAATGCGACGATTTCTCATCTGCCTGTCGAATGACGGGCCGGATAACCCGCGGAGATGTTGCCTGAACGTCACGCTGAACTCACCGTGGATGTTCAGCCGCTACGCTTGTGGAAGCGGCTCGCGAGACCGGCTTGACCGTATGAGGTGACCCATGTCCGAAATGAATCGACGCACGTTTCTCGGCACCGGCGCGGCAGCCGGCGCTCTGGTCGCGCTCGGGGGCTGCGACGCCCCGGGCGGCGACGCTGGTTCGGGGCCCGGTGGCGCGGGGCAGGAGAGCACCCCGGGCGGCGTGCCGGACTTCGCCCTCGACGAGATCACGATCGACGAAGTCCACGAGGGCATGCGGACGGGCGAGTACACCTGCCGCTCGATCACAGAGATGTACCTCGACCGCATCGAGGCGCTGAACCGGCAGGGGCCGCGGCTGTTCGCGGTGCTCGAGGTGAACCCGGACGCCCTCGAGATCGCCGACGCGCTCGACCGCGAGTTCCAGGCGTCGGGGCCCCGGGGGCCGCTGCACGGCATCCCCCTTCTGTTAAAGGACAACATCGATACGGCGGACGGAATGACGACCACCGCCGGCTCGACGGCCCTGGCCGGGTCGATCGCGCCGCAGGACGCCTTCGTGGCCGCGCGGCTGCGCGATGCGGGCGCGCTCCTGCTCGGCAAGGCGAACATGAGCGAGTGGGCGGGCTGGAAGTCGTTCGAGTTCGGGGCGTCCGGCTGGAGCGGCCGCGGCTGGGACGGCGGCCGGGGCGGATTCTGCAAGAACCCTTACGCGCTCGACCGGACGCCGGGCGGGTCGAGCTCCGGGTCCGGGGCGGGCGCGGCGGCCAACCTGGCGGTCGCGACGATCGGCTCGGAAACCGACGGCTCCATCGTCGGCCCGTCTTCGCGCAACTGCCTGGTCGGCATCAAGCCCACGATCGGCCTGCACAGCCGGGGCGGCGTCATCCCCATCGCGCACAGCCAGGACAGCACCGGCCCGATGGCGCGCACCGTGCGAGACGCCACAATCATGCTCGGGACGATGGTCGGCGTGGATCCGCGCGACCCGCTCACCGCCGCGAGCGCGGGCAACTTCCTCACCGACTACACCGGTGCGCTGGACCCCGCCGGCCTCAGCGGCGCCCGGGTCGGCGTCCTGCGCGAGTACGCCGGCTTCGACAGCCGCGTCGACGCCCTGTTCGAAGAGGCGCTCGACGTCATGCGCGCGGAGGGCGCGACGGTGGTCGATCCGGTCACGCTCCCGGGGGAGCTCCGCTTCGGCAACGAGTACGAGATGGAGGTGCTGTACCACGAGTTCAAGGCGGATCTGAACGCCTATCTCGCCTCGCTGGGCCCCGACGCGCCGATCAAGTCGCTCGCCGAACTCATCGAGTACAACGAGGCGAACGCCGATCTGGAGCTGGCCCTCTACGGGCAGGAACTCCATGTGCGCTCCCAGGAGCGCGGGCCGCTGACCGACCAGCGCTACATCGACGCGCTGGCAGCGAGCCATCGACTCTCGCGCGACGAGGGGATCGACCGCGCGATGAACGAGCACCAGTTGGACGCGCTCGTCGGGATCACGTCGGGGATTCCCGCCATGCAGGACCCGCTCGACGCGTCGGGCGGAGGTGGGGGCGGATGCTCGACGCCCCCGGCCATGGCGGCCTATCCCAACATGTCGGTGCCCATGGGGTTCATCCACGGGCTCCCGATCGGGATGTCGCTCTGTGGCCGCGCCTGGAGCGAGGCGACGCTGATCCGGCTCGCGTACGCGTTCGAGCAGGCGACGAACGTGCGGCGGCCGCCGACGTTTCAGGCGACGGTGCGGGTATGAGGGGAGGCGATTGACGACCTGCAAACGGGAAAAACGAAAGTTGCGCTTTTGATTTTCCCGGTTGGACGTACGCGGAAGCGGATCAGGTTGGACCGTTGCGCGTTGGCCCGACGTTGACGACCTATGACACCTGATTCCTCAGGTCGTCCTCTACTGTACAAGCCTTCGGGCGCAGCAAGACGCTGAGGTAGGAGCCTCGAGGGTAGACATCCCTCGGGGCTCTCGTGTGGAGTAGCTCAAAGCTCCACGCCGAACTCAGCCGCCAGGCTGTGGATCGCATCGTTGGCCGGGACGCCGCGTTCACCTGCCCTATAGGCTCGGATGGCTTCACGCCACAGGTGACCCCGTTCGGCGGAGTGAACGAGGAAGTCATACCGTTCTGGACTCATCACGACCATCGCGGCCTGGCCGTTCTGGGTGATCGTCTCAACCCGGCCATCGCGGATCCGCTCGAGGTGCTCTCCCGTGCGCTGCCGGAAGTGGCTCAGCGGGTAGGTGTCCTGAGTGCGGTGCATGTGGCGTCTCCATATGTTATTCGTACTAAATTCAGTATGGCACGCGTCGCAACGGCTTGTCCACCCCCGAAACAGCCCCGACCGCCGGCTCGTAGGCTGGCCCTATGCAAGCCGCTGTAACGCATAGCCCTGCCCTAGCCAGCCTTTCCCGCGTAACACATCGATACGGACCGGTGCTGGCGCTGGACGATCTCGATCTGGAGGTCCGGCGTGGCGAGGTGTTGGGGGTGCTCGGCCCCAATGGCGCCGGCAAGACCACCGCCATCAGCCTCCTCCTCGGGAGCCTGCAGGTGCAGGAGGGCGCGGCGAGCGTCTTCGGCTTCGCTCCGGGAGCGCCGGAGGTGCGGGTGCGGCGGGGCGCGATGCTCCAGATCTCGGGCATCTCCGCGAATCTGACGGTCCGCGAGCATATCGAGCTCTTCCGCGCCTACTATCCCGCGCCGATTGCGGCTTCGCGCCTGCTCGCCATGGCGGGCCTCGAGGATCTCTCCCGGCGCAGGTACGGGAAGCTCTCCGGAGGTCAGCAGCAGCGGGTGATGTTCGCCCTGGCGCTGGCGGGCGATCCGGAGCTGCTGTTCCTGGACGAGCCCACCACTGGGCTCGACGTCGATGCGCGGCACCGGCTGTGGAGCGAGATCCGGGCGCTCAGAGATTCCGGGCGCACCACCGTGCTCACCACGCACAACCTGGACGAGGCCGACGCGCTGGCGGACCGCGTGGTCGTGATCCATAACGGGCGGCGGATCGCGGAGGGCACCCCGGCGGAGATCAAGTCGCGCACGGCGGGGCGGCTGGTGCGCTGCGTCACGCGGATCGCGTCCGATGAAGTGGCCAGCCTGCCCGGCGTCGTCGAGGCCAGGACGCGAGGGCAGCATCTGGAGGCGTTGACGACGCGGCCCGAGGACCTGGTCCGGGAGCTGCTCGCCCGCGACGAGGCGCTAGCGGATCTCACGGTCGTGGCCGCAGGGCTCGAAGAGGCGTTTCTCGCGCTGACGCGGGATGGTAAGGAGGGCGCGGCATGACCGGCGGGGCGGCAACGGCCAGCGCGGGCGCTTCGATGCAAGCTCGCGACACCCATCGCCTGACCCCCACCCGCCGCTTCCGCATCTACCTCCTGGAGGCCCGCTTCCAGTTCGTGGAGGTGTTGCGGGAGCCCATGTTCGCCATCCCCACGCTGGCGTTCCCGCTCATCTTCTACCTGTTCTTCGGCGTGATCATGGGCGCGCGCGGGGTGTCGCTGGCCGTGCCGACCTACGTGCTGGCGACCTACGGGGTCTTCGGCGTCCTCGGTCCGGCGCTCTTCGGCTTCGGAGCCGGGCTCGCGAACGAACGCGACACCGGTGTCCTGCTCCTGAAGCAGACCACGCCCATGCCCGCGGGCGCCTACCTGTTCGCCAAGGTCATGGCGGCGCTGATCTTCGGCGCGGTGGTCGTGGCGGCGCTGTTCCTGATGGCCGCCCACGCGGCGGGGGTAGCGCTCTATCGCTGGCAGTGGTTCGCGCTGGCCGGGGTGCTGCTCGCGGGCGTGATCCCGTTCTGCGCCCTGGGCCTGGCGATCGGCGCGTGGGCCCAGGGACGCTCGGCCGTCGCCGTGGTCAACCTCGTCTTCCTGCCCATGGCCATGCTCTCCGGGCTCTGGCTCCCCATCTACATGTTCCCGGATGTCATGCAGGACATCGCGCTCGCGCTTCCCGCCTATCACCACGCGCAGCTCGCGCTCAAGGTCATCGCGATGGACGCCGGGCAGCCGGTCCCGATGCACCTGGCGGTTCTGGCGGCCGAAACGCTCGTCTTCCTCGCCGTGGCGGCGCTCGGGTTCCGCCGCGCGGACAGTTTCTCGATGAGGAGATCCCGATGAAGAGTGCACGCCATCTCGTTGGCCGCAGCCTGACCTGGCTCGTGGTGGGAGTCGCGGTCTTCACCGGCGTGCTCGCGACGCTGCCGGTGCCGGAGGCGGTGGAGGGCCCGGCCCGTGGCGTTCCCGAGGAAACGTTCGCGATCGTGGACGTCACGGCGTTCGACGGCGAGGCCTTCCGGCAGGGATGGGACGTGTGGGTCGAGGACGGGAGGATCCGGCACGCCGGCCAGAGGCTGGACCTGCCCGAGGATCTCCCGCGCGTCGACGGGCGGGGCCACACGCTGATCCCGGGGCTGATCGACGGCCACGTGCACAGCTTCCTCTCGACGCTGGGGGACGCGCTCCGTTTCGGGGTGACCACGGTGCTGGACCAGTCCACGGACCCGGCCTTCGCCGCGGCGATGCGGCCCGCGCGCGAAGAAGTGGCGCGCGGCACCCAGGCGGACCTCTTCTCCGCCGGCATGACCGCGACCGCCCCGGACGGGCACGGCACGCAGTACGGGATCCCCGTGGAGACGCTGACCGGCCCGGACGAGGCCGCGGAGTGGGTGAGGGCGCGCAAGGCCGAGGGCTCCGACTGGATCAAGATCATCTACGAGGACGGCAGCGCCTTCGACATGGAAATCCCGTCGCTCGACGGAGAGACGGTCGCCGCGGTCATCGCGGCCGCGCACGCGGAGGGACTCGCCGCCGTGGTGCACGTGAGCACCCTCGAAACCGCACTTGAGGCGATGGCCTTCGGCGCCGACGGGCTGGTGCACGTGTGGCGCGACGAGGTCGTCTCCGAGGCGGATGCCCGGCGCTTCGCGGAGGCGGACATCTTCGTGGTCCCGACGCTCTCGGTCATGGTTTCGGCCGATGACCCGGCGGTGGCGGAACTGGTGCGCGAGACCGACGAAGCGATGCTCTCGCCGATTCAGCGGCAGACGCTCGACGGCCGCTTCCCGGGCGGGCTCGGGGAGGGCGGACGCGTGGCGATGGAGAACGTCCGCAGGCTGCGCGCGGCCGGAGTGCGGCTGGTCGCGGGCACGGACGCCCCGAACCCGGGAACCGGGGCGGGAATCTCCATGCACGGGGAGCTGCGCCTGCTCGCACGCGCCGGCATGGGGAGCGCGGAGGCGCTGGCGGCGGCGACTTCGGTGGCGGCGGACGCAGTCGGCGTCGCGGAGCGCGGCCGGATCGCCGAAGGCCATCTCGCCGATCTGGTGCTGGTGCGTGGCGACCTCGAGGAAGACGTGTCGCGCAGCCACGACATCGCCGCGATCTGGAAGGATGGGTACCTGGTGGATCGCGCGGTCGGCTCCGCAGGGACCGGGCCCCAGGCCGAGATCGCGCACGCTCCGGGCGAAACCTTGATCGCGGACTTCGAGGACGGCTTCGAGGCGAGCTTCGGTGCATGGGACGTGACGACGGACCAACTGACCGGGGGCTCCTCCACCGCCAGCGTAGCTGTACGCGACGGCGCGCTCGTGGTCACCGGCGAGATCGCCCCGGGAGTCCCCTTCCCCTGGGCCGGCGTGATCTGGATGCCCGGCGCGCAGCCCATGCGGCCCGTGGACTTCTCCGGCCGGGAGGCGATCCGCTTCCGGACGCGGGGGGATGGGCGGCAGTACTCGGTGATGCTGATCAGCAGCGCGGAGCCGGCCGGGCCGCCGCCCACCGTGACGTTCACCGCTCCCGAGGAGTGGACCCAGGTGGCGATCCCGCTGGAAGACTTCCCGACGGCCACGCCAGAGATCATTGCGGGGCTGGCGTTTGTGGCGGAGGGGCCGGTGGGGGGGTTCGGGTTCGAGGTGGATGATCTCGAGCTTCGGTGAAATCGAGCGTCAGGAATTCGACGAACCGCTGACGTCAAATCTTGCCCCCTGCTCAGCCATCACCGATGTCCGCGACGCTACTTCGTCGGACTCACGCGTCCAAGGCGCCTCAAGAGTTTCCGCACCCGGTCCGCGTAGATCGGAGTCTGCGCTCTCCGTCTCCAATCCGTCCCGCGCGTCGTCTTCTCGAACTCGCCGAGGGCGGCTTTGACCTGTTCCTCGGTCGGTCGGACCACAAACCACACCATCGCATCATATTCCCTCGGCATCTTGAAGCTCGGCCTGGTGTCCAGACCGAACTTCTGAAGTTCCTTGTCGATAAACCACTGGACCTGGTATCCCCGCCTTCTGGTGCCGAACAGACGGAGAAGCTGTCTTACCGTCATCCCGACGGTTTCCCCGGCCTGGGTCCGTTCGGCGATTTCCCGCAGTTCTCGGCGGTTGATCGTGTTGTGCCTGATCATAACGTGGCTCCCTACCCACTTGCTTGGGCGGCGTGGCGTCGAGTCCGGCCAAGCTTCGAGGTGGGAGCGTGGTCACGGACCTCACGCAGTCAAATTAACACGTCAACAAGGCTGTGTCCAATGGCGCAAGTTACTGAAATAGCAATCATTTATGCAATTTGCAGTTTCGGGTGGAAGCTGCGGTTTTTCGATGGAGCTACGTAAGACGGCAGCATCTAGCGTCAAATGGCAACCCAACAAGCCCGTTTGGCAGAGCCCCCCTCAGAAAATCCGGGAATTGTCAATTGCCGCGGGACTCTTTGGCATACAGGGCATCCTGCACGCGCAAATGCGACAGCGATGCCGTTCGTTGATGGGTAGAAACACGAAGACCCGCGCCGGAGCGCGGGCCTCGGAAAGGGGGCAGTGCGATGGCTTCGCCATGCGCAGGTGCGTCCCGACCGGACGCTAGCAGCCCGCTTTTGTGCTTGTCAACGGGTCTGCCCCTGGTGTGGCGGTGAGGGAACTTCAGGAATCCACCGATCCACTCACGTCGATCACCGTCACCCTGACCTTGTGCCGGTAGGGGCCTTCGAGTTGCTCTTCGAGGCGCTCCCGCAGCGCCTCCGGCGTCTTCGGACGGCGGCCCGTGGGAGGAACAGGCATCTTCTCGAGCCCGAACCATAGCACGAGATAGATGCCGTAGCCGGACGAGTCGGGATCGATCGTGTACTGCCGCACAAGCTGGTCGGCTGCGGCACTCCAGAGTTTCCGATGGGAGTCCTTCTTGATTTCCACCGGGATGGCGGAGCCGTTGAAGTAGACGCGGATGTCCGCCCGCTTGTCTCGCGCATAATGCCCTTCGGGCTGAGCATCGACGCCATCGGGCAGAAGTTGCCGCAGATCGGATAGAAGCGCGTCCCGGCACGCATCCTCGTGCTTTGGTCTGGGCAACGAGCTGCTGCTGCCTTCGTTCCAGTACTGGCGCCAGTCATCCGTATTGCGGCGCGGGATCCGCACGGCGAGAAGCTTCAGCCTATCGGCCACTAGCGCGGCCAGGTCGGCAGGACTGGCGGGTCGGTCGTTCGCCAGCGTCACCTGGATCGACTTGAGTTCCGGGACCGCGAAGGTGGCGTTTCGGCGTGCAACTATCTGCTGGCTGCGTTCCTGTGTGAGAGACCACCTCCAACCTTCCAGGGCCGGGTCGTCAACAAGCGACTCAAGAGTATTACAGGCGTCAGGGTCGGTGCGTGATGCCAGGTCGGCTACCCATCGCGTGATCAACCCCTCCACCTTGACTCTGTCTTCATCTACGAAGGACCCGACCCCAGAGGACGGGGCCCTCCAAGGCGAGTAACGAGATCCCAGAAGCCTGATCAGTCTCCCGAGTGCGCTAGTCCGCCACGACGGTTGCGGGATCTCCACACCGCCCGGCGCCAAGAACCCTACTACCTGCCGTGATCGCGCCTCCTCGCCGTCCTCTACGAAGGTCGCTAGTCGGCTCAGGTACTCGTCCGGCGACAGGAACAATCCCGCCGCGAGCCACAGTGCCTGCTGTGAGACATCCATGCCGGGTCTGGTTGCACGAGCCCGAATGGCTTCTTCGATTCCGGAGGGCTGCCATCTGACTGCCGCCAGCAGCACCTCGTGCAGTGCCGACACCTGGGGCTCGGCGCATCGTGTCGGAAACGCGCGCAACAGCGGAGCCGTTGCCAATCCAGCCACAGCGCGATACGACGGTTCGCGTGCCAGGTGCCAAAGATAGGAACAGTCGAGCCGCCTGCGAATCCGGGAACGGGTCACCTTGATCAAGGCCTCGGAAACCGCTCGGGGACGGCGTTCCAGTGTCCGCAGGAACCACTCCGGGTGGCCGGAGAGATTGACGGGAGTCAAGTACACAAACGCCGCCGCTCTAGTGATCTCGGCGGACGGGCACGAATCCAGCGACTCCGGCCTCATCTGGTCAAACCCCGCGAGTACTGGCAGGTCATAGAGCGACCTTTGGCCTTGTTCGTTAAGGCGAATGATCTCCCGCATGGTAGGACGGTCCCGGCGCTTGGCTACCCGGCGGAATCCAGCGAGCGACGCCTCTACCAGGTCCGCATGTTCGTCGAGGAGTTTGGTCAGTCGCGCTCGGGGCGTGGAAGCGGCCTCGTCGTCAAAAACATCGTGATAAGGCTCTGCGATGTGGTGCAGCAGTCCCGGAGGGCACGTCCCTTCCTTGAGTTCCGGAGCATGCTTCCGGACGTACGCAACAAACTCGGCCTTCTCGCGATTGTCTTCCGCCAAGTATTCGCTGGCTTGCTCCTTGACCCGCATCTCCATGGCTCGCGTGCGAGCTTCTGACTGCTTCTGTGCGTCGAAGAACGATTCGACTTCGCGGCCGAGGCCCGTTACGCCTTCCGTCGCCGTTCGAACCTCCTCGATCGAGATGCCCGAATCCGAATCGCCGTCGTGCCAGGGTCGGCTCCATTCCAGCAGCGAAAGCGCGATGTTCATGCAGGCCGGGGCTGCTTCCACAGCCTGTTGCAGGCACCATTGGGCAAAGTCACCAGGCAGGGTGTCTCCGAAGACGATGCGCCGGACCTTCCATGCGCGTCCTCGAACCTCGTCCGGATCAACGTCGCGTAGCTCTCGACGCAGACCTTCGAGGGCAAGCTCCCTCTGGAGAGCAGGACGTTCCGCAAGTGATCGACTGACGCCCGAAGATCCGGGTCTGCGAGTGCGCGGCCAGCGGAGCTCAGGAGAGCTGATGAATTCCAGCCCGCCGTAGACGGTTGAGATCCCGCCCTCCTCACCTGCCGCAGCCAGCGCGGCGCGTAGCAGCTTCAACGTGACACCGCCCAGCCTGTGATCCGAGATGCGGGCCCGGAATTCGGTGTCGCGTATTGTGAGATTCCGAAGCAGGGTGATCACATCACCTTCCCTGGTCTTTTCCAGGAGGCGTTGGGCCCAGAATCTGCGATACTCGTAGCCACGTTGGATCCCAGGCGCAGGCATCAGGAAGTCCCAGATCTCCGCGGGCCCGACGTGGTCCGGGTATAGCGCGCTCAGCAGTGTGCCGGCCAACTCGCCGTCACGATCCTCGATATCTCCGTCCCTGATGTCGTCGAGCAGCGCCCTCAGGGTTGGTACCCCCTCTTCCCCGCTTCCGGAATGGCTGAGCAACGCGCGCAGCGCCAACTGTCGCACCCACGGTTGCCAGGTCACATCGCGCACCGCCTGTTCCAAACGCTCGCAGGACGGGTGGAGCCCGCTGACCTGATCAAGGCCGCAGAGGAGCAGGCTCACGACGGCCTGCCGTCCGTCTCCCCTGTCTTCATCCCCGAGATAGCCGTCCAGCAACTGGAGAGTGTGACTGTCGATCAATGACGCCAGCGCGACCGGGGGCCACGACCACGCCTTGATCTCGTCGGCCCGGTCCGCGAACGCGCGAAGGAGGTGCTCCTTTTCGTCGCTACGGAAACCTTGGACGTCCCCGTACAGTGCGATTCCGACGGGATCCGTCCGGATGAGAGCGCGTCGCGACGACCTGTCGAAGGCCGCCAGCCACGCGGACAGTCCGCGCAACTCGGTCACAACCACGCCGTCTTCTCCGGTCATGAGCGCGAGAACCCGGCTCGCCGGGACTCCGGAATCGATGCGGGTGTGCAGGAAACGCGCGCCGAGGAACTCGGCCAGCTGACGATGCGGGGGTACGAAGCCGCCGTCCGGGTCCACGCTGAACAAGTTGGACCTCAGCGCCCGCAGAAACGCGGGGTGGTCACCCTCGGGAATGTCCTCGAGACAGAGACTGTCGACGTCCTCCGAAGCATCGATGGAGACACGCTCCTTGTCGGACAGCAGGAGGAGTGCCGAGAGGTGGCCGGCCGCAGCCATGATCCGGTCGAGCGAGAGGAGTGGCGGGGAGCGCTGAACCGCGCGGTGCTCATCGTTGCGCTCGCGAGCCAGGGCACGGCACGCACTCTCGAACGTGGTGTGGCGGTCGCGGGGCCATTCGTCACGCCCCTTGGCCTTGACCAGCAGCCGGAGCGAGTGCGGGTTGGCGAGCAGCCCCCCCAGGCCGCGCTCACCGGCCTCACGCACGAAACCGCGCCGATCAGGGACGCGGAGGTCCTTGAGGATGCGCAGGATGTCCTCGCCCCGGAGGGGTTCGAGGTGCAGGACGCGAACATCCCCGTACCCGGCGGTCGAGACGATCTCCTGCAGGTCGTTTCGCCCCAGCCAGTCCGCCGCGCGGCACGAGAGTCTGAAGTTGGGGCTCCCGAGGCGTTCGAGTCGCTCGAGGATCAGGTCCATGGGCCTGCGGGCGTCGGGGCGGCCCGCACGGACTTCGTCCAGTCCGTCGATGAAGAGCGTCTCCGCGCGCCACTCCGGATACCTGTCGAGACTTCGGGAGATGAAGCGGCGCGCCGTGACCCGTATGCTGCCTGGGACGGCACGGCTCTCGGTCCTGAACGCTTCCGTCTTCCCCGCCCCCGGATCCCCCAGCAAAACGTAGGCGCGTTCGGAGCGGAAATCCGCCAGCGGGGCCGAGCGGCTGTGGTCACCACCCGCTCCCAGGCGTCCATCCCGCCCTTCCCCGCCCACGGTCACGGAGCGTGGAACGATCAATCTCACCCGTCCCTCTCCAGCCAATGGGATGCGGGTTCGGCGAGAAACTCGTTCAGGGGAACCCCTCGCTCCCCACCGACCAGCAGCGTCCGCGCCTTCGGAAACCTCTGCTTGAAGGCCTGGAGCCCGCGCCCGGGACGTGCCCGTGCCCCGCTCTTGACCTCGATGCCGAGGACGCGGGGTCCCTGCGCGAGTACGAAGTCGACTTCGTCGGGATCGTCCCTCCAGTAGCTGAGGCTCATGGCCGCTTCGAGGGTGTTGTAGAGGTGCGCTCCGATCGCGCTTTCGACCACGCGGCCCCAGAACGTGCGGTCGGCGAGGGCCTGATCCAAGCAATAGCCCGACAGCGCCGTCATCAGCCCGGTGTTGAGCACGTTCAGCTTGGGGCTGGAGCGGGTTCGATGGACGGCGCTCCCCGAGTAGTTGGGCAGGTGGGCCACGATGCCGGCGTCGGACAGGAGGTCGAGATAGTGGCCCACGGTCGTCACGTTCCCGGCGTCCCGGAGCCGCCCCACCAGGTAGGTGTAAGTGACGATCTGCCCCGAGTACTCCGGGACCAGGTCCACGAGCTGGCGCATCAGCGCGGGCTTGTCCACCCGCGTCAGCGTCAGGATGTCGCGCCCGAAGACCGGCGCGATGATGGCATTCACCACATATCCGCGCCACATCCTCATGTCCCGGATCAACGCCGCAGCGCCCGGGTAGCCCCCGAAAAACAGATACTCGTTGAGCGTCAAGTCGAAGGCGATTACCATTTCCTGCAACGACCAGTGACGCACATCGAGCGGCATGAAGCGTCCGGCCAGGCTCTCGCCTCGTCCCGTGAGCAGGCTCCAGGGCGCGGATCCGAGGATGATCACCTTGAGCGGGCACCCCGTCTCGCGATCGCGGTCCCAGAGTCCCTTCACCACAGCCGACCAGCCCTCCACGTACTGGATCTCGTCGAGGGCCAGGACAAACCCGCGCTCGTGCCGCCATGCCCGGTCGCGGGCCCAGTCCCAGACGCCGACGAGCCAATCGGCGTTGCGTAACCCAGGATCGATGCGGACGGTGGCTGTCTCCGATCCCGCAAAGGGTACGCCTGCTTGAGGGTCGTCCACCCCGATGTGGCGGCCGGGGAGCCCGGACGCGCGCAGGCGTCTCAGCGCGTGCCGCACGAGCGTCGTCTTGCCGGACTGGCGCGGTCCGGTGACGGCGACGATCCGCGGCGGCAGCTCGTCGGTCAGGAGACGGACAAGGTCGTCGACGAGGGGGCGTTGGAAGCTGTTCATGAGTTTTATGATAACTTTCTGTGCTTGTCTGCTCAAGATATCATATGTTTCTGGAACCAAGCAACGAACGTTGGCCGGCAATCAAGGAGGCCATTGACCGTGACCAAGGGAAACGGAGAGGCGGCCGCGCGCGCCACGGCCCACTACTGGGACACGCTGGCGCCGCATCACTGGCGCCTCGAAAACAACTACCTGAACGTGCCGAGCGTGCGTCTGATCCTCGGCGACATTCGCCCACCCGTCATGGTCGTCGGTTCCGGGCAGGGGCTGATCGTCGAGGAGCTTCGGCGTCAGGGGCTGCGATGCGACGGCATCGATCTGAGCGCCGAGATGATGGAATACGCCAGGTTGCGCAGAGGCCTGTCCCTGGTTCGCGCGAATGCGACCGCGATGCCGTTCGCTGATGGGACCTATGAGACGGTCATCGTTGCGACCGGCGTCATCGACTTCATGGCCGATGCGCAGCAGATCGAGACGATCCTGCGCGAAGCGAACCGGATCGTTTCGGGGACGGGCAACGTCTTCGTCGCGTTCTACAGATACAGTGCGGCGCAGCAGCGCTTCCTGACCTCGCTTGGACTCCTGGGGGATAGCACGTTGCACATGCGGTCGGCAATGGTGCTGAGTCGCCTCGGCTTCGGTGCGCTGGTGGCGTGGGTGGCGAAGACGGCCGGGATCAGCACGCTCCAGGCCGTCCTGCTGTGCATCGGCACGGCCCTCGGATCGACGAAACGGGAACGCGCAGTAGCCCTCGCGATTCGGCGGGTGCTCGCTCAGGCCGGGGATCCCGACGCCTTCATCGAAGCGACGCCGGAGACGCAGCCGTACCGCGACAAGGCGGCGATCGGACGCCTGTTCGACAGC
>JAPPJO010000130.1 GCA_028820325.1 Gammaproteobacteria bacterium | reverse complement strand
TCCCCTGGATAGTCGACGCAGATGCATGGCAGGTCCTGGAGAGGCACTGGCGTTAGAGTCGTCCGCAACAGTCGTTGGCGCGAACTAAAGTGGAGGCACACCGTGCCTGCAGGCAAGGGGGACGGCGATGGCGATGGGCGGGCGGCGCCGGGGCGGAGGAGTGCCGCGAGCCCTCTGGTTCCGCGAGGGGGCGCGTTCCGGTACGTTTCGCGTCCCAACTACCTGCGAGAGCTGCTGGAGATGACGACTCGACTGGTTCCCGGCGTTCTGCTCGCCGCCCTGGCGGTTGGCGCGATGCTCGGGCGCCCGGTGCATGGATCCGCACAGGAGCTGGCCAGGGCGCCGGCTGCCTCCCCGGCGTCCCGTTCCCTGTCCGCCGATCGCCCCGATTTCACGGAAGCGGCATCCACCGTGGGCCGGGGTGTTCTCCAGATCGAGTTCGGCTACACGTTCGGCGGAGACTGGTCCGGCGGCAATTCGGTCCAGACGCATACGCTGGGTGAACTGCTGCTGCGCGCGGGCGTTGCGGCGGACTGGCTGGAAGTCCGGGTGGCGGCCAGCCCGGTGACCCGCGTGAGCTCCGAGGGAAGCGGAGCCAGCGACAGCGGGATCGAGGACCTCTACCTGGGCGCCAAGGTCCAGCTCACCCAGCAGGCGGGCCGCCTTCCGGCGCTCGCGCTTCTGCCGCAGATGACCCTGCCCACGGGCAGCACGCTGTTCTCCGGCGGACGCGCGCTGCCGGGCGTGAACCTCGTCTACAGTTGGGATGCGCCCGGAGGACTCTCCCTGGCGGGCAGCACGCAGATCAACATGGCCGCCGGGGATGACGACGGCAGCTACGCCGAGTGGGCCCAGTCGGCGGTCGCGGGAGCCGGTCTCGGAACGCGCGGGGGCGTGTACGGCGAATGGTATGCGTTTCTGCCCACGGGGGCGGATGCCCCGCGGGAACACTACTTCAACGCGGGCCTGACCTGGCTCACAGCCGACGATTCCCAATGGGACATCCGGATCGGCGTCGGGTTGAACGAAGCCGCCGAGGACTTCTTCGCGGGCGTCGGGGCGGCCATCAGAATACGCTGAGCGGGGGCATTCTCATGGCCCGCCACGAGCGACGACTACGCCCCGGCCCGGGCCGGAACGGCGTCCACCCGCACCGTCACGATGTCGGCATCCTGGTACTTGTGGTGATGGACCGATGTCGCGAGATGGCGCAGGAGCCGCAGCGAGATCTCGTGCTCTCCGGGCTCCTCGGCGGCGCGTCCGCCGAGCACGGCCATGCGGTCCTCGATGTTGCCCTCGCCGCTGGCGGCCAGGAACTCCATCTCGACCCCGCCCGAGTCGGTGCGCGCGGTCAGGCGCAGGCGCCGCTGTTCGGCCGACGGCTTGCCCTCGCCCTGTTCGATGAGCAGCAGAAGCGTCTCCTCGGCGGCGTGCCCCAGCCGGAGCCCGGTCTCGGCCCCGAGGCGCTTGCGGCTGGCGAAGCTCTCCAGGAACTCCTGGATCTTCGGCAGCGACTGCACATCGAGCGTCGTCTGCATGCGCACGCGCCTCGGCCCGGTCAGCTCCATGAACGCCGTCAGCACGAGCGCCGTCAGGCCGCCGGCCGTCATGCCGTTGCCGAGCAACTGCTGCAGGAAGGGGTTCAGCGCCGCCGTCGAGATCTCGCCGCTCTGGCACCCGACCCCGACCCAGAACGAGACCCCCACGATCGTGGCCTTGCGGTAGTCCATGCCGTCCTGGAGGACGATCCGGGTCCCCAGCACGAACAGCACGGCGATGATCACCATGGCGTAGGCGCCGATCACGGGATCGGGGATGATGAGCAGCAGCGCCGTCAGCTTCGGAAGAAAGGCCAGCGCGCAGAAGATCAACCCGATGCAGATGCCGACCCGCCGTGCCGCGATCCCGGTGATCTCGACGATGGAGACGCTGCTCGAATAGGTGGTGTTGGGGACGGTGGCGAAGAGTCCTGAGAGCAGGTTGCCCAGGCCATCGGCCGCGACCGCTCCCTGGACCGCGCGGTAGTCCGTGGCCTGCGGCTCCCGCCACGACACCCGCTGGATCGCCACGGCGTCGCCCACGGTTTCGATCGCCCCCACGAGGGTGACGAAGGTGTAGCCGGGGAGGATCGCCCAGAAGGCGGCGCTGAAATCGAAACCCAGCCCCGGCCAGCCGGCAGCGGGCACGCCCACCCACGCGGCCTGCGCGAGCGCGGTGGTATCGATCAGGTCGAACGAGGCGGCGGCCACGCACCCGGCGGCGATGCCGATGATCGGCCCCCAGAGGCGCACCGGCCCCGTGAACTTGAGCATCACCGCGAGCGTCACGGCGAGGGTGGCCAGGACGGTGACGGGCGCCGCAAAGGGTGAGGCGCCGGGCGGGGCGTTGTCCTGAAAATCGAACAGGAAGGGCATCACGTTGACGGCGATCAGCATGATCACGGTCCCGGCGACCGTCGGCGTGATGATGCGGCGCAGAATGGAGAGGCGCCCGGCGAGGAGGAACTGGAAGAGCGACGAGGCGATCACGAGCGTCGTCAGCAGGGCAGGGCCCCCCTGCACCAGCGCGGCCACCGAGACGGCGATGAAGGCGCCCGAAGTGCCCATGATGAGGACGTATCCCGACCCCACGCGTCCCAGCCGGATGACCTGGACGATGCTGGTCAGACCGCTCACCATGAGCGCGCCGAACGCGCCCCAGGCGAGGTACGCATCACTGCTCTCGGCGCTCCGCAGCACGATGGCGACCGTGAGAACGACGCCTCCGAGCGCGAGGATGCTGTACTGAAGCGCGAGCCCGACCGCCAGCGGCCACGGCGGCCTCTCGTCGGGCTGGTAGCGAACGGTGGACCCGGACCCGGCTTCGTGCGATGCCATGCGGTTCTCCCTCCTCCCCGTAGTTTCCTGCCGGTTTGTTGGTGGCCGCCGCGGGCGATGCCCGGGCTCGGACCGCGGCCGATGGTCAAGCGTCGGCCGCGGTCATGGCCGGGATGTAGCTAGCGCGTCGATCCTCCTTCCGACACCGGCCGCGTCTCCGCCCCCTCGCCCTTCACGTACGTGTCGAACCAGTCGACCCAGCGCGCCCACATGTCGAGGTTGTTCTCGATGGCTCGCGGGGTGTGCGACTCGAACGGGTACTCGAAGAGCGCCGCCGTCTTCCCCAGCCCGGTGAGCGCCTGGATCATGCGCCGCGACTGGATGGGATAGGTGCCCGAGTTGTTGTCGTCGGCGCCGTGGTACAGGAGGAGCGGCGTGTTGATCTGGTCCGCCTTGAAGAATGGGGACATCTCCATGTAGACGTGGGGCGCCTCCCAGATGTCGCGCGGCTCGGCCTGGAAGCCCATCGGCGTGAGCGAGCGGTTGTACGCGCCGTCGCCGGCGATGCCCGCCCTGAAGAAGGGGGTGTGAGCCAGGAAGTTGGCGGTCGCGAAGGCCCCGTAGCTGTGGCCGCCGTGCCCGATCCGGTCCATGTCGATCACCCCGAGCCCATCGACCGCGCGCATCGCGGCGTACATCCCGTCGACCATATTTGAAATATAGTAGTCGTTATAGTTCTCGCCGACGATGGGAATATCCGGATATACGAGCGCGTATCCCTGGGTCAGCCATATGTCGGACCAGCGGAGCCAGGTCAGGCGGGTGTACGCGTTATGGTTGCGCGCGCGGATGGTGGCGTTGTTGAAGGCTTCCTCGCTCCTGTACTCGCGGGGATAGGTCCAGAAGATGGCCGGAACCCTGGTGCCCTCGACATAGTCGATGGGGAGCGAAACCCGGCCCTGGATCTCGAGGCCGTCGCCGCGGCGCGTGAACGCGAAGTCGATGCGGCGCGCGGCAGTGAGCTGGGGGAAGGGGTCAACGTTGCGGGTCAGATTCTCCATCTCGCCGCCCCCGGTCCAGAGATAGCTGTCGGGGAAGGTGTTCCTGCCCTCGCGGCTCACGATCATGCGCTCGAGGTCGCGGTCCAGCGGGACCAGCGGCCGGTCGAAGCTGTCGCGCGAGCCCTCGAAGAGCCGCTCGATGGATCCGTCGGCCAGGGAGACCCGGTCGACGAAGGGCTGGGGACGGAAGTCCTCCTTCAGGCCGCCGCCGCGCAGGTAGGCGCTCCCGCCGTCGGTGGACACCCAGGCATGGTCGAGCCCGTTGGCGGTACGCGCGGTGAGCAGGTCGCCGGGGAGCGAGACCGCGTCGGCGGGGTCGTGGAAGGGCACGATGATGTTGGCCCGGGCCCCGTCGTCCAGCGCGAAGTGGGCGAGAGCGCTCTCCCCGTCCCGGCGCACCGAGGCGAAGGCGTGGCGGCCGTCCAGCGAATACGTCACCTCGCTGATCGGGTCGTCGCTCGACGCCACCTCTTCCTCGTCGCCGTCGCCGAAGGGCGCGCGCAGCAGCATGATGCGGTCGGGACGCGGCGCGTCCGAGCCGGCGTCATCGTCGGGGGCGGCGCGATGCAGATACGCGACGCCGGCCCCATCCGGGCGCCACTGCCAGTCGCGCGGGCCGTCGCCCGAGCCGCCGCCGCGGCCTTCGCGCAGCTCCCGCTCTTCGAGGGTCGCCAGCACATCGCCGCTCTCGACGTCCAGCACCTCCGTCACGCGCGGGAAGCCGCTGTAGCTGGCGATGAAGGAGAAGGGCCGCTCGATGCGGGTGGCGATCAGGTGGCGTCCGTCGGGGCTGAGCGAGACCGATTCGTACATCCCCGCGTCCCCGATCGGGCGGGGAGACCGTCCGGGCGCCAGCTCGACGATCTGACTGCGCGTGTAGTACTCGAACAGGTCGGAGTCGTGGTCGCCCTCGAGCAGGAAGGGCATCGTGCGCGTGGGCGTGGCCTCCGAGCGGGTGTGCCGTATGGTGGGCCCGTCGGGCAGGGCGGGCGCGGGAGGTGCGGCGCCTCGGTCCGCCGGCTCCGCGAGGGTGATGATCGATCCGGCGGGCGTCCACTGGAGCATTTCGGACGGCGCCGATCCCTGGCCCCCCGACGAGGTGCCCAGGCTGGCGATCACGCGCGCGTCGCCCGCCGCGGTCACGCTGCCGTCCTCGGCCGACGCGATCCAGACTTCGGTCCGTTCCTCCAGGTGCGCGAGGAAGGCCAGCCGCCCGCCGTCCGGAGACCACATCAGGTCGCTCACGTAGATCCCGTCGGGCAGCTCGACATCCGTAAACGAGCGCTCGCTCAGCGAATAGAAGCGGAACCCGTAGAGCCCGTAGATGTCGAGGTGCCAGGGCCGGTCGGTGGCGGCCCGGAGCTCGAGCATGGCCAGGCGCAGGGTCTCCTCGCCCACCTCCGCGAGCGTCGACAGCTCGGTCGAGAGCGGAATGACGAAGCGGTCGCCGTCCGGGCTGACGTGGTCCAGGGTGGCGTAGTTGGGATCGGTCGCGAAGAGATCCTGGATGGCCTGGTCGGGGAGAATGTATCCCTGATCGATGTCGAGTCCGTCGCGGGAATCCTGGGCGAAGAGCGGCGATACCAGGCAGAAGTGCGCCAGGAACAGGCCGATCGGCAGTGTCCAGGTCGAAGGTCGAGGGCGTCTGTGCGGGTTCATGGTTGGCTCCTGGGAACGGGCGCCGGTGAGGCGGGATGGCGGATTCGGGCTGAAGGTGGCCCACGCGGCGAGGTCGCCGCAAGCCGTTTCAGGAACCCGGAACCCTCCGTGACATATCTTCTGTGGCGGTGTCGCGCCGGGCGCCGTGATGCATGATTCCGACGGCGTCGTTCGCAACGGGGGAGATGGCTTGCCGGAGAACTACGATGTAGTGGTGGCCGGGGCCGGCTTCGCGGGTCTCGCCTGCGCGCGCCAGGCGGCCCGGCGCGGCCTCTCGGTTCTGGTGCTCGAGCGGCAGTCCGGACCCGGCGCCCGCATCCACACCACCGGGATTCTCGTGCATGAGGCGTGGGCCGAATGGAAGGTGCCGGCCCCGCTGGTGCGGCGAATCAACCGGGTCAGGGTCTACACCCCCGCGCACGACCATATCGAGCTCGAGCGGAACGGGTACTTCTTCATGGCCACCGATACCGCCCGGCTCATGCGCCATCTGGCCCGGGAGACCCGGCGCGCGGGTGTCGAGATCCGGTTCGGACAAGGATACCGCGGCGTGACGCCGGGACGGGGTTCATTGCTGCTCCGGGGTTCCGGAGTCACCTGCCGATTCCTCGTCGGAGCCGATGGCGCGCGCTCCGCAGTGGCCGGGAGCTTCGGCCTCGACCGCAACCGCCGTCTCCTGAAGGGGGTCGAGTGGGAATTCGAGCCCGTGGACGGCGTCGCCGACTGCCTGCACTGCTTCATCGATCCCGAGTTTGCCCCGGGGTACATCGGGTGGGTGGTGCCGGGGGTGGCGACGACGCAGGTCGGGCTGGCGCTTCACCGCGACCGGCAGGCCGACCTGCCCGGTTTCGTCGCAAGGCTCGACCCGCTCTTCGGGCTGTCGCGGAAAACGGTGGTGGAGAAGCGGGGCGGCATGATCCCCTTCGGAGGACTGCTTCGCAACTTCTACGGGGAACGGGTGATGCTCATCGGGGACGCGGCCGGAATGGTGTCGCCGCTGACGGCCGGGGGCATCCACCACGCCTGGCGGTTCGGGAAGATCGCCGGAGACGCCCTGGCGGACCATCTCGCGGGCGGGGCGCATCCCGGTCCGGTGGTGCGGCGCGCATACCCGAAACCGGTCTGGAAGCACGCCGCCCGCTGGGGCTACGACCGCCTTCCGGTGGCGCGGGCGCTCGAGGCCGGGCTGCTCACCCGGAGCATGTTCCGAAAGGTGGCGGCGAAGGTGTTCTTCGGGCTGTAGCCGGGCCCCGCCATGCTGCGGTCCGCGGGCTGCTACTCCCCGATCCGCCTGGCCTGCGCCCGCCCCATCCCGATTGAGAGCGCGATCCAGATGCCAGCCAGCGGCACGGTCGACGCCGCCACCAGCGCCAGCGTCATGCCGAGGGCGGCGAAGGTGGCGTCGATCCCGGCGCCCGTCGCATCCCCGGCGCGATACAGGAACACGTCGACCACGGGCTTCGCCTTGTACTTCTCGGAGGGAGTGACGACGCTGAACAGCGTCTCCCGCGAGGGCCGTGAGATGGCGTAACGGGTCGCCCGGTGCACTGCCTGGAAGATCAGGATGACGCCGTACAGGGGCCACACCGCCAGCACCGCGAATCCGGCGACCGTCACCAGCGGCAGGATGGCGAGCGTCCAGCCCACGCCCAGCTTCCTGATGATACGCGTCGTGATGAAGATCTGGGTCAGCAGGGTCGCGAACTGGGCCAGGAAGTCGAAGTTGGCGAAGCTCTCCACCCGCTGGCTGAAGGTGTCGGTGGCCTGCTGGATGATGTTGGCCTGGGTGAAGTAGATCATGGTGTTGGAGATGGCCATGAACACCACCCAGAGCCCGACCCCCAGCAGGTACGGGGAGGCCACCACCGCCTTGGCGCCCTCCCAGAAGGTGCCGCCGATTCGGGTGCTGCCGTCGGGCGCGGCGATGTCGCGGCGACCTTTCGGGAGCGCCTCCAGGCGGGACGCGCGCGACCGGAGGGCCATCCGATCCAGCCACAGCACCGTCGCGATCGCGATGCAGTAGCAGGCGCAGGCGAGCAGCATGAGCCCGGCGGGCAGGTAGGACGACTCGGTCATCCCGCTGATGATGCTGGTGGCTTCGGCCCCGGCCAGCGCCCCCAGGGTGCCGCCGATGCCGATGAAGGCGAACATCCTCTTCCCCTGGTCCACGTCGAAGATGTCGACCATGAAGGCCCAGAAGAGGCTGGTGGTGAAAAGGTTGATCACCGTCAGCCAAACGAAGAAGGTGTAGCCCACGCCGCGTGCGAGGGCGGTTTCGGTATCGGTGCCGATGAGCCCGCCGCCGGCGCGCACGTCCTGGATGATCAGCCCCGAGAAGACGAACAGGCAGGCGATCACGAAGAGAAATGCCACGGGGATGAAGCGGCGCCGGTTCATGCGCGCCACCACTCCGCCGAAGGCCAGCACCGCCAGCAGCGAGACCATCGAGGTGACGACGAAGAGCCAGCGCAGTTCGTCCATGCCGCGCGCGACGCCCATGGCTTCGCGCACCGGCCGCAGGAAGAAGTATCCGCAGAGAACGAAGAAGAAGAAGATCGCGGAGAGGACGGCGAGAGGGAGCTCCCCTCGTTCCATGTTGAGGAGGCGCGCCGCGATGCCCTGATCCTGCGTCGTCGAGTCTGCCATGCGCCCCCCGATGCTCCGCGACGGTGCCGCCTCGCACCGTGCCTCGTCGACAAGACGAAGCACGCCGGGAGGCCTGGATGGCCCTCCCGGAAGGCCCGGGCGGTGATTGGGGTTCGATGTAGGGAGGGTGCCGGATCAAGTCAAGCCGACGGGCGTCCTCGCACGGGGTGTCGCCATGTGTGAATGGGGCATCTCCGCGAGGGCTCAGGCTACCCCGAAAGGGCGCATTCATGGGCCGTTGGGACGACTTCGGCCGAGTCCCTTTGCGCGCGCGCCCGCTGCGGCTACCATCAGGACTGCGAGCCTTCCATCGCCCATCCCGGAGGTCACCCGATGAAGCTTTCCACCCCGCGCCTTCTCCACGTCCGGAGCCCTCGATCGCGCGTCCGCGCCGGACCCGCGAGCCCTCTCCCAATCGTCCTGCTGGCCCTTCCGCTCGCCCTTTCGTGCGCGCCTGCGGCCTCCGCGCAGGCGCCCGAACTCGTGTTCCTTTCCAACATCACGGGGACCACGGACGGCGACCGCGCCATCACCACCATCGAGGAGCAGACCACGGCCACGCTGGATGCCCTGGGGGCGGAGCTCGCCGGGCACGGGCTCGGATACGAGGACGTCGTCGCCGTCAACGTCTTCCTGCGGGACACACGTCATTTCCAGGGGATGAACGGCGTCTATCGCACCTATTTCACGGAGAATGCGCCCACGCGCGCGACCGTGAGGGCAGACCTGCCCGACGTGGGCGCGCTGATTCAGATCTCGGCGGTGGCCACCCCGGACGACACCGAGGTCATTTCTCCATCGGGGCTGCAGTCGCCGGCGCTGCCCTACTCGTGGGGGATCAGGGCGGGCGATGTTCTGTTCATCGCGGGGGCCACGAGCCGCGATCCCGACACTTACCAGCCGGTGCCGGGCGACGTGCAGGTGCAGACCCGGCGCGTGTTCGGCAACATCGGGATGATTCTCGAGTCGGCGGGCATGGACTACGGGGACCTGGTCAGCTGTCAGGTCTTCCTCGACGACGTGCGTCTCTGGGGCGACATGAACGAGGCCTACCGCGAGTTCGTGACCGCGGACGATCCGCCGGCCCGTGCAGCGGTGCGCGGCGGGCTCATGAACTCCGACTTCCTGGTCGAGATCCAGTGCGTCGCGGAGGCCTCCGACGCGCGCGCGGTGGTTCGTCCCGCCGGACAGGGCCCCGGGCGGGCGCCGCTTTCGCCGGCGATCGATACGGGCGAGCGGCTGTGGCTGTCGGGCATGCTGGCGGCGGGCGAGGACATTCCCGCGGAGACGCGCAACACGCTGAACAGGTTGAATGCAACATTGGAAGCGGCCGGGTTGGATTTTTCCGACGTGGCCAACGTCTGGGTGTACCTCACGGACGTGCGCGACGCGGAAACGGTGCTGGAGGTTCTGGGCGAAGTGATGCCTGAGGGAGCCCCGGAGCCGACCGTGGCGGGGCTTCCGCTGGTGGGTCGTCTCGGCGTGGAGATCCAGATGATGGCGGTCCGCTGACATGGGCATGAAGCCGAAGCCCCTCAGCGTTGCCTTGCTGGGCACCGGCCGCATCTCCGAGACCCAGTTGGCGCCGGCTCTGGCCTCGGCCTCCGGGCTTCGTCTGTGGAGCGTGCTGAGCCGGGACCGCGGACGGGCCGCCGACTTTGCGCGACGCCATCGGGCGAGGTCGCCGGAGCCGGGCTACGACCGCCTGGACGAAGTGCTGGCCGATCCGGGGCTCGACGCCGTGCTGATCGCGACGCCGGACGCCCTGCACGCCGACCAGGCGCTGGCGGCCATCGCGGCGGGCAAGCACGTCTTCGTGGAGAAGCCGATGGTGACCTCCTCGGCCGACGGCCGACGGGTGGTTGAGGCCGCCGCAGCCGCGGGCGTGACCGTGGGGGTCGCCTACCACCTGCGCTGGCACGGGGGTCACCGCGCCATGGAGCGTCTCGTCAGGGGAGGGGCGCTCGGGGCACTGCGGCACATGCGGGTGCAGTGGACCTGGCCCGCGCCCGACGACTCCAACTGGCGCGCGGGGTCGGATGTAGGCCGCTGGTGGAGCCTCGCCGGGGTGGGCACCCACTGCCTCGACATGGTCCGCTGGTTCATGGTGCCGGGCTGCGGCGAGGTCGTGGAAGTGCGGTCCGCTACCAGCAACGCGGTGTGGGGCGGGCCCCGCGACGAGACCGCCCTTGTGGCGCTGACCTTCGAGTCGGGGGCCACCGCGGAGTTCTGCTCCTCGGTGCAGTTCGAGTCGCCCTCACGGGTGGAGGTCTACGGCGACCAAGGGTACGTCATCGGCAACCACACCCTGGGACCGCGGGGCGCGGGGACGGTCTTCACCAGGGCCGGGATGGTGCCCTACGTAGTCCAGAACCCCTATGTGGGCGAGCTCGCGGACTTTGCCGCGGCGGTGCGCAACGGACGCCCCCCGGCGGTCGACGCGCGCGAGGGCCTCCGAAACGTGGAACTGCTGGAGGAGATCAACTGATGGCTCGACGATCCCATACGACGGCCGCCGCTCTGGCGGCCGCGCTGGCCATGACCACCTGCGACGTCCCCGCCCCAGCCCCCATCGACGTGGTGGAGGCCACCATCGCGGGCGTGCAGGAGGCGATCTTCTCGGGCGCGACCACCTGCCGCCTGGTGGTCGAGGCCCACCTCGACCGCATCGAGGCCTACGAGGAGCGCATCAACGCGATCACGGTGGTGAACCCGGCCGCCCTCGACCGCGCCGACGAGCTGGACGCGGCGCTGGCCGCCGGCGAGGAGCCGGCCCCCCTCTTCTGCGTGCCCGTGCTGGTGAAGGACAACTTCGACACCCACGACATGGTGACCACGGCCGGCTCGATCGGGCTCGCCGAAAGCGTGCCGCCCGACGACGCGTTCATGGTTCGCCGCATCCGCGAGGAGGGCGCCATCGTGGTGGCCAAGACCAACATGGCCGAGTGGGCCTTCAGCCCGCGCCAGTCGGTGAGCTCGTCGTTCGACACCACCCGCAACGCCTACGCGCTGGACCGCGTTCCGGCCGGGTCGAGCGGGGGCACCGCCTCGGGGGTGGCGGCCAGCTTCGGCCTGATCGGGCTCGGAAGCGATACCGGCAACTCCATCCGCGGCCCCTCGTCGCGCCTGGCGCTGGTGGGCATCCGTTCGACCATCGGCCTCACCAGCCGGGACGGCGTGGTGCCGCTCGCCTTCGACCGCGACATCGCCGGTCCCATGGGGCGCAGCGTGGAGGACGTGGCCCGGCTCTTCAACGCGGTTGCGGGCTACGACCCGGCCGATCCCTACACCGAGGCCGGGCGGGGGCGCAAGGAGGACGACTACACCAGCTTCCTCGACCCGAACGGCCTCGAGGGCGCGCGCATCGGGGTCCTGCGCGCCCTGGTCGATACCGAAGACGCGGACGAGGAGGTCGTCGCCGTCTTCGAGAACGCCCTGGGGGAGCTGGCCGGGCTCGGCGCCGAGATCGTCGATCCCCTCGGCTTCGATCTGCAGGCTCAACTGGAGCGCGAGGGCATGTCCTGCCGCCGCTTCCGGTACGACATGTACGTCTACCTGCAGTCGCTGGGAGACGCGGCCCCGTTCACCGACGTGCTGGCCGTGCTCGAGACGGGGGAGTTCGGGGGCGACGCGGAGAGCGGGCTGCGCCGTTCGGAGGGCATGCCGCTGGACGTCCCCCCGGCCGAGTGGGATCCGCCCTGTCCCGACTACCTCGACAACGAGCAGCGGCAGGGCTACCTGGCCGACCTGACCGAGGCCATGGATGCCGCCGGAGTGGACGCCGTCGTCTACCCCACCTGGCTCAGCCCGCCCGCGCACATCGACCGCGGCAACGAGGAGTACAGCGGCGACAACAGCCAGCGGGTCGCGCCCGCCACCGGGATGCCCGCCATCACCGTGCCCATGGGGTTCACCGAGGGCACGCACCCGGCGGGACTGCAGATCCTCGCCCGCCCGTACGACGAAGGCCTGCTCTTCCGCCTCGCCTACGCGTACGAGCAGGGGACGCACCATCGGCGCGCGCCGCCGGGCTTCCCGGAGCTCGGGCCTCCTTGACCCTGGCGGGATCGCCAGTTAGTCATGATTATGACTAATCCATACCCGTACGGGGAGAAGGGCAATGGTTGCCGTTAACGTGCACGAAGCCAAGACGCATCTGTCCCGGCTGTTGGCGAGGGTGGAAGAGGGCGAGGAAGTCGTGATTGCGCGGAATGGCAAGCCGGTCGCCAGGCTCGTTGCGCACCGGAGCGGAAGGGGCAGACGACGCTTCGGCGCCCTTCGGGGGCGGCTCGTCGTTGATGACCGCTTCTTCGATCCCCTGCCGGAGTCCGAGCTGGCGTCGTGGGAGTCCTGACGACCCTTGCGGATTCTCCTCGATACGCATGCGTTCCTGTGGTGGCTCGCCGGGAGCGACAGGATGTCCCAGACCGCGCGGATCGCGGTCGCCGAACCGGCCAACGCCATCCTGGTCAGTGCCGCATCGGCCTGGGAGATTACCACCAAGCACCGCCTGGGCAGGCTGCCGGGAGCCGATGTGGTCGCGGCCGATGTCCAGGCTTCCATCGAAGACCAGGGCTTTCAGCAGCTCCCGATCACGGTTGCGCACGCCGAACGTGCGGGGAGACTTCCCGGTCTCCACCGGGATCCGTTCGACCGCATGCTGATCGCCCAGTCTCTCGCCCACGATCTCCCGCTCGTTTCCATCGAGTCACTCTTCGACGGATATGGCATACGGCGCATCTGGTAGCAGCGCCCACCAGCGGTCCGGAAGGTTGAGGTGAGCGCACGATGATCCGCCGCGTCCTCGAGCGCACCTTCGGCTATTCCGGGTTCCGGGGGCAGCAGGAGGAAGTCATCCGCCACATGGTGGACGGGGGCGACTGCCTGGTGCTCATGCCCACCGGCGGCGGCAAATCGCTCTGCTACCAGATTCCCGGCATCGTGCGCGAGGGCACGGGGGTCGTGGTCTCGCCGCTCATCGCCCTCATGCGCGACCAGGTCGAGGCGCTCCGCCAGTTGGGGGTGCGCGCCGCCTGCCTGAACTCCTCCCTCTCCTACCGGGAGGTGCTGGAGGCGGAAGCCGCCGTGCGCGCGGGTCGGCTGGATCTGCTCTACGTCGCGCCCGAACGCCTGCTCGGCGAGCGCACGCTGAACCTCCTGGCCGAGGCCCGGCTGTCGCTTTTCGCCATCGACGAGGCGCACTGCGTGTCGCAATGGGGGCACGATTTTCGCCCCGAATACCTCCAGCTCTCCGCGCTGCGCGAGCACTTTCCCGACGTGCCCCGCATTGCGCTCACCGCCACCGCCGACGAGCTGACCCGCCGCGAGATCGTCGACCGCCTCGGGCTCCGGGACGCCCCCGTCTTCGTGAGCGGCTTCGACCGCCCCAACATCCGCTACAGCGTGGTCCCGAAGAACAATGCGCGCGCCCAGTTCCGGCGCTTCCTCGACCGGCGTCACCGGGGCGACGCGGGCATCGTCTACTGCCTGTCGCGCAAGAAGGTGGACGCCACCGCGGAATGGCTTCAGGGCGAGGGAGTCGACGCTCTCCCCTACCACGCGGGGCTCGGGGCCGCCGAGCGCCGGCGCAACCAGGACCGCTTCCAGCGCGACGAGGGCGTGGTCATGGTGGCGACCATCGCCTTCGGCATGGGCATCGACAAGTCCAACGTCCGCTTCGTGGCCCATCTCGATCTGCCGAAGAGCATCGAGGCCTATTACCAGGAGACGGGACGCGGGGGACGCGACGGGCTGCCGGCCAGCGCGTGGATGGTGTACGGGCTGAAGGAGGTCGTGACCCTGCGCAACATGGTGGAGGGATCGGACGCGGGCGAAGCGCGCAAGCGACTGGAGGTGCGCAAGCTCGATGCGATGCTGGGCTACTGCGAGCTCACCACCTGCCGCCGCCAGACGCTGCTCGCCTACTTCGGCGAGACCCTCCGCGAGCCCTGCGGCAACTGCGACAACTGCCTGACTCCCGTCGATACCTGGGACGCGACCGAGGCGTCGCAGAAGGCCATGTCGTGCGTGTACCGCACCGGGCAGCGGTTCGGCGTCGTGTATCTCATCGATGTCCTGCGGGGCAGGGAAACGGACCGCATCCAGCGCTTCGGGCACGACCGCATTCCGACCCACGGAGTGGGCGCCGATCTGAGCCCCTACGAGTGGCGCTCGGTGTTCCGCCAACTGGTCGCGCGCGGCCTGCTCTGGGTCGACATGGAGGGGTTCGGCTCGATCCGGCTCACGGACGAGAGCTGGCCTGTCCTGCGGGGCGAGACGCAGGTGCACATGCGGCGGGACGTGCGCCCGCCGGCTGCCGCGCGCAAGCGCAAACCCCGGGGCGAGCAGCCACCCCCCGATCCCGCAACATGGGACGAGGGGCTGTGGGAGGCGCTGCGCGCGCATCGGCTGGAACTCGCGCGGGCGCAGGGGGTGCCGCCGTACGTCATCTTCCACGACGCCACCCTGCGCGAGATGGTCGAACGCCGTCCGGGAACGCCGGAGGAGCTGGCCGGCATTACCGGGGTGGGCGAAACCAAGCTGGAGCGTTACGGTGAAGACTTCCTGGGCGTGATCGCGAAAGCGGGGCAAGGGAGCGCATGAAATACGATTACCACGCGTTGCGCGGCGATTTCTTCGGCGGGGTGACCTCCGCCATCGTGGCGCTTCCGGTGGCGCTGGCCTTCGGCGTGGCATCGGGGCTGGGCGCGGCCGCCGGCCTCTACAGCGCGATCGCGGTGGGCTTCTTCGCGGCGGTGTTCGGCGGCACGCGCTCGCAGATCTCGGGTCCCACCGCGCCCATGACCGTCGCCATGGCGGCGATCCTCACCACGCACTCGGCCACGCTCGCGGAGGCCATGATCGTGGTGATCATGGCCGGGCTGCTGCAGATCGCCATGGGCGCGCTCAGGATCGGCCGCTTCGTCGCGTACACGCCGGCGGTGGTCGTGTCCGGCTTCATGTCCGGGATCGGCATCATCATCATTCTGATCCAGAGCATGCCGTTCCTCGGCCTGCCCCCGGTCGCCGGTGGAGCGATGGGCGCGTTGCGGGCGCTTCCGGACGCGCTGGCCAACCTCGACCCCGGCGCGGTGGCGGTCGCCGTTATCACCCTGGCGGTCGCGGTCGCCTGGCCGCCGCGGCTGAGGAAGCTGGTTCCGCCGCCGCTGGTGGCGCTGGTGGCGGGCACGGCGGTCGGAGTTCTCTGGCTCGGCGGCATTCCGGTCATCGGCGAGATCCCCACGGGGATGCCGACGCTTCAGTTCGCACTTCCCTCCGCGGCGTTCCTGGTGAGCGCCCTGCAGCCGGCCCTGATCCTCGCGATCCTCGGCTCCGTGGACAGCCTGCTCACGTCGCTGGTGGCCGACTCGATCACCGGCACCCGCCACAAGGCGAACAAGGAGCTGATCGGGCAGGGCATCGGCAACATCGCCTCGGGGCTCATCGGAGGGCTGCCGGGCGCCGGGGCGACCATGGGCACGGTGGTCAACATCCGTGCCGGGGGCAGCACTCCGTTGTCCGGGGCCCTGCGCGCGGTGCTGGTCCTGGCCCTGCTCCTGGGCCTCGGCCAGTACGTGGAGCCGATCCCCCACGCGGTGCTCGCGGCCATCCTGGTGAAGGTGGGGTGGGACATCATCGACTGGCGCGTCCTCGTCCGCGTCAATCACCTGCGCCGCGAGCACATGATCGTGATGCTGGTCACGCTCGGACTGACGGTGTTCGTGGACCTGATGACGGGGGTCGCGATCGGGCTGATCGTCGCGGGAATGGCGCACTCCAGCCAGCTCGAGCACCTGGAGCTGGACAGCGTGGTGTCCGTGCCTCTGCTCGACCAGATGTTCTTCGGCGAACACGAGGATCCGGCGTTGCTGGACTGGTACTCGGCACGGGTAGGGCTGGTGGCCCTGAAGGGGAGCTTCACCGTGGCCTCCGCGCACAAGCTGGTCGCCGTGATCGGGGGAGACATCAAGGAGCACGAGGTCACCATCTTCGACTTCACCGCCGTGACCTACCTCGACGACAGCGCCGCCATGCTCATTCGCCAGCTCCTCGACGTCGCCGAGCGCGAGGAGACCGATGTCATCGTGATGGGCCTCTCGGGTTCGCCGGCCGAGACCCTGCGAACCCTGGACATCCTGGACGGAGTGCCCCGGAAGCATAGGGTGCGGACGCTCGACAGCGCGCGCGATGTCGCGATCGAACTCCTCAAGAAGCGCGATTCGGGTGCCGGACAGCTGATCGGCTGAGAGTGGTCTAACCCCCCGGCGGCCAGCTCGGCAGCGCCCGCCCTGTGGTCCACGGCACGCCCGCCTCCTCCAGCCGCCCCTCCAGCGCGGGAAGGTCGGTCTCCACCAGCCGCTGCAGCTCGGGGTACATGGTGCTGAACGCCTCGCGCGCGACGCGGTACTGCTCGCGGTGGGTGCCCGTGGGTCCGTGGGTGCCGTTCCAGTGTCCGCGCACGACCTGGTTGACCCGCCCGGCGATCCCCGGCAGGTCGGGTTCGGCGCGCGACGTGCGCGTGCGTGAGCCATCGAGCGCTTCGCGCAGGTCGAGCAGGCGGAGCTCCAGCGCCCGCGCCTCTCCCATGAGGGCGGCCGGCGCGGCGGGCCAGCGCTCGAGTGCCTGCTGGACCGCGCCGATGCGCTGGGCGGCCCCCGCGGCCGCGCGCTGCGAACCGGTGACGGCGCGCAGGAGTTCGCCGGTCTCGCGCTGGAAGGCGAGCACGACCGCCCGGTCCTGGGCGGCGATGGCGGGCTTGGTCAGCGGGGCGATCTCGAAGGAAACGGGACCGGCCAGTTCGGTCACCTCGCCGTCCACCCGCTGCGCCAGCGACACCGTGTAGCTGCCTGGCAGAGCCATCGGCCCGTTGCCGCCCCCGAAGCCGCCCCCGCCACCTCCGCCGGTGACGGGCGTGTACGCGGGGTAGCGGTAGTTCCAGACCGCACGGTGAACGCCGCGTGACGTCGAGCCGTTGACCACGTTCACCACCTGTCCGCCCTCATCGCGCACGGTCAGGTACACGCGCGGCGCCTCCTCGCGGTCCTCCTCGAGCAGCTCTTCCCACGACGGGTACGGGGTGTCCTCGCCCCGGCCCGCGGCCCGCCGCTCCTCGGCCTGCCTCTCGGCCCGCCGCGTGCGCAGCGTCTCGCCGACCCAGTAGGTGAAGGTCACGCCCACGGGCGGATTGTCCGCCGCATAGAAGTTGGCGCCGTTCGCTCCGCCGGGGTTCCAGGGCACGTACATGTCACCATCGGCCACCTCGAACAGGTGTCCCGCGGAGGCGAGGATGGGCTCGGGTCCCCGCGCCAGCTCCCGCAGCGGCGTATAGTCGTCGACTACGTAGAAGCTGCGCCCGAAGGTGGCCGCCACCAGATCGCCCTCCCGCTGCTGGATCTCCAGGTCGCGCACGGCAATCGTGGGCAGCCCGCTGGCGAACTCCATCCACGACTCGCCCCCGTCCACCGACACGAAGGCCCCGAATTCCGCCCCCAGGAAGAGCAGGTCGGGCTCGACGTGGTCCTGAACGATGGAGAAGGACGGGCTGTTGTCCGGCAGCCCGCCGGTGATCGCGGTCCAGCTGCGTCCGCGGTCCTCCGACTTCAGGACATAGGGGCGGAAGTCGCCGCGCTTGAAGTTGTTCACCACCGCAAAGACCGCGTCGGGATCGTGCAGCGAGGCCTCGACATCGTGCACGAAGCTCGTGTCCGGCACGCCCGGAAGGCTCGCGATCTCGCGCCAGGTCTCGCCTCCGTCCTCGGTGACCTGCACCAGGCCGTCGTCCGTACCGACATAGATCAGTCCCTCGACCAGCGGGGACTCGGAGATGGCCACGATGTGCCCGAACACCGACGTCGACCGGTTCTTGCCCACCGCGTCGACGCTCCACACGCGCCCCATCACCTCCAGCTGGTTGCGGTCGATGTTGCGCGACAGATCCCCGGAGATCGCGCGCCAGCTCGAGCCCTGGTCGTCGCTCCGGAAGAGGATCTGGGCCCCGAAATAGAGCCGGTGATTGTCGTGCGGCGACATGATCAGCCCCGCGTCCCAGTACCAGCGCAGCGGCGGTCCGCCGGGATCGGCCTGGGGCTGAATATCGAGCCGCTCCTTGCTCCCCCGATCGAAGCGCGACAGCACGCCGTGCTGCAACTGTGAATAGATGATGTCCGGATTCTCCGGATCGATCACCGGATCGAAGCCGTCGCCGCCCAGCGTCACATACCAGTCCGAGTTGCGGATGCCGCCCCCCAGCGTCTGCGACGGCCCGCCCATGGTATTGTTGTCCTGCGTTCCCCCATAGACATAGTAGAAGGGTTCGTCGTTGGAGGTCGCGACCTTGTAGTACTGGGTGAGGGGAAGATTGGTGAAGTGGCTCCAGTTCTCCCCGAAGTCGAAGGTCTCGTACAGTCCGCCGTCATTCCCCAGAATCAGATGCTCCGGATCGTCCGGGTCGAATGCGAGGGCGTGATGGTCGACGTGCACGCTCTGAGTGGGCAGCCGCCTCCAGGTCTCGCCCCCGTCGTCGGACATCTCCAGGAAGGTGTCCATGGCATAGATGCGGTCGAAGCGATGCGGATCGGCATAGAGTTCGTGATAGTACATCGGCGCGGTCGACTGGTAGCGTGACGTGCGGCTCCAGTTCTCGCCCATGTTCTCCGAGCGGAAGGTCCCGCCGTCGTTCCCCGACGCCTCGACGATGGCGTAGAGCACATCCGGGTTGATGGGAGAAATCGCCATCCCGATGCGTCCCTTGTCCCCGGAGGGCAGCCCGCGGTTGATGGCCCGCCAGGTCTCGCCGCCGTCGGTGGACTTGTGGATGCCCGAGCCGGGCCCCCCGTCGATCATGGTCCACTGATGCCGGCGCCGCTGCCACGAGGACGCGTACATCACGTCCGGGTTGCGCGGATCGAAGTAGACCTCGTTCACGCCCGTGTGCTCGTCGATCTCGAGCACCAGCTCCCAGGTCTCGCCCCCGTCCCGCGTGCGGTAGAGTCCGCGCTCGCCGCCCGCGTTCCAGAGCGGCCCCTGCGCCGCCACGAGGACGGTGCGCGAATCGTCCGGATGCACCGCGATCATGCCGATGTGCCTGGAGGTCTCGAGTCCCATGTTCGTAAACGAGCGCCCCCCGTCCACAGACTTGTACACGCCGTCGCCGTAGCCTACCGAGCGCTGGCCGTTGTTCTCGCCCGTGCCCACCCAGAGGGTCAGGTGGTCGTTCGGGTCGAGCGCGATGGCCCCGATGGAGTACGAGCCGTAGTCGTCGAAGATGGGCGTCCAGGTGGTCCCGGCGTTGGTGGTCTTCCAGACGTTCCCGGAGGAGGCCGCCACGTACCAGGTGCTGCGATCGGTCGGGTCGATGGCGATGTCGGCGATGCGCCCCGATGCGACGGCGGGTCCGATGCTCCGCCACCTGAACGACGAGAGCAGGCCGGAGTTCAGTTCCGCCGGGGCGTCCGCGTCGGATTCCTGGGCATGGAGCGCGCCGGGCACGCCCCCGGCCGTGGACGCTGCCGGCAGCAGTGCCGTAAGCAGAATCAGGACCGACAGCGCCGGGAAGCAGCGGAAGAACACGCGGCCGGAGTGCGAGAACGCCTGGCGGGTTCGGAGACGGAGGTCGTACATCGTGTATTCCTTGGGGCGGTAGTGTGTAAGGACGGAAAGAGTGTAGACGGGGGACGCCCCGACCGCCAAGTTGCCGGTACAGCATCCGTCTTCGACCAGGATCGTGAATCATGTCGGCCAGAGTATTCCGCCGCGGCGTCATCGTGCTCATTCTCGCATCTGCGAGCCCCGGCCTGCCCGTGAAAATCAGTCCGGACGGGGGCATCCCGTCACCGGCGGCGCCCCTTGCCGCCCAGACCCCGGAGCAGCGCTACCGCGACTGGACCCGGCTGGAGTTCCGGGCCCAGGAGTACGCATACCGCCGCGCGCGCATCCTTGACGGCCTGCGCGCCAGCGGGGGCGGGCTCCTGCTCACGCCCTCCTCCGACGGGCTCACCCACGGCGAGACCTTCCGCCAACTGGAGGACTTCTGGTATCTGACCGGCCTCGAAATCGTGCATTCGATGCTGGTTCTGGACGCCGGGCGCGACCGCTCCATCCTCTTCATGCCCCGGCGGGATCCGCGCTTCGACAATCCGGGGCGGCCCAACGACTTCCCCGGGCGCCCGCTGTTCGACGACTATCAGCTGCGCAGCATCGCGGGCATCGACGAGTACCGGGATATCGACGACTTCGACGACTTCCTCCGGCTTCGGGTGCGCGGCGGAGCGACCCTGAGGGTGAACGCGGGCTCGACCGGGGAGATCACGCCCCCGGCCGTCCCACTGATCGGAAGCCTGGATGCGACGGCTTCGCTGATCCTCCGGTTGAGCACCGATTATCCTGACGCCGCAATCGTCAACGCCTTCGACGTCGTCGCCCGCCTGCGCATGATCAAGACCCCGGCCGAGATCGATCACATGCGCGTCGCCGCCGATGCGACCATGGCGGGGATCCAGTCGGCCGCCTGGCGCATCCGTCCCGGGGTCGACGAGCGCACGCTTCAGGGGGAATTCGAGAACACCTGCCGCACCTTCGGGTCCCAGTCGCTGCCCTTTACGCCCATCATCAAATCGGGCCCCAACAGCCTCTGGCCCTGGCGCGTGCTGGCTGCCCACTACGACCGCCGCAACCGCAGAATGGAGGACGGCGACCTGGTCATCTTCGACGTCGGATGCGAGGTGGACGGCTACATCAGCGATGTCGGGCGCACCTTCCCGGTAAACGGGACGTTCACGGACGTCCAGCGGGAGAAGCTGCTGGTCAGCACGCGGGCTGCCGACGCGATCATCGAAGCCGTCCGGCCGGGCGTCACCCTGCGCGACCTCACCAGCGTGGCCTACGCGGCCATCCCCGACGAAGAGGAGCCCCACATGCAGACGGGTTCGTTCTTCGGCCACCACATCGGCCTCTCAGCGGGCGATCCCGCGCTGATGGACGAGCCGCTCGCGCCCGGCATGGTGTTCACCGTCGAGCCGTGGTACTACAACCACGACATCGGCGTCGCGGTCTTCGTGGAGGACGTGATCCTGGTGACCGAGGACGGCGCCGAGGTGCTGACCGCCACGCTGCCGCGATCGCCGGAGGAGCTGGAAGCGCTGATGCGGTGACCGGCGCGCGGCCGACCTATGCTTCGCTGGCGGTGAACAACAAGAGAAGTATCAACAAGAGTGCGGCGGGCATCCACGCGATGGCGAGTGGCCCGGGGGACGCGAGACTCGGGAGTTCCCACCCCGCGATGCCTGCGCTCGTCAGCCACTCCCGAAGCGACCTCCAGGCATTCCCCGGAAGGGGTGCGACGATCATCCCCAATCCGATGGCCGACGCCCCGCTCGCAATCACTATCGGAAGCAGTGTGCGCCACGACTCTTCCGACCGCCTGCGAATCCGGGCCTTGAGCCAGATCAGGTAGGGGTCCGGCAAGGGAGCCGGTGCCGAATCCACGGTTTGGCCGAGCTCGATCATCCATCGAATCGCGGTGCTGGATTCCCTGCACGAGTGGCATCGCGCCACATGAGCCGTCAGCTCGTCGCTCCATCTTCCCGCCCGTGCCGCCTCGATCACGGATTCCCCTCTGGGGCATGGATCCGTCATCATCGCACCTCCTCCGGGCCCCACCCGTGGCCCTCCAGAATCCCCGCCAACCTCTTGCGCGCCCGGTACAGCACGACGCGGACGCTGTTCTCCCCGATGCCCATCGAACCAGCGATCTCGCGGTGGCTGGCCCCCTCCACATACGCCAGCCAGAGAAGCATCCGTTCCCTCACCGAGAGCCGCGCGAAGAGCCGCTCCATGTCGAGAGCCAAGTCATGTCTCGGGCTCTCCGAAGCCGGCGAGTTCCATCTCCGTTGGTGTTTTCGCTCGCGACCCACTCTTCGCCCGTGGTCGGCAACCAGCGTCCGCGCCGTCTTGTACAGGTAGGACCGTACCTGCCCGATGGCTGCATCCTTCATGTCGGCGCGAAGCAGGCGGTAGTAGGCTTCCTGCAGAACATCATCTGCCAGCGCCGAATCCCTCACCGCAAGCTGCAGGTACGCTCGAAGCCGCGGCGCCGTACGCTCGTAGACCTGGCGGAACGCGGCTTCGTCCTCATGCATTCGCTACTGACGCCACTGGTCAGACAGCTTCTTCGAGATGATGGCCGCAGCGATGAGACCGACCCCGAGCGCCGTCGTCCCGACGCCGGGGTAAAGAAAGCCGTCCTCCCATATCATGAGTACGAGGAAACCGAGTCCCAGAACGGATGAGACGACTCCCGCGGAAAGAACGACCAGCATCATGCGATGCGGGTCGGACTCGAACTGACCCAGGAACTGCTTCCCGTCGTCCGTTTCGATGAACTCCGCGAGTTCGCGGCCCGACTGGAACTTGGCCAGCAACTGCTGCTGGGTTTCGGCCTGCCTGGCCAGTCGAGCCTGATTCACCCTGGCCCTCAGCCAGACGATCCCCACGACGGCTGCGAACAGCCCCAGCGTCATCACTATGTCCTCGAACGCGCTCCAGTTCACCTGTCACCTCTCGTCTCGTGCTTGCGGGGCCATCGTCCAACGGATCGTGCCGGGGCGGCGGGAATACCCCGTTTCTCCACCGCCGGGGATCCGTTTCTCCACCATCTAGAACGTTCGATGCACGCAACCGGTTAACATCTGCGGCAGAACAGGCGGGTGGCGAGGGTGCCTGATCCCGTCAGCAGTGGTGCGAGGTCAAGCCCCCATCACGGCCGGATACACCAGCTCGACCGTGCCGCGCGCGCAGGCGCGAGCCTGGACGGCGTCCTCCCGCGAGTAGAACCCCGAAGGCGTCAGGTCTTCGGCCCCGTGGAACGCGAGCTCCCGGTCCCGCCGCAGGTGCCGGGACCATTCGGCCAGCGATTCGACCTCGCGCTCGATCCTGGTGGGCAGGCGATCCCGCTCCGCGAGCAATACCTCGGAAACGTCGTGCACCCGGGGCGGGTCGATTCCGCGGAATCGCAGCAGTCCCTTGAGGGCGAGTTCGACGATCTCCTGCGACTCGCGGACCACGTCCGCCCAGCTCTCTCCCTCGAAGAGAACGTCCAGGGCCGCAAGCCGGATCTTCGCCCGCCGGAGATAGTCGGGGGCCAGCCCGGGGTTTCGCATCAACCGGCCCGCACCCAGTACGGCTGCCCTTCCGCGAAGCGGCGGACGATGTCCCCGTCCGCGATCCGTTTTCGCACCTCCGCGAGTCGCGTTGATACCTCGAAGCCGCGCTCGAACAGGATGACGCCTTCGGTAGCGACCTCTCCCCACAGGCCGGAAGGCACCTTCCCTTCGGGCAGTAGATGGACGAAATGGGCCTCCACGTCGAGGCCTTGCCAGGAGAGTCGGGGGGCGTCGTCCCAGCGCCGGTACAGCCTTCGCGAAACGGAAAGATTGTCGGCTGCAATCAGGAGAACATCGAAATCCGACGTCGAATCGTGCTCGCCACGCACCCACGATCCGAAAGCCACGACGCCGACCAGTGCTTCGCCGAGGATGGATGCGGCCCGCTCGACGATTGCGGTGGCTTCCTCGTCCAGCCAAACACCAGGCGCAGCCAGTTTGCGGGCGCAGTATTCGTTAAGGGACGTAGCCGACGAGCGCGCCGCTTCGCGCAGCGTGCCATGGAGCCCGGGATCGATGCGGAGGACGAAGCGACCAGAGGGGGCGCGGGACTCGCGGGGATCGACAGTAGTATCAGACGACATGTCGAGATGATACTACGTGTTCCCGATGCGATCAACGGAATCCGCGTCCCAGCGCTGCTCCGCCTCGTCATCGGCGAGTCCGATCCGATGTTCCCGGGATGTGCCCGACAGGATTCGCTTCTGGTGCGGGACGATGGCGACCGACAGGATCGCCATGGCGACTGCCGCCGCGATCACCTCCAGAAAGCCTCCGAACTCCGTTCCCAGGAATCCCCCGAAGAACCCGCCCACGCCCTGCGCCGCGCGAACCCATCCTCGCGACGAGCGGCTTTCAGGGTGGCTCGGCGGCCTGCCGGATTCCACCCGGTGACGTGCGACCAGCAGCAGCCAGAGCCAGACGGCCCCCAGGAATGTCGTCACTCCGAGCATCGGCGTCCGCCCAAAAGTGCCTTTGATGTTCAGTCGAGAGGGATCACATGCTCGCTCAGGCGGCCTTGCGTCCGACTCGCGATGACACCCACAACCCCTTTACTATGCCCATCCGAGGCAGCCGGGCCAACCGGCACCCGAGCATCGACCCGATTTTGAGGAGGAGTGGCATGCTCAAGCGATCCCTGTTCTTCGGCGCCGCGATCTTCGGCGCGATCACCGTCCTGTCCCTCGCGGGCCCCACCGAGGCCACCGCCCAGGACCCGTCCGGAAGCCTGTCCGCCGACGGCATGTTCACCGTGGCCCTCACCGGAGACGCCATCATCACGCGGCGGCTCTCCCCGTACAAGGAACCCCAGTACCTCGACATGATCGAGCTCGTGCGGAGCGCGGACGCCTCGTTCGTCAATCTCGAGGTGCTTTTCCACGACTACGAGCCGTATCCGGCCGCCTCCAGCGGCGGCACCTGGATGCGCGCGGACCCGAACCTGGCCAGCGAGCTGGTGTGGGCCGGGTTCGACATGGTGTCGATGGCCAACAACCACACAGGCGACTATTCCTCGGACGGACACCGAATCACGCGCAGGCACTCGGAAGCGGCGGGGCTGCTCACCGCGGGGACGGGGGAGAACCTGGCAGAGGCCCGCGAGGCCCGCTTCCTCGAGACGCACGACGGCCGCGTCGCGCTGATCTCGGTGTCGTCGGCCTTCCCGCCCCACTCGGTCGCCGGTCCGGCCAAGGGCGGGGTGCGCGGACGTCCCGGGTTGAACCCGCTGCACGTGATCACCACGCGCTACGTGGAGCGGGGACAGCTCGAGGAACTGCGCCAGTCGGTCCAGGGCATGGACCTGGAGGCGCTTGGGCAGCGGGGCGAACTCGGGGCGCCCGGCGAGCCGCTCAACCTGTTCGGCACGGTGCTTCATCCGGCCGACGAGTCCGGCATCGACAGCGATCCCGATCCCGAGGACATGGCGGAAATCGCGGCGGTCGTGAACAACGCTTCGCGGCTGGCCGAGTACGTGGTGGTGACCATCCACGCGCACAACCAGGGCCCGTACCTGAAGAAGTTCGCGCACGCGATGATCGACGCCGGCGCGGACGTGTTCGTGGGGCACGGACCGCATTACCTGACCGGCATCGACATCTACCAGGGCAAGCCGATCCTGTACTCGCTGGGCGACTTCATCTTCCAGAACGAGACCCTGCTGCGGCTGCCGTACGACAACTACGCCGGTCTGGGACTGGAGGGCGATCCCAACGCTTGGGTTGCCGACTTCAACGCCACCCGCTACCAGAACGAGACCACCGGCTTTCCCGCGCGGGCCGAGATCTGGGAGTCGGTGGTCGCGATGCCGACGTTCCAGGGCGAGGAGCTGGTAAGCCTTGAGCTGCACCCCATCTCGCTCGGATTCGGGCAGCCCGCCACGGTGCGCGGCCGGCCGATGTTCGCGGACCGCGAGCTGGGCAGGAAGATCATTCAGGACCTGATCGACGCGTCCGAGCCGCACGGCACCGTGGTCGAGTGGGACGACGCGCGCGGCATCGGCTTCGTGCGCCTCCCGGCGGTCGCCACGGACGGCGGGAGGTCCGGTCCGGGCGGTTGAGCCCGTCGAGCCGGCTCGCTGAATCCGTCGGCCCGAACCGCTGACATGCTTCGGCCCCGGGTGGAGGGTCTCTCGCCACCTTCCCCCGGGGCCGTTTTGACAAACCGCGCGCGCGCGCCGTACTCTGCCCATTGGCACATTCTGGTATGGAGGGCGATATGAAGCGCGTCGTGTTGGTCACCTTCCTCTCATTCCTCGCCCTTCCTCCGACCGACCTCTCCGGACAGCTGTTCGGCTCGCTGGGCGATGCCGCACCCGGTGACGATGTCGTGTCCGTGGGACTGATCTTCGGACAGATGAACCCGACGACCCGGTTCCGCGACGGCGGAGGGTTCGACGCTACCACGCTGCTGGGCGGCGCTCTGAACTTCTGGTTCCATCGGCACATGGGCGTGCAGATCAACGCCTTGTCGACGGAACACGGGACCCTGGGGGCTTCCGACGGACGCTCGTCGATCGTATCGGGTCGTGATCCGCGCATCTGGACCATTCAGGGTGACTTCGTGGTCCGTCTTCCCCTGGCGGCCGGAGGTCTGACGGTATCGCCGTACGGAGCCGCCGGGGCGGGATGGAAGTCGTACAAGTGGGTCTTCGATCCGCAGGGCGGACCCGATGCGCGTGGGTTCGACGGCGCGTGGAGCTTTGCGGGCGGGGTCGAGGCCCGCTTCGGAGCGGAGAGCCGCATCGGGCTCCGCGGCGAGTTCCGGCAGCTCCAGACCTCGTTTACCCGCTTCGGTGAAGACCTCACGCACAAGGACCGGGTCCTCACCGGCGCGCTGCTGATCAACTTCTGAGGCGCCGCGGGGCATGGGCCCGCTCCAGCGGTTGAGCGCGCTCCTCGCGAGCGTCGCGCTGTTTGCGCTGCTTTCGGGGGACGCGTCCGCGCAGGCCCCCGGAAGCATTTCCGGGCAGGTGGTCTACAGTGGTGGCCCGGTCGTGCCCGGCGTCCAGGTCCTCTTCCCCGAACTGGGACTGCGCGCGGACACCGACGCCGCGGGACGATTCGAGCTGGACGTGGTGCGTCCGGGCGAGCACCGGCTGACGGTCTACGCGCTGGGGTGTGAGCTCGCGACCCGGACGGTCGAAGTCGAATCCGGAGAGACTTCCCAGGTCACCGTGCAGGTAGGTCCGCGCGCCTTCGCACTCGATGAACTGGTGGTCACGGGCACGCCCGCGGAGCGTTCGCGGGCCGAACTCCCGTTCTCCGTGGAGGAACTGAGCGGCGACCGACTGCGGACGGAGACGGCTGCGGGGAGCGTTGCCAACCTTCTTCGAGGCATCGCCGGCGGGAGAGTGGTGCGGGGAAGCGGCCTTCCCGGAGAGGAGGCAGACATCCTGCTGCGGGGTCCCGCCACGCTGGGTGGGGCAGAGCAGCAACCGCTGGTCGTGGTGGACGGCATCATCGCGGGCCACAGCACCGCCGGAATCGATCCCATGGATGTCGAGCGGATCGAGGTTCTCAAGGGCGCGGCCGCGGCGGCGCATTACGGGTCGCGAGCCCAGGGCGGCGTGATCGAGATCACCACCAAGCGTCGCCCGCCGGACCCGGAGCCGGTGGAAGCGCAGCCGCTGCTGGTCGTTGACGGTCATATTTCGAACGCGGACCTGGGAGACATCGACACCCGTGAAATCGTCGATATCCGCGTGCTCCGAGGTCCTGCCGCGACGTTGGTGGCCGGCCCCCGCGGAGGCGCGGGCATCATCCGCGTAACCACCGCTCGCGACTTCCGGAATATCGCCCAATGTCCCGCGGATCTGCGCCGTTGAGTCGTCGCGTTGAGCGCCCTCTGCTTGACAACGGTTCGCAGCGCGGCGTAGTCTGCCGGTATGTAGTACTTCAGGGAAGGATGCAGAAGAATGGCGGTATTGTATGCCGCGTCGGCCTGGGGTAGGTCCACCTACTCGCAGGGGCCTGCGCGGCTTTTTGCGTTTGTCCGAGCGCCGCAGGACTTGTCCGGACCGCGCGGGTTGTCTGAATGTTTGCACGTGGGGGCTCATCATGGATGGAGCGCGCGTTAGAAGGCTCTGGGCATCGGCGGTTGGTCTGGTGGCCGCCCTGGCCATGGCCGCCGGCAGTCTCGCGGCTCAGGTGGGGATCGTCACCGGAACGGTGACCGACGCGAACACCGGCGAGCCCATTGCCACGGTGCAGGTCCACATCCCCGAGCTCCAACTCGGAATGCTGACGAACGCCGACGGGGCCTACGCCCTCCCGAACGTGCCCGTCGGCCAGTACGAGATCCGGGCGGAACTCATCGGTCGCCAGACCGATGCCCAGGTCATCGACGTCACGTCCGGGGCCACCGCCGTCGCGAACTTCGTGCTGGAGTCGCGGGTGCTGGCGATGGACGCCGTGGTGGTGACCGGGGTGGCGGGCGCAACTCCCGAGACGGAACTGGCGTTCACCGTGGAGCAGGTGGAGGTGGAGACCGCGCAGATTGCTTCGGCGCTCAACGTGGCCAGCCTGCTCCAGGGGCGCACGGCCGGTACCCGGGTGATTCAGGGCACCGGCCAGCCCGGGGACGAGCCCTCCGTACAGTTCCGGGGTCCGACGAGCATCATGCAGAGCCAGGCGCCGCTCCTGATCGTCGATGGCGTCATCTCTACCGGATCGCTGGCGGACATCGACCCGAACGACATCGCAAGCATCGAGGTCGTCAGGGGAGCCGCGGCGGCATCGCTCTACGGCTCGCGCGCGCAGGCCGGCGTGATGGAGGTGACTACCCGCCGAGGCGCCTCGCTCCGGGAGGGCACGCACGAGTTCACGGTGCGCAGCCAGTACCTGTCCAACGACATCGAGTACGTCATGGGGCTGACCGAGTCCCACGAGTACCGCATGAACGCGGCCGGTACGGCCATCCTCGACCGCAACGGCAACGAGCTCGACCTCCGGAACCGTCAGCAGGAGATCAGCACCGGATCGTACGCGCTTAACGACAACTTCGGCCGGCCGGGAGGAAGCGGCCGCAACCAGTGGACCACGTTCCAGGACCAGCCGGTCCCACCCAACCTCTACGGCGGTTCGGTCTGGGACCACATGCTTTCTTCCGGAAACTCCTACAGCACGTACGTGTCGGCGTCCGGGAACGAGGGAAGCACGCAGTACCGCGCCTCGGCCGCGTACCAGCGCGACGAAGGCGCCATGCAGTTCCACGATGGCGCGGAGCAGACCAACGTGCGCCTCAACCTCGATCAGTCGATCGGTGATCAGCTCCAGTTCTCGCTGAGTTCCTACGTGACGCTGCGGGAACAGGACGTGATCTTTCAGCAGGAGCGGGCCGGGCTGAGCGACCTGACGGACCTGGTGGGCGTGGAGCCACGCGATCCCACGGCCTCCGGGGGCGCAGCCGCGCGCGGACTCTTTCTCGGGACCGATCACTATCGCGCCGGCACCGACCTCTTCGCACGGGACGAGAACGGTGAGCTCGAGATCATCGGTGATCTGATTACGCGAAGGAACAACCCGTTCTATCAACTTGAGAATCAGGACTGGACCCGGGATCGGCTGCGCGTCATGGGCGCACTGGATACACAGTATTCCCCGTTCTCGTGGCTCTCCTTCCAGGGCAACCTGTCCTACGACCGGACCAACCTGAAGGAAGTGAACATCACGCCCAGTCCGTGGAAGCAACGCTGGCCCCGGCCTCCCCGAGACGGCGCGATGTTCCGGCTGGAGGATCTCCGGGAGGAGATCAACGGCAACCTCACGGCGTCGATCCAGCACAGCTTCGGAGACCTTACGATGCGGACCCGCTTCCGCTGGCTGGCGGAGCAGACGTCTTCCGACAACTTCGTCGCCGGAGGCTCCACCTTCTCGGTTGTGGGAGTGCCGCAGATGGGGCTCCTGACGACGGGGCTGTACACGCGCTCTCACGCGGAAACGGTTCGGTCGCAGGGGCTGTTCGCCATTACCGCCCTGACCTGGAGGAGCAAGTACATCCTGGACCTCCTGGCCCGTCGCGACGGGAGTTCGCTGTTCGGCCCGGACGAGCGCTGGCAGAACTACTACCGGGTCTCCGCCGCGTGGCGGATGGCGGAGGAGGATTGGTGGCCGCTCGACTTCTTCACCGAGTTCAGGCCGCGCTACTCGCGGGGCACGGCCGGCGGCCGCCCCGGATTCTCCTACCAGTACCAGACCTACGCGGTCGACCGCGGGCGCATCATCCCCAAGCTGCTCGGCAACAATTCTCTGAAACCCGAGCTGGCAACGGAGCAGGAATACGGGATCGACATGATGGTGGTCGACCGGTATCGCATCCAGCTCAACTACGTCGATCTCGAGGTGAAGGACCAGCTCCTGCTGGTGCCGCTCAGCTCGGCCCTGGGCTTCGAGTCCCAGTGGCGGAACGCGGGCACGGTCGCATCTACAACATGGGAAGCCTCACTCGAGGCAGCCTTTGTCGAGCGCCCGGATCTCGTTTGGACGGCTCGCCTCAACCTCGACCGCACGCGCCAGGAGATCACCGAGCTCAACGTGCCGCCGTTCGAGTTCCGGGACCTGCGGGCGCGCATGATGGTGCGGGAAGGCGAGGAGCTGGGCGCGTTCTACGGCTCCAACTGGCTGAGGAGCTGCAGCGAGCTTCCCGGCGGAATGGACTGCAACCAGTTCGACGTCAACGACGACGGCCTGCTCGTTTACGTCGGTGCGGGCAACGACTACCGGGACGGCGCCGCGAAGTCGCTATGGGGCACGACGGGGAATGTCGACGGCACCACCCTCGACTGGGGCATGCCGATCAAGCACAACCGGTTCGACAACACCCCGCGCCCGCTGGGCTCTTCCCAGCCGGATCTGAACGTCTCCTTCCTGCAGGACTTCCAGTTCCGCAACATGGGGGTCACGCTCCTGTTCGAGGGAGAGTTCGGGGCGCAGATCATGAACCAGACCCGCCAGTGGGGCTCCCGGAGCGGCATCGGAGCCATCGATCAGCGGGGCAAGCCCGAGGAACTCAAGAAGCCGCTCCCCTACTACGGGGCAGCCTTCCTCTACGACCGCAACAACCGAAACGACTGGTACGTGGAGGACGGGGACTTCGTGAAGCTGCGGGAGCTGTCGGTACGGTACACGTTCGACCAGAGCAACCTCCCGGGATTCATGTCCCAGGTCGGCTTCGAGCGCGCCACGGTCAACCTGGCCGGCCGCAACCTGGTCACGTTCACCGGCTACCAGGGTCACGATCCGGAAGTGGGCAAGACGACCTTCGGAGGTTCCGCCGCCATCGGCCGGATCGACGAGTACTTCTACCCGAACTACCGGCAGATCGGAATTGATGTCGAGCTCGTGTTCTGATGCGGCGCCGGAGCCACCGGGCCATCACAGAAGGGCGTGCGATACACGGACTCGTAGAGCAGGAGGGTGAGACGTGAGATTCCTACCGTCAAAGCTGCAGATCCTGGCAGTTGCCGGGGCCGTGAGTCTGGTTGGGGTTTCGGCTTGCGAACTGGAAGTGGTGAACCCCAACGAGCCCGATCGTGACCGCGCGCTCTCTGAGCCGGGAGACATCGAGTCGCTCATCGCGGGCACCTATTCGACCTGGTGGGACCAAGTGCACGGGGCCAGCGACGAGCTCGCCATGGTGCGGGCCCTCAGCAGCGCCGCCGAGGTCATCGCGTCCGCGGCCGCGAACCATTTCGCCTCCGACAACAATCAGCAGCCCCGGATCAACCTCACGAACGCCATCGGCTACCAGTGGGGACGTTCACTGCGGGCTCCGTGGATGGAGTTGAATCAGGCGCTCGCCGCGATCCGCGACGGGGTTCTGGTCATTGAGGGGAGCAACCTCGAGATCGGCGCGAACGGCCAGGACACTCCACGCACCCTTGCGTTCGCGAAGCTCATGCAGGGCCTGATCCACGCGCATATCGCGAACGTCTTCGACCAGGGGTTCATCATCGACGAAACCGTAGACACGGAGGCGGCGGTGGAGAGCGCCGACCTGCGTCCCTATGGCGAGGTCGCGCAGGCCGCGAGGGGCTATCTGCAGGCGGCCCGGCAGATCGCGGGATCGAACTCTTTCACGATCCCGGCGGGCTGGATGGGCACCAGCGTCTCGAGCGACGAGCTGGTCCGGATGATCAACTCCTGGGAGGCCCGTCTGATGACCACCGTGGCCCGGACCCCCGAGGAGCGGGCCAGCGTCAACTGGAGCGAGGTGATGAGTCTCGCCCGGGACGGGGTGACGTCCGATTACGGCATCAACACCGTGCCTGGAGACATCTGGGACGATGCCTACAACCTGCCCCATAACCTCGCCGTCCGGTTCCTCGGCCCCGCGGACCAGTCCGGCCAGTGGCAGGCCTACGAGGCAGCCGGCCCGAGGGAGAGGTTCCCCGTCCACGTGGAGACGGACGATCGGCGGATCCACGCGCCCGGTGACCCTCAGGCCTCCGGGACACTCGTCGAGATTCCGGGCACGCTCTTCGGCGACGCGCAGCGCGGCATCTGGTTCGTCACGCCCTATCGGACCTGGAAGTGGCGCGACAAATCCGACACCGGCTTCGGCTTCATCCCCGAGCTGACGGTGCGCGAGATGGAGTTCCTCATGGCGGAGGCGCACATCAGAATGGGTCAGCCGGAGGCGGCGCTTCCCTACATCAACCCGAGCCGGGAAGCCGCGGGACTCCCGCCGGCCACGGCCGACGGAGTGTCGGGCGACCGGTGCGTGCCCCGGACCATCACGGGCGCGTGCGGCAGCGTGCTGTTCGCCATGTGGTACGAGAAGAGCATGGAACTGCTCTTCGAGTCCGGCGGGCTCGACTTCTTCGATCAGCGCGGCTTCGGGACGCTGAGGATGGGGACCCCGCTGCACATGCCGGTGATCGCCGAGGAACTGGAGGCGCTCAAGCTGGACGTTTACTCGTTCGGCGGCGAGGGGAATCCGGGTACGGCTTCGGGGTGGAGCCTGAGATAGCCAAAGCCTCCGCAGGCGGTTACAACAAGCCTCCGCGAACCCGCACCCCCGCGTTGATGTTCATCATGAGTTCGTCGGACACGCTTCTCATGTGATCGCGGAAGTCGGGGGTGAGGAGCGGTGACCACTCTCCGCTGGGGAGGATGCCCCGGACGGCGTTCTCCACCCGAATCTCGACATCGAAGAAGTCCGAGCCCCCTCTTCGTCCCTGTACCATGAACCGCGTGCGCACCTCCTGCACGCCCCGCTCGGCCTCGTCATCGAACGGAGCCCGGTACAGCCAGGAGGTCTCGTAGTAGATGCGCGTGCGGGTCTCCCGGCGCTGATTGATGGTATAGCCGTGGTCGGCCAGGACCTCCGGCACGTGCAGCTGGATGTCCCGGAGGGTCGCGCGCCCGATATCGTCCCTCAGCTGGCGGCCTCCCAGGGAGGCTCCGCAGCCGGCGAGAAGCACAATCGCGGCCACGGTCGAACATGCTTGCCCTGCACCCGAGATAGACATCGACACCTCCTGACCTTCGGGTAAGGTATGGGGAATACCCCTGTAGCAGCGAGCAGAGCCCTTCCGTCCTCGCCCGCCACCATCGCTGTCGGTATCATGAAGGGTTACGCCAGTTCCCCCTCGCACACGAGGTTCAGATGCGCTTGCTTTCCGTCGCTCTCACCGTCTCCGTCGCCGCGCTCGCAACATTCGGCTCGCCGCTGGCCGCGCAGCAGCGCCCCTTCACGTTCATGGATGTTCAGGAGCTGAAGCGCGCCGGCTCGTGGACGCCGAGCCCGGACGGGGCGTGGATGCTCTACACCGTCACGACCCCGGACTGGGAGGCGGCCGAGTCCCAGACCGACATCCACCTGGTGTCGCTCGACGAGGGCGTCTCCTCGAGCCGGCAGCTCACCTACACCGACGACAGGAACGAGACCAGCCCGGCCTGGGCGCCGGACGGGTCGTTCTTCGTCTTTTCGTCGAACCGCGACGGCAATGAGAACCAGCTCTACATGATGCGCCACGACGGCGGCGAGGCACGCAAGGTCACCGACGCCGGGGAAGGGGTGTCGGGGTTCGCGTTCAGCCCGGACGGGCAGTGGCTGGTGTATCGCTCCGGCGAGAGCGACCGGGAGCAACTGTATCGGCTGCCGGCCGGCGACCTGGTGGGGGGCGAACCCGAGCAGCTCACCGACGGCGAGGCCGGGGTCGACCAGTGGGACTTCTCCCCCGACGGAAGCCGCATCTACTTCGCGCGCCCGGACTCGTTCGACGAGGACGAGGTGAAGCGGCGCGAGCAGGGCTTCACGGTCGACGTGCGCAACGCCGTCACCCCGCTCTCGAGCCTCTGGAGCGTGGACGTCGCGTCCGCCTCCGAGCGGCGTGAGACCAACGACGCATCCTACAGCGTCAACAGCTTCACGCTCTCCGACGATGGCCGCTGGATCGGCATCACGGGCGGCTCACCGGAGCGCTACGAGCGCAACATAACCGCGCAGCGGCTCTATGCGGATCTTTATCTGAAGGAGATCGCGACGGGTGAGATCGAGCGCCTCACCGACAACTACGAGATCGGCGAGGGCGGGATGAGTTTCTCGCCGGACGGCCGCTGGATCGCCTTCTCGGCGCCGGACGACATGGAGCGCTATTCGATGACCGAGAACCGCGTCTACATCCGCGAAGTGGATGATCGCGGCGGCGCCTTCCGGAAGCTCGGCGCGGGCTTCGATCAGAGTTCGAGCGTGGGGTTCTGGTCCGATGACTCGGAGACCATCTACTTCAACGCCGGCGTGACGGTGACGACGCAGCTGCACGCGCTCGACGTGGGGAGCGGCGAAGTGCGTCAGCTCACCGAGGAGCGGGCCGCGCTCTCGGTGTCCCGCGACGACGACACGGGCACCATCCTCATCGGCTACAGCGACCCGAAAACACCTCCCACCGTGTTCACCGCAGCAAGCGTGGACGACGTGCCCGACCGCTCGGCGTGGACGCAGCTCGTGGACGTCAACCCGCAGGTGCGCGAGATCGCCCTCGGCGAGGAAGTCGAGGTGAACTGGCGCTCGTCGGACGGAAAGATGGTCGGGGGCGTGCTGGTCTATCCCGTGGGCTACGAGGAGGGGACGCGCTATCCGCTCATCGTGGCCATCCACGGGGGACCGGCGTCGGCGGATGTCCTTCGCTTCAACGGCGGCTACAACGCGCAGGTGTACGCGGGCGCGGGCTACGCCGTGCTCAAGCCCAACTACCGCGGCTCGCGCAACTACGGGAACGCGCACCGCACGGACATCGTCGGCGACTACTTCACGATGGGCTACGAGGACATCATCACCGGCGTGGACCATCTCATCGCCGAGGGCATCGTGGACGGCGACCGCATGGGCGCGCTGGGCTGGAGCGCGGGCGGCCACTGGTCCAACTGGATCCTGACCCAGACCGACCGCTTCAAGGCGATCAGCTCCGGCGCGGGGACGATGAACTGGATCAGCATGTACGCCCAGAGCGACGTGCAGCGGAACCGGCAGTTCTACGTCGGTGACGGCTTCCTGTACGAGGACTTCGACACCTACTTCGACCAGTCACCGCTCAAGTACATCACGAACGCGGTTACCCCGACCATGATCCACGTCGTGGAGGGCGACCCGCGCGTGCCGAGCCCGCAGTCGGTCGAGCTGCACATGGCGCTCAAGAAACTGGGCGTGCCGACGGAGTTGTTCATGTATCCCGGCCGCAGCCACGGCATCCCGGACCCGCGCAACCGCCTGGTCAAGGCCGTGAGCGAGATGTCCTGGATGGACTACTACGTGCGCGGCATCGGCGAGAAGTTCGAGTGGCGGCAGGTGCTGGAGACGCTGGAGGGGGAGGACGGGCCGGTGGTGGTGTCGGACCCCGAGCGGTAGGCGATAGCAGGGAATGACGAGCCGACTGACCTGGCTGACGGTCCGGATCGCGGCCGGCGTAGCGCTTGTCGTCGTACCCTTCGGCTATGCCGTGACCGGCGTCGAGACGGATGTTCTGATCGGCGCGGGTTGCGGGTTGGCAGTCGCGGTTGGGGTTGGCCTCCGGGGGGGATCGTCCAGCGGCCCGTGGACCGGCATCCTGGTCGGGTCGATTGTCGGAATCACCGCCGTGCTGATCGCCGGCGCGGTGCCCCTCGACGGGTGGGGAGTTCTCATCCTGCCGATTCTTGCCCTGGCGGTCGGCTTGATCGACGGGTTCAGCGGGTCATCGCTCTCCGGGTATCGCGACGTGGTGCGGGAGACGTTCATCCTGTCCGTCCTGATTGCCCTGGGGCTCCTGCCTGCCACGATCGCGTTGTTGGGTCGGGTCAGTCTCGGGGGGCTCCCCATCCTGATTGTGTCGTTGATGCCCATCGTTTGCGTACCGATGGTCGCGCTTGTTGCCGGGATGCTCAGCCGCCGGCGGGAAGGATGGCGCGACGCCCGTCCTCCATGGCTGTTGTTACTGGGCGCGCTTGCGCTGCTCGTCGTCGGGACTCTCTTGACGGCGGACGAGCTTCGCATCAGCGGGATCTCGCAAATCGGCGTCATCCTGATAGTCGTCTTTGTGGCAACCCTCGCGCTGGTGGTGCTTCCGGCGGCCGCGTTTCTTCTGGGGCGCACTGCCATTGTCTGGCTCCAACCGAGGCTTCGTGTATACGGTCATCTCGCCGACTATCTGCGCGTGATGTGGGTTCCGATCGGCGGGTTCGCGGTCGGCTACCTGACGATCATCCTCCTGTTCTCCGGGTTCTACGGGATGCTCGAGCACTTTCGCCCGGGCGCGTTTTCCAGCGCCAGCGCCGGGATCGCCGACTGGTTCTCCTTTGCGTTTTTCACCGCCCTCGGCCAGGACTTCACGACCGTTGCCCCAGTCTCCGTCAGTGCGAGGATGCTCGTTGGCGCCCACCTGATCCTCTCGGCGGGCTGGGCGCTCGTGCTGTTCGCGGCGGTGATGTCATCCATCGGGCCGAAGCTGGACAGGATCGCCCGGCATCACGCGGAGGAGGACGAGGACTGACTTGCTTCGTCTCGCCGGTTTCCTGCTCAGCCTTGCCACGCCGGGGCCGAGGCCCGGCTTGTAAGAGATCGAAGTGGAGATCGAGATCCCGGACCATCCACCGGTCTCCCGCACGAGAAGGCTGCGCGTGACCCCGCCTGTGCTGCGGGCGTCTCATTGATAGTGACAATAACGCAGTCCCGATTGCGCGTTTTTGTCGGTCGCGCGAACACCCTGAAGCGGGTGCCCGCCCGGTCGGTTGCGGAATATAAAAACAGCGAGTACGCTGGAGGCAGGGCAGTGGGGGATGGGTCCCGGGGCGACCCAAATGAGCCCGTACCGGACAGACCAAAGAGCGGCATCTCGCATGATTCGGCGGCGGGACAAGAGTGTGACTGTGGCCCGATCGGGCGAGGACACCGATACCCCCGTCTCCAGCGGAACCCCGCGTAGTTCGCACCCTCTGACCCGCCGATCGCTCCTGCGATCCGGGTTCGCCGCGCTGGCCGCCGCCCCCTTCGCGAAGCCGCTGGCCGCTTCCGCCCCGTCCATTCGCCGGAGCCGCCGCAACGTCGTCAAACAGGCCGATGACATCGTACTCGGCGTGTCGGCTGCGTTCTCGGGTCCCTCTCGTGGTCTGGGCACGGAGCTGTATCGCGGCGCGATGGCCTGGTTCAGCTACATCAATGACAATGGAGGAGTCAACGGCCGCCGGATCGTCCTCAAGCTCTACGACGACGGATACCAGCCCGATATGTGCGTCGCGAATACCCTCCGGCTCATGCAGGACGACGACGTCTTCCTGCTCTTCGGCTACGTCGGCACCCCGACCGTCACCCGGGTGCTGCCGCTGCTGAAGAGATTCAGCGACCGCCAGGTCTACCTCTTCTTTCCATTCACGGGAGCGGAGCCGCAGCGCGAACCTCCCTACGGCGAGTTCGCCTTCAACCTGCGTGCCTCCTACCGGCAGGAGACGGCCGGGCTGGTCGACAATTTCGTCCGCATCGGACGCCGGCGCGTGGCGGTCTTCTATCAAATCGACGCGTACGGGCGAAGCGGCTGGGCAGGAGTGCGAGAGGCACTGGCACGGCACGGTGAGACGATCGCGGGCGAGGCCACCTACACGCGCGGCACCCCGTTCGGCGCGAGCATGAGGCGCCAGGTGGAGATCCTCGGGGCCGGGTCGCCGGACGCCGTGATCTGTATCGGCGCCTACGCCGCGTGCGCCGCCTTCGCGCGCGACGCCGTCGATCTGGGGCTGCACGTTCCGGTGGCCAACCTGTCGTTCGTGGGGAGCGAAAACCTGCAACGGGTCCTGCGCGAGAGACGCTCCGACCCGGATTCCTACACCCGCTTCCTGGTCAATTCACAGGTCGTGCCCGCCTTCGACGACGCGACGTTCCCGTCCGTGAACGAGTACCATCGGCTGATGTTTCAGTACGACCCTCAACTCCCCGAGGATCTCGAGAAACTCACCGAGGGTGAATCGTATCAACCCCTTGCCCGCGGCTTCGTCAGCCTGGAGGGGTTTCTTAACGCGAAACTGATGACGGAAATCCTGCGGCGCCTGGGCGGGCGGCCGGACAGGTCCGGACTTGAGCAGGCGGTCTTCACCGTGCGCAACTTCCCCCTGGGAATCGGCGAGTCGGTGTCGTTCGGACCCAATCGCCGGCAGGGGATGCAGAGAGTCTACTATACCGTTGCCGACGGTGACCACTTCGCGCTTCTCGACAACTGGCAAGCCAAATTCGGCGTGGTGTGACCATGATGAGAGCAGCAGCCATCGCCGTGTTCTTCGCCCTCGCGCACGCCGGTCCGGCCGCCGCGCAGGGAACTCTGCGGGGAACGGTCACCATAGCCGGCGCGGGCAGTGCCATCGCCGGAGCCCAGGTCAGCCTGGCAGGCCTGAACATCGGGACGATAACCGGTCCTGACGGTGCCTACCAGGTCGAGCCGGTCCCGGCGGGAATCCACGAAGTGGTGGTGGTGCTGATCGGCTACGAGACCGAACGGCGGCAGGTGACCATAGCGGATGGCCAGCCGACCACACTGAACGTTGTGCTCAGCGAGACCGTGCTCGAACTCGAGGGCGTGGTCGCGGTCGGGAGCCGCGCGCGGCCCCGCACCGTCACGGAGTCGCCCGTCCCCGTCGACGTGATTCCGGCCGCCGAGATTCTGCAGCAGGGCGACACCGACTTCGCCAACCTGCTGCGCAACGTGGTGCCTTCGTTCAACGTGAACATTCAGCCCATCAGCGATGCGGCCACCTTCGTGCGGCCCGCGAACCTCCGCGGCCTCGCCCCGGACCACACCCTCGTCCTGGTCAACGGGAAACGGCGCCATCGCGGGGCGGTCATCACCTGGTACGGCAACGGCCTCTCCGACGGCTCGCAGGGCCCGGATATCGCCCTCATCCCGGGGCTGGTGCTGCAGCAGGCCGAGGTCCTGCGCGACGGCGCCTCCGCCCAGTACGGCTCCGACGCGATCGCGGGCGTCGTGAACTTCGTCCTCAGGAACGACCGTTCCGGCGGCTCCATCGACTTCAAGACCGGCGGGTACGCCCTGGGGGAGACCAGCGAGCCGTTCGAGGAAGGCACGTTCCCCGGGGATGGCGAGGTGTACACACTGTCCGGCAACGTGGGCCTGCCGCTCGGGGAAACCGGCTTCCTGAACCTGACCGGCGAGTACGGCAACGCCAATCCCACGGACCGCAGCACGCAGCGCAACGACGCGCTGGCGCTGCTGGCGTCGGGCAACTCGAGCGTCCGGGCGCCGGCGCAGGTCTGGGGCGCTCCCCAGGTGTCCAACGAGCTCAAGCTGTGGGCGAACATGGGATACCTGTTCGACGACGAAATGCAGTTCTATTCCCACGGAAACTACGTGAGCAAGCAAGTCGAGGGCGGCTTCTACTTCCGCAACCCGGGCACGCGCAGCGGGGTGTTCGGGACGAGGAACGCCGACGGCCAGAGGATCCTCCTCATCGGCGACATGCTCGACGCGCGGGACGGCGTGCTGGACGGATCGGCGGGCTGTCCCGAGGTGCGGGTCGACGATGAAGGTGTCGTGCTCGACCAGCGGGTGCTCGACCAGGTCCTGGCGGATCCCGACTGCTTCACCTTCCAGAAGCTCTTCCCCGGGGGATTCACCCCGCAGTTCGGTTCATACCTTCTCGACGCATCCGCGGTGGCCGGGCTGAAAGGTGCCAGCGGCGATCTGAGCTGGGACGCGAGCGCGTCCTGGGGAAGATCCAACCTGGACTTCTACATGTACAACACGGTGAACGCTTCGCTGGGGCCGGATCAGCCCTGTGCCGGCGCGAGCCGGGAGATCTCCTTCGTCGTGCCGGATCAACCCTGCACCCCCTGGTTCAACCCGGGGATCTACGACCAGCAGGAGATCAACTTCAACGCGGACCTGTCCTACGCGCTCAATGAGCGGACCAACCTCGCCGGTGGCGCGGAGTGGCGCAACGAGCGCTTCGAGATCATCCGGGGCAGCACGGAATCGTGGACCGAGGGCCCGCTCGCAACGCAGGGATTCACCCCCGGTTCGAACGGGTTCACCGGCTTCGGACCCCTTACCGAAGGAGCGTGGAACCGGAACAACTTCGCCGCCTACGGCGACCTGGAGGTCCGCGAACCCGAGGGTGCCTGGACGTTCGGTGCGGCGGGCCGCGTCGAGCGCTTTTCGGACTTCGGGACGACGGTCAACGGGAAGCTCGCGGCACGCGTGAGTGCGTCGGAGAGCCTGGGGCTGCGAGCCAGCGTCAGCACCGGCTTCCGCGCCCCTTCGCCGGGACAGCAGAACGCGTTCAACATCTCCACGATCTACGATCCCGCCATCATGGACCTGACCAACAACGGCACGATCCCGTCGACGTCACCCCTGGCGAGGGAATTCGGCGGCGAGCCGCTCAAGCCGGAAACGTCGGTCAACCTGGCCCTGGGGACGGTGTACGACGATGGCCCGTTCAGTCTTTCGCTGGACTTCTTCCAGATCAGGGTTTCGGACCGCCTGACGACCAGCGCCGACCGGGAGCTCACCCCGGCGGAGATCGAGCAGCTCATCGCCCAGGACATCATCCGGCCGGGCGGTGTGCTCGCGCGCTTCCGCTTCTTCATCAACGACTTCGCGACCCGGACGGACGGCATCGACCTGGTGGGCGCGTACGATTTCCGGGGAGCGGGCGGTGCCACGACAACCTTCAGCAGCGCGTGGAACTGGACCCGGACCACGGTGACGGATTTCAACCCGAAGACCCTCACCTCGCACCGGATCCGCATACTCGAGCAGGGACTCCCCGGCGTACGCGGCAACCTCGCCATGAATCACGCCTTCGCCGGCGGGTCCCGCCTCCTCGTGCGCGCCAGCTACTGGGGTGGCTACTTCGACGGCGAGCAGCCCTACTACGAGTCGGATCCGGAAAACACCATCGACTACCCGGCCCGCATCCTCTTCGATGTGGAGGCGTCCCGAAAGCTGGCCGAGCGCTGGACGCTCACGGCCGGTGCCCAGAACCTGCTCAACACCTACCCCGAGGAGTATCCGGGCGCCGCAGCCGGCGTCGGCAACCGCTTCGGCCAGTTCACGCCCTTCGGGTTCAACGGCGGCTTCTACTACACGCGACTAGGCTACAGCTGGTAGGCTGAGGCGGCGCTGCTCTGCCCGCGTCTTCCGGCCCCGCCACATCTTTCGGCGCCGGCACGGTTCCCAGCTCGGTCTCGTTATTCCAGCCCCGTCGCGCGGAGAACGGCGGAAGCCAGGAGTCACTCAAGAGACGCTTCCATCGCTTCGCGCGCCGCAGCCTCGATTCTCCAGGGGATGGCGGAATCGCGATAGACCGCCGCTCCGTTGGAGAGCACAGGATCCTCGCCCACTCGCGGGGCGCCGCGATGCGCTGATGGGACCGGTGGCAAGCCTAGTCTCTCGCCACCATGAGCCGCCTTGGGCGCTCTCGGCGCGTCCACCAGCATACTCCCCTTCGGCGTGAAGAACAGCACGGTCCCGTCACCGTTCACGGAAACCTTGACCCGTCCCTCGTGAACGGCTCGGTGATGCCGCCGGCAGAGGAGCAGCGTGTTCCGGAGACTCGTTTCGCCCCCGTCGGCCCAGTGCTTCACATGATGGGCCTCCGTGAACCGGCACCCACACCCCGGAAAGCGGCATCCCCGGTCGCGCTCCTCCAGCGCTCGGCGGATGCGCGGCGAAATGGTGCGCGTCCGCCGCCCCACATTCAGCATCGAGCCGTCCTTCGCGTGGACCATCGCGACCACCGCCGCGTCGCACGCCATGCGCCGGGACGTTTCCGCGGAAACGCGAATCCCGTCCAGGTCCGAGCGCCCGGGCTCGCCCTCGGCCGCGAGCGTTGCGGCATCGCAATGGACCATGACCTGGTAGCGCTCGGCTCGGGTGCCGGACCCGACGCGGGCTGAGGTGTTCGCCGCATTCTCCGCTTTGGCGCCCGGCGTTGCCGCGGGCGCTCCCCGCAGGGCTGCATTGGATTCGGTGGTCCGAGCACCATCCAGTTCATCGAGGTCGCCACCCACCTCGTCCACATCGCCTTCCGATTCGCGGCGCTCGCCACCTCCGAACCCGGCGGCCAGCGCCCGCTCCGCGAGCAGCCCCACCGCATCTGCCCGACGCTGCTTCGGCTCGGGGCGTGCATCGCTGGCCTCGCAACTGACACCCCTTCCACTTCGCGCCGCGTCTCGGGCATCGCCCTCGGACCGGAACAGCGCATCCGACGCCGCCTCCACCGCCCGCATCACCACCGCCCCGACCTCCGGCTCGAGCCGGCCCTTCACCACGTACATCCCGTCGCCGTCCACGAAGACCGAGAAGGTGCGGCTGCGGCGCCGGGCCTGCTCGGCGGTCAGCTCCGCGTCGCGCGACAGCTTCTTCCACATGCGCACCGTCCGCTCCAGCTTCGCCGCCGAGCCCGCGCGCGCGAACTCGAGCAGCTCCGCCTCGCGCTCGGGGGTCGCAACCCGGGTGAGCGCCCGCACCTTGGCGTACGAGATGGTGCCGTGTTTCAGAGCGTCCGCGGTTTGAGGCAGGCGCTCGAGCGCTCGGGCGGTCCGCACCCGTTCGCGGGCCGTACCGATCTTCGTGCCGGTCCTCCAGGCCAGCCATTCGGCGCAGGAGGAGTAGCCGCCGTCCTTCCACCCGCCCCGGCGGTCGAACTCGGCGATGAGGGTCATCATGCGCGCCTCGGCGGAGTTGATGCGGGCCGCCAATTCGGCGATGCGCTCGCCCAGCTTGCGGAGTTCGTTGTCGTCGTCATCGCCCGCGGCGCGATTCGGGGCGTTCTCGGAACCGGAGGGCGCGAGGTTGGCGTCGAGTCGGACGCCCGTCGGTTCCCGCACCATCGCGGGCCCCGGAAGGGGCTTCCGGCGAGTGTCGTAATGAAAGTTCGCAGATGCGATCATCGGTCCCTTCAACGTGAGATTGCACAATGACTTACGTACAAATATAACGCCACTGAAATCGGCCTCTCAGGATGCCCTGTAGTGGCCGAAAAGGGGTTGGGAGACCTTCCGACGAGGAAGCTGCCTGCGACTGCCGTCAACGAGCGCGCCAGCGCCTCTGGAAGGCTGGAACGCGCGGGGTCTCGGACTCCGCCGAATCGCGGCCCCCGAATCCGTCAATGGCAGAATGGGATACGCGCATGTGAATTAGGGACACGGCGCGGGAGTGGTCGCCGACCCCTCGGACTACCGCCCAGAGGCCGACGTGTCTGCCCGTCAATGGCAGAATGGGACACGCACATGTGAATTGGGGACGGCGCCGAAAACCGCGAGTCCGTCGGCAATTCGGTGCTGTACGCTGGTCGGGATCGCGCGGGCCGCGAGCTGCTGGGATCAGCCCGCCTGCGCCGCGAACGGTCGACGCCCAGGAAGACGGGAACCGTCAGGATCTTGGTGGGCGGGGGCGAGTCGTTCCCGTCCAGGTTTCCGCGCAAGCGCTCGCCGGTGCATGGCCATGAACTCGTATTCGGCGTGGCTCCGCGTGAGTGCGCTTCCGGTTGCCGAAGCGTTGCCGTAGGCCCGTGCGCGAAGCAGCCTGACCCCGATAGATTCCCCGAGACCGTCATCGCGGGTGAGCCGCGGCAGGAGCGGTCCGGGCAGCCCCAACCTGGGGCCCGGGCGCACCACCTTTCATCACACGTTTTGCGGAGGACTCCAATGACCACACGAAAGCAGGCGAGCGATTTCCCCCAGGAGGTGCTGGCGCTTTTCGATGGCTACGTGCACGGGTTTATTCAGCGCCGGGACTTCCTGGAGGGAGCCGGGAAGGTGCTGGGTGGCGGCGCGGCTGCTCTGGCAGTCCTCGAGGCGCTTCGTCCCAACTACGCGTGGGCCCGGCAGGTGGAACCGGAGGATGCCCGGATCCAGCAGGAATACGTCACGTACCCGTCGCCGAGTGGCTCGGGGACGATGCGTGGTTACATGGCCACGCCCGCCGGCGCGACGGTAGCCAGGCCCGCGGTTCTGGTCATCCACGAGAATCGCGGCCTCAACCCCTACATCGAAGACGTGGTGCGCAGGTTCGCCGCCGCGGATTTCGTGGCGCTGGGGCCGGACGCGCTAACCCCATTGGGTGGCTATCCCGGCAACGACGACGAGGGCCGGGAGATGCAGCGGCAGCTCGACAGGGACGTGATGATGGAGGACTGGGTGGCCGCGTTCCGGTTCCTGCGGGACCACGAGGCGACCACCGGGCGAGTCGGGGCCGTCGGCTTCTGCTACGGCGGCGGGGTCGTGAATCAGCTCGCGGTCCGGCTTCCGGATCTGGGCGCCGGCGTGCCGTTCTACGGGTCGGCGCCGGCCGTTGAGGACGTTCCCTCCATTCAGGCGCCCCTCATGATCCAGCTCGCGGGGCTGGACGAGCGCATCAACGCCGCCTACCCGGCGTACCAGGAGGCGCTCGAGGCGAACGGGAAGGAGTTCGCGGTGCATGTCTACGAGGGAGCGAACCACGGCTTCCACAACGACACCACGCCACGCTACGACCAGGACGCTGCCAGCCTGGCGCAGGAGAGGACCATCGCGTTCTTCAACGAGCATCTGAGAGGCTGAACGAGACTTCGCCGCGAGCCGCCTGAGCCCGCGCGCCGCACCCGCCGTCAGCCGCGCGTTAACCTCGGCACGTTCAGCGGGCTCGCCTCCAGCACCTGGCCCCAGATCCTGCGGCCGACCGCGTCGGCTTCGCGCAGAATGGCGTCCGCGTCCATGGTGAGGACCTCGCGGTCGCGCATGACGAAGCGGCCGTCGACCATCACCGACTCGATGTCGCCTGGGTGGCCGCAGTGGAGCACTGCGGAGATGATGCGTCCCGCCGGCACCAGGTGCGGCCGCAGCGTGTCGATCACGAGCAGGTCGGCCTTCTTCCCGACTTCCAGCGTCCCGAGAGCGTCCGGCTGCTGCACTGCCAGCGCGCCGCCCTGGGTGGCGTCCGCCAGGATGTCCTCCGGCTGAGGCTGAAGACCGGGAACCTCATCCCCATCCCGATTGCGCCGGATTCGCTCGGTGAGCAGAGCGGTGCGCATCACCTCGAAGACGTCGTTGGTGTTGTTGTCGGTGCCGAGCGCGATGGGGCAGCCGGCCGTGCGCAGCTCCGGAATCGGAGGGCTGATGCCGCGGTTCGCCGCCATCCCCGCCTGGTGCGAGATGATGGTGCCCGAGCGGCCCAGAAGCGCGACTTCGTCGTGGTTGACGTAGCGCGCGTGCGCTGCGAAGAGGCGCGGACCCAGGAAGTCGTGGCGGTCCAGATACTCCGTCGGGCGAAGGCCGTGGTGCATGACCATGAACTCGTACTCGGCGCGGCTCTGGTTCAGATGGATCGTGTAGCCCAGGTCGTGGGTCTCGGCGAAGTCGCGCACCGCGCGCAGCAGCTCGGGCGACGAGGTCTCGGTGAGCGAAGCTGCCGGGAAGACCGAGATGCGGCCGTCCTCGGCGCCGTGCCAGGTGCTGAAGAGGTCGCTGATGCGCTGCATGCCATCGTCGAGGAGCGCTTCGGAGAAGCGAGGCGTCCCGCTGAACGACCGGGCCATCGAACGGGTGGACACCGGGCCTGGCACGTTCTCGGTGTCGCGGATCCCCTCCGCGAGGACGCAGCGGAGGCCGGAGTCGGCCAGCACCCCGGCCTGGCGTCCAACGTTGCCGGTGAACTCGACGATGGTCGTCGTTCCGGTGGTTATGGCCTCGAGCGCGGCCACCTGCACCATGAGGTTGCCTTCTTCACCCTGGAGGAGGCTCGCGGGCGAGACGGCCAGGTTGGCGGTGTTGGGGAAGCCGAAGTCCTCGTTGAATCCCCGTGCGATGACGGCCCGCATGTGCGCGTGGCAGTTGATGAGGCCCGGGAAGAGCGCCTTTCCGCGCCCGTCGTAGACCTCGGCGCCGGGATACTGCTCGAGCACCTCGTCGGTCGGGCCGATGGCCGCGATGAGGTTGCCCTCGACCGCGAGCGCCACGTCGTCGTGGACGGTGTCGGGGTTCGCGACGGTGGTGTTGGTGAACACGACTGTGGCGGCCTGCTGCGAGGGTACCCCGGGACCGGACCGCGCCGCCGCCCGCAGAGGATCGCGCTCGAGCAGCAGGGCGGCCGTGCCTGCTCCCGCACCGGCCAGCCACTCGCGGCGGGTCAGACGGCCGGGGCCGCGGGATGCGGGTGGTGTCGGAACCGTGTTCTCGTCTCGGGATGTCGCCATGATCAGCCCTTACTGGTGTCTACTGGTTATATAGTGACAACTCACTGTTGATATACTGGTGAACTGGCCGGTGGGGACGAGGTGTGACCGGAGACGAGCCAGGCGCGGCGGCTAGCGATTCGTGCCCTCCGGCGTCGAGATGCTCCCCCCGGGGGGCAGGCCGCTCGGCACCCGCGCCGGGATCGTGCGGTCGAAATCGGGGTCGGTCAGGGCTTCTAGGAAGGCGATGATGTCCTCCTGCTCCTGCACCGTCATGTCGTCCACCCCGCGGAACCGTCCCGAGAGCCTGCCGGGCGTGGCCGGAGCTTCATCCCTGCGGTCGTCGTCCCCGCGCCGCCTGCGCCGGTTGGACACGTTCGGGTTCTCGGAGCGCCCGCGGTCGTAGAATTCGAGGACCTCCTCCAGCGTCCCGATCATCCCGTTGTGCGTGTAGGGCGCGGTGACCGCGACGTTGCGGAGGGTCGGGGTGCGGAAGCGGAAGCGCCCGTCGCCCGCGTCGGGCTCGGCCAGGAGCGGGTTCTCGGCCACTCCCTCGGCGTGCATGTTGAAGTCCGAGAGCATCGGCCCGCGGTGGCAATCCGAGCAGTCGGCCTCGTTGAACTCGTCGAGGCCCCGCCGCTGCTGCGTGGTGAGCGCGTCCTCGTCTCCCGCCAGAAACCGGTCGAAGGGGCTGTTGCCCGCAATCAGGGTGCGCTCGAAGGCGGCGATCGCCTGCGCAACCTGCGTGGCGTCGATGGAGGTCTCCTCGCCGTACACCTCCCGGAACAGGTTCACGTACTCCGGAATCTCCCGCAGCCGGGCCAGGACCGAGTCGACCGCGACCTCCTCGGGGTAGGCATCGCCCCGCATCTCTTCGCGGATGGTGAGCGGGAGCAGCGCCTGCGTCTCAAGGCTTCGCGCCCGGCGGTCCCAGAACATGGGCGCCCGCTCGGAATTGACCGTCTCAAGGTCGGCCGGCAGCGGGGTGAAGCGCGGTCCGCGGCGCCGTCTGCGCTGCCTGTCCAGTCCGTTGTACGCGACGTTGAGCAGCGTCGGCGAGTTGCGCTGCGCCACGGGAATCACGCCGCCGGCAAGGTCGACCCGGTCGGGCCCCAGGCCCACCGACCCCGGACCCAGCGACAGCGCGCGCCCATCGGCATATGCGAAATCGGGGTGGTGACAGGTGGCGCAGGATACGTCCATGGGACCCGACAGGATCGGATCCCAGAAGAGCAGCCGGCCGAGCTCCTCCTCGGGGTCGCCCGGCGACGGCCGTGTCGAGGCGGTGGTGAGAAACGCGACGGCTGCCACAACGAGGAAACAAGCGAAAGCGATGGTGCTCGGCTGGCGTCGAGAGAACCGGGCAAGACGAGATAATTTCATGAGACTCCTCCGGCCACGGGAGCGCGGGCTCCCAATCCTGCAGACACTCGCATACTACTACGACACCCTCTGACACGGACACGCTCAAAGCCTGCGTCGGGGCCCACGCCTCGGGCCATCCTATCTCCGGAACAGATAGCTCAGCTTCATGAAGAAACGGTCCTCGCCCCGGGCCATGCGCCGGAACCTGAACGCCTGGGGCTCGTCCAGCGCGGCGCCGTAACCGAGGAAAACGACGGTGCCGGGGGTCGGGCGGTACGACAGCAGAACATCCCCCGTGAACTGGTTGTCCTCCGTGGCGCGCGAGGGCATCCAGCCGCCCGTATCCGGGTCGAAGAGGAAGATGGGCTCCTCGGTGTCGCCGGTGCGGAGCGCATCCCGTTTGAAGGAATCGTACTGGCCCACCAGGCGCACGAAGAGGAAGCGCGAGATCTGGTACTCGAGCGAGAGCCGGGGAATCCGCTGGATCGACATGTTCGACCCGTCGGAGCGGCGGTCGAGGGTGAGCTGGTTGTAGAGGAAGTTCAGGCGGAACTGGTCCGTGGGGCGCCAGTTGACGGTCACGTTGGGGCGGAACAGCCACACGCCCCGCGCCTCGGCGAAGCCCACGTCCTGCCACACGTTGACGCCGACCCGGGCCGAGAACGTCGAGAACTCGGGCGTGGTGACGTTCGTGATCCACCCGCGCACGTCGGTGATGCGGTCCGGGGCGTCCCAGAACACCGTGTCCGCGCCCGCCGGTCCCGGCCGAACCACCCCGTAGTCGGTGTACCACTCGGGCTTGAACGCGTAGCTCTCCCATCCGTGGCTCACGCGCATCGACCATCCGCCGCGAAGCTGGAAGGTGCTCGACAGGAAGGTCTTGGTTTCCTCGGGCGGATCGCTTCCGAAGCCGTGGTATCCCCACCATCCCATGGTGCTGAACCCCGGAGTCCAGCGCTCGATGACGGCGCCCGGCCTCCCGTAGAAGTTCACGCTGTTGCTGGTGCGGGTGTGGATCACCCCGGGGCGGTTGACAAAGCCGGCCTGGGTCTCGAAGTCGGGGTGGATGCCGTTGATGCGATAGTCCAGCACCAGCCGGCGACCGGTGCGCTGGAATACCGCCTCCCAGATGGGCGCCTCGGTGGTCGTGCCTCCCGACCGGGTGAAGCTCGCGCCTCCCTGCAGGGACATCGTGTAGACGCCCCCGAAGACCAGGCGGGTGTCGGCGGCGGCCACCCGGTTGAAGTCGCCTCCCACGACGCGGTCCGTGTAGACCATCCCGACCGTGGACTGCCCGCCTACGTCGCGCTGCAGCCTGAGCGCATTGAACATGGGGTTCGAGTCGACGCCCGCGCTGCTCGGGACCGCCCCGTCGATTCCCGACAGCAGCCCGATGTTCATCCCGGCCACCTTCCCGGTGAGCTTGACGCCCGTCACCGGATTCTGCAGCCGGCGCGTGTAGATGAGCCGGTTCGGGGCGTCGAAGCGATCGATGCCCTCGAGGAAGAAGGGACGCTTCTCCGGGAAGAAGAGGGCGAAGCGCTCGTTGCTCGAGACCTGCCCCACGTCGGCTTCGACGTGCGAGAAATCGGGGTTCACGGTGGCGTCAAGGGTGAGGTTGGCGCTCACGCCCCAGCGCAGGTTGCCCCCCATTTCCGTGTCCGAGCCGTAACTCCAGGCGTCGCCCCCGTCGGGTGCTCCGTTCAGCGCCGCCGTCACGGCGGGCGTGAAATCGACCACCATGCCGCGGGTGAGGTCGCGCAGGTCCACCAGCCGTCCCGACTGGCCCAGGAAGGAGGCGGCGCCCCGCCGCGCGGCGGTCCAGGTGTCGGTGTACCCCGAGTGCTGCACCTTGCGGATGACGTTGATGCCCCAGCTCTGCACGTCGGACGCCTGGTAGCTGATGCTCTCGAAGGGGATGTGGATCTCGACCTCGTAGCCGTAGTCGGTGAGCCTGCCCCTCGAGTCGAAGATGTAGTCGGGCGTCAGGTTGGTCTCGCTCACCTGGACACCCCGGCTGGCCCGCCCCTGTTCTCCCTCGGTGCGGTTGCCGTCCTGCTGGATGCCGAACGGGTTGACGCCGAAGAGGAAGGCCTGGCGCCGGTCGTCGAAGGTGTCGAGGAGGAGCTGGACGTAGTCGTCGCCCTCGATCCGGTCGCGGTCCGCGAGCGTGGCGTTGACCGACCCCGAGGCGTCGAAGGCCTTGATGCCGAAGTAGATGCCGGTCGGGGAATACCAGATCAGGACCCGGGTGGTGTCGGCGGCCGGCCTCTGGTCCACGGGCTCGTACTGGGAGAAGCCGGTGAGCACGGAGGCTTCGCGCCACGCGGGCTCGTCCAGAAACCCGTCGATGTTCGCGATCTGCTCCAGGCGCGGAACAGAGACCTCGGTCTCGCCCGCGATCCCGGCATACGCCGCCTGCGCTTCCTGCATCACCGGCGCCGCTCCGAGCACGCTGAGGAGTATGGGCAGCATCGCGTTCCCGGCTGGTGTGAAGAGCGCATCCCGACGCGCTCTCCGACAAGTATAGCGCGAGCCGCGTGGGAGCACGACATGCGTTTCGCGCTTGACGCGGGGACCTCGTTAAGCCCATAATGTGGGTTTTCCAAGGTTTTCCGAGGCTCGACCCGGCTGGCCTCCCAGCCGTTTCAGGTCCGTCTCGACAGCAGTAAGGAGGACTCCATGTCAGGTGTACGGAGGCTTGTCCTCGCAGGGCTGACGGCTGCGTTCGCCGCACTGCCCGCCGACGCGCAGGAACCCGTTAGCAGCTTCTCCCTCGGCGCCCATGGCGGACTCATCAACGATCCTGCGGGCTACGATGCCGACCGTATCGTGTCCTACGGGATGGGCGTCCGCTTCGGCGCAACCGCCAACCTTCAGCTCTACGAGCGCATCTCGGTCCGCGGAGACGTCAGCCTCACGTCGAAGTCCGGGACGGACACCAGCGGAGGCATCAACGAGTCGGTCGACCTCGGCCGCCAGTTCTACGGCGCCGGCGTCGAGGTTCTGCTCATGACCGGCGGCAGCATGGAGCCGTACGTCCATGCAGGTGGCGGGCTGGTTGTGGTGGACCGGCAGGGTCAGGACATGAACAGCTACGCGTACGACGTGACGGAGTTTACAGGCGTCGTGGGCGGAGGCGTGAGGCTCCTGCTCGAATCCAACGCGTTCGTGTTCGCGGACGTCACGACCTGGACCTACCAGAACCACATCGTGGACGAGTCCAACATGGACACCTCGTTCAGTGTGGGATTCGGCTACCGCTGGGGCGGTTAGCCGGGAGCAAGCGGCAGTAATCTGTAAGGAGGTCAACCATGAAGCAGAACAAGGTATGGACAGTGCCGCTCGCGCTCCTCGCGCTGGCGCTCCTCACGGCTCCCTCGCTCCTTCGGGCGCAGACCGGGAGCGTCACCGGCGTGATCACCGATTCGGGCACGCTTGCGCCGCTCGAAGCCGTCCAGGTGTCGATCGCGGGACAGGGGATCGGCGGCACGACCAACGCGGATGGCCGCTACCTCATCCCCGGCGTGCCGGTGGGGGAGGTGACGATTCAGGCCGAGCGGCTGGGCTACGTGACCCAGACCATGGTCGTTACGGTAACCGCCGATGCGGCCGCCGTGGCCGACTTCGCGCTCGACAGCGAGGCCCTGCTGCTCGAGGAGGTGGTGGTCACGGCCCTCGGCATCACCCGCGAAGAGCGAAGCCTGGGGTACTCGGTCCAGGGCATCGACGGCGATGAACTGGTCGAGGTGCGTGACAACAACATCATCAGCAACCTGGCCGGCAAGGTGGCCGGGCTGGTGGTGACGCCTCCCGCCGTCCTGGGCGGGACCTCGAAGATGATCCTGCGGGGGGTCGCCTCCATCTCCGGCAACAACGAGCCGCTGATCGTGGTGGACGGCGTGCCCATCGACAACAGCCGGCGCGAGACCGCCGCCAACGGCGGCACCCGGGGCGCGGTGGTCCGCAACCGCAGCGGCATCGACTACGGCAACATGGCCCAGGACATCGATCCCTCGAACATCGAGTCGATCACGGTGCTCCGGGGCGCCAACGCGGCCGCGCTGTACGGGTCGCGCGCGTCCAACGGGGTCGTGGAGATCGTGACCAAGTCCGGGCGGGGCTCGCTCGGCACCACCACCATCACGGCGAGCAGCAACTTCGTGGTCGAATCGCCGCTGCGCATGGTCAAATACCAGAACATCTACGGCGGCGGCGCCACCGACGACGGCTACAACTGGGTCGACGGGCGGGGCGGCGGCGAGAACGACGGCGTGGACGAAAGCTGGGGCCCGCCCCTCGACGGGCGCCTCTATCCCCAGTGGTGGTCGAACGGGGTCCCGCAGCCCTGGCTGCCCTCCCCCATGAACGTGAGGGAGTACTTCCAGACCGGGAACAACCTCACCACCAACTTCGCCATCTCGCACGCCACCGAGCGCTCCAACGTGCGCTTCTCCGCGCTGCGCATGGACGCGACCGGCATGGCTCCGCGGAACGAACTGGAGCGCACCCAGTTGGCGTTGAACGCCGGGGTGGATGTGACCGAGCGCTTCGACCTCGACGGCTCGTTCCAGTACACGCAGACGCAGGGGCACAACCGCCCCGCGCCCGGGAACGGCTCCTACTACGCCATCCACATCTTCAACTGGTTCCAGCGCCAGGTCGACGCCAAGCGCATGGAGCGGGCCAACGCCGAATGGGATCCGACGTCGGGCGTACTCACGCCCAACTGGAACCACAACTATCACGACAACGTCTACTGGGTCCAGAACTACCGGAACAACGACGACCGGCGCAACCGGGTCATCGGCCAGGTCACCGGCAACTACAAGTTGGCGGGCGAGTGGCTGAACGCGCGCGTGCGCCTGGGAACCGACTGGTTCGAGCAGTCCAACAAGGAGGTCTACCCCTTCTACTCCCAGGACACCCCCGAGGGGGGCTTCGTGGAGGCCGCTTCGTTCCATCAGGAGACCAACGTGGAGGCGCTGGTCACCGCGAACCGGCAGCTGACCAGCGATTTCTCGCTCAACGTCAGCGGCGGGGCCAACATGCGGCGCAACGACTTCGACCTGCAGGAGGCGGGAAGCCGCAAGCTCAACGTTCCTGACATCTACAACGTGAGCAACTCGGCGGCACCACCGCTGCTGAACTACGTGATCCAGAAGAAGCACGTCAACAGCCTCTACGGCCTGTTCACCGTCGGATACCGGGACTTCGCCTTCGTCGACGTAACCGCCCGCAACGACTGGTCCTCGACGCTCCCCGAAGACAATCTCTCATATTTCTATCCGTCCTACTCGGGGAGCCTCGTCTTCACCGACGCCCTGCAGATCGACTCCGACTTCCTCTCCTACGGGAAGCTCCGGGCAAGCTGGGCGAAGGTCGGAAACGACGCGGATCCGTACCAGCTCACCTCGGTCTACTCCGAGGTCGACAAGTTCGGAAACATCCCCGGCTACACGACCAGCAACACCATCCCCAACGCCCATCTGCGGCCCGAGGAGACCCGTTCCTGGGAGATCGGCGCGGACCTGCGCTTCTGGTTCGACCGAGCTGCGCTCGACCTCACCTACTACAACTCGACCACCAGGGATCAGATCCTCGCCGTGGACGTGTCGGAAGCCAGCGGCTACAACCGCCAGGTCCTGAACGCGGGCTCGGTGCGCAACAAGGGCTTCGAAGCGTTGCTGACGGTCGACCTGCTGAACCAGCCCCGCGGGCTGGCCTGGGACATGTCGTTCAACTTCGGAAAGAACGACTCCGAGGTGCTTGAACTCGCCCCCGGCCTCGAGTCGATCGTGATCGGGCGGGCCGGCGGCATCCGGGGCGCGGTTGAGGCTCGACCCGGCCACCCGTACGGGGTGTTCTTCGGTCCGGTGTGGAGGCGGGACGCCGCCGGCAACATCATCGTCGGCAGCAACGGACTTCCCATCCGAGGTTCGTCCGAGATCATCGGCTCCTACCAGCCTGACTGGATCGGCGGCGTGCGCAGCACGCTGTCCTACGGCTCCTTCACCGTCAGCGCCCAGGTCGACACGCGCCGGGGCGGGCAGATCTTCTGTGGCTCCTGCCGCCTGGGCTACCGCACCGGCGTCCTGTACGAGTCGGCCAACCCGACCCCCAGAGACTGGGATCCCGACCGCGTCACGGGCCGGGGCCCGGTCGTGTTCCCCGGGGTCACCGAGAACGGATCGGCGAATACCGTGGCGGTGGCGCCGAGAACCCTCGGCACGCGCCTCGACGACGTCGACACCGAGTGGCTCTTCGACAACAACTACACCAAGCTGCGCGAGGTGGCGATCGCCTTCGATCTGCCGCCCGCGTATCTGGACGCGCTCCCGGTATCGCAGGCGCGCATCACCTTCGTGGGCCGCAACCTCTGGCTGTGGACCGGGATCCCGCACATCGATCCGGAGACCGCAGCCATCGAGGGCAGCACCACCGAAGCGAATCTCGCCGGCATCGAAGACAAGCAGTTCCCGACGCCGCGGACCTTCGGAATCAACATCTCCGTCGTGCATTGAGGTGATGAACATGCTTCGACAGGAGAAACCGATGATGCCGAAGACATCTGATTCGAGCGGGAGACCGAGAATGAATACGAAGAGAAGGACAAATCGCGGCCTCGCGGCCGGTTTGATCGTGGCAATGGGCCTGGGCGTCTCCGGTTGCACGGAGGATTTCACAGGGATCAACACCAACCCCAACGCACCCACCGACGTGGGCGTTCAGTACCTGCTGCCCGCAGGCATCGTGAACGCCGTGACCTCCCTGCTGGGAACCGGCTTCGACCGGGGCACGGCCTCGGTCTGGGTGCAGCACTACGCCCGCCTCCAGTACGGCTCGATCGATCGCTACGAGATCGACGGGAGCTTCTCGGACGGGCTCTGGGCCGGCCTCTACACGGGGGCCATCGTGGATTTCGACGCAGTCGTCCAGAAGGCCGCCGAGAGAGGCAACGCGAACCAGGAGGCGGTCGGCCGAATCCTGCGGGCATGGATGTTCCACAACATGGTGGACCTGTGGGGCAATATCCCCTACAGCGAGGCGCTGGGCGGGCTGGCCCAGAGCAACATCACGCCCGTGTACGATGACGCCCAGACCATCTACAGCTCGCTGCTGGCCGAGCTGTCCGCCGCCAGCTCCCAGATCGCCCCCATGAACGGGCTCTTCCCGGACGTGTTCCGGGGAACGGTCGGAAACCCGGACCTGATCTTCGAAGGCGACATGTACAAGTGGCAGCGCTTCGCCAACTCGCTGCGGCTGCGCATGGCGATGCGCATCCAGAGCGCGTCCGAGGCCTCGAGCGCAATCTCGGCGGGCGTCTTCGCAAGCAGCGATGACGAGGCCAAGCTGGTGTGGCTGGGTTCTCCGCCCAATGAGAACCCGATGGCGCCCGCTTTCATCGCCCGTCCCGGCGACTTCCGCATCAGCGCGGCGATGGTCGACGCGCTCATCGAGCACAACGACCCCAGGCTCTCCATCTACGCCGATCCCGCGAGGGAAACGGGTGAGTTCCGGGGCATGCCCAACGGCATGGACGACAGCCACGGGATCGAGTTCGAGCAGGTGTCGCGTGTCGGCAAGTGGTTCCTGCGGCCCAGCACGCCGACGTGGATCCAGTCCTACGCCGAGGTGGCGCTGCTTCAGGCGGAGGCTGCGGTGAGAGGGTATGCCGGTGGCGATGCGGCGGCTCTCTACGAGGCCGGGGTGCGCGCTTCCATGGAGACGTACGACGTCTCGTCGGACGACGTTGACGCCTATCTGGCGCAGCCGATGGTGGCGTTCGCTTCGGACATGGAAACCCAACTGCAGCAGATCGCCCAGCAGATGTGGTTCGCGCTGTACGACCAGGGGCCGGAGGCGTGGGCCTACTTCAGGCGCGCCGACCACCCCGGTCTGGTGGCGGGTCCCGACAACCTGAACAACAACCTCATCCCGGTGCGGCTGCCGTATCCGCAGAGCGAGGAGTCGGTGAACAACGCCAACCTGTCGGCCGCGCAGTCGGCGCAGGGGCTGGGACCGGAGCCCTGGAACACGCGGTTGTTCTGGGATCCGAGCTGAGCCGAGCCCCCAGGGTCTGACCCTCGGTTCGGGTCAGGCCCGGCGGCGAGGAGAAACCGGTCGGCGCCTGGCATGGGCCGGCCGGTTTCGCGTTCAGGATACCCGCAGCGGGCCCGACAGCACGTCGGTGTTGGGGTGGAAGGTCGCCCAGGCAAACCAGAAGGCGATGTAGGCGTCCGCCACCTGCGGGAGCGCCGAGCCTTCGAGAGGCCCCGCGACCGCACGGCCTTCGATGTTCCACCTGCTGCCCGTCTGCACGTCGAAGAACCCGCCGTCCCGCACCGCGAAGGTGAGATCCCGGCCGCCGGATGTCGGGTGGTAGGCCACGGCCGCCTGGGCCCGGGTGGACCAGAACACCACTACCGGCCGCGTGCCCTGCACGTCGTCGTGCACCACCACCACGTCGCCCCGGCTCTCGAGCACGATGAACGGGAACGCCATCCCGAAGCCGTTTTCGCGCGGGATGCCCAGGACACGCTCCTTGGGGGGGCGGCGCGTGTCGAACTCGGGGTTCGGGAACAGGGTCTGGGGGTTGTCGACTACCTCGTAGTCGCCGTAGGGATAGTTCTCATAATCCCGGCCCCGCGGCTGGAGGCCCGAGACCACCAGCGTCTCGGGATGCAGATCCTTCCAGGTGCGCCAGCGCATTTCGATCGCCGGCAGCGGCTCGAGTGGCTGTCCGTCCATCGGCCCACACCGCGCGCCCTGCATCATCTGCGGGAAGAGCGATTCCTCGGCTCCGTCGAGCCGGCGGTTGAACATCATCAGGTTGTTGTGGAAGAGGAGGCCCGATACGCCGAAATCGACACCCTCGACGGAAGACCGATCGAAGACCATGCTCGACCCGGTGAGCGGACAGTAGGTGACCGCGAACGGGCGCCCGAAGTCGTCGAAGTTCACGATCTCGTGCCACCAGAGGATGTTGTGCGGCACCGCGAGGGCCTTCCCGTCCACCTCGAGCCCGATCACCCGGTCCGCTTCCCGGACATAGGTGGCCTCGGCGTGGTCGCTGGAGACCAGCGACGGGTTCACGAGTGCCGGAATGCCGTCCCGGCCTACGCCTCCGGAGACGATGAACTCCTCGGGAATGCTGCAGAAGGAGTCGTCTGGCAAGGACGGCGCCACGCCACCCCCCTGGTCGTCGAATGGCGAGGTCGTCTCGACGAGGCTGCACGCGGTCAGGATGCCCGCGATGGCGCAGAAGGCGGCGCGTCCCGGCCGTCCCGGCGCGAGGCCGTTCATCGCCGTAGCGAGATGAGCTCGATGATGCCCCGGGGATACCCCATCCCGTAGCGGCTCGCCGCCCTGCCCGGATCCAGGTAGTGAATCTCCTGGATGTCCCGCACCTGATACGCGTTCAGGACGTTGATGTCACCGATTCGCGTCCCGTCCATGAAGACCGTCGGAGTCACAGGCGTCGCATTCGCGAGGCCCACGGTCTGGCCCCGGGCGCGCAGCCACTGGGGATGCAGCGCGCGGATGACATCGTGCGCCGTGATCGCCTGCGACTCTTCGATCTGCGCGCGGGTGATGAGGTTTCGGGAGCTACCCGGGCCACTGCCGGTGGACGCGCAGCCCTGGAAAGAGAATGCGAGAAGGAGGGAGAGGACGAGGTAACGCATGGGGTCCTCCATGGGCGAGGGGAGATCCCTCCAACGTAGCACCCTTGAGGCCTCTGCGCTGATCCTTGCGCGCCACGGAGAGACCGCTCTACCCTCCGGTAGGGCGCAATCGACTGTTGGTGCGCCCATCCGCTACTCGGGAGGTAGCCATGTTGATGACGCTGCGAACGCTGATCCTCCTTCTTCTCGTCTCCGCGACCCCGGTCCTGGCCCAGATGCCGGAGACGCTTCTCGACAACTTCAGGCCCCGGGAAGTCGGACCAGCCTTCATGGGGGGACGCATAGTGGACTTGGCGGTATATGAGGAGGATCCGGCGATCTTCTACGCCGCGACGGCTTCGGGGGGCTTGCTCAAGACTGTGAACGGGGGCAATTCCTGGGAGAACGTCTTCGATCGTCAGTCAACGGTGTCCATTGGCGACGTGGCCATCAACCCTGCCGATCCCAGCGTGATCTGGGTCGGCACGGGCGAAGCCAACAATCGGCAGAGTTCCTCGTGGGGCGATGGCATCTACAAGTCGACCGACGGTGGACGGTCTTGGCAACACATGGGGCTTCGTGAATCGCACCATATCGGTCGAATCATCGTCAATCCGCAGGACACCGATATCGTCTACGTGGCTGCGCTCGGACACCTGTGGGGAGCCAACCCGGAACGCGGCGTGTTCATGACGGTCGACGGCGGACAGAACTGGCAGCACGTGCTCAGCTTGAATGACGACACCGGCGCGGTGGATCTCGCGATCGACCCGGCCAATCCCAAGGTGCTGTACGCCGCGGCCTATCAACGCCGACGCAGTGCGTGGGGCTTCAACGGTGGCGGTCCCCATGGCGGCATCTACAAGACCGTCGACGGTGGGCGCACTTGGAGGAAGCTTGGCGCCGGCCTTCCCGAGGGTGTCGTGGGGAGAATCGGCCTCGACATCTTCCGCGGCAACTCCAACGTCGTGTTTGCGACTGTCGAGCACGAGGAAGGCGGCATATTCCGGTCCGCAGACAAGGGCGAATCCTGGACAAAGGTGAACGACCTGAATCCGCGGCCGATGTACTACAGCCAGATCCGCATCGATCCGAATGACGAAAAGCGGATCTATGTTCTGGGCACCGAACTGTCCGTGTCCGATGACGCGGGCAGGACGTTCTTCGAGGGCGACCCGGAAGTTCACTCGGATCACCATGCGCTCTGGATCAACCCGGCGAATTCCCGTCACCTGATCGACGGCAACGACGGCGGCGTCTGGGTGAGCCGTGACCGCTCTCGAAGTTGGGAACACCTGAACAACTACGCGATGGGTCAGTTCTATCACGTCACAGTGGACATGCAGCAGCCCTATCGCATCTACGGCGGCATGCAGGACAACGCCACATGGGGTGGACCGAGCATGGTTCGCGATCGCCAGGGCATCGCCAATGAACACTGGACCCAGATGCTGGCATGCGACGGAATGTATGTAGCGGTCGATCCCAGCGACGGCCGTTCGATATACACCAACTGTCAGAACGGCCGCATCGTGCGCTATGACCAGGCGACGGGGGAGCGGAAGGCGATTCAGCCGCAGCCGGTGTCCAGCGAGGATACTCTGCGGTGGAACTGGACCACGCCCATCGTCGTGTCGCCTCACGATCCCACGACTCTGTTCACCGGAGCCAACAAACTCTACAGGTCCACCGACCGTGGCCACAGCTGGACGGCCATCAGCGAGGACCTCACCGGACAGGTCGACCGCGACGAACTGACGTTGATGGGCGTCCGCGGCGAGGATATTACGCTATCGAGAAACGACGGCGTATCATCGTTCGGCAATATCACTGCACTCGCCGAATCTCCACAGCTGGCCGGACTGATCTATGTCGGCACGGACGACGGCAAGGTGCACGTGACCCGCGACGGCGGGACGTCGTGGACAGAATTGACCGACAGGATCTCGGGCGTACCCGAAATGATCTACGTGAGCCGGCTGAGGCCATCGGCCTTCAGCGAAGGAACCGTGTATGTGTCGTTCGACGGTCATCGGAGCGACGACTTCCGACCCTACGTCTACGTGAGTAACGACCATGGTGCCTCCTGGCGGTCCATTGCGTCCAACCTGCCAACGGGCTCCGTCTACGTGGTCGAGGAAGACCCGAGGAACCCGAACCTCCTGTACCTTGGCACGGAGTTCGGCCTCTTCGCCTCAATCGATCAGGGGTTGAACTGGACGCGGTGGAACAACCTCCCAACGGTTGCCGTCTACGACCTGGTCGTCCACCCTCGCGACAATGACCTGGTGCTGGGGACGCATGGCCGCAGCATCATCGTCTACGACGACATCTCGCCGCTTCAACAGCTCAACGACGCCATTCTCGCGTCCGGCAGCCATCTGTTCGACATGCGACCCGGCACTCAGTTCATTCCGAACGAGAACGGATGGTTTCTCGGTGGACGCAGCTACAGGGCGGAGAACCCCGAAGCCGGCACCAACGTGCATTACTATCTGAGTGACTCCCTGGACGACGATGTCGAGATCACGGTCCGCGACGCTGCCGGCACCGTTGTTCGCGAACTGACGGGACCGAAGGACGCCGGCATTCATCGGGTCGTGTGGGACCTGCGTGCGGAGCCCAGCGGACCTCCGGCCACGGGTCTCGCCGGAGCGCTGAATCTGACCGACCTGGGTCCGTTCGTGCTTCCCGGCGAATACTCCGTACGTCTGTCGGCGGGCGGGCAGGATCATACGAAGACCGTCCGTGTCGTCGGAGATCCATTGGTCGAGATGACCGACGCCGACCGCAGGGAACTCCATGCCATGCTGTTGTCGCTAACCGGGATGCAAAGGACGACCGAGTCTGCCGCGGACGTGATCGGAAAGATGACTGAGGAGGTCCAGCGGGTGTCGGAGACGCTCGCGGAACATCCGAGCCCCCCCGACGCCGTGATGACCTCCGCCGAGGCAGTGGAAGAGGAGATCGCAGATCTCCGCACGAAGCTGACGGGAGCCGAAGGAGGAGGGTTCGGGTCGTCTGCGCTGAGCGATCGCATTGACCGCCTGAAAGCCGCGCTCATGGGATCGCAGTCGCTGCCCACGGCCATTCAGTCGGATCAGTTCGAGCTGTTCCGCGCGGAGCTGAACGACCTAGTCGGTCGGGTGAATACGTCCATCGACAGCACACTGCCAGACTTCTACCGGCAGCTCAGCGACCATGGAATCCATCCGATCCCGAGCGAGCCGATCAGCGTCCGCTCGCTGCCACCTCTCCGTCCTTCACCATGAAGCGCTCGAACCAGTTGCGGAGCAGCAACTGTACCCGCAGAAAGTTCGTGGGCGGGCGGCTCCTCGAGTGCCATCCGTCCGTCAGGCGAACCATGGCCGTGGGAATCTGCCGGAGCTTCAGCGCGCGGTAGAACTGCTCGGTCTGCTCCATGGGTGTGCGAAGGTCGCGCTCCCCGGTCATGAGCATGGTGGGGGTGGTGACGTTGCCCACGTACATGAGGGGCGATCGCTGGAGGTGCTCCGCCGGGTCATCCCAAGGGAGTTGCTCGAAGTCGTAGTACCAGCTCGATCCGTCGGTCGTCCCCACGAAGCTGATCCAGTTCGTCACCGGGGCCTTGGCCACGGCGGCCGTGAATCGATCCGTGTGCCCGACGATCCAGGACGTGAGAACACCCCCGCCCGAGCCGCCGTACACGAAGAGATTGCGCTCGTCGATGTAGCCGCGCGCCAGCATGGTGTCCACACCCACCATGAGATCGTCGTAGTCCATGGACGGATACGCGTAGTTGATCGCGTTGCCAAACTCGCTCCCGTAGCCGGAGCTTCCACGGGGATTCGTGTAGAGGACCACGTAGTCGTGAGCAGCGTGGTTCTGGTTCTTGAAGTCGAACCCGGCGTTGTACATCGAGTGCGGACCACCGTGGATGCGGAGGATGAGCGGATACTTCCGTGAAGGGTCGAACCCCGGTGGCTTGTTGATCCACCCCTGGATCTGCAGCCCGTCGACGGACGGATACCAGATCTCCTCCACCTCACCCAGCTCGACGTCGGTCAGGGCCGCGTCGTTGGTGGACTTCAGCATTTCTATGTCGCTCGGGCGCTCCAGGTCGAAATGCACGATGCTGCCCGCCTCGTGGTACGCCGTACGGGTCCCCACCACGGTGCCGTCGGAGCCGATGCTGGTCACGGAGAGCATGTGATTGCCTTCGGTGACCGCGCGTGGCTCTCCGTCCAGCGGTGCGTACCAGAGATTCGACGTGCCCAGGATCGACGCCGTGAAGAAGAGTCCGCGGCTGTCGTTCGACCAGGTGACTGTCCCCAGTGCGCGTCCGAGCTCGTCGGCGACCAGGCGCGGGTCAGAGCCATCGGCATTCATCACCCACAGCCCGTTCTCCCGGTACGTGTCGGTTGTGAAGGGGAAGCCCTGGTACGCGATGTATCGGCCGTCCGGTGAAGGCACGGGATTGCCGTCGGGTCCGCGGCGGCTGGTGAGCTGCTCCACCGAACCGGTGTACACGTCCACGGCGTAGACCTCGGATTCCCGGTACTGGTGCTCGGCGTCCTCGGCGCGGAGGCCGGAGAACAGGATGCGCGAGCCGTCGGGCGTCCACGTCGGGGAGCCGTGATCGTAGGGTCCGTCGGTGATTTGCCTGGCGGTCCCGCCGTCGGCGGAGACCACGAAGATGTGCCGGAAGCCGATCGGCGCCCAGCCCTGGGCGTCTCGCCGGTAGACCAGGCGCTCCACGATGCGCGGCGGTGCCGTCCACTCCGCGTCGGCGGGAGCGGTCGGCATGTCAATGCGCCATTCGGGGTCGGGGGGAGCGTCCACCAGCATATTGAAGGCGATGCTTTGGCCGTCCGGCGACCACGTGATTCCGGAGGGGCTCTCCGTGAGCCGCGTGATCTGCGAAGTGGCGCCCTCGCTGTCCATCCAGCGAACGAAAATCTGGGCTCCGGACGGCTCGCCCTGCGCCACGTAGGCGATGCGCGTGCCGTCGGGCGACCACAGCGGAGAGGAGCCGTCGACCAGGAAGCGGTTCCGGCTGCCATCCGCATTCATGATCCAGACATCGGAAACGTGTCCGTCGTGAACCTTGTCGATCCACTCCCGCTCGTAGATGACCTGCCGCCCGTCCGGAGACAGCTGGGGGTTTCTCACGAACTCCCAGTCCAGATACCGGTCAACCGTAAGGCGGTCCGAGAGATCCTGGGCTCCGGCGTCGACCGGGATCAGGAGGGCGCTCAACACCAGGAGCGCGGTGGAGTGCACGATGGTGCGAAGCAGCGCCGAAAGGATGATCGACGGTCTCATGAGGGCCTCCGGGGTAATGGAGAGCGATATGGCATCGACCCTGGCAAGTCAGGGGTCGGCCGGAGCAGGCACATCATGACGCCGACCAGGCTCTCAATCCGGTCGTTCGTCCGCCGCCCCGGCAGGGTTGTCTATCAGCCAGTGGACGAACCAGGACCTCAGACGCTCCAGGCGATCGACGAGGAGCCAGGGCTCGCCAGTCCGTGACAGGCCGTGTGACGACCTCGGGTAGCGCACGAACTCCACGGGTACGCCGAGCTTCTTGAGCGACATGAACCACTGCTCCGCGTCCGCCATGGGAGTGCGCCAGTCCTGCTCGGAGTGGATGATCAGCGTGGGTGCGGTGACGTTTTCCACATACGAAAGGGGTGAGAGCCGATCGTACAGCTCGCGCTGCTCCCAGGGAGGCCCGTAGAACTCGAACTCGGTCATGTTGGGGATGTCGGACGTGCCCCACCAGCTGTACCAGTTCGAGATGGATCTGCTGGTCACCGCAGCCGCGAAGCGGTCCGAGCGGGCGGTGAGCCAGTTCGTGCTCACGCCGCCATAGCTTCCACCGGACACGCCGAGCCGGTCCGGATCGATATCCGGATACTTCGCCAGGGCCGCGTCCACGCCCGTGAGAAAGTCCTCCTCATCCATCACATGCCAGTTGCCGCGCGTGGCATACTCGAAATCGTGTCCGTAGCCCGCCGAGCCCCGGGGGTTCGGATAGAGGACGAAGAAGCCGGAAGCCGACAGGACGTGGAATGTCTGGAAGAAGGTGTTGCCGTAGGCGCCGTGCGGTCCCCCGTGGATCTTGAGGACCATCGGATACCGTTGGCCAGGCTCGTATCCCGCCGGCTTCACCACCCACCCCTCGATCTCGGTCCCGTCGGCGACGGTCCACGTGAGGCGCTCCGCCGGCATGCGCGTAACCCCGGCGAGCCAGGAGTCATTGAACGAGCTGATCCGATGCTCACCGGTTCCGTCGGTCCGGGCAACGTAGACCTCGGCCGGCGTGGCGGCGTCCGTGGAGGTGTAGGCCATGACCCGCCCGTCCTTGGACGTTGACACCGAGGCTACGCGGCGGTCCCCCATGGTCACTTGTCGGACCTCGCCTCCCGAGGCAGCCACCTCGAACAGATGACTGTTCCCCCCGATGGAGGCTTCGAACCGGATCGCCCGGCCGTCGGATGTCCAGGCCGGAGCGCCGGGCGTCAGCCGCCAGTCCGGGGTCAGATTGCGGGGCTCGCCGCGGAACGTTCCGTCCGGGTCCACCGCCACCACCATGAGCTCTTCTTCCCCTCCGTACACGGCCGTCGATACGTAAGCGAGAGATCCTCCGTCGGGGGAGACCGCCGGATTCGATTCGGACCCTGGATTGGACGTGATCGCCCGGGGCTCGCCCCCCGCGCGCGAGACCGTATAGATGTCCCGGATCACCTCGACTTCAGGTTCGAACTGACCGGGATCGGCCGAAAAGAAGATGGTCTCGCTGTCCGACGACCAGGTCACCTGGCCCACGTCGACGGGGAAATCGGTGAGCTTCCTGGGCGCCCCTCCTTCCGAGGGCACGACGTAGAGTTGCTGCTTCGGAGTGGAAGGGGGGTCGGCCTGCAACGGCAGGATGCCGTCGCTCTTGTAGTGAAAGTGGGTGATCACCCGCCCGTCGAACCGTTCACGATCAAGAGTGGTGGTGATCGCGTTCGGAGCGATCCACCCTGCGCGCCCGTTCTCGTCCTCCTGGTCCTCCGTCCATGTGTACGCGATCCACTGTCCGTCGGGTGACCAGGTCGGCGGGCCATTGACTCCATCGATTCGATAAGCCTCGCCGCCAGGGGCGGTCACGGGCACGAACCAGGTCGAGCTGCGCTCGTCACCGCGCTCGGACTGGAAGCTGATTACAGTGCCGTCCGGAGACCAGCTTGGCGAAGAGGATTCCCGGGTGGGGTCGCTGAACCGGCGGGGACCTCCGACCGGTTGTCCCTCCTCCAGACGCTGTATCCAGATTTCCCGGTGCCGCCGGTTTTCCTCCTCCAGGATCGTCGTGGCCACGAAGGCCACGAGGTCACCCGCAGGGGAGACTGCGACATCACCCGGGAAAGTCATCCGGTAGTAGTCCGCTGGCTCGACGCCTCGTGTCTGCGCTCCCGCGGGTGCCGGGATGAGCACACAAAGGAGAATGGTTGTGGCGATGCCTGCTTGCGCCGTACGCATGGTGCGCTCCTCGGAAGGGGGTGTTTTCCCGTTCACGTTTCTTGATGGGCTCAGCGCGGGAACCTACCCTCCCTGGAAGTTCGGATTGTTCGCGAGCTCCTTGAACGGCAACGGCCAGCACGTCGTGGCGGAGTACGGCTCATATCCGACCTTGTGATACGGCGTCCCGGGAGACTGGACTCCTCGCAGGACAAAGGGGTCGGTGCGGAAATAGAGCATCCGCTTCCCTTCGAGATAGAAGTCCAGTGAGTACTGGTCCATGAACTCGATGAAGACGCTCTGATCGTCCATTGGACCGTCGTACGGCGGCTGGCCGTTGGCTTCGCGCCGCGCCTGCACCAGGCTCAACTGGGCTGCATTCCCCTGCGCATGCGCCGCGATGTAGTCGGCTTCGAGCCTGGACGCGAGCCGGATGGGATCGTTGTAGCTCGTGTATTTCCCCGGGCTGAAGATCTCGGTCTGCCCATCCATGGGAACATGCCTGTTTACTTCCGGCGGAATCACGGTTACGCGAGGATCGTCCAGGTCGCGAAAGTCGGGGTGCACCGAGACGACCGACTGTCCGAAGGTGCGATCCCACACCCGGTTCGACAGGCGCGTGCGATTGGCGATGTCGTCCACGAAGGTGAGGTTATACACGAACCCTTGCGCTACCTGACCGGCGTCCGCGCTGGCCTCGCCCGCGCGCCCGAGCTGAAGGTTGGCCCGAGCTCGTCCGACGAGACCGGCATTGACGAAGTCCTGGGCCTCCCCGGGCCCAAGTCCCCTGCTGATGTCGATGGCGTGAGAAAAGCGATCGGCGGCCGACTCGAGCATCTGCGCCGTGCTGAGAGCAGGCCCGCCGCCCACTGCTCCCTGGCAATAGAATTCCGCCATGGCCAGGAAGGACCAGCCCGTGAACAACGCGGCTCTCGCCGCGTGGATGCTGCCGGCTACCTCCGTTCCCTCGAGCTGCTCGGAAACTCGGGCTCCGAGAGCTATCGCCTGGGCGAGTTCCGGGAACTCACTGGAGAGCGTCTGATCTACGACACGCGTGGCCCAGAGATTGCCCGGCGCGTTGATGTCGGCGCTGAGGATCTCTCCGGTGAACCATCCACCCTCCACGATGAAGTCTCCCCATGCCTGCTTGAAGTTCTGCTGGGTGGACAACGCCAGCGCACGAGCGTCACTCACCGGGTCTATTTCCCCGGCAATTACCGCGTTGGGGTTGGGGACCGTCAGAAAGTCATCACACCCGGAAAGTCCCAGGCCGACGACCACAAGTGCGATCGTGGCCAGGCCTCGCGTTCCATTCTCTATCATGGTTCTCATGGTTCCCCCTCAGAATCCGAGATTCACCCTTATGCCGTAGCGGCGTGCCGGGGGCACGTTGAAGAAGTCATAGACCTGGAATCCCTCTCCGAGGTCTCTGGCAGGGCCGGAGATGGCTTCGGGAGAGTGCCCGCTGTAGTCGGTCCACAGGGCAAGGTTGCGTGCCGAAAGGGTGATCGTCGCACGATCGGCCCCGAGTTGGCCTGCAAGTTGCGCAGGGAGGGCATACACCAGCGCGAGTTCCCGGAACCGGAGGAAGTCCGCCTTCTCGTACCAGGCCTCGCGGACCTCCGCCTTGTTCACTTCCTGTCCCGACTCGTTCACGAACGGGCCGAAGCGGCGGAGCTGCTCCTCAGGCGGGAGATAGTTCGGGTCGAACGCTGCCCGAGCCCGGGCAAGCTGGATTTCGCGGTACCGCCGCTGGTTGTTGTTCATGTAGTAGTCGCCCTTCCAATCCAGCTGCGCGGCTACACGAAGATCGCCGAAGATCGTCATGGTAGAGGCGATGCTGCCCTCGTGCCCCGGGAACTTCCCGCCGATGAACTCCAGCGTGTCCGAAACGATGACCTGGTTGCCTGCCACATCGATTCGGCGAATCTTCGGCGAGAAGAACGACGAGAGGGGACGCCCTTCGACGAAGCGCTCGAACTGCCCGAAGGCGGGAAGATCTCCCAGATCGACGAGCTCATTGGTGAGGGTACTGGCGGACAGGGTCACGTCCCAGGAGAAGTCGGGTGTGGTGATCACCTGGGCATTCACGAGGGCTTCGAGACCGCGGTTGTGCACCTCGCCGACGTTGTCGAAGGGGTCTTCCCTGAATCCGACCGAGGGCGGGAGTTCCCTGCGAAGGAGGAGATCCTTCGTCACCTTGTTGAAATAGGTGAGTTCGATCCCCAGTCGGTCGTCCAGAAAGCTTGCATCCACACCGGCTTCGAATTCCGTTCCCCGCTCGGGTCTCAGCTCGAGCTTGCCCGGGTTCAGCAGACCGAGCCCCACTTCGACATTTCCGGCCCTGGTGGCGTACGGAACCGGATCCAGTGTCTCCAGCGTAGCTCCCGGTGGCGGCGCACGTCCCGTTGCTCCATACGCCGCGCGCAGGCGGAGTGTGTTTATGAAGCCCAGGCCGCCTCCGAAGAACGGTTCCTCCGAAACAACCCACGAAGCTCCGGCCTTCGGCAGGTAGACGGCACCCACTTCCTCGCCGAAGGAAGAGTTCCGGTCGACGCGCATGCCGACCTGGAAGAACAGCCGATCCTGGTAACCGACCTCCCCCTGCCCGATGTACCCGAGCGACCTCTCCCGCAGGAAGCGCTGTCCCCCGGCGCTCTCGGCAGCGGCGGAAACCACGCTGGCGGAGTTGGTGGCGAGGCCCAGGCCGTCACCCCACAGGAAGTCGTCCCGGATGTCGACCACCTGGACCCCGACTGCTCCGTTGGTCGACCACTGGCTGGCTCCGCCGAAGCGGAACGTCGCGTTCGTGATGTAGTCCAGGGTGACATACTGGAGGCTTCTGCGCGTCTCACGCACCAGCCCGGGATTGTGGGTGGATCGATACAGATTCTGATCGGTCCTGGGGATGTGGCGAACCTTCTCGTTCGCCGTGTAGTCGCCGCCCACGATCAGCCGATTCGAAAGCCAGTCGAAAGGCTGGAAGCCGAGCTCGAGCGTGGGCATGTGCCGGACGACATCGACCTCGTTCTTGATGGCCGCGATGGCGTCGACCTGGCGGGGACCAAGCCAACCGTCGTTCGGTTCCGTGCCCACCGTCAGGGGGGAACCCAGGAGCGCGTTGGTCACCATCCCGTAAAGGCTATGGTTGTTGTCGGGCTGCCGGCTGTACGTGGTCAGCAGTGTATAGCCGGCGTTCAGCGTCAGGACCGGGTGCGGGGTCCACGTGACATTGACGCGGCCCGACCGCTTGTCCCAGTCGCTGGCAGGGAGGGTGCCGTCCTCGCCCGAGGCGAAGAGGGAGAGATAGTATGTGAAGTCTCCCGTGTCCGTTCCCCCTCTTCCGGACCAGCTCAGGGACTTGTGGTTGCCGGTGCTGAAAGCGCCGTACCGCTCAAGCGGATTGTCCGAGACCACGGTGCCGACGGGCACTCCCTGGCAGAGCGTGGCGCCACGGTCGATGTGAGTCTGAGCGCACACGCCCCAATTGGAAGGCGGTGTGAAGTTGTCATGGGAGATGGCGTCGTATTCCGCCGTGAGCGTCTGCCGGAAACCGCCGGCCGACCCGCGCTTCGTGATGATCTGAATCACGCCCGCGGAAGCGTCCGCCCCGTAGAGCGTTGCGGCTGCCGGTCCCTTCACCACCTCGATGCTCTGGATGTCCTCGGGGTTGAGGTCATTCAGCCTGCTGGTTGCCTGTCCTCCCGTTCCGGTGCCGCTGCCGGAGCCTTCCCCCGGCCGGTTCACCGATTCGATCGTGCCGTTGGCACGAATCCCGTCGATGAAAATGAGCGGCTCGTTGGAGAGGGATATCGAGGAGGAGCCCCGTATTCGAATCTTCTGTGACGAGCCGGAGACACCCGATCCGTGCGTTACGGACACTCCCGGGATCCGCGACTGGAGAACCTCGGAGACGCTGTTGATCGGAGCCAGCTCGATCGCTTCCGCGGCATCGACGACCGACACCTGCGCCGGTTGGGACCGTCGCAGACTCTGACCGGCCGTACCGGTCACAACGATCTCATCCAGTCCGATCGCTGACACGGTCAGCTCGAAGTCGAGAATGGCGGTCTCGTCAAGTACGACGGTGACGGTCTGTTCCCCGGTATGGTATCCGATCCTCTCGGCGCGGACCGTCACTTCACCGACGGGAACGTTGATGATGACGAAGGTTCCGCTGGCGTTCGTCAGCGTTCCCCGTCCTGTGCCCGGGAGGTGTACCTGGACGCCAGGGAGAGGTAGTGACGTGCCGGCTGCAGTGACGCGTCCGGTGATCCTGCCCTCTTGCGCCTGGACCGGACCAGCCAGCGCCAAGAAGAGCAGGACGGAGCCTGCCGCTGAAGAAGAAAACGGACGAGTACAACGAGTGAAAGACATCATCCAACCTCCGTCCGAGGGATGGGGAACGGCGGGTGCCGTGGTGGAAGGCGCCAAAAAAGCCTGAGCTGTTACAGCGGGTCTCCCGGACGATCAGGTTAAATCCTACAAGCTACCATCTTCATCGGCAAGGATGAAGACCTTTCCGGAATCGTTGACCAGATCCGGGCCTTTCCGGAAGTGCCGTCGCGGTCGGAATCCGCCCCCGTCAACCGCGATTCTGCGCGTGGAATGTTGCGAGCGCGGCCGCGTGAACCGCGTACCTGTCGCAGATCAGACGGGTGTCACAACACCGCGTCGTGGAATCGCGTCCGGCAAGGGTCCCAACGCCGGAGGGCTCACAGCGCCGATTGTTCCGGGGTTGGTGGGAGACGGGGCGTTTTCCTCTCCTCCCGAACCAATGGCTTGGTGGATCAGCATGCCGAGCGCGGTAGCCAGGGCGGTGGTAAGGAGGCTGGTGCGCCAGACGGACACCCGCCGCGCCTCGACGCGTTCAATCTCATCCCGCAGGAACGCCATGTGGTCCTGAAGGACGCGGCCCCCGCCGATGCCGGCAGCGTTGGTTACCCGAGCGACGGATAGAATGATCTCACGCTCGCTCACGGAGACGAGCTCCCCTTCGTACTCCCGCTCGGCCGTCATATCGAGGTCGTCGAGACGGAGGGCGCCCGCGACGGTCAAACGAACCCGGACGTCGGTTCCCGGCGGCGGGACGGAAGCCAGGGGAGCGTAGCTGAAACAGCCGGCAAGCAGCACCAGCAGTGCCGGCAAACTCGCGCACTTCAGAATCTGCGAGGCCATCGGGAAAGCCTAGCCTCCGCGTGGCGGCCATGCCAGCCCGAACCCGTGGCTAACGCTGCCATCGTAAGCCCGCCGCCAACCCGCTTGCCCCCCTATCCCGTCGCGGCGTAATCTCACTGTTGCAAGTCAGATCTTCCCTGCGGCAGGAGGTAAACATGCGCGGATCGACTGCAACCCGAACCGGAATTCTTGCCCGCCGGGCTCTCGGCGTCTCGCTCTTCCTTTCGCCCCTGCTGACGGCCTTACCCGCCGAGGCCCAGCATCGCGATGGGGAAGGGGAGATCACCATGGCGATGGTGGGGGACCTGATCATCACGCGGGCGCTGATGCCCTACGACGAGCCCGAGTTTCTGAAGCTGAGGGACGTGATCGGCGGGAGTACCGTGGGCCTCGGCAACATGGAGATGCTGCTGCACGAGTACGGCCCCGACATCATTCCCTCAGCCCAGAGCGGGGGCACGTACATGGCGGGGCATCCGGACCTGGCGAAGGATCTGGCCTGGATCGGCCTGGACATGCTGGGGCTCGCCAACAACCACACCATGGACTGGGGCGCGGGCGGGATGCGCTCGACTCAGCGTGCGCTTGCCGCGGCCGGAATCAAGGTCGCCGGCTCGGGCGAGAATCTCGCGCTCGCCAGGGCCCCTGCCTACCTGGAAACGATGGATGGCCGGGTGGCGCTCATCGCCGTGTCGTCGAGCTTCTCCGAGCACATGAGAGCCGGCCACCAGCGTCCGGACATGCGCGGGCGGCCCGGCCTCGCGCCGATGCGCTTCGAGACCACGTACACGGTGCCACGCGACGTCTACGAGAGCCTGGACGAAGCGCGCGCCCAGGTAGGGGGCATCGAGGGCAACTTCGAACCCGGCGATGGCTACCGCACCATCACGACCCCGCACGAGGGCGATCTGGAGGAGCTGCTGGCGACGGTCCGCGATGCGCGCCGGCAGGCCAACTGGGTGGTGGTGACCAGCCACACCCACCAGGGGGGTGGCAACAACTACATTCCGAGCCGGGCCGGAGACCAGCCGGGCTGCCTGGGCCTCTATCAGGACGAATGCAACGAGGGCAGCTATGTGCCCGCGGACGCGCTGGTGACGTTCGCCCGGGCCACCATCGATGCCGGGGCCGATGCCTTCTACGCGCACGGTCCGCACGTGCTGCGCGGCATCGAGATCTATCAGGAAAAGCCGATCTTCTATTCCCTGGACGACTTCCTGTTCCAGAACGAGACCCCGCCGTTCCAGCCCTGGGACAACTATGCCCGCTATGACGTGGACGAGTTCAGGGGGCTGCCGTCCGATTTCTACGATGGCAGGGAAGTGGCGTCAGGAGGCGGGCGTCCCGCGGCGGACTACTGGTGGGACGGAGTCGTGGCGGTTTAGGACTTTAGCGACGGAGAGCTCTACGAAATCCGACTGGTGCCGACGGTCCTGGGGTACGGACTGCCGCGCCCGCAGCGTGGCCGGCCGGTGGCGGCCTCGGGCGAGGACGCGCAACGGATCCTGACGCTCCTGGCCGCGCTCTCGGACCCGTTCGGCACGGAAATCGAGGTGGTTGGAGATGAGGGCGTGATCCGCGGGCCGGGGGCGTTGAGGACGGATAGTTCGGGTCGGCGGTAGCGCCTCAGTCCGTCGCGGGCGGCCTTCTTCCCTCGGTGGGCGTGATCACGATTCCGGGGAGCATCCCTGTGGGCGCGCCCTCGTCCACGACGAAGCTGCCATTGACGAGCACGTAGTCGATTCCGGTCGCGTACTGGTGCGGATTGGTGAAGGTGGCCATGTCGCGGACCTGCTCGAGGTCGAGGACGACCACGTCGGCCACGAAGCCTTCCCGCACCTGGCCCCGGTTACGGAACCCCAGGATCTGGGCGGGCAGCGTGGTCATGGAGCGGATGGCGTTCTCGACGGACAGGACGCCGCGGTCGAGGGCGTATTGCCTGATCTTGCGCGGGAAGGTGCCGTAGTAGCGGGCGTGGATGGCCGGTCCGTCCTCGGGCAGTGAGATGCCGCCGTCGGAGGCAGTTGCCACCCAGGGCTGCGCGGAGAAGTTCTCGATGTCCTCCTCGGAGAACGAGAAGCTGCGCAGACGCCCGCCGCCGCGCCGGTCACGCATTCCCTCGAGCTGGAGCTGGATTGCGGTCTCGACGGTTGAGATCCCGCGCTCGTCCGCGATCTCGGCGACGCTCTTGCCGATCAGCGTGCGATCCGGGTAGTCGAAGACCACGATGTTCTCCGCGCCGCCCCGGAACTCCGTCTCGTAGGCGATGTCCTGCCTGAGCATGCGGGCGCGCTCGGGATCGGCCAGGGTCGCGCGCAAGGCTTCCGTGTAATCGGGCGTCGCGCCCGGACCACCGCCCGGCGGCTCATCGTCGGCGCCCACGGCCCATTCCGGAATCAGGCTAACGTTGCCGTCGCTCCCGCTGGTCGCGTAAGGGTACTGGTCTGCGAAGATGGCGACGCCCCGGTCCCGGGCCCGGCGGATGGCCGCGATGATGGCGCCGCTCGAGCCCCAGTAGTTGGCGCCCCGGGCCTTGATGTGGGTCGCCACCACCGTGGCCCCGGTGCGCTCGCCGATTTCGATCGTCTCCTGGATGGAGTTGAGCATGGTGGGAGGCCCGGGCTCGTCCTGACTCGGCCTCCACCACATCGGCGAGGTGCCGCTGCTGCGCTCATGCTCGATGAAGACGCCGCCGTACGGCACGATCTCCTCCACGACCGCGACGACCTCGTCGGTATTGCTCCAGCGGCCGGGGACGTATTCGAGGCCCGCCGACATCCCGAAGGCCCCCGCTTCCATCCCTGCGCGCGCGAGGTCCCGCATGCGCTGCACTTCCGCGGGCGTCGCGAGACGCTGGTAGTCGTCGCCCATGGCCTCCGCGCGAATCGAGTTGTGGCCCACCATGAGGATCGCGTTGGGACCGATGCGCAGGTCCTGCAGCAGCGACCTCTGCGCACCGATGTCCACCGGGCTGCGGCCGTCCTGGTTGATGACGACGGTAGTCACGCCCTGGGTGACCAGGTTGGCGGCGGCGCGGCGGCGCTCGTCCGGCGCCGCCAGACCTCCAGCGCCGTGCGAATGAAGGTCGATGAAGCCGGGCGCCACCACCTTGCCGCGGGCGTCGATGACCCGCTCGGCCGGCGCGTCGGCCAGGTCGCCCACGGCCGCGATCATCCCGTCCCGGATGCCGACATCGGCGTAGATCCACGGGTTTCCCGTGCCGTCCAGGACCTGAGCCCCGGTGATGAGCACGTCGAATGAGGACTCCTGCGCCTGTAGGCGCGAGACGGGCGCGAACAGCGAGAGCACGAAGAGGCCAGTCAGCAAGCGACGCATGGTTTCCTCCGATATCGTTACGCACCCCATAGCGCCGGAAGGCGATCCAGGAACCAGAAGGTGGCGAAGGCGCCCAGGGCATATCCGAGGGCGGGCTCGACCCGTTGCACAGCGAAGCGTTTTGCCCGTCCAGCGATCTTCGCCAGCGCGATCAGCGCCACGACGAACGCGAGCTGTCCCGCCTCGACGCCCAGGTTGAAGAAGAGAAGGGCGACCGGAACGTCGCTGGACCTGAGCCCGATCTCGCCGAGAGCGCCGGCGAATCCCAGCCCGTGCAGCAGCCCGAAAACGAAGGCCACCAGCCACGGATACCGGTGCACGAGGCTCTCTTGGCCCTGGCGCCCGACCACGATCTCGCGGGCCAGCAGCACGATGGAGAGGGCGATCGCGGCTTCGACCGGTGCGCGATCCACGGGCACGTAGCCGAGCACCGCCAGCCCCAGCGTGATGCTGTGCGCCAAGGTGAAGGAGGTGATGGTCTTGACCAGCGACCAGAATCCCCCAACGAGCAGGAGCAGTCCCAGCACGAAAAGCAGGTGATCGATCCCGAAGAGGATGTGCTCCCCCCCGAGAATGAAGTACGTGCCCGCGAGTCGGCCGGTCGTCCCGCCTCCCGCGCGCAGATCCGCCAGCCGGATGGGGACCGAGCGGCCATCGCCGCGGAAGTAGGCCGACGCCTGGGAGCCGTCGCTCCAGCGCACGAGCGCGACCACGCCGGCCAGCGACCAGGGCAGCTCCAGGCTGTCGTCGAACGTCAGTTCGGAGGCGCATTCGAACGCGAAGCCCGCGCTCACGAGCACGCCCGCGTCCTCCGAGCCAATCGGCGTGCAGCGCTCCGGCAGCACCCCGCGCAGGTCGATGATGGGCGACACCTGGGTATCGACGATGGAGAATACGTACCGGGCATCGCCGATCTGGTCCAGGTAGACGCGGGCGACCGAGGTCACGTCCACGTCGTGGGTGGGGAGGGGGGCAGGGGCGGTGGCCGCGGCAGGGCGCGGCGCGGTCGTCCGCGTGAAGTCCGCCTCATAGCCGGGCGCCGGCGTCGAGGACGCGACGATGAGCGCAAGGACCGCCGCGAGGCCAACGGCTTTCGTCATCGTCCCTCCGGCTCGTCGATGACGATGTTGTAGCGCTCGCGCAGCCCCCCGACCGCCTGGTCGAGCCGGGCGGCTTCCTGATCGGCGACCCAGTCGAGGCGGACCCGCTCGCGCACGCTTTCGAGGGACGGAAGCTCTGGAGTGGCGCGCTCGACGATCCGGAACCAGTGCTGGCCGCGAACCGTCTCGTGAGGCCCGATCCAGCCTTCGGTGTTCGCACTGAGGATGAGTTCGGCCGTCACAGGCCCGAACAGCCTCCTCAGGTCGCCGCCGGTCACTTGGCGCAACACGGACGCTCGCACGTCGGTATTGTCGGCGAGCTCCTGGGCGGAAACGCCGGCCTGCAGCCGACCCACCAGGTCTCCAGCCGCCCCCAAGCCCGCGGCAATGACGACCTCCTCGATGGTGAGTGTCGGCTCGGGCGTGTAGCTCGTCCGGTTCGCCTCGTAGAAATCCCTGAGCTCGTCTTCCGTGGGCTGGATGACGTCCCCGCTCAGGACGTGAAGCATCTTCTGCACCAGGATGTCGTCGATCCGGCGATCGGCTTCGAGCCCCATGTCGAGAGCCTCGCGCACGAGAACCTGCTCGTCGATGTACGCATCCTCGACGAGCTGCCGCTCCTCCGGGCTAAGCGGAGCGCCGCGCAGCGCTTCCAGTTCCGCGATCCGGACCTCGATCTGCACGCGATCGATCGTGATGACGTTGCCGCGCCACGACTCGAGCGCCGCGTTCGCGCCGAACAGCACTGCCGCCAGCAGCACGAAGTGGGATGTCGGCTCGCGCAGGATGCGGCGGAAGAGGGGCGTTGCGGATATCGGTTCAGCCATGCGCATCCACCTCGCCGGCCGCGTGCATCGAGGCCGGCAGGATTCCAACGGGCATACGAGCAAGTTACGGGGGTGGGGATGGGCCGGACAAACGGCGGGGCGGGATGAGCCTGAGACGCGTAGATTGCTACAACTACGCCATCCCCGGCTCTTGAGGCTTCCGCCACGGCGACCGACGACTCAGCCTTGAACGCATACGCAGCTGTCACGGACAAGAATTGGTTCGATCACCTCAGAGGGCTTTCTCGTCGCGAGCAGGTAGACGAAGTCAACTTCTGGACTCCGAAGCCTTGGGGTGGTCACTTCCGCGTGCTCACTCGAGGCCAACCGTTGCTGTTCAAGCTGAAGAGCCCGCACAACGTGATCGCCGGCGGCGGGTTCTTCGAGCACTACACCGAACTCCCGATCGGCTTGGCATGGCAGGCGTTCGGGGAGAAGAACGGTGCTCCGAGCCTTGACGCGGTTCGGCACCGCACCGCTCATCTCCGCAGGGATCGTCCGCGGTCATCGAACTACGTGATCGGGTGCATCCTCCTGGCTGAACCTTTCTTCTGGGATGAGAAGGACTGGTTTCGCCAGCCCACCGATTGGGCTCCAAGCATTCAGCGGGGGAAGGGATACGACTTGCGGACCGGCATCGGGCGCGAGCTATGGAGGCAGGTGACCGATCGCCTCCACGGAACCATCGTGGCGGAACCGAAGCCCGAAGGCTGGCTGGATCTCCCGGGAGGCTATGCCGATCCCGTGCCGGTGAGGCATCGAGTGGGACAGGGGATCTTCCGAAGCGTCGTCACCGACGTATACGAGCGCCAGTGCGCACTAACGCGCGAGAAGGCGCTTCCGGCTCTCGACGCGGCCCACATCCAGCCTTTCAGCGAGGTCCCGGAGAACTACATCCAGAACGGAATGCTGCTTCGGTCCGATGTGCACAGGCTCTTCGACGCAGGTTACGTGACCGTCACGCCGGACCACCACTTCGAAGTCAGCAAACACATCCACACCGACTTCGATGACGGCGAGAACTACTACAAGCTGCATGGGAAGGGGTTGTGGGTTCCTACCCGCGCCAAGCATCGGCCAGGTCGGGACTACCTGGAGTGGCACAACCAGAACCGGTTCCGCGGTTAAGCCGGCAGGCCAACGGCATCAACTCACGTAATCACCCTCCCGATCCTCTGCTGCAGCATCCTGTTGAAGTTCTCCAGGTCCTCTGCCAACACCTCCTGAAGCGCCTCCTCCACCTCCCCCAGCTGCACCCTCAGCACCTGCGACACCTCCGCGTGCTGGTCCGTCGGCCGGAAGTCCGCCGTCGCGACCGCTCCCTGCAGGTAACGCAGCCTCCCCACGATCTTCGATGGCCAGCGCACCCCGTCGCTCCCGGTGTCGATCAGCTGGATCAGCTCGTGCTCCACCTCTATGAGGGCGGCGTCCAGCGCTTCCCCGGCCTCGATCAGATCCTCCGCGCCCTCTTCCTCCTCCAGAACCGGCCGCAGGTCGTAGATCTGGCGGCGCAATAGCTCGATGCGGTTCACCATGTCCGCTGCGCGGTTGCGGTCGGCCATGATCTCCCGCACCAGCTCGGTCTGCGCCGCGATGTCGGCGAGCGACCCTTCCGAGTTGGGATCCTTCAACACGGTCAGCGTCTGGCTGCCCATCTCTTCATCGTCGACGAGCAGAGTCACCATGTAGGTGCCCGGCGGCTGGAGCGGCCCGCCGCCCCCACCGAAGCCCCCACCGCCCACGCGATAGCCCTCGTCCGGCATCGGGAACCAGTCCGAATACAGCGGCTTCGTGCGCAGGCGGATCTCGGTGGGCCCGTCGCCGGTCAGGTCCCACCACACGCGGTTGAAGCCCGCGCTGCTGGTGCCGTCCAGGGTCGTGACTTCCTCTCCCGCGCTATCGTCGATGCGGAGCTGCACCGTGCCGGCGCCCTCGCCCAGCCAGTAGGTCAGCGGGGCCTCGCCCTCAGGGTTCTCGCCGTCGGACCAGTCGTCCAGCATGGTCGCGGGCTCGGTCACGGGGCGGAAGCGGTAGGCGTTGCGCGGCTCGAACAGGTGCGCGGCCGACGCAGCCACCTCGTCGGTCAGCTGCTGCACCGGCCCCAGGTCGTCCAGGATCCAGTAGCCGCGCCCGTACGTCCCGATCACCAGGTCGTTGAAGTGCTCCTGCTGGAAGATGCCGTAGTACGGCGTGGGCGGCAGGCCCGGCATGAAGCGCTGCCAGTTGTCGCCGTCGTCGTAGCTGATGTAGAGCGAGCTCTCGGTTCCCAGATAGAGCAGCCCCGGGCGCACCGCGTCCTCCAGCAGATACCGCGTATAGTCGACGGGATAGTTATCGACCCCGTCGGTGATCCGCGTCCAGCTCTCACCGAAGTCGTCGGTGCGGTAGGCGCGCGCCTCGAAGTCGCCCACCTGGTGGTGCTCGATGGTGATGTAGGCGCGTCCCGCGTCCCAGCGCGAGGCGTCGATGCTGCGCACAACGCCGTCGGGGGGCAGATCGGGGATGTTTTCGGTCACGTTGGTCCAGCTGGCTCCGTTGTCGCGGCTCACCTGCATGAGCCCGTCGTTGGTGCCCGCCCACAGGACGCCCGCCTCCACCGGCGATTCGTCGAAGGCGTAGATCACGCAGCAGAACTCCACGCCGATGTTGTCCGGGGTCAGTCCTCCGGAGATGGTCTGCCGGGACTTGTTGTTGGTGGAGAGGTCCGGGCTGATCACCTCCCAGCTCTGCCCGTTGTTGCGGGTGCGATGGACGTGCTGGCTGGTGACGTAGAGGGTGTTGGGATCATGCGGCGAGAGCAGCAGCGGGAAGGTCCACTGGAAGCGGAAGCGCATGTCCTCCGCCGGCCATCCCAATGTGGACATGGGCCATACCTCGACGTCGCGGAACTGTCCCCTGGCGACATCGTGGCGCACCACGATCCCGCCCGCGGCTCCGGCACCGGACGCACTCGACCACACGATGTTGGGATCGCGCGGATCGGGGGTCGCGAATCCGCTCTCGCCACCGCCCACGCCGCGCCACTCGCCGCGCGGGATGCGCCCGTTCGAGAAGAGCCCGCCCATGCGCGAGTTGGAGGGGCCCCGGAATGAAGGACCGTCCTGGCGGTTGCCGAGCACGTTGTACGGGATCGCGTTGTCGGCGGTCACGTGGTACATCTGCGCGATCGGCAACTGCACCCGGAACCAGGAGCGTCCCCGGTTCTCGCTGACCGAGAATCCGCCGTCGTGGGCGACTGCGATCCGGTCGGCGTTCAGTGGGTCGCTCCAGATGTCGTGATGGTCCCATCCGGGCGCGTCCCCGGCGAAGAGGAAGTTGGTGGTCTCGTGGGTCTCGCCGCCGTTCCGGCTCACGCTGTAGCTGGACGACAGGAAGTAGACCTCGTCGCGGTCGTCGGGCGCCACGCCGCAGCGCGTGTAATAGGCCTGGCGCGTGGCGAGGTCATGGCTGTATGAGGCAAGGCGCCAGCTGTCACCCCCGTCGCTCGTGCTCCAGAGTTCGCCCGAGTCGGTATCCTCGCCGTCGATGGGCACCCCGTCTCCCGTCTCGATAAGGGCGTAGATGCGGTCGGAATCGGACGCCGACATGCAGAGCCCGATCTTGCCGATGCGGCGCGTGGGGAGGCCGTTGCCCTCGATCTCGCGCCAGGTGTCGCCCCCGTCCATGGTCACGTGGATGCCGCTCGCGGGGCCCCCGCTGTCCCGCTTCCAGGTCTTGAGGTCCAGGTCCCACATGCTGGCCACGATCTTCCGCGGGTTGTTCGGGTCCATCACCATTTCGTATGCGCCCGCCCCCGGGTCGACGAACAGCACCCGCTCCCAGCTCTCGCCCCCGTCGAGGGTGCGGTACACGCCCCGATCCTCGGACGGCTGGTACGCGTGCCCCAGCGCGGCGACGTAGACGATGTCCGGATCGGCGGGATGGATGAGGATGCGGCCGACCCGCCCCGTCCCTTCCAGCCCCACGTGCGCCCACGAGTCGCCGCCGTCGGTGGACTTCCACATGCCGTTGCCGATGGAGACGTTCGACCGGATGGACGACTCGCCCGTCCCCGCCCACACGATGGCGTGGTCGCTGGGCGCCACCGCGAGCGCGCCGATGGAGTGCACGGGCTGGTCGTCGAACACCGGTTCCCAGTTGAGCCCTGCGTCCTCGGTTCGCCAGATGCCGCCGCTGGCCGCTCCCGCGAAGTAGATACTCCGGTTGCCGGGCACTCCCACCACCGACGCGAGCCGGTTGCCCACCGGGCCGATGTGGCGGAAGCGGAGGCCGCTCAGATGTTCTTCCGGGACCTCCTGGGCGGAGAGCGGGACTGTCGGGAGCGCGAGGAGTGCGACCAGCGCGAAGCCAACTGCGGCGGCGGGCGCGATCATGCGGAAAACGCCCATGGATGCGGTCTTACGGGATACGGTCATGGTCCTGGCTCCACCGGATTGGAAGCACCGAGAATCGCGAAAAGTCTGCCAAAATGTCAGAAGATGAAGGCTTCTGAGGCGGCCAACACCGAAAACTCTGCCATAATGGCAGACTTCACCCACCGCGAGCCGCCATCAGCACCCTGTGAATCGCCTCCACGGTCGCATCGGTGCGGAACTCGATCAGCCTCCTGCCGTGCTCGATCGTCCGCTCGGCTGGCAGGATGCTGATGCCGTTGATCGACGCCTTGTCGGCCGCGATGCGTTGCTGGAGCCGCACATGCTGCGGATCGTCGTTCATGATGATCGACGTGATGTAGTAGTCGTCGTGGAGGCCTTCAAGCCGGGGATCCTCGTCGATCCCGAGTTCCTCGCGCTGATAGGTCAGCACGTCGCCGTAGTTGTAGTACTCGCGGATGTGGGCGATCACGACATTTTCGTCCGCCCATCTTTGCGAGAGCTCCGTGGCCACCGCGGCCAGGCCACGCTGGTTCCCCCCGCTGTCGCCCAGCATGAAGATGCGCGTGAACCCCTGGGCCTTGAGGCTGACCGCCATGTCGCGCAGCACCGCCTGGTAGGTCTCCTGCGAGAAGCGGATTCCGCCGGGCGAACTGGCGGTCTCGGGGTTGCCCGGCTCGATGGTGACGATGGGCGCGACCAGGGTGTTGCCGAGTCGGCGCGCGATCGCGTCACCCATGACCCGCAGCACGTGGTTGTGCTTGCCGGTGGTGAGGTAGGGCCCGTTCTCCTCGATGCCGCCGGTCAGAATGAGAGCGGTATTGGTGCCCTCGCGCAGCGCGTCCCGGACCTCGAGCATGGTCAATTCTTCGATCCAGATGTTGTCGAGAGCCGCGATGGGGCGCTCGAACTCCATCATGTCGACCATGTTCTCTCCCTGCGCGGCGGCCGGTGCGGGAGCTGCCGCGAGAGATACGGCGAAGGCGAGCGCGAACGTGGTGAGCGATGATGTTCTCATGACAAGCCTCCAGGGCGGAACAACGGCTGCGTGACGGGCATGTCATGACCATGCGCGCGCGGAAGCGTACCGGCAAGACCGGTCGGCGGAATGGTCCCATTCAGCCATTTGTACGCCGGGAATGGACTGCCAGATTGCGAATCGCCCATTGCTCGCCGATCTCGCCTTGGGGCCGCGTTCTGGCAATTGCGGCAGCAAGCGACAACATTAGGGAGACCATGATCGCTTTCGACACGCTCAGCGCAGCCACCAGACTGCGGCAGGAAGCGGGCTTCAGCGAGGATCAGGCTCGCGTGCTCGTGGACACCTTCGCGCAGTGTGTGGACGAGAGCCTGGCCACCAAGCGCCATGTGAAGGAAACCGAAGAGGCGCTACGTCGTGAAATGCGGCAGTTGGAAGCGTCGCTGCGCGGGGACCTGGCGTCTTTGCGCGGGGACCTGGAGCAGACCGAGGCGTCGCTGCGGGCGGAGATCACCGGGGTTCGCGGGGACCTGGAGCAGACGGAAGCGGCGCTCCGGGGGGATATGGAGCAGATGGAGAAGTCGCTCCGGGGGGACATGCAGCGGATGGAGGAGTCCCTGCGATCCGACATGCGCGCGCTCGAACACCGCATGACGATCAAGCTGGGTGGCATCGTGAGCCTGGCGCTGGGAATCCTCGTCGCGCTGGAGACGCTGGTCTTTTGATTGTCGGCACGGACTCTGTCGCGCCGGCATCGTCGGCGACTGAGATGGGCTCGGCGGCACAGGCCGGCATCGACGAGATCGCGATCCGCCGAACGCGCGTCGACTTTGCCGCCGTGCACCGCATCGTGGTGCACGAGAACATGCACGAGGGCACCTGGAACCACTTCAGCTGCAAGGTCCCGGGCAGACCCGGACACCTGTTCATCACGCCCGGGCAGACGCATTTTTCGCGCGTGACGGCGAGCAGCCTCGTCGAGGTGGGCCCGGAGGGCACGCCGTTCGGCAGGGAAGGGCGGCTCAACGTGAGCGCGTGGGCGATCCACGCTCCCATCCAGCGCGCGCGGCCCGATATCGTGTGCGCGCTGCACGTGCATGGGCCGTACAGCACCGCGCTTGCCTCCATCGACGGGTGGAGGTTCGATGAGCGCGGAAGCCAGAACGCGGGCGTATTCCACGGGAACTGCGCCTACTTCGGATACGAGGGGCTGGTCACCGAATCCGACGAGGGCGGGCGCATGGCCGAAGCCCTCGGCGACAAGCGGGTGCTCTTTCTCGCGAACCATGGCGTGCTCGTCGTCGGGGACACCATCGAAAAGACGATGCTCTGGCTCTATCAACTGGAGCGGGCCTGCATGAACGAACTGCTCGTGTTCCAGGCGGGCCGCAAGATTCGCCCGATCCCGATCGCGGCCGCGAAACACAACGCCGAACTATCCATCGAGTCCTGGGGCGAAGCCGGCTATCTCGAAGGAATGAAGGAAGTTCTGGACGCGGAGGGCCAGGACTACGCCGAGTGATTCGACGGGACCGCGGTTAACGCGCTAGCTTTGTGAACATGCCCTACACCATGCGTCGCATCGTTCTCGTCGTGGTCCTGACCGCGGTCGCGCTTCCCGCCGCCGCTCAGGAACCCATCGTCGATGGCTTCCGGGGAAACCCCTGGGGCAGCCGGGTCGAGGACATCCCCGAGCTTGCCGGCAACGAGCAGGTGGGCGAACGCGAAGGGCTTCGCATCTACTCGACGGAAGCCCGGCTCCTGGGTCGCCAGGCCCTCGCCGGCTACTACTTCCATCCCGATACCGGCGAGCTGGTCGAAGGCGCCTACGTGATGGTGATGCCGCTCGAGAGCTGCCAGACCATCTGGGATCTCCTGAGCCGCGATATCCAGCGCACCTATCCCGGCCTCGAGCGGCAGGGCGAGCTGCCCTCGCGCAGGAACGCGCACCGGCCCGTCTACGAGTCCGACTGCGAGTACTTCGTCTACAACTATCATCGGGAAGAATGGCGCATGGGATTCGGAAACCCGGACCCGCCGTATGACGAAGTTCGCATGTGGATTCGCGTGAACGAACGAACGCCGCGGCTTCACGTGGAGTACAGGGGAGAGCGCGCCGAGCCTCGATAACGTCGTCGACGGCTGCGCCTTACCGTGGTTTCGATTCCTGCCGGCCGCCCCGCAGTCATATCCCCAGGGAGGGAAGATGAACTCCGTCACGCTCCATCCGTCACGCGTCCTCGGCTTCAGCCTCCTCTTCTCACTCCTTGCCTGCGCGCCCGCGTCGGACGGCGGCGCGGGCTCCGATGGTTCCGGCGGGATGGAGGTCCGCATCGAGATGGGCTCCGCGGATGATGCCGGCCTCCCGGCCGCGATCCTCGGCACCGCGCCCGCGCCGCGCGGAGAGGGCGTGCACTACGTCGCGGGAGACGAGGCCACACGCGGGTACCTTGCCGTGCCCGAAGGGGAGGGCCCCTTTCCCGCGCTGGTGCTGATCCACGAATGGAACGGGCTGGTGGACCGGGTGCGGCAGGTCGCCGACGCCATGGCCGACGAAGGGTACGTGGCGCTCGCCGCGGATCTCTTCCAGGGCCGGACCGGCTCCAATCCCGACGAGAACATGGCGCTGATCGCGGAGGCGAACGCCGATCCGAACGCCGTCATCGCCAACCTGAACGAGGCCGTGAACTTCCTGCGCGCGCGCGGCGACGTAACCGGAGCTGTCGGCACCATGGGGTGGTGTTTCGGCGGCGGCATCGCGCTCAGCTACGCGCTGGGGGGCGAGCATCACGACGCCACCGCGATCTTCTACGGGCGGCTGGTCACCGATCCGGAGGTGCTGGCGGCGATCGACCACGAGGTGTACGGCACCTTCGCGGAGATGGACACCGGCCCCCCGCCCGACCAGGTGAACCAGTTCGTGGACGCGCTGCGCGCCCAGGGTATCGAGAACGACGTCCACATCTACGACGCGGTCAACCATGGCTTCTGGCTGCGCGTGGACGATGATCCCGACCTGCGCACAGCTCCCGCGCAGGATGCATGGGACCGGCTCAAGGCCTACCTCGAGCGCACGCTCGCGGGCTGATGCCGGTGCGGCTACGGCCGGCCCGGCTTCTCGCCGGCCTGTCGCGGTCCGGTCCGCCTGTCGTCCTCCTGGCGTTGGCCGTGCTGCCTGGCGCGGGGGTCGAGGCCCAACAGGCCGCACCCTCCAACCCTTTTGCCGGCTTCGAGACCCACTTCCTCTCCAACGGCGTCAAGGTCTGGTTCAAGCAGCTTCCCGGCGCGCCCAACGTCTCAGTGAGCGTGGGGGTGCCGGTGGGTTCCGACGCGGATCCGCCGGGCAAGGAGCAGCTCGCCCACTTCACCGAGCACATGCTCTTCTCCGACCACGACGGCCGCACCGAGCAGGAGATCAAGGACGCGGTGGAAGGGATCGGCGGGCGGCGCAACGGCTTCACCTACCGCGACCGCACCTGGTACTACGTGACCATCGGCCAGGAGCACGGGCTGTTCGCCATCGAGTGGCTGGCCGGCATCCTCTCCCCGCACGAGATGGACCCGGCCGTGGTGGACCGCGGGCGGCAGCCGGTCGAGAACGAGATCCGCGCCCGCCCGCGCGAGCTCTTCGATCACCTCGTGGCCGCGTTCAACCCGGGGTGGCTCGCGTTCCCCGACTTCTGGGAGCGCGAGTTCGGCGTCGAACGGCTGCGCGCCCCCTTTCCGGACATGTGGCGGAGCCTGCAGGGCATCACCCCGGAGGATCTGCGCGGCTTCTACGACCAGTACTACTCGCCCGCGGTCATGACCGTCACGATCGTCGGCGACCTCGACCGGGACGACGCGCTCGAACGCGCCCGGCGCACCTTCGGGTCGATCCCCGCGCGGCCGGCGGAGCGGTGGGCGACCACAGCCGAGGACCCGGGGCGCGTGCGGTCCATGTACCGGTGGGGATTCCAGTCGACGGCCGGCTACCAGTCGCGCCACAAGCTCTTCTACGCCAGCTCCGACGAGCTGCTGACGGCGATGTTCGTCCGCGACCTGCTCAACCGCCGGCTCAACCAGCGCCTGCGCTACGGCGAGCGCAAGGCCGTGTACGGCGCGAGCGCCAACCTGGTGATGCGCGGGCCGGCGGCGTATCTGCAGGTGAGCAGCCGCATCGACGAAGACGACTTCGACTTCGCCAGCGCGATCATCGAAGAGGAGATCGAATACCTGCGTTCGGGCTCGCTCGCCACGGCCGAGTTCGAAGCGGATCGTGCCGCCGTGATCGAACGGCTGCGCGGCGCAAATCAGACCGCGGACGCCCTGAACGCCTGGACCCGCCAGGTCTTCTACGACCCGGCCACCTTCACCGACTTTCCCGACGTCCTCTCTTTCTACCAGAATCTGAGCCAGAGCCAGGTCGCGTCTTTTTCCGCGCGCGCCTTCGACGCGTCTCGCCAGGTCCTGTCGGTGTCGCGACCGCAGCCGGTCAGCCAGGGGATGGCCGTGCTGGCGGTGGCCGTTCTGGTCTGGATCACGCTGAAGTTGGTCGCGTGGGCGCTGACCAGGCCTGTCCGGATGAAGGACATCCGCTACGTCGCTCATTTCCGGCTGCCGGTGGTGCTGCGAACCGCGTACGCGCTCGGGTTGATCGCGGTCACGCTCGCTCTGGGACGCATCGCCGCGGCAGGGATCGGCTTGGGGTTGGACCGCTGGCTCCTGCCCGTCGATGACTACGTGATCCAACATGCCGGGATCGGCGGCGTCTTCGTCATCCTGCTCGCCGGCTCCGCAATCCTGGCAGCGTGGCCCCCGCGCAAGCTGCTCATCTTCGAGGACCACATCCGCATCAAGTCGCGCGCGTGGCGCTCGCGGATCATCAAGGCCGACGACATCGAGGAGATTGCGCTGGAGCGCGGCTTCGGCGCCTGGCTGAGCCGCGGGATCCTGCGGAGCCCTCCGCTAGCGTTCGGGCTGATCGGCCCTGGCATCCACCTGCGTCCCGTCAACGGACGAAGCTACTTCTTCCGTAGCCGGGACACGATGGAACTGGCCGAGGTGCTGGGTTCGTGGTTGGGCAGGCCGATCTCACAGCGCCCGCTGAAGAAGCGCAGGCAGTCGAGGAAGGCCGACGAAGCGGCGACAGGAACTCAGGCCGCGCCCGAGGCCACGGCGCCCAGGCCAGCACCGGCAGCAACGCCATCCCGAACCACGCGCGCCGTCACGGCACCCGGCGTCACATCCGGGTCAGTCGCCCGCGGCTCCACGCCCCCTCCTCCTCCCGGTCCCGCCGACCCCGGGGAGGACATCGACTTCGACAGCATCGGCCTTACGGAGGAGGAGATGCGGGAGCTGCTCGGAGAGGACGGGTGAGCTTACCGGAACCGTTCAAACCTGCACCCCAGGTGCTCCACCATACGGTCGGGCACCCCGGCCGCTGACGCGAAATCCTGCCAGCGGCTCAATGAATCGACGACTTGGTCGATGACCGCGCTCCCGTCTTCCGGCAGATCGTAGTTCCTTCCCACCTGCAGCAGATCGCTCCGCGTGATGCGGCGGAACTTGTCGTTGACGGACATCTGATGTTGCCGCGTCCACGCCTCGTTCTCGGCGTAAGTAACGTCGTAGACGGGCGCCAGCCGCCAGCGGCCTCCGGGGTCCATCAGGAACCCGAAGTTCTTCACGTGGTCGTCGAAGTTCACGGTCGCCACGTTGAAGACCATCCGCCGGTAGGCCTCGTTCACCGACTCCTGCCCCAGACCGAGGGCACGGATGGAATCGAGGTAGCCCTCGTAGCTGAACACGTACTGGTCGTTGAAGTCGATGTGCTGAAGCCCGCCGAGGCTGTGGAAGTGGAGCCTGGACTCGCCTGCCCTTCCTGCCACACGGTCGAAGCGGCGGGTCATGAAGTGAGCGAAGTTGCCGTCCCGTAGAAGGTGGGTCTCGGCCATGTGGATGCCCGCCTTCGTCGCCATGCGCGAGTATGCGTATTCGATGCGGCCCCAGGGGCCGGGTTGCCTTTCGCTGCGCATGCCCTGTCCCGCCGAGTCCCGCGTAACCCCATCGAACTTGATGAGCCATGGCTCATCGCCGGGGTCGGGACGAGCGAATCCCGAGCGGATGCGGTTGGTCGACCGATTCCAGAGAACGAGCGCCTTCGGACGGGCACCGCCCGCGCTGCCCCCGATTTGCATGATCTCCGGAACAGCTACCGACACGTCTCCTTCGATGACGCGCCGCGCCTGATCGACCAGGGCGCGCAGCTCGAGGGCTTCCTCCGTGCTCTCTCCCGGATCTAGCGCAGGATGGAATTCAAGAGCTCCCATCGACCGGCTTCCGATGTAGAGGAGTCGCTGGAGCGGTGACATGGCATCTCCCGAGCGTCCACGGTCCGCGAAATAGCGACGGATGATGGCGTTGCCGAATCGGTCCGGCAGAGCGTCGGCGAACACGCCTGGAAGACCGATGAAGGCGGGCTTGCGGGCAAGCTCCAGAAACGAGACGGGACCGCGTCGGTTCAGTGGCAGGTGGAGGGGGGAAATGTCGAGCCCTGATCGACGAAAATCCGGGTCGTACTCGAAGGTGACACGGCCGGTCGAGGACTCTCCCAGAATGCCGACATCCCGCCCCCATAATCGGACCCGCGCAACCGCATAGTCAGTCACGAACACGCCTCGACGCGCGCTGGCGCACCTTGCCCCTCAGCCTCGCGATCTCGTACGGGGACACTTCGGGCACCGGAACGAACGCCTCGAAGGACTGGAGGCGACCCAGTCCGCGCATGACGCGAATCAGGTTCTCGGTGCCGACGCTGTGCCCGGCTTCGAGGCGGTCGATGGTGCGCGGGCTAACGCCCGAATCGGCAGCCAGGTCCTGGACGCGCAGATTCTGCTGGAGCCGGAGCGTCTTCAGGCGCGCGCCCAACTCACGCAGGACGTCGGGCGTGCGGCTTGTAGCAACGATCGCAGGCATGGCGACGACCTCCTTTCAACACATCGAAGATAGGCCATGGCAGCCTGCTTGTCCACGACGCCAGATATGACGTACAAAATTGAACTACACAGATACCCCGCCATACTCGTCGTGTTATGACACCTGCACTGCGGATCCCGCGATGCCGTCCAACCGATCCCCCGGAGCCCCGAAACGCCTTCTGCCCAAGCCTGCCCGAGCGCGGTGATCCCCTTCAGCCGATCTTCGCCAGCGCCGCCATCACGTCCTCGTTGCTGGGACGGATGCGGTAGTCGACCTCGATGAACTTCCAGCGCACGACGCCCTCCATGTCGATGACGTAGACGGCGGGGTGGGGGACCGGGCGCCGGCTGTCCGCGTTGAACAGGCCGTAGCGGTCGATCACCGCGTGGTCCGGATCGGCGAGGATGTGGTAGTCGAGGGTGCGGTCCTGTTCGGCGGCCACCCGGTCGATCATCATCTGCTGTTCCGGGCGTTCATCCACGGAAATGGCAAGGATCTCGGCGTCCGCTTCCTGGTCGACGTCCAGCAGTTCACTCAGCTCCCCGAGCTGACCGGCGCACCACGGTCACCAGTGGCCCCGGTAGAAGGCGAGAATGACGTTCTGCTGTCCGCGGAAGTCCGAGAGGGTGATCACGTCGCCCGAGTAGGCGAGCAGCGAGAAATCGGGGGCGGCATCGCCGACCGCCACCCGGCCGGTGTCCTGGCCGGGCAGGTCGCGGCCGTCGGCGGGGCCCAGGTCGGCCGTTTGGCCGGCGTCGTCGGGCGCGCTCCCGGGCGAGGTCGGCGCGGCGCCCTCGCGGTCGGCCAGCAGGTAGTAGCCGCCCAGCAGCACCACGGCTGTTGCGATCGCGATTCCAGTACGTCGCGACATCATCTTCCTCCGGGGATGGGTGCGGCGCGAAGCCGCAGCGGGCTGCAATCGCGTCGAATAAAGCCTGACGTTACGGCGGAGTCAAGGGGAGACGAATAACGGCAAGGAAACATGTAAGTTCAATCAGGGCTGCACGATCTGCCGTCCTCGCCGTTCGACGAGAACTGACTCCATCGTGTCCATATGGCTGTAAGATCGGGGTCGATTGGCGGGAATCCTGCCGTCGTCACGGTTGCCCGGAGGGCTGATCCTGACCCTGCACTCCTGTCAGCATGAAGAAAGTTGTCCGAGAATGCATCCAACTCGAAACCCACGACCTCTCCATCTGGACCGAAGGTTACCGAGGTGGGTCCAGCATAGCGTAGCAGGCCATCCACCTCGTCTGATTGCAAAGGGCCTCCGAGGAACTCCAGAGTCAAGGCCAGATCGAGGTCGTAGTTCGGCTTCACGGACAACACAGCGGCGAGGTAAGATGTGATGGAATGGACGCCCCCTCCCGACAGCCTCACAATTCACCGATGATGG
>JAPPJO010000040.1 GCA_028820325.1 Gammaproteobacteria bacterium | reverse complement strand
CGTACTCCGAGACATCCACTGCCCCCTCTCTCTTGGACCCCGGATGGGTTGCTAAGCTACTGTCCAGAGAAATCGGGGGCACTATAACGCCAGGTATCGGCTGCCGGTGACGCGGCGGATGGCGGAACAGCGGCGGCCCGCACAGCAAGCGAAGGCGGCCCCGGCACCTGACCCCGCGCCAGCGTCGTTGGGAGATGGTGCCGCCGTCATGGAGTACGTGGAGCGTACGCTCGAAGCGAACCCGGGAATCGCGAACGCGGAGCTGTTCGCGGGTGCCCGCGAGATCGACCCCTCCGTCGCGGCACTCTCGGCCCGACAATTCCACGCGAAGTACCCTCTCCAAGTGAAGGCGCGGCTCGCAAGGGCCGCCGCGCCCGAGCCCAAGACGCCGCCGGAACCGGAGGAAGCAATGAGTGAGGAGCCCACCGCCACGGACGTATCGTCGGCGGGGGAGGGCGACACGGCGACATCGCCGACCGGCGAGGGCGACCCCCTCGCGGTTCGCCGCCTCCTGCTCGATCTGGCGAAGGAACTCGCGAGGGCGGAGAGCAAGGCAGAAGTAATCGAGGTCATCGCTGGGCTGGACGACTACGTGGCCGAGATTATGGAGGCGGCACGAGGCTGAGTCGTCCGCGGGCCTCGGTGGCCCGTGGCGCGCACGGCACGATGAAGAGCACTGCGTGGACGCAGTGCGGGGGTCCGGGGGCATCCCCCGGCCAGAGTTTTTGTGAAACAAAAGCACATCTGGCTCCCCGGAAACCCCGAAAGAAACGGGGCCGCGAAGGAACCGCCGCGACAAACCCTCTGAGCGGCGGCGACCGCCCGCAAGCCACCACCGCGCCCCCGGCGCGAGACCGGGACGCGAGTGGCGGAGAAGCCTCCTCTCCGCGATACTTCGTTCGCGCAGATCGTGCGGTCCATCACGAGAGGAATCGAATGATGGCACGCACGAAACGTGACCGGCGCGCATACAGCGCCGGCGAATGGGGCCGGAATCGGGTGAGGGTCTTCCCTGACCCCAAGACCGGCTTCTTCCAGATAGAGTGGCGAGAGAGCGGGCGCAGGCTCACCCGGTCCCTCAAGCACCGCGACTGGACCCGAGCCAAGAAGCAGGCGGACGAAGCCGCTGCGGACTTCGCCATGCTTCAGCCCAACGGCAAGGCGGAGGCCGAGTCCGAACCGCTCACCCTGGGAAGGCTTTTTGACATCTACGGCGAAGAGGTGACGCCCGCCAAGGCCGAGGGGACACAGCAGACCGACAGGACCGCGATGTGGATGTTCCTCAAGTTCTTCGGCAGGGACCGCGACCCGTCCACACTCTCACAGCGCGACTGGGACCGGTTCATCCGGGAGCGCCGGGCGGGAAGGATCGGCTACTCGGGCAGGCCCGTGTCCAACCGGACGATCGCATGCGACCTGACCTTCCTGATGGCCGTGCTCAACTGGGCGGCCAGGTCGAGGGACGAGCGAGGCCGCCTGCTCCTCGACTCCAACCCGCTCCAGGGTCTCAGGAAGCCCGTCGAGAAGAACCCCACCCGGGTAGTCCTTACGGAACAGGAGTACGAGGCGTTGTTGAAGGTGTCCCGTGACGTGGACTGGCGCTTCCATGTTGCACTCGTGCTCGCGCACGAAACCGGGCACCGAATCGGAGCCATCCGCAAGCTGCGGTGGTCTGATGTGGACTTCGAGGGCGAAGCGGTGCGGTGGCGCGCGAAGCACGAGAAGACGGGATACGAGCACGTCACGCCCGTGACCGAAGAGGCGTTGGCCGCTTTGGAGGAGGCGCGAGCGATGAGCGCCGGGACCGGCGATGGGCCGGTGCTGCCCGCGCCGACGGATGCCTCGCGGTGCGTGGGCCGGTCGCTGCCGAGCTTTTGGTGGCAGAGAGCCCAGACGCGAGCGGGACTGGAACCGAAGCCGGGCCGAGGCTGGCACTCGCTGAGGCGGAAGTTCGCGTCCGATCTCATGGATCAGCCGCTCAAGGTCCTTTGCGAACTCGGAGGCTGGAAAACGGCCAAGACCGTCCTTCAGTGCTATCAGCGGACTGCATCAGATTCATATCTGTTTGTAACCGCGTCACTTACAGATTTTGTCGACCCGGTTCCCGCTGTTTGATTCCCGCTGATCGGGATTCTCAGACCTGAACCCTGCGGCGGCTCTCCAGCGCCTCCCTGAGTTGTCCCTCGTCGGCTCTCTGATAGCAGCGCAGAACCGTGTGGGCGTTCTTCCACCCGCCAAGCTGGCACAAGACCTTGAGGGGAAGGTCCATCAGGTCGCTGGCGAACTTCCGCCGCAGCGAGTGCCAGCCTCGACCGCGCTTGGGCTCCAGACCCGCCCGCTTCTGCGCCCTGCACCAGAACTGGTACGCCCAAGAGCTGTCCATGCACCGGGAAGGGTCCGTCCCGGCGGGCATCACCGGATCGTCTCCCGTTCCGGAGCCCATCCGCCGTGCCTCCTCCAAGGCGGCAACCGCCTCGTCCGTCATCGGCGTGACGTGCTCGTATCCCGTCTTCTCGTGCTTGGCCCTCCACCGGATGGTCCTGTCCTCGAAGTCGATATCCGACCACCTGAGGTGGCGGATGGCACCGATCCGGTGTCCGGTCTCGTGCGCGAGCACGAGGGCGACGTGGAATCGCCAGTTGACCTGCCGCGAGACCCCGAGCATCGCACGATACTCCTCCTCGGTCAGGAGAACCCTGGCGGGGTTCTTCGCCGTGGGCTTCCTGAGGCCCTTCAGCGGATTCCTGTCGAGGAACAGGCGGCCCTGGTCGTCCCGCGACCTCGCGGCCCAATTCAGAACCGCCATCAGGAACGTCAGATCCCATTCGATCGTCCGGTTGCGCACCGGCTGGCCCGACGCCCCGACCCTGCCCGCGCGGCGCTCCCGGATGAACCGGTCCCAGTCGCGCTGCGAGAGGGTCGCCGGATCGCGGTCCCGTCCGAAGAACCCGAGAAACATCTCGGTCGAGTACCGGTCCCGCGTTTGGGTGCGCCTGCCCTTGGTGGGCGTCACCTCCTCACCGTAGATGTCAAAGAGCGTGCCCAGCTAGTGCCGATGGACGCGCATCTTGTTGTGATCGTGCGGTTTGTGGACGTTGGAGCCTCGACTCCCGCCGATTGACTCCCGCCCTTTGGGGGATCTCAGGTGCGGACCCTCCGGCGGCCATCCAGAGCCTTCCTGAGTTGTCCCGGGTTGGCTTGCTGGTAGCAACGCAGCACGGTCCGGGGCTCCTTCCAGCCTCCGAGTTCGCAGAGCACCTTTAGCGGCTGGTCCATCAGGTCCGAAGCGAACTTGCGCCTGAGCGAGTGCCAGCCCCGGCCCCGCTTCGGTTCGAGGTCCGCGAGTTTCGCGGCCTTGTACCACCACCTCAGCGCCATGTAGCGACCGAGGCAATGCGAGGGCTGTTTCGGTGCGGGCAGCACCGGATCGTTCCCGCTTCCGGGGTTCACCCGCCGCGCCTCTTCAAGCGCGGCCAGTGCATCGTCGGTCAGCGGCGTGACGTGCTCGTAGCCGGTCTTCTCGTGTTCCGCCCGCCAGCGCACCTCTTGGCTGTCGAAGTCGATGTCCTCCCACCGAAGGTTGCGAATCGCGCCGATCCTGTGCCCAGTCTCGTGCGCGAGCACGAGGGCGACATGGAATCGCCAGTCCACCTGCCGCGAGACCCGGAGCATCGCCCGGTACTCGTCCTCGGTCAGAACAACCCGCGTGGGGTTCTTCGCCGTGGGCTTGCGGAGGCCCTTCAGCGGATTCCTGTCCAACAGCAGCCGACCGTGGTCGTCCCTCGACCGCGCCGCCCAGTTCAGCACCGCCATCAGTAGCGTCAGGTCGCATTCGATCATCCGGTTGCCCACCGGCTTGCCTCTCGGACCGATCCTTCCCGACCGGCGCTCCCGGATGAAGCGGTCCCAGTCGCGTTGCGAAAGGGTCTCGGGCCTTCGGTCCCTGCCGAAGCACTTGAGGAACATCGCCATCGTGGCCCGGTCCCGACGCCGGGACTGCGGCGTCTTGGTGGGCGTCACCTCCTCACCGTAGATGTCAAAAAGCACTCCCAGTGTCGGCGGCTCGGGCTCGGCTTCCGCGTTGCCGTTCATGTCCGGCCCGGCGAGGCCGGCGGCGACCTCGTCGGCCTGCCGCTTGGCCCGCACCCAATCCCGGTGCTTCAGAGACCGGGTGAGCCTGCGTCCGTTCTCCCGCCACTCGATCTGGAAGATGCCGGTCTTGGGATCGGCGAACACCCTCACCCGGTTCCGGCCCCACTCGCCGGCGCTGTAGCTGCGCCGGTCCCGCTTCGTGCTTCCCATCATTCGATTCCTCTCGTGATGGGCCGCACGATCTGCGCGAACGAAAGCTCGCGGAGCGCCCGCGCCCGCGCCAGATCCAGCCCTGCCGGAAGCCATCAGCGGCTCGGCCCATGGTCGCGGCCGCGGTCGCGATCCGCACGCAGGCGCAATCTCGTCACCATCAGCGCAAGGTTGATGCGAGCGTGCCGTAGCACTCGGCCAAGCGTTCCACTTGCCCGTCGAGCCCCCCGATCCGCGTCCGCAAGGCTTCGTTCTCCCCGCTCTGCCGCTCGGCGTGCTGCCTCAAGGCTTCGACGTATTCTCGCAAGACTTCGGCGTACTCGTGCAAGGCTTCGATCTGCCCGGAGTGCCGCCGCTGTTCCCGCTCGTACTGCTCGGACAACCTCTTCAAGGCCTCCGTCAACTGCCGTTCCAACTCGCTCATAAAGCTCCTTTACCTGTTCGACAGCTTCACGGCCGGACGGTCGCGCACCTCCCAGCCCGGGTCCGCCCGTGTCCCGAATGGCAGCACCACGTATCGTTCCCCCTCGATCTCCCGGAGCGCGATCCCCCAGGTGTCCGCCTCCAGTTCCGCCAGCGTCTCGTGCGCCTCCTCGATTCGCGCGTTCGCCGTCGCCAGCGTCTCGATCCGGTCGTGGATGCTCGACGCCAACCACCGCATCGTCGCCCAGCTTCCGCCGAAGAAACCGAGCCAAAGGCTCAGGCCGACGATCAGGGGCCGAAGCCACGCCTTGACGAGCAACTCGCGCATCCGCCCGGTCGCCTCCGCCGTATCGCGCTCGATTGTACTGAGCGCGTTCCTCGCGACGCGCCGCGAGTTCTCGGCGAGCCGCTTCAGCTCGCTCGCGGTCAACTCCTCGATCTCCCTGCGTTCGCTCTCCAGCCGCTTCCGCAGCCGGTCGCTCAAATCGTTCGCGGTCGAAGTTCTCTCCATACAGTTCTCCCTTGAGACGCCAGCGGTCCCCGGTCTCGGGGTCCAGTGCGGTGAGGTATTCCTTGCCTTGGCGCGGCACTTCGAGGCCCGCCTCCCGCAGCGCGGCGACGACATCGTGGCGGTTCCTCACCATGCCGTGCTCGACGCGCTGGAGCAGGTAGTCCCGGATCAGGTCGCGCGGTGATGCTTCGAGCCGGAGCCCGGCCCGCAGCCGTGCCGCCTCGATGTAGGCGCGGTGGCCGGGTTGCTCCACCCTGGCCCGCGCCGGGTCGTCCGGGCGAGCCCAGCCGTGTTCGTGGTTGAAGGCGTCCCGGAGCGGGCCGAACGTCTTCTCCCAGCCCGGCGGCGCGATGTTGAGGCTGCGGCCTGTCTCAAGGTCGCACCGCGCGGCGAGAACATGGACGTGAGCGCCACCGCCCTTCTCGCGGTGAAGCACGGCCGCCCACGCGTAGCGGTCGGGTTCGAGCCCGGCCCATGCCGTCTTCTCGAAATCGTCGAGGACGGCCTCGATCTGGTAGTCGGTCGGGTGGTCCTCGGGAGCCCACGCGATTACGCCGGAGGTGTACCTGTGCTCGAACTCCAGCGTGTCGGCCAAGGCGGCCACGTCGTTCGGATCCCCGCGCAGAACCTCGACGCCCTCGCGCGGCTTCCCGGCCGCGTCCCGCTCCCCGAGGAGGTATTTGGCCGCGCCCCGCGCCGATCCGGTCCCGTGGGCGAGGAACCTAACCAGCATCCGCGTCCGTGCGCTCCGTGAGAGTCAGCGACGCGACCTCCCGCTTGATGGCGATGAGGTGGCCGATCACCTCGACGGCCTCGACCGCCCCCTTGTGGGTGTTCGCCCACCGTGCGATCTGGTTGAGGTTGTTCCCGATGCGGGACACCTGCCGCGTGCGCTCGCGCTCGACCTCGGCGGCGGGGACCGTCCAAGTCCGCGTGCGCGCCATCGCCCGGCGTATCAGCGCCGAGAGCGGCACGCCGGCGGCCTTCGCCTTGGCCCGCCAGTCGGCGGACTCGTCCGGCGTGAGGCGGACGGCGACGAGGATCGGGCGGCGCCTAGCCATCGGGCTGCGCCGCAACGGGGGGAAGGGGGGCGATGCCCCCGCCCGCGCAATCCACCGGAGCGCGGGCCAGTTGGGGATCGAAGGGGCAACGTCCCTCGCCAGCCCCGCGGTTATACCGGGGGTATGCTGGCTGAACGACATAAGCCGCGTCCGACAAGCCCTTGGGCGCGGCGTCCGGGACACGGCGACCGCCGCCGTCGCGGCGGTGCCGGGACACCTCCGCGAGCGCTCCGGGGGAGCCGTTCAGGCGGACCTCGCGAAGCGCGGCTGGCGGTGGGGCGAAGGCCGGCGATGCCGGGCCGTCCATGCACTCCGGAAGCCGGAGCGGCGAACGATCTGGCCAGCGCCCATGTGCCTGGGCACGAGCACCGGTTCCGCCTTGGGGTGGATCAAACTGACTACGTGCGACTCCTCCGGTTCTTCGACTCGTTCGCTCGGGCCGTTCTTCACCCTTCGGTAACCCGAAGGGCGGCATCCTACGAGTCTCATCCGTCATGGGTTTCAATCCAGCCTCGGAGCCGAAGGCAGCGGAGTCCGACCCCGGCCCATGTCGAGAGCTTCCGGGGGCCGAACCGTCCGCACGATTCGGATCGGGAGCTTCTCCGTGAATGCCGCGAAGAGACGGTGCGGAGGTGTCCATTGGGGATGTGCCGACCCGCGTGTCGAACTGGTGTTTCGGCGTCTCCATGCTTGGACGCTGAAGGAACGCTCGCCGGGAAGTCAACCGGTCGGAAACACCCTATTGTGTCAGGACGTGTCAGGCTGTTTCAGAACGTGTCGGAGCCTTCGGACGCCGCCGCCAGCGGCTTGTCCGAACGCCCCCGCCGGGACTTCCATGCACCCGTTTTGGGTCGCCGTCCGGGTTGCGCGGGTCGGCCAAACTGGCCAAGACTTACTGACCACCACCCGCCGGAGGAATCGAGATGCGAACGCTGAGCGCCAAGGACGCGAAGTACGGCTTCGGACGACTGATCGACCTCGCCCGCGCCGCCCCCGTAACGGTCGCCAAGTACGGGCGTCCGGTCGTCGTGGTGCTCTCGGTGGAGGAGTACGAGCGGCTGAAGGCGCTCGACATGGGAACCAAGCGTCCCGGCACGGCGGCGCGGAGGCGAACCGGGGCGGGAGGCCGCTGAACCGGATGGACAAGCGGAGCCTTACGGAGCGCGACATCTGCACGAAGTTCATCACGCCCGCCCTGCGCGCGGCAGGCTGGGATGAGATATCGCAGCTTCGCGAGGAAGTGACGTTCACCGCTGGCCGCATCGTCGTGCGCGGCAGGCTGGTGGCGCGCCGCAAGCGCAAGCGCGCCGACTACGTTCTGTACGTGAAGCCGAACATCCCGATTGCGGTGATCGAGGCGAAGGACAACGCCCACGGCGTGGGCGACGGCATGCAGCAGGCGCTGGACTACGCCGAGACGCTCCGCATCCCGTTCGCGTTCTCCTCGAACGGCGACGGCTTCGTGTTCCACGACCGCACGGGGGCAAGCACGCCTCCCGAGGTGAACCTGCCGCTCGACGCCTTCCCGTCGCCGGACGATCTGTGGGCGCGCTACCGGACGTGGAAGGGTCTGACGCCCGAAGCCGAGGAGATCGTCCTCCAGGACTACTTCGAGGACGGCGGCGGCAAGACGCCGCGCTACTATCAGGCCAACGCCGTCAACACGGCCATTGAAGCCATCGCGAAGGGGCAGGACCGCATCCTTCTCGTCATGGCCACCGGCACGGGCAAGACGTACACCGCTTTTCAGATCATCTGGCGCCTCTGGAAGGCGCGGCGGAAGAAGCGCATCCTGTTCCTCGCCGACCGCAACGTGCTCGTCGACCAGACGATGGCGAACGACTTCCGACCGTTCGGCGGCGCGATGACCAAGCTGTCGCGCCGCATCGACACGTCCTACGAGGTCTACCTCGGCCTGTACCAGGCGATCACGGGTCCGGAGGAGCATCAGAAGGCCTACAAGAAGCTCTCTCCCGGTTTCTTCGACCTGATCGTGATTGACGAGTGCCACCGGGGGAGTGCCGCCGACGATTCGGCGTGGCGGGAGATTCTCGAGTATTTCGCGTCCGCGACCCAGATCGGCCTCACCGCCACGCCGAAGGAGACGAGGTACGTCTCCAACATCGCCTACTTCGGCGAACCCGTGTTCGAATACTCCCTGAAGCAGGGCATCAGCGACGGGTTCCTCGCGCCCTACAAGGTAGTGAAGGTTCACATCGACCGGGACATCGAAGGCTACCGACCGGAGAAGGGGCAGCGCGACCGCGAGGGCAAGGAGGTGGAGGACCGGCTCTACGGGCACAGGGACTTCGACCGGAAGCTGGTCATCGACGGGCGCACGAAGGCGGTCGCGGAGAAGATCACGGCGTTCCTGAAGGAGAGCGGCGACCGCCTCCAGAAGGCGATCATCTTCTGCGTCGATCAGGAGCACGCCTCGCGGATGCGCCAGGCGCTGGTCAACGAGAACGCGGATCTGGTCCAAGGGAACGCCCGGTACGTCATGCGGATCACGGGCGAGGACGAGATGGGAAAGAACGAGCTCGGGAACTTCATCGACCCTGAATCGCCGTACCCCGTTCTCGTCACCACGTCGCGCCTGCTATCGACCGGCGTGGATGTCCAAACGTGCCGACTGATCGTGATCGACCGCGTGGTCGGAACGATGACCGAGTTCAAGCAGATCGTCGGGCGCGGCACCCGCGTGCACGAGGACAAGAAGAAGTACTACTTCACGCTCATGGACTTCCGGAAAGCCTCCGGTCTTTTCGCGGATCCCGAATTCGACGGCGAGCCCGAGCAGATCTACGAACCCGGGCCAGACGATCCAGTTGTTCCGCCCGATCCGCCTCCGAACGGACCGGACGGACCCGCCGAGGACGAGGTAATCGTCGACGACTGGGACGACCCGCCCGATCCCCCGCCGACGGGGCCACTGAAGAAGATCTATGTCGATGGCATCGAGGCCAACGTCGTCGCCGAGCGGGTGCAGTACCTTGACCGGAACGGCAAGCTCATCACGGAGTCGCTCCGCGATTTCACGCGGCGAGCACTACGCAAGCGCTTCGCCAGCCTCGACGACTTCCTGAACCGTTGGAACGGGGAGGAGCGGAAGCAGGCGATCCTCGACGAGATGGCGTCCGAGGGACTGCCGTTGGCGGAGATCCTCCGGGAGTTGGGCAAGGATCTCGACCCGTTCGATCTCATCTGCCACATCGCGTTCGGTGCCGAGCCGCTGACCCGCCGCGAACGGGCCGAGAGGGTCAAGAAACAGGATGTGTTCACCAAGTACGCGGGTCAGGCACGCGCCGTGCTCGACGCGCTCCTCGACAAGTACGCCGATCAAGGCGTCCTCGACCTCGACGACGGCAAGATGCTCACGATCCCGCCGCTCGACAGCCTCGGGACGCCGCTCGAACTAGTCCGCGCCTTCGGCGGGAAGCCCGGCTTCGAGCGCGCCGTGCACGAACTTCAATCCGAACTCTACCGGGAGAGCGCCTGAGAAATGGCCGTCGGCACGCTCGTCAAGTCCATTCAGAACATCATGCGCCAAGACGTGGGCGTGGATGGCGACGCCCAGCGCATCAGTCAGCTCTGCTGGATGTTCTTCCTCAAGATCATCGACGATCAGGACCAGGAACTCGAAACCTTCAGGGACGGCTACCGCTCGCCGGTCCCCGCGGCTCTGCGGTGGCGGAACTGGGCCGCCGATCCGGAAGGCATCACGGGCGATGATCTGCTCGACTTCGTCAACGGCGAGCTATTCCCCCAGCTGAAGGCACTCCCGGTGCGGGCCGCTCCCCGTGCCGGTGTCGTGCGCGACGTGTTCGAGGACGCCTACAACTACATGAAGTCCGGCCAGCTGCTGCGGCAGGTCGTCAACAAGATCAACGGGATCGACTTCAACAACCTGGCCGACCGGCGGCACTTCGGGGACATCTACGAGCAGATACTCAACGACCTCCAATCGGCTGGCAACGCGGGCGAATATTACACGCCACGCGCCGTGACCTCGTTCATGGCCCGGATGATCGACCCGAAGCCGGGCGAGACCCTGCTCGATCCGGCGTGCGGCACCGGAGGGTTCCTTACCTGCGCCATCCGCCACATGATCGACCACCATGTGAAACGCCCGGAGGACCGGGCGCGGATGCAGGCCTCCCTGCGCGCGTTCGAGAAGAAGCCGCTTCCCCACATGCTCGCCGTCACCAACATGCTGCTGCACGGCATCGAGGACCCGTCGTTCCTGAGACACACTAACACGCTGGCGCGGCCCTACATCTCGTGGGGCCGCGACGAGCGCGTGGACATCGTGCTCACCAATCCGCCCTTCGGCGGCAAGGAGGAGGACGGGATCGAGTCGAACTTTCCGCCGCACTTCCGGACGCGCGAGACGGCGGACCTGTTCCTGGCCCTGATCATCCGGCTGCTCAAGCCCGGAGGCCGCGCCGCCGTGGTCCTTCCCGACGGCTCCCTGTTCGGCGAGGGCGTCAAGACCCGGCTGAAGCAGCACCTGATGGAAGAGTGCAACCTCCACACCATCGTCCGCCTGCCGAACTCCGTGTTCCGCCCCTACGCCTCGATCGGGACGAACCTGCTGTTCTTCGAGAAGGGCGAACCGACGACGGAAGTCTGGTTCTGGGAGCATCTCGTGCCGGAGGGCCAGAAAGCGTATTCCATGACCCGGCCGATTCGGGTGGAGCATCTCGACGACTGCGCCGAATGGTGGGGCGGAGCGGAGCGCGACGGCCGCGCGGAGGGTGGCCGCGCCTGGAGGGTGACCGCCGACGAGATCGAAGCGCGCGGCTACAACCTCGACATCAAGAATCCTCATACCGTGGAAGAGGATCACGGCGATCCCGAGGCGCTTCTGGAGAGGCTGAACACCGCCGAAGCGGAAGTCGTATCGGTGCGGGATCAGTTGAAGGCGGTCCTGACAGAGGCGCTGTTGCGGTGAACGCCGAGCGCCTCTTCGCCCACTACGACCGCCTGGCGGACGCGCCGGACGCCGTTGGCCGCCTCCGCCGGTTCGTGCTAGATCTGGCTGTGCGCGGGAAGCTCGTGGAACAGAATCCGGCGGATGAACCGGCGGCGGAACTGCTGAAGCGAATCGAGGCCAAAAAACAAGAGCTGGTCGAAGCCAAGGTGATTCGCAAGCCAAAGTTGCTTCCAGATCTTGATGCGTCTCAGTTGTCGTTCACGTTGCCACGCGGTTGGTGTTGGGCACGGATAGACGAGTTGTCTCCGCGCTCGCTCAGCGACGGTGACTGGATCGAAACGAAGCACCAATCAGAAGACGGCAACGTAAGGCTAATCCAGCTTGCCGACGTTGGCACCGGCGCATTCCTTGACAAGTCAGCGCGGTTCGTCACCGAAGAAACAGAAGACCGTCTCCGTTGTACGCGCCTCAACGTAGGCGATGTTCTGATTGCGAGGTTGCCCAATCCAATCGGTCGTGCATGTGTTTTCCCCGATGTCGGCCAACCTGCCATTACGGCTGTGGATGTCGCCATTCTCCGGACGGACGAGAACTCGTACAACCGGTACATCGAAGCGGCAATCAACGCGCCCTCAACGCGGGAACAAATCGAGGCCTACGGGAAAGGAGCGACACGTTTTCGTGTTGCGACTGGACATCTGAAGACAGTTGTATTGCCTCTCCCACCCCTCGCCGAGCAGCGCCGGATGGTCGCCAAGGTCGATGAACTCATGGCGCTCTGCGACCGGCTGGAGGAAACGCGCGCCGCGCGCGAGGACACTCGCGACCGGCTCACCAAAGCCAGCTTGGCCCGCCTGACCGCTCCCGACACGGACGAGCCGACGTTTCGGGGGCACGCGCGGTTTGCCATCCATGCGCTTCCCGCGCTGACCGCCCGCGCCGATCAGGTCAAGGACCTGCGCCCGACGATCCTCAGCCTCGCCGTGCGGGGAAAGCTGGTCGAGCAGGATCCGGCGGACGAACCGGCCTCGGAGTTGCTGAAGCGGATTGCCGGCGTCAGGACACAGCTAGGAGTCAAGCGGGGCGGGAAGCCGCCTAGGGCAAACGAAACCCCGTTTCGCCTTCCCGCGGGTTGGCACTGGAGCAGGCTTGATGCGCTTTGCACCAAGACCGGCTCGGGAAGCACTCCCCGAGGTGGGAAGAGCGTATACAAGAAGGCCGGGATTCCCTTTCTTCGCTCACAGAATGTCTACGACGATGGACTCCGGCTCGCCGATGTAGCCTTCGTTGGAGCCGACGTTCACGCTCGAATGGCTCGGACTGCGGTAGCGGCGAGAGATCTGCTTCTGAATATCACAGGCGGTTCGATGGGTCGGTGCTGTCGCGTGCCGGACGGTTTTGCCGAGGCCAACGTCAGCCAGCACGTGGCCATAATCCGACCTGCGGTGCCCGAAATGGCTGACTACCTTCATAAGCTAGTGCTGTCGCCTTACTTCCAAGCGTTCATCTTCCACAAGCAGACGGGCGCAGGCCGCGGTGGCCTTCCGAAGAACAAAATGGATCGGATAGCCGTCGCTGTGCCGCCCCTCGCTGAGCAGCGCCGCATCGTCGCCAAGGTCGATGAACTCATGGCGCTTTGCGACCGGCTGGAAGAAGCTCGCGTCGCGCGCGAGGGCACCCGTGACCGATTGCTGGATTCTCTTCTCCATGAAGCACTCCTCGCCGCCGACACCACGGCGGAGAGGCCAACGCAGTTCAACTGGCTACCGGAGGGGCGTCATGACTGAGGTCCGCTCGGGCCGCATTGGCCGGTGGCTCGATAGAGTGTACGCGGAGAACGATTTCGAGAGGAATCTCGCCACGAGCGTGGCTGGGTTCGTGGGCTTGCTGACGTATCTTCAATTGGAGGACGGCGTGACGGCGGTCTTCGCTGCCGTCATCGCCTTTCCTCTCGTCAAGATCGTCTCCGGTTCGATTCGGACTCGGTGGAATCGGTCGCAGGAACGCCGCCGCACCCGGGACGAAATCAAAGAACTCTTCGACAGCCTCGGGTCGGAAGAACGAATCGTGGTTCAGGCATTTGTACGTCACGGCGGTGTCGCCGTCACTTGGCGAGAATGCAACCGATCCGAGCAGTTCTCGGCGGCCGGTATCGAGTCGTTGAGCAACAGGGGCATGATTCACCCGAGCGTTACGCAAGACGGGATGACGGAGACCTTCGTCTTGGACACCGAGTTGTTCGACTATGCCCGGAGGGCGCTACCCGATGGTCCCTCCTAGAGAGGTGTGGCCAATGGCATTTGACAAAGCTGTCAACGAAGACGCTCCCGTCGCCGCAGCCCGACGATGCTGTATCTGCGTTGGTGGGGTTGCGAGGGTCGGCGCATGATCCGCGTCCCCGTGCCGCCCGAGATGCTTCGCTGGGCCTGCGAGCGTGCGGGCCACGACGTGGCCGATATTGCTGAGCGTGTACCGCAGTTGTGGGCCTGGGTCCGACGCGAGCGGCAGCCGACGCTGAAACAACTGGAAAAGCTGGCCAAGGTCACCCATACGCCGCTCGGCTACCTGTTCCTCCCTGAGCCGCCCGACGAGCGCCTCCCTGTGCCCGACTACCGCACTGTGTCGGGCACAGCCGCAGCCAAGCCGAGCCCCGACCTGCTGGACACTCTGTACACGATGCAGCGCCGCCAAGCATGGCTACGGGACTCCCTCGTCGAGCACGAGGCAGAACCACTGGCCTTCGTGGAAAGCGCCCGCCTCGCCGACGAGCCGGACGCAGCCGGTCGCGAGATGCGGCGCGCCCTCGATTTGGACGAAGGGTGGGCGGCCCGAGTCCGAACTTGGCAGGACGCTGTTGGCGAATTGCGGCGGGCGATCGAGCACCTTGGTGTGATGGCCGTGATCAACGGCGTGGTGGGGAACAACACCCATCGCCGACTTAGGGTAGAGGAGTTCCGCGGCTTCGCCCTGACGGACCCGTACGCGCCGCTGATCTTCGTGAACGGCGCCGACGCCAAGTCGGCGCAGATGTTCACCCTCGCCCACGAGTTGGCCCACGTTTGGTTGGGAACGGAGGGAGTTTCCGGCTTCGATACGCTGCTTCCCGGCGGTACGGAGGTGGAGGACTGGTGCAACCGGGCGGCGGCTGAAATGCTCGTACCCGCCCAAGAAGTCAGAGCAGCCTGGATGCGAATCAGGCGGTTGCCGGATCCCTTCGATTCGCTGGCACGCGCATTCAAGGTGAGCCCGGTGGTCGCCGCTCGCCGCGCTCTGGACCTGGCGCTCATCGAACACAGCACCTTCTTCGACTTCTACGAGGGCTATGTGACGCGCGAACGCAGGAGCGGCACCAGGGCGACCGGGGGAGATTTCTTCAACAACCAGAACACGCGCGTCGGCGAACTGTTCGCGACCCAGGTCCTACACGCGGCCATGGAGGGCCGAATCGGTTTCAAGGAAGCCTACGACCTGACCGGGCTGCGTGGCGGAACATTCCAGAAGTACGCTAGACGGCTCGGGATGGACCTGCCATGAACTTAGGTCGGCCCTACCTCGTGGATTCGGATGTCTTCATCACAGCGAAAAACCTGTACTATCCGTTCGACATCTGCCCCGGCTTCTGGAAGAGCCTGCTTCATCACCACCGGGCGGGCCGGATCTACAGCATAGATCGGGTACGCAGCGAACTCCTCGCGGCCAGCAGGACCGAAGATCTCGTGCGTTGGGTGAGGAACGAAGTCCCGGATGGCTTCTTCCTCCCCGTGGACACCGCCGACGTGTCGGACTCGTACACGGACATCATGATGTGGGTCCAGCGCCAATCGAGGTTCTTCGACCACGCGAAGGCGAAGTTTGCGACGGGTGCAGACGGCTGGCTCGTGGCCTACGCCTGGGTCCACGGCGCAATCGTCGTGACCAACGAGCAGAGCGCGCCGCAGTCCAAGAAGGAGGTTAAACTGCCCGATCTTTGCGATCAGTTCGGAGTCCGGCGCGAGAACACCTTTGCCATGCTTCGTGCGCTGAACGTCCAATTCGAGTGGCTTGAGGGCACGGACATAGAGACGCGGGAGGTACAGGATTGACGGTTGATCAGTACATTGCGTTAGGTGCAAGTATCGGTGCTTGCTTGTCAGCGGTTTTCGCAGCATGGACGATCCGGGTTCTTGTCCGCCAGCAGCGTGCAGCGTATCGACCGGCTCTTGCGTTGTCTCGGGCCATGATCAGAAGCATGAGCTCTAGCGATCTACCGGTGCCACGGATGTGGACCGAAGTGTCATCGGACAGTGTGGCTGCCTTGACGGCCCACCGTGACTCGCGGCGAACAGCGAACAGCGAGGACAATGCTGGCCGTCTCATGTTCATGAATGTGCGCAACATTGGATTGGGGAGTGCCAACAACATTCATGTAAGGTGGACGTTTCCGATGAAAAGGGCTGTCCAAAAGGTGAATGAGATCGCACAAGATGCCAGCGCACTATCGTTTGCGCATCGAAGAGTACATGTTTCGTTGTCAGATGAGTCCGTGTTGCATGTGGGATGGCGGCCTCACCAGCAAGAGTTCATCGACTATATAACTACAGGCCCGAGCAAGGGAAAGCCATTCGCGCTTGCAGTACCGTACGCATACGCGGTTGTTGCTTCGGCGATGATCTTCTATTACGAACAATCGTCAAAGTCACAGTACCTGTCGATACCCATACTCAGACTGGATCTGACTTACAGAGACATTGGCCAACATAAGCACAGGGCTTCGTTTGACATTCATTTCAATCCCGCCTGCACTGATCCTTCTAGCGGTGAACTCATATATGGATTTCTCGAACACAAGCGACGCAAGAGAAGTCGTTTGTTCGATTGGGCACATCGTTTCGTCCACGGTCACGTTATCCTACCGAGCTCCTACTCTGCCAGGATTAGCGATACATCCGCTCGCTCGTTCCAGTCTACGGAGGCTTGACTCCGCGTGGGCGCTCGCGACGCAATCTCACCCGCCACGATCTTGCCAGTTTCCGGTGGGCCGCAGGACGAGACGCGCCATCTGCTCGCTGGCTGTCTTCTGAATCCATTTGTGTCCAGACGACGACTTGGGTTGCCCTTCGCAGCGTGGGGTTGTCGGGGAAGTCGTCACCCGCGATGCCCTAGATGTAGTTGAGGCCCCGTTCAAGTCGAACCGGGTCATGTGGACCGAGAGTTCCTCGGTCGATGGGACGTCGCCCGGATCGCATGGGAGCCAGACGGTCTTCCGCCCGGATTCGGACCCGTAGCGCTCCGCCCGGGGGACCCCTATCGTATGACCGTCACGGGACGCGACCTCGTTATAGCGGCAATCCGGTCTGACAGTCTGCCGGAAGGGTAGGAAAACTCCCGCGATTTGAGGCGGCTTCGCCGCTTTTTTCAGGTGACGGGAGCCGACGCCGCGTTGAAGGGCAGAAAGCGCAGATCGTACGGCCCTGTATGTAGTTAGACGATTCCCTGCCGTGATTCACGCCCGATCCAATCTGCGTGCCCAGGGTGAGCGGCTTGGGCTCGGCCTCGGCCTTGCCGTTGGGCTCGTG
>JAPPJO010000002.1 GCA_028820325.1 Gammaproteobacteria bacterium | reverse complement strand
GTTCGTTCGACGGGGTCGGGCTGCCGCTCGCGTGCACGCCCATCGGATTCGACACCGACGAGACGACGGGGGCACGGGTGCCGCGCGGGGTTACGCTGGGAGCGCCGCCCTTCGGCGAGGAGCGGCTGCTCGCGGTGATCGCCGCGTACCAGGCGGCAACAGAGTTCCATCGGGAGAGGGCGCCGGATCCGAGCGGGGCCTAGGCACCACAGACCCTACTCTCGTCCCGTCGCTTGGCAGCTGTTTCAGGATCCGGAGGCCTGGAGATATGCACTTGACAGCATATGCGCTCTGACGCATACTCAGCCATGAGCACTTTGGCGGAGAGACTGGACAAGCTACCCGCGGAGCGCCGCGAGAAGGTTGAGAAACGGGCCAAGGCATTGATTGCCGAGGAGATGTCCCTCAGAGACCTCCGCAAGGCACGTCATAAGACCCAGGTACGGGTGGCAATGGAGCTTGGAATCAACCAGGAGAATGTGTCCCGAATCGAACGGCGCAGTGATCTGCTCCTGTCGACGCTGAGCGGCTATGTCGAAGCGATGGGAGGAACCCTGCGCCTGGTAGCGGAGTTCCCCGATCGACCCCCCATCGCTTTGACCGGAATCGCAGCTCTGGACGGAGACGAAGTACCGGCAAGTTCATAGCGGACGACTCTCTGGAGTCCGTGTCTTACGCTTGGTCGCCCAAACCAGCCCTCGACCTGCGCTGTCCCCGGATGACGTAGAGAAGGAAGCCGGCTGCGGCGAGCAGGAGCCCGACGCTGATGGGCGATGAGATGAAAATGAGGGGATCTCCGTCCGACAGGATCAGCGCGCGGCGGAAGTTGGACTCGAGCATCGGGCCCAGGATCAGGCCGAGGAGCACGGGGATCACGGGGTAGCCGAAACGTCTCAGGACGTAGCCGAGGATGCCGATGCCCACGGCGACGTAGATGGCGAACGTCGTCCGCTCCGAGGTGAAGGCCGCGACCACGGCCAGCGGCGCGATCGCCGGGAAGAGGATGCTTCGCGGTACGCGCGTGATGCGCGCGTACAGTGGAAGCAGCGTCAGGCCGAACACCAGGATCAGCAGGTAGCTGGCGAAGAATGCGGCGAAGAGCGGGGCGACGAGGTCCGCGTTCTCGGTGAAGAGCTGGGGACCGGGGGTGATGCCGTGAATCACCAGGCCGCCGAGGATGACCGCGGTCACCGAGTCGCCGGGGATTCCGAGCGCCAGCAGCGGTATGAGCGCGCCTCCGGTCACGGCGTTGTTGGCAACCTCCGGAGCGACGATGCCCTCGGGGGCGCCCTTGCCGAAGCGATCCGGCTCGGGCGAGCTGCGGCGGGCTTCGCTGTAGGCCAGGAAGGCGGCCATGGCGCCGCCGGCGCCCGGGAGCGCTCCGACTGATGTGCCGATCACCGAGTTCTTGACGAAGGGCCTCCATCCCACGCGGCGCACCTCTCGCCACCAGCCCAGGGCGCCTTCCCGCCCGTCCGAGGGGTGATCCTGCGTCCTCGACGGCGGCAGGCTCGCCTGACGGTACAACTCCGTGAAGGCGAAGATGCCGATGACCACCGGAATCAGCGGCAGGCCAACCAGCAGGTTCACCGAGCCCAGGGTGTAGCGTGGGACCGGCACCAGGGGGTCGATGCCGACCGTCGAGAGCATCAGGCCGATGACGGTGGCGGCCATGCCCTTTGCCAGCGATTCGCGCGAGACCGTCGCGACCGCGACCAGCGCCAGCACCACCAGGGCGAACATCTCGGGGGACTGGAAGCGCAGCGCGATGCGCGCCAGTTGCGGGCTGAAGAGGACCAGAACCAGGCCCCCGGCCAGGCCCCCCACGACGGAACTGAAGGTTGCGATGCCGATGGCGGTGCCGGTCCGGCCCTGGAGCGCCATCGCGTTTCCGTCGAGCATGGTCATCGCGTTCGCGGGCGCCCCGGGAATGCGGAGCGCGATCGCCGCGATCGAGCCCCCGTAGAGGCCTCCGGTGAAGATTCCGACCATCATCACGATCGCGTTGGCGGCCGAGAGCTGGTAGGTCAGCGGCAGCAGCAGCGCGATGGCCAGGGTGGCGGTGAGGCCCGGGATCGCGCCGATGGCGATCCCCAGCAGGGAGCCGGCGGCGAGGGACAGGAGGAGGGTCGGGTCGAGGAATAGCTCGAGGTTCACGGAGCGCCTCGCGTGGCAGGGACGCTCGGAGCCAATCGCTCGCGACTCATCCCAGCAGGCCCTCCGGCAGGCGGGCACCCAGTACCACCCGGAACAGCACGTAGGTGAGGAGCGTCACACAGGGTGCCAGCAACAGGATCGTGCGTCGCTCGGCGCCGAAGCGTTCAGCAATCGCCCCGGTGTAGAGCAGGGTCGCGAGGATGTAACCCAGGGTCTGGAAGACGGTGGCGTAGACGATGGTCAGGCCGATGACGGTCCAGGCGCGGGTGGGGCCGGCGCGAGCGGAACCGGGGTCGGGAGAGCTGGAGACTGGGTCGTGACTGGTCGCGTCGGCCGTCCGGTTACCTTCGGCTGCGCGCTCGCGCCGCAGCTTGCGCCATCCGGAGAGCGCGATGCCGGCCGAAAGGAGCGCGAGCGCGGAAGCCAGGCCGATTGGGACGAGGGCGACGTCCGCATCTCCCGAGGAGGCGAGCCCGCCGGCCCCGAAACCGTAGGCGAGGGCGACGACGAAGAGGCTGGCGCCGGAGATGAGGTCGGTTCGCGGAGAACGGCCGCCGTCCGCGCTCACGCGATCCACTTCGAGACCGGGGCGTTGGCTTCCTCCAGCGGCTGGGTGACGACGTCGAGGAGGAACGGGCCGGGGGCGGTGAGCGTCTCCTGGACGGCCTCGCCCAGCTCGGCGGGGTTTTCCACGCGGCGGGCGCGCAGACCGTAGGCCCGGGCGATGGCGGCGTGGTCGGAGTCCTTGAAATCGACGGAGAAGTACCTGCTGCCGCGGCTTTTCTGGCCTGCCTTGATCCAGCCGTAGCCGGCGTTGTTGCAGACGATGAGGGTGACCGGGAGGTCGAGCCGCACCAGGGTCTCGAGCTCACCGGCGGAGATGCCGAAGCTGCCGTCGCCCATGACGCCGATGACGCGGCCGGCGTCGGGTCGGGCACAGTGCGCACCGACCACGGCGGGAAGCGCGTACCCCAGGGCCCCGAAGGCACGCGGGCTGACGAACCAGCGGCCGGCCTGCGGGAGGCGCCAGTAGGCGGAGAAATACGGGCAGGGCGTGCCCGGGTCGGCGAGGATGATGGCGCGGTCAGGGAGGCGGGGCAGCAGCTCGGCGAGCAGGCGCTCGGGGCGGACGGGTTGCTCCTCGGAGGCGAACAGCCCGGCCACGCGGTCGCGGTGGGCGCGGCGGGCGGAGGCGATCTCGACCGGGTCGAGGCGGGGGGTGGCGGCTGCCCGGTCGTGCAGCTCGGCGGTGAGGGCGACGAGGCCCTCGCGCGCGTCGGCGCGCATGCCCGCGGCAAGCGGGTAGCTGCGCCCGAGGACGCCCGGGTCGACATCGAGCTGGACGAAGCGCGCGTCGCCCGGGCGGGGGAGGGTCCACTTCTCGGTGGTCACGGAGCCGGTGGCGCACCCCACGTAGAAGACCACGTCGGCCTTGCGCACCAGGTCGTGGCGCCAGGGCAGGCCGCCGTTGCTGCCGATCACCCCGAGCGAAAGGGGGTCGGTCTCGGCGATGCTCCCCTTCCCCGAGACGGAGGTGGCCACGAAGGCGCCCAGTGCGCAGGCGAGCTCGCGCACTTCGGTCCAGGCGCCCGAGCGCAGCACGCCGGCGCCGGCCACGATCAGGGGGCGGCTGCTGCGGGCCAGCTCGCGGGCAACGGCGCGCACCTGGTCGGGGGCGGGGGCGACCCGCTCGGCGGGGTAGCGGCCGTAGCAGGCGTCGCCGTGAACGGCCGAAGCGGGGACCGAACCGCCCTGGGTGTCGAAGGGGAGGGCGATCTGACATGCGCCCAGGCGGCCGGTGGAGGCCTCCCGGAAGGCCGCGCGCGTCATGCCGGGCAGGTCCTGGGGGGTAGTGGGGGAGAACACGCGCCGGGTCACGGGCGCGAACAGCGCGGCCTGATCGAGGTCGGTCAGCGTGCCCACGCCCCGCTCGGTGGTGGCGATGTCGGAGGTGAGGCACACCATCGGCACCGACGACTCGTTCGCCTCCGCGACTCCGGGGAGGATGTAGGTCGCGCCGCCGCCGCTCGGGCCCTCGCACACCCCTACCCTGCCGCTCAGGCGGGCGTAGGCGTCGGCCATGAAGGCGGCGCTGCGCTCGTCGCGGGTGAGGACGTGGCGGATGGCGGGCGACGCGGCCAGCGCCTCGTACCACGGGAGCGACGTGTCGCCGCACAAGCCGAAGATCGTGTCGACGCCCAGGTGCTCGAGTACGCCGACCAGGGCCTGGCCGCCGTTCACACGTCCTCCAGCGCGGCCAGGAGACCCTCGACCCGCGGGGCGAGGTCGTTCAGGTATTCGCGCACGGCGGTCCGCCCGCGCCACGTCGCGCCCACGGCCCCGGCCCGTGCCCATTCCTGGAACTCGGGCGACGACGCCGCAGCCTCGCAGGCGCGCTCCAGGGTCGCGAGCCGATCATCGGGTGTGCCGGGCGGCGCCATCAACATCCGAAAGCTCCCGTATTCCAAGTCGTAGCCGAGTTCCGCAAACGTCGCCACGTCCGGCACCAGCGGACTCCGCTCGGGCGCCATCAGCGCGAGTACGCGCAGTTCCCCGCTGCGCACGTAGGACATCGCTCCGGGGAGGCTGGAGACGATGGCATCGACTTCATCTCCGAGAATCGCGCCGACCTGCGGCCCGGAACCTCCCTCGTAGGGGATGTGCCTCAGTTCGACGCCCATCGCCTGCTCCATGGCCGCGGCGTGCTGATGCCAGACTCCCTTCTGCCCCACGTTTCCGACCGCGATTGTGGCCGGGTTGGCCCGCGCGTCAGCCTGGAACGCCGCCAGGTCCGCCCATCGATCCGCGGGGACGATCAGGGCGCTGGGATGCTCGGTCACCATGCACACCGGCTCGAGCGCCCTCCAGTCCACCGGCGCCAGGCCGAGCAACTGGACGCTGAGCGCATCGTAGGTCATGGTCCCGAGCGTGTACCCGTCCGCGGGCGCGTTCTGCACGACGGTAAGGCCGACCGAACTCAGTCCTCCCGGGACGTTCTCGGTGACCACACCGACGCCGATCTCCTCCTCGAACCACCTCATGAAGCCGCGCATGGCGGTGTCGGTGCCGCCGCCGGCCCGCCACGGAATCACATGGCGGATCTCGCGGCTGGCGTCGGGATAACTCGTCGACTGCTCGCCCGACGGAAGGCGCAAGACCAACACGACGAGGGCCAGGAGCGCGAGCACGACGAGGGGGATGCGGAGGGGCATTGTGCGAAACAGCGGTCCGCAATGTGCGAGGCAACGGTGTAAGGGACTCGATTCGGCTGGCAAGATACCAGTTGTGTATCGCGGATGCGAAGAAGCACGTCCCGGATGGCCGTACAGGCCCGCCCTGCCTGACCAGATGAGCCCTTCCTCCATGGCCGGAATCCCTTCACGCGCGTACTCTAGCAGGACGCTTCGCTCCCCGCCGTTCCGCTCTTGCCGCGAGAGGTCGTCATGTCCGGCACCCGACTCTTTTCCGCACGCTCATTGATCGTCTGCTTCGCGCTGCTCGCGCCGGTGGCGCTGCTGCCCGATAGCGCCTCGGCCCAGGATGCCGACGCTCCCGTCAACGCCTCCGACCATCCGCTGCTGCGCGCGTTTTCGTGGCGCAACATCGGGCCGTTCGGGCAGGGGGGGCGGGTCGACGATCTGGCCGTGCATCCCGACGACCCGTACACCTACTACGTGGGCTTCGCGACCGGCGGGCTGTGGAAGACGACCAACAACGGGACCACCTTCGAGCCCATCTTCGACAGCTACGGCACGCACTCGGTGGGCGCACTCGCGCTCGCGCCCTCGAACCCGGACATCCTCTGGGTCGGGACCGGTGAGGCCAACAACCGGCAGAGCTCGTCGTTCGGCGACGGCATGTACAAGTCCGAGGACGGCGGCAAGACGTTCACGCACGTGGGGCTGCGCGAGACGCAGACCATCGCGCGCATCGTCGCGCATCCCGACGACGCGGACGTGGCCTGGGTGGCGGCCAACGGCCACCTGTTCGGCCCCAACCCGGAGCGCGGCGTCTTCAAGACCACGGACGGGGGGCGGTCCTGGAGCCACGTCCTCAGCGTGGACGAGAACACCGGCGCCACCGACCTGGTCATCGATCCCTCAAACCCCAACACGCTCTTCGCGGCGACCTATCAGCGACGCCGGACGGCGTGCTGCTTCGTGGGCGGAGGGCCCGGGAGCGGCATCTGGCGTTCCGACGACGGGGGCGAGAGCTGGAGCCGGCTGAGCGGCAACGGCCTGCCGCGCGGCACCATGGGGCGCGTCGCGCTGGCGATGACGCCGGCCGATCCCGACGTCGTCTACGCCCAGATCGAGGTCGCCGCGGACAAGGAAGAGCCTCTCACGGATGAGGAGCGGGCCGAGTGGGAGCGCCTGGACGACGAGGACGCGCTCCCTCTCGATCCCCAGTACAACGGCATCTGGCGCTCGAGCGACAAGGGCATGAGCTGGGAGTTCCGCTCCAACGAGAACGGCCGCCCGATGTACTTCAGCCAGATCCGGGTCGATCCGACCGATCCGGACCTGGTCTACATCGTCGATCTGCGCATCTACAAATCGCGTGACGGCGCGCGCACGTTCGAGACGCTGGACGGCTACGGGCACGTGGACCAGCACGCGTTCTGGATCAATCCCGCCGACAGCGATCACCTGATCGCGGGCAACGACGGTTCGGTGGACGTCAGCTACGACCAGGGCGAGACCTGGGAGTCGCTCCGGCGCTGGTCCATGGGCCAGCCCTATCACGCATCCGTCGACATGCGGCGCCCGTACTACGTGTGCACCGGACTCCAGGACAACGGCAGTTGGTGCGGCCCGAGCGCGGTCCGGACCGGCGAGATCCTCTCCGAGGACTGGTACCGCGTCGGGGGCGGGGACGGCTTCTACACCGCCGTCGATCCCACCGACCACACCGTCGTCTACTCCGAGTCCCAGAACGGCAACATCCGGCGCCTGAGCCTCGCGACCGGCGAGCAGGTCAGCATCCGGCCGCGCGCGCCGAGCGAGAACAATCCCTCGTCGAACATCGTGCCCATGCCCGCGCAGGGCACCGAGATCCGCTGGAACTGGAACACGCCCTTCATCCTCTCGCCGCACAATCCCGAGGTCGTGCACGCGGGCGGGAACCGCTTCTTCACGTCGATGGACCGGGGCGAGACCTGGACGATGAGCCGGGATCTGTCGAGGAACATGGACCGCGACATGATCGAGGTCATGGGCCAGGCCAACGCCCTCCCGCGCTGCAACCAGATGGACCGCGGCCAGGAGTGCATCCTCTCGCGCAACGACGGCGTGAGCGCCTGGGGCGCGGCGGTGTCTCTCACCGAGTCCCCGCTGGTGCCGGGGCTCCTGTGGATGGGCACCGATGACGGCAACCTCCAGGTCAGCCGGGACGGTGGCGCCAGCTGGACCGAGGTGGGCGAGAACATCCCCGGAGGGACGAAGGGCTACTACATCTCGCGGATCGAGGCCTCGCACTTCGACGCGGGTACGGCCTACGCCTCCGTGGACGGGCACAAGAGCGGCGATCTCGCGCCCTACGTCTATGTGACGCGCGACTATGGCGCTAGCTGGGAGAACATCACGTCAAATCTGCCGGAATACGGCAACGTCAATACCGTGCGCCAAGATCCGCGCAACCCGAACCTCCTATATGCGGGAACCGAGTTCGAGTTCTTCGTCTCGCTCGACGAGGGCGGGAGCTGGCACCGGTTCATGACCGGGCTCCCGGTGGTGCGCATCGACGACGTGCTGGTGCACCCCCGCGACAACGACCTGGTGGTGGCCACGCACGGCCGCAGCGTGCTGGTCATGGACGACATTACGCCGCTCCAGCAGCTGACCCCCGAGGTGATGGAGCAGGACGCGTTCCTGTTCGAGCCCCGGGAGGCGGTGGCCTGGAAGCAGAACCGAATGCGCTCGCGCTCGGTGACGGGCGACAAGGTGCTGCGGGGGGACAATGCGCTGCCGGGGACGGCGATTCACTACTACCTGTCGGATGACGTGGATGCGGATGATGTGAGTTTGACGGTCAGTGACGTGGTCACGGGGGAGGTGTTCCGGGATCTGGAGGCTACCGGGGACGAGGGGATCAACCGGGTGCAGTGGGATCTGCTGGGGAATGTGCCGGAGGATGCGCCGGGTGGCGGTGGTTTCGGGTTCGGTGGGCCGCAGGCGCCGGTGGCGGGGGTGGGGATGTATCGGGTGACGTTGATGGTGGATGGGGAGGAGTTCAGCGAGTTGGTCACCGTGCTGGAGGATGTGTGGATGGACACCTAAACCAAGTTCCATCCAGCGACAGGATGAAAGTTCAAGCAACGGGCGCGTAGAACGGCTACAGGTGAGGCCGGGTGTCAGGTGATTACCGTACTTGTACATCCCGACGCATGTCGAAGAACCCACCCGGCGGTCGCAGCAGTAGCCACCACAACCACCCATGTCGAGGACCTCGCTCAACTCCAACCGATCAGAGCCACGTCACTGTACATACTCACATATTCATAGCGTATGGTACCATATCCCTTGTTTCCCCAATCCGGTCCCCAGCTGTTCTTGAAGGTGAATCTCGATGTCTTGTTATCCCAAGCGCATATCGCTATCGCATGCCAACCCTTATCTCCTCCAGGCACTTTACGATTTATGGCTGGCATCCCTATTTTGCCGGTATACCATAACTCATCCCATACTGGAACGGATACACATACAGGTTGTCTGCGCGCGAACATCGGCGTCTTTATCTTACTGATAATTCCACGATCATACTCATGTCCTCGTCTTTCACGATGATACAGTGCCTTGATACCCCTGAACTTGTAGCGTGTCTTGCCCTTCGTTGATGGCGGCTTGCTCCAGCATACTTGTTTCTCATCGTACTTCCAAACAATCTCCTTGACCGCACCTTTCCTTTTGCAAGTTCGGAACGCTCGAATGACAGGCAGGCCTTCTTTGCAATTGTCTTCGGACTCATGCTGAATCTGGGCCTCGGAGAGATCCGTCCTGTGAATGCGCTCAAGGCAAGCAGCAGCAGCAAAACTAGCACACGAACCCTGTTGGCCTTGAGAGCGAACGCCGGTCATCCTTCTCTTGAGTGAAAACTTCGCTGGAGTCTTAGGTGGGCTCACCACCGCCTCGAGGAGAGCTGTTGCCTGTTCCTCGGATAAGAGATGCCTCGTCACTTCGGCGGCTGGCGACTTCCGTAGCATGACTGGGATAGATTGCTGGTGCCTCATGGTAGAACTCCGTTTCTCGGTTGCAGTTACTCATTATCCTTTGGGTAGTCATAGTGTATCTTGGGACAGATTCATCTGCCAACCTAAGTCCGCGCCGAAGGGCGACCGCAGGTATCGAGCACTCTCCCGATCCAATCCGACAACCCGCAATCGGGGTCACGATGGGCGACTGACTCGTGTTCCTCTCATCAATCTCATGCTTCCTTCCTCCAAGCGGCGTCCGCTTCTACGCGCTGATACCTCGGCGTCATGGCACGCCCAGAAGGTGACCGAGCCGCTGGGGAAGCGAGCTGGAGCGGCGCTGTGGTCGCGGTGGCGTCCGCCCCAAGAGCACCCCCGGAGCCGCCAACCTGCCTACCGTTCTCGAAGCGTATCGTCCCCACTACATTGCCGGATGCGTCGTATCCGGTCCAAATGCCGTGACGCTCGTCCTTCACGTAAGGACCCACCTCTCGGACAACGTTGTCGCCGCGGCCCTCGTGGAAGATGGTCCACGTGCCGTGCATCTCACCGTCGACGTAAGGTCCTTCGCCTTGGGAACCATCGCCGAAAGAGATCCTCCAGTTGCCGTGCCGCTCCCCGCTGACGTAGGGGCCGATACTTCGGGTGCCGTCTTCCCAGATCAAGGTCCAGGTGCCGTGCCGCTCGCCATTCATGTAGGAGCCCTCCGACCGGTCGCCACTTGACCAGTTGATGACGTGGAAGCCTTCACGTTGGCCGCCTTGGAGCAAACCGGATTCGACCGAGCTTGAATCACTCCATTGCCATCTAACTTCTCCCCTGCCTTCGGCGAAGTTTTGTGAACACTCCCCGCTCCAGTTCGCGCTAAACCCCTCGCGTGGTCCGGGATTCCACAGGTAACATCCAGGATGGTTGGAGATTTCTGCCCAACAGCCCTCGGAGGATGCTCTCCCCGTGCAGATTGGCCCATCCGGCGGACTGATTCCCCGCTCACCGCCCACGGCCGCGGGTCCTTCCGCCACGCTTCCATCGGCTACACTCCAAGTCTCCCTCAGCAGCACTTCGTAGCCGCTACCGTCGTTCTGGCTGCTGAAGCGGTGGTTGATCGTCGTCGCCTGCATTTCGGCTGCATCGAAGTCCGTGCCGAAGCCCACGCTGAAGGCCTGGAACCTCGGGTCCTCCGGGTCCACGGTCAGATCCTGGCGGATGACGCCCGTGTAGTTGATGATCACGGCGTGATCGTCCCCGGGATCGGACCACGCGCACCATACCTCGGGATAGGAGCCGAGGTCCGAGCTGAGATCGCGCTCGACCTGGTCGCGCTGGCCGATGTCCGCTCCGATCCGGTACACGATCTCCATGTCTTCCGTGTAGACCCTGCGGATCGGGTTGGTCGCGAGGGTCCGTCTTTCGCTCCCGACGCAGACGACCGCTTCGGAGCCGGACTGGGCGGCGGCAGGTGTGGCGAACGGCGAGATCGCCAACGTCGCCAAGGCGATCAACCGACCGCGCGGCTCGATCAGCTGACAGATGGCGCGCAGGGCCTTCTCAGTTGCGCCTCTGGTGGCGGCGAGGCTGCGTGTGATGGAAGTGCCGAAGTCCTGCATGATGGAACTCGCCCTCCTGCCCAGCCATTGACGGGGCGCTTGCTAGCACTACTAGCAAAGAGAAGGGTTGAAAATCGGAATCGCAATACGTCAATAACGCGCGTCCAATACGCCAATATCAGACATTGCCAAGCCGCCGTTTGGGGCCAGCGCCAGCGTTGGAGCTTCTTCATGCGCCCTCTCGTGTGGTCCGAGCGCGAACGGATGGGGTTCCACCGTTGGCGGCGCGACCCCGAGGCGTGATTTCAACACAGCGGGTTTTCTACGATCTCGATTGAGCCTGTCGCGCCGTTCCGCATCAGCAGGTCCGCCACTTCATCGGTGTTATTGAACAGCCACACGACGCTCAGCGGGGTCCAATTCGGGCCTGCCAGCATGTTGACTTGCGCCCCTGCGTCAATCAGCGCCTGTAGTACCGCCGGGTTGGGGTTGTCTCGCGCCGCAACGTGCAGCACGCTAGCGTCCCCATAGCAGTCGTTCAGTTCCCATTGGTTGAACGCGCACCAGTCGGTTGCCTCGGCACCGTGCCGAATCAGCGTCCGGATGACCTCGGGATCACTGGTGAACCGCGCGGCCATGCAGATCGGGGAATCACGTCCCTCGTTGCGTTCGTCGAGAGAACTGCCGGACAGGATGCAACGCTCGATCAGGCCGGGCGTCGCCTCCTCGAAAAAGCTCTTTGTGTTCCAGGTGGCGCAGGGATCGTCAGGTGCTACCTCTTCCGGTTCGGTGCCAACGCCGCAGGCTGCGAGGAGGATGGCGACGAGGATGATGAGGAACCCCATTTCTGGAACGGCGAGCCCTGCCGAACTCCTTTCCTTCTGTTCGCTCATTTGTCCTATGCTCCTGTAGGTGTCCGGCTGTGCTTCTCGGTCCAGTTCATGGAACCACTCCCTCGATCTGCACGGACACGGTCTTGAGTCCGTAGCCTCGTCCTGCCTCGACAATTGACGGAACTCGCCAGACCAGCAAGTAGAAGGGCCGAAGGTTCAATTCGCAATACGTCAATAACGTGCGTCTAGTACGTCAATGTCAGACATTTTCCTTCTCCGGCATCCGGTCGGCGGCTGGGCAGTCCGATGACAGCGGATGATCACGATCGCGCGCTCTACGGGCCCCCGCGGGCCTGACCGCCCGCCTGGCTCCATCAGCCACACATGGCAGGATCAAGTACTTCCGCCTCGGTGGTGTCGCTGGCGCAGGCTAGGACAAGGATCAGGATCGGGATGACCCTCACGCATTCCCTCAACGGAGGTCCACGGACGGATTGCCGGTGACGCTCATCAAGTCAAGAGACTGCCGGCAAGTCCAATTGGCAATACGACAATACCGTGTGCGCTATACGTCGATATCAGACAGGCGCTCGGGTCCCGCGTTGATGACGATGTTCCGCTTCGTGCGGGCGACGACGGACGTTGCGATCAGGATGCAGTTGCGCCGCAGCATACCACCGACGGCCGCATCGTCGGGCCGATGGGGCTGTTCCGAAGATGCAAGTCAGCGGGATTCTGCACTTCCTGCTCAGGGAATGAACGAGGCGCGCGCCGGAGCGCCCGGAGCCATGGAGAATCGGTTCAGCCATGAGACCAGGTGCGGGGTCTTGCTGCGGCTCATCATCCTCATGCCCCCCCAACCCTCACGAACCTTTCCGAACCGTCGTTCTCCCAGAGGAGGCCCCGCGGCCAGTAGTCATCGACAAGAATGTCCAGGTCGCCATCACCGTCGGTATCGTATACGCGTAGCCAATTAGTCGACGACGCCTCCGGATCCCGATGGTCCGGCAACGCTGCGGCTGTAACGTCAGCGAACCGGCGCGCCCCAGGCTGCCCCAGCGGCTGGAGGTAGTATCCCTGATAGAATTCGAGTGCGCCGGTCCCGTCACCCGTCCGCGTGATGACAAAGGTCCTTGTCCCCGTCTCCGTCGATGTCGCCTGCGTCGATATCGCGAACCACGCCGTTGCCGGTGATCTTCGGAGTCACCGTTGCGTTGGCGTCGTCGTAGACGCCGGTGCCGTCGCCCCACAGGATCCGCGTATCGGAGTCTTCATGTTCGTGACCGCCGAGTAGCAGGTCGATGAATCCGTCGCTATCGACATCGAGCCATTCTGCGGCGAGCACGAAGCCTGCGTTCTGCTCCAGCGCCGGCCATTCAGTGAACCGTCCTGGTCTACGTCGACCAGTTCCGCCGTGTAGATCCCGGAACGGATCCACGTCATATCCGGTAGCGAGCACGAATATGTCGGGGTGAGCGTCGCCGTTGAAGTCTCCCGTTTGCGCCTTGCGGGCGTGCACCGCGGTGGGAGGTCCCGCTTCTGCCGCGCCGGATCCGACCGTGCGGAAGCCGCATTTCGATCATCTGAAGGGAGTGCGACGTGCCCTCGTCCACGGCTGGATTGCGGGGTACGTGCGGCAGCGTAACCGTAATCTGCGCCGTGCCCGAGAGGGTGTCGGCGGCCGCCGATATCCGTGCCGTCCCCCTGACTCGGGGGTGCACCAAGCCGGTGGAATCCGCGGTGGCGACGGACAGGTTGGCCGATGACCACAGAAATTCGGTACCCGCTACCTCGTTGGCCTCTCCCTCACTCCCCAGCCGCCGCCATCCGGTACCCAACCCCCCGCTCAGTGAAGATGTAGGCGGGGTTTGCCGCTTCGTCGCCGAGCTTGCGTCGGAGCTTCTTCACGAAGGTGCGCACCGGCTCGGAATCACCCCCGCGGCCGCGATTCCAGATCCGGCGCAGCAGGGTGTCCGTGGTCACGACGCGGCCGGCGTTGAGCGGTAGCACCCGCAGCAGTTCGTACTCGGTGGCGGTGAGTTCGACTTCGCGCCCCGCCAGGGTCACCTCGCGCCGGTCGTAGCGGATGCGGAGGTCGCCGGATTCGAAGGGATCGGCCTCGGCGCGCCCGCGCAGCGCCGCCCGGACCCTCGCGACGAGTTCCGTGGGCGAGAAGGGCTTGACGATGTAGTCGGCGGCGCCGGCCTCGAGCGCCCGGACCATGGTCTCGTCCCGGTTGTAGCCGGAGATGAAGATGACCGGCAGCTCAGAGAGCTCGGGGAGCTGCTCCATCAGTTCGATCCCGTCCCCGCCGGGAAGCATCAGGTCGAGCAGCACGAGTGCGGGCCTCTCGGTCCGGATGAGGCGTGGCAGATTCAGCGGGTCACCCGTTACGAGCGGCGCGAAGCCGGCCCGCGAGAGGGCATCGCGAACGAAGCGCAGCGTCCGAGGGTCATCGTCGATAACGAGAATGCGGGTGCTCTCGCGCTCTTCCCGGGCCTCGCCCGCGGGAGCCCCGCGAACGCCGTCGGGTGGCATCTCCTCGGCAACGGGCACGGTGAAGGTGAAGCACGCGCCCCGGCCCACGCCGGCGCTTTCGGCTCGAATGCGCCCTCCATGCGCCTCCACCAGTCCCTTGCAGATGGCGAGCCCCAGCCCCTGACGCACCGCCGCGTCATCCCCGTCGCCGCGGGCGTGCTTGCTGAACAGATACGGCAGCCGCTCCGGCGCCAAGCCCCGGCCTTCGTCGGACACCGAGATCGCGACGTGCACGCCGTCGCGCACCGCCTCGACCCGGATTGGAGACGACTCCGGCGAGTGTCGGGCGGCGTTGGTGAACAGATTGTTCAGCACCTGGACGATGCGCCGGCGGTCGGCCATCACCGGGGGCAGGTCCGGCGGCAGGTCGATGAGGATTGCGTGCCGGCGGCCGCCGCTCAGGAACGTGTTCCTCGCCCGATCCACCAAGGCGCCCACGCCGGTGGGCTCGGGCGAGACCGACAGCGTGCCCGAGTCGATGCGCCCCGCGTCCAGCAGATCACCGATCAGGCCTCGCATATGGTTGGCCTGCCGGTCGATGATGCGGGCGAACGCGCGCTGCTCGGCCGGATCCAGCTCGGACGACGCCTCGATCAGCGTCGCGGCCGCACCCTTGATGGAGGTAAGGGGAGCGCGCAGCTCGTGGCTGACCAGGCTGAGAAACTCGGTCCGCGCCCGCTCCAGCGCTTCCAGCGGTGCCAGATCCTGGAGGGTGACGATTACCGACTCGATCTCGCCGTCCTTTCCGCGGATCGGGGTGGCGTTGATCAATACCTTGATGCTCCGGCCATCGGGTACCGAGAGTTCGACCTCTTCGGCGCGCATCCGCTGGGCCCTGCCGAGCTGCTCGGCCAGCGGGTATTCGCGCAGGACGATCACACGCCCGTCACCGAACCGGCACGTCAGCGCCTCAAACACCTCCGCGGGTGAGGGGCCGAGGCGCTCGGCGAGGCCCCTCGCCTCGCGGTTGAATACCGTGAGTCCCCCAGTCCGGGCATCAAGGACCACGACGCCCACCGGCGAGGTGTCGATCAGGGCCTCCAGACCGGCTCGCGCCAGGTGCTCATCCCGGTAGGCGCGGGCATTGGCGATCGCGGTCGCCGCCTGGGACGCAAACAGCGTCAGGACTTCCTCGTCCTCGTTGGTGAATTCCTGGCCCCCTTTCTTGTCGGCAAGGTAAAAGCTGCCAACCTGCACGCCCCGGTGATACATGGGAGTCGCCTGCAGGATGTTGGAGCGCCAAGGTTGCGGGGAAAGGCCCAGCGACCGCAGGTAGCCCGCCAGATCCGCCATCCTTAGCGGTTTGGCGAGATCCCGGAGACGTTCGTAGAGCCGCATTGCATCCGGCCACGCCAACGCCTCCCGGAGTTCCTCCTGGGGAATGCCGGAGGTCACGAAGTCTTCGATCGGTCCCCGGTCGCCCATGGTCGTGATCATCATGCCGTGGCGTGCGCCCGTAAGCGCACGGGCGCTGTCGACGATCTCGTGCAGGACCGTACCGAGGTCGAGGCTCTCGCTGATACGCAGGCTCGCCGCGCTCAGGCGGGACATGCGAGCTCTAAGCGCAGCATTCTCTCGTCCGAGTCGATCGCTATCACTCACCGGTCGTTCTCACCGAAATACACGATATCGCCACAATATATAGCTGATTCGTCACAACAGGTTCACACCCCAGGTCGTTATATTGTGAATAGGCCCATTGCACAGTGAAACTGATGTGGCCTTGTGTTTTTCCGATCCTCGAAGGCGCCCCATGATCCCGCTGTATCACGAGACGCGCGCCCTTCGGGAGACGGTCGAGAAGCTGCTCGCGGATGTGCCCCTGGAACCCACGGCGTCCCGTCGTGAGTTCGGCCCGCTCCTCGCCAATGCGGATGTCGGGATCATTTGTCTCGGCCGATGCTCCGCAACGGATGTGCAGTGGCTCCGCAAGGTGTCCCGCGGGGGACTCCTTGCCCCCTCGTGCATCGTGATCACACCGTTGTCGATCGGCCGTCTTCAGCGGCTCCGCGAGATCGAATCCGAGCGGATTCCCGTGGTGTGGGCGGAGGAAACGGACGACCGCCTGGTCGACGTACTGACCGAGATCGCACCCTGGCATGACGATCCGCTCCGGCTGCTGGGTCGGCGTCTGCTCGCCGCGAGTTCGCCGCACCCATCGGTGGTCGAGGCCATCCGGCGCATCTGCAACCTCTCCGGCCATCGCCCTCCCGCCCGGCCGGAGACATCCGTCACCGAGTTGGCATCCAGCCTGGGGCTCTCGGCCGACTCGTTCCGCCGTTACTGGCGGCAGGGAGTACCTCTCGCGTGCGGTCCCAAGGTGCTGCTGAACTGGGCCGTGCTCCTCTGGGCGTTTCGACAGCGTCGCCGGGTCAACTGGGACGCGCTTGCCAGGCAGGCGGGAATCGGCAGGCGCACGCTGGAGCGATATGGCCGGCAGCTTGCCGACTGCACGCTCGCCGAGGCGTCCCGTGACCCGACGATGCTCAAGCGCCGGTTCCGGGAATGGGCCGGAGCGGTCTCCACGGTCACGACGGAGGCGCCCCCGACGTGAGACAGGCTGGCGTAACGCCGGGAGCTGGCTCATTTATGGTCGCGATCCGCAGGTTCGTGTGCCCAGCCGTCGGTAGGTCATTTCAGGCAAGGTGACGGGGGCGCGCGTCGGCTCGCAACGTCAAAAACCGACGACACTACGACAACATCAGACAGTGCCCGGCCCCATGCCCATCTCCCCCGTCATCGTCATCCCCGGAATCACCGCTTCGGACCTCCACGACGAGTACGAGCTGCCGCCCGAGGCAGTCTGGACCACCATGCTCAAGCGCCGCTACGACCGGGTCACGCTGCACCCGGAGG
>JAPPJO010000011.1 GCA_028820325.1 Gammaproteobacteria bacterium | reverse complement strand
CAAATATAACGCCACGGAAATCGGCTTCTCAGGATGCCCTGTAGTCGCCGAAGTGAGGTCGGGAGGCCTTCGGAGCAGGAACGGGGCTGCGAAGGCCGTCAGCGAGCCTGTGAGAGCCCTTGGCGGGCAGGAGAATCCGCGACGCCGGACTCGACCAAGTCGCGCACTCCAAAGTTGTCAATGGCAGTTTGGGACTCCGCCATGTGAATCCGGGGCGAACGCGGGTCCCCCGACGTCACGGGCGCCGAATCAGGTCAATGGCAGAATCGGACTCCGCCATGTGAATTCGCGACCGCGGAGTGCAGGTCCCCTCGGCGTCAGCGGCGCCGAACCAAGCAATGGCAGAACGGGACCCAAGAATGCGGAATTCGGGAAAGGCTGGTCGCCAGCGCTGGAGCGCAGAACCAGGTCAATGGCAGAATGGGACTCCGCCGTCTGAATTCGCGCACCCTACCGGTGGCGAGCGTGTACGTCGCCCTCAGCGCTTGGCGACCAAGTCAATACCCCAGCGCCATCGCCCCCGGCCGGCGCGGGTCGGCGTAGCCGTAGAAGAGCCCGTCGGAGAACATCACCGTCTGCAGGCTGCCCATGCCGGCGCTGAACTGGACGTCGTGGCCGCGGGCGCGCAGGGCGCGGATCACGTCGGGGCTGAACCCGCTCTCCACCTCCAGCCGGTCCGGATACCATTGGTGGTGCATGCGGGGGCGCGCGGTGGCGTCGGCGATGTTCATGCCGTGTTCGAGCACGTTCACCAGCAGCTGCAGGTTGGTGGTGATGATGCGGCTTCCGCCCGGGCTGCCTGTGAGCAGGAAGGGCCGGCCGTCGCGCAGCACGATGATCGGGGTCATGGAGCTCACCGGCCGGCGTCCCGCGGCGATCTGATTGTCGGCGCTCCCCATCAGCCCGAAGGCGTCGGGGATGTCGGGCCGCAGGGTGAAGTTGCCGAGGTTGTTGTTCATCAGGATGCCGGTGCCCTCGATCACGACTCCCGAGCCGTAGGAGAACATCAGCGTGTAGGTGTTGACCAGCGCGTTGCCTTCGCTGTCTAGGATGGAGTAGTGCGTGGTCTCCGGGCTCTCGTAGGGGGCCAGGTTGCCCGGCCCGATGTCCGATGACGGGCGGGCGCTGCTGAGGGAGATGCCCCGCGCCAGTTCCGCCGCGTAGTCCTTGCTGGTGAGGGCGGCGACCGGGAGATCGAGGTGGTCCGGGTCGCCCAGGTACTTGCTGCGGTCGGCGTACGCCAGCTTCATCGACTCGGCCATGACGTGCATGGCGTCGGCGCTGCCGTAGCCCATCTCCTTCAGGGGGAAGTTCTCGAAGATGTTGAGCATCTGGACGATGTGCATCCCGCCCGAGCTGGGCGCGGACATGGCCGCGATCTCGTAGCCCCGGAAGGTGCCGCGCACCGGCTCGCGCTCGACGACGCGGTAGTTGGCCAGGTCCTCCATGGTGATCAGGCCGTTGTGCCTGGCCATGTCGGTGGCGATGCGGCGCGCGATCTCGCCCCTGTAGAAGGCGTCGGCGCCGCCCTCGGCGATCTGCTCCAGCGTCCAGGCCAGATCCGGCTGCCTGTAGAGGTCGCCCACCTCGTAGCTGGAGCCGTCGGGCTTGTAGAACTTGGCCCGCGACGCGGGGTTCGCGCCGAGCCGCGGCTTGCTGCGGGCGAGGTTCACGGCCAGGTCCTCCCACACCACCATGCCGTCGCGCGCCAGGTCGATGGCTGGCTGGGCCACTTCCCGCCAGCTCATGGTCCCGTAGTTGCGCAGCAGATGATCGAAGCCGGCCACCGACGCGGGAATTGCCGACGACTTGTGGCTGAAGCGGTATTCCTCGTTGTCGACCTCGCCGTCCGCCCCGAAGAACATGTCGGCGTGCGCGGCCGCGGGCGCGGTTTCGCGGAAGTCGACCACCACCGTACGGTCCTCCTCGGCCAGGTGCAGCAGGATGAACCCGCCGCCCCCCACGTTTCCAGCGCGCGGCAGGGTCACCGCGAGCGCCAGTCCCACCGCCACTCCCGCGTCGATGGCATTGCCGCCCCGGCGCAGGATGTCCACCCCGATCTCGGTGGCCAGGAAGTTCTGGCTCGCCACCATCCCGTTGCGTCCCACCACCGGGTGGTGGATGGCGTTGTAGGTGTTGATGGGGGCCTGCGCCGCCGGTGCCTGGGCGACGGCTGTCCCGGATAGGGCGATTCCCGGCAGCGCGGCGGCGGCCGCGAGGACAGCGAAGGCCAGTGCTGCGAAACGTCGTGCGAGCGGTCGTCTGGTCATCGATTGCATCGTGTCTTCGTCCTGTCGTGCGATGGTCCGGATTCCCGACGCGCCTGGTCGAGTCGGTCGCCGCGCCCGCGTCCGGGGAAGGATTTCCTGTGCCCTTTGGGGGCATCCTCGCTATCTTACCGCTACATCCGGGGTCCCGATACTCCCGACCCGGAGTTCCGCAGGTCCCCACGAGCACAGGAAGGTGGCCGATGGCACGCAACTCAAGCGGATCGCAAGGCGGAAACGGACAGGCCGGGAACGGCTCCAGCGGACCCGAACAGGCGACTGCCCAAGGCGGAAACGGACAGGCCGGAAACGGGCGCACCTCCGCCCGCCGCATGCGGCGCGTCGACCGAAGCCTCCCCACCAGCTCCGCCGCCGCCGACTACGGCGACGCCTTTCCCAACTCCCGCAAGGTGTTCGTCGACGGTCCCGGCGGCATGAGTGTGCCGATGCGCGAGATCTCCCTCTCGGGAGGCGAGCCGTCGCTCAGGGTCTACGACACCTCCGGCCCGCAGGACACGGACGTGCGCCAGGGCATCCCCAAGCTGCGCGCGGAGTGGATCGCCGAGCGCGGCGGCGTGGGCCAGTCGCTCCCGCAGGCGTCGCTCGCGCCGCCGAGCGCCAACGGGGCCGAGATGCCAGCCGCGCTCCACAACCGGCCCCTCCGCTCCACCGGCGGGCCCGTCACCCAGCTCCAGTACGCCCGCCGGGGCGAGATCACGCGCGAAATGGAGTTCATCGCCATCCGCGAGGGCATGAGCCCCGAGTTCGTGCGCGACGAGGTGGCCCGCGGGCGCGCCATCATCCCCGCGAACATCAATCATCCCGAATCCGAGCCCATGATCATCGGCCGCAACTTCGCGGTGAAGATCAACGCCAACATCGGCAACTCCGCCGTCTCGTCCTCGATAGAGGAGGAAGTCGCGAAACTGCAGTGGGCGACGCTCTGGGGCGCGGACACGGTGATGGACCTGTCCACCGGGAAGAACATCCACGAGACCCGCCAGTGGATCCTGCGCAACTCGCCGGTGCCCATCGGCACGGTGCCCATCTACCAGGCGCTCGAGAAGGTGGGCGGCGTCCCCGAGGACCTCACCTGGGAGGCCTATCGCGACACCCTCATCGAGCAGGCGGAGCAGGGGGTGGACTACTTCACGGTGCACGCCGGGGTGCTGCTGCGCTACGTGCCCCTGACCGCGAACCGCGTGACCGGGATCGTTTCGCGCGGCGGCTCCATCATCGCGCACTGGTGCCTGGCGCATCACCGGGAGAGCTTCCTCTACACCCGCTTCCGCGAGATCTGCGAGATCATGGCGGCGTACGACATCTCCTTCTCGCTGGGAGACGGGCTGCGTCCGGGGTCCATCGCCGACGCCAACGACGAGGCCCAGTTCGCGGAGCTGCGCACCCAGGGCGAGCTCACCCGCATCGCCTGGGAGCATGGGGTGCAGGTCATGTGCGAGGGGCCGGGGCACGTGCCCATGCACATGATCCAGGAGAACATGGACAAGCAGCTCGACTGGTGCGACGAGGCGCCCTTCTATACCCTCGGGCCCCTGACCACGGACATCGCCCCCGGCTACGACCACATCACAAGCGCCATCGGCGCGGCGCAGATCGGCTGGTACGGCACCGCGATGCTCTGCTACGTCACGCCCAAGGAGCACCTCGGCCTCCCCAACCGCGACGACGTGAAGGCCGGCGTCATCAGCTACAAGATCGCCGCCCACGCCGCGGACCTGGCCAAGGGCCATCCGCGGGCGCAGGAATGGGACGACGCCCTCTCGAAGGCGCGCTTCGAGTTCCGCTGGGAGGACCAGTTCAACCTCTCGCTGGACCCGGTCACCGCGCGCGCCTTCCACGACGAGACCCTGCCCGCCGAGGGCGCCAAGGTGGCTCACTTCTGTTCGATGTGCGGCCCCAAGTTCTGCTCGATGCGCATCACCCAGGACATCCGCGCCTACGCGGAGGAGCAGGGCTACCAGACCGCCGAGGACCTCGTACGCGGCGGCATGGAGCAGAAGGCGGAGGAGTTCAGGGAGCGGGGTAGGATCGACTGAGGCTTCATCGGCTTCGTGGCCCCTACCGCCGCCAGGCCTCCGTGCCCGGCATTCCCCGGCTGAACAGCACCTCGAGGGCCGATCCGGGGGCGCCGGGCGCCGCGGCCGCGGCCACCCGGTTCTCGGGCGGCGGATCCCGCAGAATCCCCCGCACCTGACCGTTGCGCGGGTTGCGCAGAATCGCCATCGGGCGGTCCGTCTCGCCGTCGAGGGTGACGAAACCGCCCGGTCCGGCGAGCGTGATGGTCGCGAGACTCCCCTCCCATTCCGGGGGCACCGGGAGCACGAAGGCGAAGCTGGAGCTGCCGTCGCCGTCCGCCACCTCAGGCATGGCGAAGGCCAGGGAGAAGAGTTGCGCGCCGGTCGCCGTTCGACCGACGAGCCGATGGTCGCCGCCCGACAGTGGCAGCGAGGGCTGTGCGTCGACCACGAACCCCGGTTCCATGTAGGGCACGTTGTCCGCGTCGATTCCACCCCACAGGAGGAGCGATCTGGTCGCCGTGGAGGCCAGTGGCGGCGCGCGCGAGGTCACGCTGTCTGCGTCGTCCAGGCGGAAGCGCAGCGCGTTGGTGTAATGGTAGTCGCTGACACCGTCCGGGGGCCCGCAATACGACATCAGATCCGGTGTGTCCGGGCGCACGAGGCTGCCACCCGCGCGGAAATCGTAGCCCCACGCTCCGATGGAGCCGTCGGAGTACGGAAACGACGGATCCGGGCCGCCGGCTCCGCCACAGGGCGCGTGGCGCAGATCCAGGTTGTGACCGATTTCGTGAGCGATGGTGGAGGTGAAAGGCCTCGAGAAGCTTGACCTGCCGGGCCGATAGGCCACTCCTCGCGCACCGGTGACCGGCCACCCCATCATGCCCATGAAGTGGCCGGTGCCGCCCTCCATTGCCCGGATCGCCGCGGTCTGCCGCAACAGGACGACCGCGCTGTTGCTCGAACTCAGAACGGGCTCATGCGCCGTCACCCGCACATCGCCGATGGGAAGAAGATGCAGATCTCCGAACATCTCGTGGGCCCCGATGTCCTCGGCCATGGCCCGGGTCAAGTCAACCATCGACGAGTCGTGGGTCGCGCTCCAGACGAACGGAATCAGCGTCAGGTCGAAGGGCGGCATTTCCCGGACATCCACTTCCAGGCGTCCCGTCTCGGGGATCCGCTTTGCCACGCCCAGCTCCGGGTCCAGCGTATCCTGCGGATCCACCTCCATCACCATCTCGAGCCCCGGCTGTACCAGATGGCTCGGTATCTCGGCGTTCGCCGACCGCGAGAGGCTGCTCTCGTCCACCTCGGTGGGGATCGGCGTGGATGTGCCGGGGATCTCCGCCACGTGCGTCTGCCGGCCATCGTGGTAGAAGCGGATCCGTACCGGCGGCATGCCCGCGCTGGTAGCCTGTCGGGCCGTCACGAACACCCGCAGCAGCGCCTTCTCGCCCGCGACCAGCGGAACAGGAAACTCTCGCGATTGGACCGCCTGAACCAGGTACGCCTCCGACGGGTTTTCTTCAACGCAGGGTGCGACGCGGCGCCTGTACACCCCTGCCAGCCAGTTCTGGAACGCAGGATCCGAGGGAGCGCACAGGCCGGTTCCCTCGGCAACCAGCGCATCGAGCTGCAGCTCGGTCAGCTCGACCGGAAGGGCCCCCGACAAGCCGCCGTTGAACGAAAGACCCAGTTCCCGAAGGCTTGCCATGCTTGCGAATTCGGGGGGTACCGGGCCCTGGAGGCCATTGAAGTCCAGAAACAGCGCTTCCACGGTCGAGAGGTTGCCAAGTTCGGTGGGAATCGCGCCGGACAGCCTGTTCGACGCCAGGTTCAGCTCTTCGATGCCTGGAAGGTTGCCGAGTTCCGGCGGAATGGGACCGGTGAGCTGGTTTTCGCTCAACGACAGGATCCGGACGCTGTCGAGGCTGGCGAGTTGAGGCGGGATTCGACCCGTCAGGTTGTTGTTCCTCAGCCGAAGTCGCTCCAGGCTGACGAGGCGGCCCAGCTCGCCCGGAACCATGCCCGTGAGATCATTGCTCCAGAGCGACAGATCCGTGAGGCTGGTGAGGCTGCCCAGTTCCGACGGGATCGGGCCTGTCAGATCGTTTCCCCAGAGGGACAGGACCGTGAGGCTGGCGAGGTTGCCGAGTTCGGTCGGGATGGAGCCGGTGAGATCGTTGCTGCTGAGGTACAGTTCCGTCAGGCTGGCGAGGTTGCCGAGTGCCGTCGGGATGGGGCCGGTGAGATCGTTGCTACTGAGGTACAGTTCCGTCAGGCTGGCCAGGTTGCCGAGTGCTGCCGGGATGGGGCCGGTGAGATCGTTGCTACTGAGGTACAATTCCCTGAGGTTGGCGAGATTGCCGAGCTCGGGCGGGACCGGGCCTGTCAGATCATTTGCCCAGAGATACAATTCCGTCAGGCTGGCGAGGTTGCCGAGTCCCATGGGGATTTCCCCGGTCAGGGCATTTCCGCCGAGAGCCAGAACTTCAAGACTTGTGAGATTGGCGAGTGCCGGCGGGATGGCGCCGGTCAGATTGTTTCGTGTGAAGCCCAGGTACCGAAGGTGGGCGAGGTTGCCGAGTGCGGGCGGGATCGGGCCGGTAAGATGGTTGTTTCCGAGATCCAGGGAGACCAGTTGGAGGAGGGCTCCCAGTTCGGGGGGAATGGAACCCGAAAGGCCATGGGGTATCGGCAACCGGGCTTCGCTGTCCCACTGGCCCCTCAGATCGAGAGCCTCGACCCGTCCGGCGTCGTCGGTCTGCACCCCGTACCAGTCCCCGAGGGGCATGTCGGTCCGCCAGTTGTCGGCGTTTACCCAGTTGGGGCCGTCCGTCGCGTTGTAGAGCGCCGTCAGCGCCGCCCGCTCCGTGATCTCGAATACGGCCACCGAAGCGTGCCCGGACGCGGTTCCGGCTGTGGCCGTGATCGTCGCGCTGCCGTTGCCGATGGCCGTCACCAGCCCCGACCCGTCCACCGACGCGACCGACGCGTCGTTGCTCGACCACGAAACGGAGACGTCGGTCATCACCTGGGCCCTCTGGTCAAGCACCTTTGCCCGCAGCTGCACGGTCGCACCCCGAGCCAATAGCTCGGTGAGTTGGGGGACGACCGAGACCACGACCGGTCGCGGCGGATTGGGGGGCGGGGGTTCCGTGGCCCCATCCCCGCAGGCATGCGTCCAAAGGGCGGCGGACAGCGTCGTCGCGACGGCAAACGCGAGTCGTTGACGCCTCATCCGCGATCGTCCATCCTCGCTCGCCGGAGACCCTCCTGTCAGAATCGGACGCGTTTCGCGCGGCTTGTCCTTCGGACTGCCTACCCCGCCGTCCCGTTCAGCAGATCGAACATCCGCTGCATGGCGATCTCCGGCACGCCCGGCCCGATGATCTGCGGGTAGTTTCCGGCGTGATCGCTCATGTCGATCTGCGCCGCAGCCTCCTGGTAGGAGAGCCCTTGCGCGTGCAGCGCCGTCGCCCGTTCCTCGAAGTCGCGCAGGTAGGCCTGCAGATGGTCGATGATCGGGCGATCCTGGAATGGATCGCCGTGGCCCGGCAGCACCCAGTCGAACTCCAGCCCCTTCAGGTGCTCGAGCGTCTCGGCCCACTCCCCGGGGTAGCCATCGCCCATGAAAGGCAGCCGGGGGAGCAGCAGATCCCCGGTGATGAGCACCCGCTCGGCGGGGAGGTGCACTACTACATCGCCCCCCGTATGACCGCGCCCGTAGAAGAGGATGCGGATCTCGCGGTCGCCCGCGAACAGCGTCATCCGCTCCGAGAGGGTCGTGTTGGGGCTCTCCGGGTCGAGTCCCTCCTGGCTCGCGTAGTAGTTCTCCAGGAACGCCAGCTGGTCCTCCAGCTCGATGCGCTCCTCCTCGATGTCGGTGCGCATGACCTGGTCCGCAAGCGCCGCAATCTGGGCCGGGAGCCCACCCACGAAGTTCTCCCAGGAACGCCCCATCGAGCCGCCGTTCTCGATCATCTCGCGCGTGAACTCGTGGCCGATGACGTGGACGTCGTCCGGGTAGGCGCTGTTGCCGTGCGCGTGGTCGAAGTGGAAGTGCGTGTTGACCACGTAGCGCAGCGGCTTGCCGGTGAGCTCCATCACTTCGTCGTAGGCCGCCCGTGCCGCGGCGGGTGAGATATGGGACTCCACGAGCAGCACGTGGTCGTCGTTCACCACCACCGCGCCGTGGGAGCCGACGTTCAGGGAGCCGGTCCCGCGGGCGTGGTAGATCCCCGGAACCACCTCCTCGAACTCGAAGGCCGGGCCCTCGTATGCGGATCCCGGCGGCAACGGCGTTTCAGCTGAAACTTCCGGCTCCTGGGCGGCCTCGGGGGCTTCGGCGCAGGTCCAGACGACAAGGCAGAGGAGAAGGGCGGCGAGATGACGCATGGGGTCCTTCCTGTGGTTCGGTTGTTGGACGGCAGGCGGTCAGCGGCTGACCGGGAGCGACCTGCCGGGCGGCGCGCCCGCGGACGGGCGTTCACATGCAAGAATCCGACGCGCGCATCGGCTCGGCAAGTGAGCGCCGGCCCGCTACGGAATCACCCTCGCCGGGGCCAGGTTCATCACCCAGAGCCCGGTGCGCATGTCGGACACGAAGATGTTGCCCTTGTAGGGCTGCGGGCCCCACGCCATGGTCGTGCTCTCGCCTTCGGGGGTGGTCATGAAGGACGCCACTTCGCGCCCCTGCGCGAGCAGATCCCCGCGCAGCTCGCCCGACACGTCGACGATGCGCAGCCCCCCCTGGTAGTAGGCGATGTAGAGCAGGTCATCCTCGACCCAGAGGTTGTGGCTTCCGGCGTCGGGCAGCCTGAACTCGGCGACTTCGCGCGGATTCTCGATGTCGCTCACGTCGACGACGTGCACGTAGCCGCGGGGACCGTCGCACTGCGGGCATCCGAAGATCTCGTCCCCGAGGAACACGTAGTCGCCGTAGCGGATGGCGTGGTGGGTGTTGCCGAAGAGGGCGCCGTTGATGTCGTAGAGATAGCTGTACGAGGAGATGAGCTGCGGTTCGGTCGGCGTCCCGCCCCGGCGGCCGTCGCCGACGTCGAGCATGACCAGGCCGTCGTTCCAGTACGACAGGTAGGCGATGCCGTCCACCACGCTCACGTCGTGCAGGTACTTGTTCGCCTTGTCGAGGCCCCAGCGCCCGGCCTGGAACGGGTTGGCGGGATCGGAGATGTCGATGATGTGGACATCGAGAGTGCCGTCGTTGATGGCGTAAACCAGGTCGCCCACGAACCAGACGTTGTGGATGCCGCCGGTGAGACCCTCGGTGTAATGGGTGATGGTCTCCGGGTCGGCGGGGTTGGTGATGTCGATGAGGGTAATGCCGTTGCGGCGATTTGAGGCGTTCTCGCTGGTGACGATGGCGATGGTGCGGTCGTCGTTGATCTTGACATCGTTGACGCGGCGGCCGTCCACCCTGAGGGAGTCGACGATTACGGGCACGGCGGGGTCGGTGACGTCCCACGCGTACATGGTGGCCGCGGACATGGTGCCCGTGTAGGCATAGTCGCGCCCGTCCAGCCCCTCGAAGACCCAGAGGTCCGAACTCGAGGTGCCCAGCGGGCCCTGTCCCACCAGCGAGACCTCGCGGGTGGCCTCGCGCGGGAAGACCTCGATGTCGACCTGCTCGGCCGCGGTGCCTGCGTCCACGCGGACGCGGTATTGCCCGGGCTCCTCGGCCACGAAGGCGCCGTCCCCGTAGGCCGTGGCTGCGGCTCCGGCGGCGCCCTCCCGCTCGACCTGGTAGGCCAGCGCGACATCATCCACGCGCTCGCCGGAAGCGTCCATGGCGGCGACCGCCATCCGGACCACGTCGCCGGTGCGCACCCGGGACTCGGGCGCGGATACGGCCACGCGCTCCACCGGGTTGGCGACCACGTCCAGGGCGAGTTCGGCGCTCACTCCGCCGGCTTCGCCGACGATGCGCACCGCGCCCGGCCGGACCAGCTCCAGCCGCCCGTCGGCCGTAACGGTGGCCACGGCCTCGTCCTCCGAGGACCACTCCACCACCTCCTCGGCGTGCTCCTCCCCCGCCGTGGTGATCGCCCGCCCCGTCAGCGTGAAGGACGTCCCCGCGTAGCTGGCGTAGCCGGGCGGGTCGATGTCGATACGCGCCACCGGGTAGTCGTTCACCTTCACGGGGATCTCGGCGGCCGGCGTCCAGTTGGGCTGATCCGCGGACGGCCCGGCAAGGCCGAGGAACACGCCGATCACGGCCTCCCCGTATTCCGTGCCCCGCAGGACGTAGGTCTCGGGAATCTCGTCCTTGATGGAGCGCAGCTCGAACGGCCCGAGCGTGCTCACCCCCCACAGGGCTCCCTCGACCACGTTGCCGGCCTCGTCGCGCAGGATGCCACGGAAGGTGATGGAGTCTCCCCGCTGCACCTCGATGATGGCCGGCACGATCTCGATGGTCGCCACGCGCGCGGCCAGATCGGACGGGCTCGGGTCGGGGGTCGCGGCCCCCCGGTCGGGTGTGGCCTCTTGGTCCGGAGTCGCGGCCTCCCCCGCGTCGGCGGCGGGCGCGGGCGGGGCGGGTTCCGCGTACCCCCCGCAGCCGGCGGCGAGTACGAGGACGATCGGGAGTGCGAGGGCGGAACGCGTCATGAGTCCAACTCCAGGTTGATGGGTCCGGCCCGGGACCGGAGAATCGCCATTGCTGCTCGTACACCCGAACAAGATACGCGAGCCGACTCGCCGGGCGACGTTCAGGGGACGGTCGCGGGCGCGGGAGTTTTCAATCGCCGCGCGGTTTTCTAGCTTGACCTTCCGCCTGCAATCGCAACCATCACCCCGGAGCCCGCCGAATGCCGACTGCCCGCGACGCGCTGGCGACCCTTCGCGAAATCCGGGAACAGAGCGGAACGTGCGCCTCCCCCGGTCTTCCGGACGCCGTGATCGAGCGCTTTGCTGCAGGGGACGCCGTTCTCCGCCAGGCCATCGCCGAAGCCGGGGAATCCAGTCGCCGCTTCCGGCGGGAGTTGCCGGACATCGCCGGCCTCGACGAAGCGGACCAGGTCAGGCGGATGCAGCGCGGCTACCTCAACTTCTACCCCGACGACCTCGTCAACCCCTACGTCGCCCTCGCCGCCCGCGGCCCCTGGATCGTTACCTCCGCGGGCGCCGTGATTCACGATTCGGGCGGATACGGCATGCTCGGGCTCGGGCATTCGCCCCGGGCGGTGCTCGACGCCATGAGCGAGCCCCGCGTCATGGCCAACGTCATGACCGCGAGCCCCAGCCAGCCCCGCCTCATCCGGGCGCTCGAGGCGGAGATCGGCCACCGGCGGGCGGGCGCATGTCCCTTTGAGCACTTCGTGTGCCTCAACAGCGGCTCCGAGGCGATGACCTTCGCCTCCCGCCTCGCGGACGTCCACGCGAAAGAGATCACCGACCCCGGCGGGTCCCGTGACGGCGCCTCCATCCGGACCCTCGCGCTCGAAGGCGGCTTCCACGGGCGCACCAGCCGGCCCGCCCAGGTCTCGGACTCGACGGCCTGCTACTACCGCGACAACCTCGCCAGCTTCCGCGGCCACAACGCCCTGACCGTGCGCGCCAACGACATCGGCCAACTGCGCCACGTCTACGCCCTCGCCGACGACGAAGGCTGGTTCATCGAGGCCTTCTACATGGAGCCGGTGATGGGCGAGGGGAATCCCGGGAAGGCGGTGACCCGCAAGTTCTACGACGAGGCGCGCGCGCTGTCCCGAGCCCACGCCAGCCTGCTGGTGGTCGATTCGATCCAGGCCGGGCTGCGGGCGCACGGTTGCCTTTCCATCGTCGACTATCCCGGCTTCGAGAACGCCGATCCTCCCGATGTCGAGACGTATTCGAAGGCGCTGAACGCGGGCCAGTACCCGCTCTCGGTGGTGGCGATGACGCCCCGGGCCGCCGCGATGTACCGGCGGGGCGTCTACGGCAATACCATGACCACCAACCCGCGCGCCCTCGAAGTGGCCGTGGCCGTGCTGTCGTCCCTCACCGGCGAGCTGCGCGAGAACATCCGCGCGCGCGGCGCCGAGCTGGTAGAGAAGCTCGAACGCGTGGCCTCCGATCTCGACGGACCGATTACCGCGGTCCAGGGCACCGGTCTCCTCGTCAGTTGCGCCTTCGAGCCCGCCATCAGGAGCCACGGGTCCGGGAGCGTCGAGGAGGAGATGCGACGGAACGGCGTGGGCGTGATTCACGGAGGCGCCAACTCCGTCCGCTACACTCCCCACTTCGCGGTCACTTCCGCGGAGATCGACCTGATCGTCGAGGCGACCCGGTCCGCCGTAGTTTCCCGCTTGACGCCCGCCGGAGACGAATCGTACCTGCCTCCTCGATGAGACAAGACCGCGGCATCCGACGGATGTCGATTCGCGCGGGTCGCCCCGCCCCGTCTGCCATGACATTTCATCCCCGTCCCCCGTCCCACGCGAGACCTGCCATGAACGCCTTCGCACCCAGGATCCCCGCCTTCTTCCTCCTCCTGGCCCTGGCCGCCGCTTCCGCGCCCGCGGCCGCCCAGCAGGCCCCCTCCCCCGAAGCCTACGCCGACCTCGAGTGGCGCTACATCGGCCCCGAGGGCAACCGCTTTTCCGCGGCCGCCGGCCTGCCCAGCGACCCGTACACCTACTACGTCGGCGCCGCCTCCGGAGGCATCTACAAGACCACTGACGGCGGCGTGAACTGGGACGCCATCTTCGACGACCAGCCGGTGCAGTCGATCGGTTCGCTGGGGGTGTCCGTGACCGATCCCAACATCGTCTGGGCCGGCACGGGCGAGGGAAAAATCCGCAGCCACATCTCCATCGGCCAGGGGGTCTACAAGTCCACGGACGCGGGGGCGACCTGGACGCTGATGGGGCTCGAGCAGACCGGGCGCATTCCCCGGCTCGCCATCCATCCGACCGATTCCGACATCGTCTACGTGTGCGCGCTCGGGCATTCCTACGGGCCGCAGCAGGAGCGCGGCGTCTACCGCACCATGGACGGCGGCGAGAGCTGGGAGCGCATCCTCTTCGTGGACGAGAACACGGGGTGCTCCGACATCGCGCTCGACCCCGTCAACCCGCGCAACCTGTTCGCCGGGACCTGGCAGCTCGAGATCCACACCTACGGCCGCACCAGCGGCGGACCCGGCGGAGGCCTGCACGTCTCGCGCGACGGGGGCGACACCTGGGAGAAGCTCAACGGTCCCGACAACGGCATCGGGCTGCCCAACCTGCCGGTGGGGAAGGTTGCGGTGGCGATCGCGCCCTCCAACAACCAGCGCGTCTATGCGATGCTCGAGACCGGCGACGGGATTCCCTGGGATGGCCGCGAGACCGAGGACGGCCAGGTCTGGGGCTCGACCGACGGTGGCACCACCTGGGAGCGCATCACCCGCAACCGCAACGCCATGGGGCGCCCGCACTACTACTCGCGGGTCGTGGTCTCGCCGGACGACGAGGACGAGGCGTACTTCCTGACCGCCTCCTTCTCGGTGTCGACCGACGGCGGCCGCGCCATCAACGTGATCCCGCGCGAGGACGCACCGGGCGGTGACCACCACGACATGTGGATCGACCCCGGCAACGGCGACCGCATGATCGTCGCCCACGATCAGGGCCTCTCCATCTCCATCAACCGCGGGAAGACCTGGTTCCGCCAGCGTCTCACCAACGCGCAGATGTACCACGTGACCGTGGATAACGAGATCCCCTACAACGTCCTCGGAAACAAGCAGGACGAGCCCACCTACCGGGGGCCCAGCAACAGCCGCATCCAGGGCCAGCGCCGCATCACCGGCATTCCCCGCGGCATGTGGCACCATGTGGGCGGCGGCGAGAGCGGGTTCGCCACCCCGGATCCCGTCGACTCCAACATCGTCTGGTCCTCGGCCTCGGGGTCGGGCATGGTCGGCGGCATCGTGGTGCGCTACGAGGAAGACCGGCGCCAGTGGCGGGGCGTCGAGGTGTGGCCGGAACAGAGCCGGGGCGCGGCGGAGGGTGTCCGCTACCGCTTCGTCTGGGATGCCCCGGTGCACATCTCCCCGCACGACAACGAGACGGTCTACGTAGGGAGCCAGCACGTGCACCGCACTCGCAACCGCGGCCAGAGCTGGGAGGTCATCAGCCCGGACCTCTCTCTTAACGACCGCAGCCGCATGGGCTTCTCGGGCGGCCTCACCGGCGACAACATCGGCGTGGAGTACGCGGGCACGGTGTTCGGCATCGCCGAGTCGCCCATCGAGCAGGGGCTGATCTGGGCGGGCACCAACGACGGCCTTCTGCACGTGACCCGTGACAACGGCGCCACCTGGACCAACGTGACCGAAAACATGCCCGATCTGCCCGAGTGGCTCGCCGTGCGCAGCATCGCCCCGTCCCGCTTCGACCCGGGCACGGCCTACGTGGCCATCGACGGGCACCAGATGAACGTGCGCGATCCCTACGTCTACCGGACGCGCGACTACGGCGAGTCGTTCGAGAAGATCACCGACGGCATCCCGCCCAGCATGCTGAGTTACACGAAGATCATCATCGAGGACACGAAGCGGCAGGGCCTCCTCTACGTCGGCACCGAGAACGCCATCTACGTGTCGTTCGACGACGGCGACAACTGGCAGCCGCTCCAGAACAACCTGCCCGCCGCCCCGGTGTCGGGGATCGTCATCCAGGAGCACTTCAACGACCTGGTGGTGGGCACCTACGGGCGCGGCTTCTGGATCTTCGACGATCTCGCGCCCCTTCAGCAGCTGACCCCGGAGGTGATGGCGTCCGGTTCACACCTGTTCGCGCCCCGCGACGCGTACCGCTTCAGGTCCATCACGCCGCCCTCGGTTCCCTACGACGATCCCACGGTCGGGGTGGATCCCGAGTACGGGGCCTACCTCAACTACTGGCTGGCGGCACCCGCCGGCGAGGCGCCCACGGTCGAGATCGTGGACGGCGCGGGGGCCGTGGTGCGCACCTTGGAGGGCAGCAACAACGCGGGCGTGAACCGCATCTACTGGGATCTCCGGGACGAGCCCAACGATCCCATCATGCTCTACACCAGCCCGATGTACGCCGAGCACATCGTGGTGGGCGAGGAGGGACGGCCGGCTGGCGGTGCCCGGATCTCCATCCTGATGCCCCCCGGACAGTACACCGCGCGCCTGAACGTGGACGGGGCGACGCACGAGCAGCCGCTCACCGTCATCAAGGATCCGCACTCGGCCGGGACCGAGGCCGACATCGCCGAGCAGATCGCCTTCCTGCGCGACGTGCGCGAGGACGTGGTGGCCGCGGGCGAGGCCGTGCACCGGGTGGAGGCGCTCCGGGTCCAACTGCAGACCATGGCCCGCTTCGCGGAGGACGAAGCGCTGTCCGACGCCATCGCCGAGTTGGAGACCAAGCTTGAGGAGCTGCAGGGAACCCTGGTGGATCTGCGCCTTACCGGACAGGGGCAGGATGTGGTCCGTTTCGCGGCCCGCCTGCTGTCGAAGCTGGGCTACCTGACCAACGCGCTCACCAACGCCGACTTCCCGCCCACCAACCAGGAGATGGAGGTGAAGGGAATCCTGCACGAGGAGCTGCAGGCGCACCTCGCCGCCGTGGAGCAGGTGATCGCGGAGGACGTGGCCGCGCTGAACGAGATGCTGCGGACCCGGGGGTTGCTGCTGATTACGGACGGGGGGTAGGCATGATTACGATTACCCCTAGGTGTGGGGGTTGTAAATGGTGGCAGAAGTCCAGTTTGCCCTACGGACCACCATCGCTTGACTGGGGGGAGTGCAAGGCGGTGCCTCCGCAATTCGCAAATAAACCTAGGTTGCGGGATCTCGTGAATAAGCAGCAGGGGGTCTGGCCGGAAACAACTTCCGATGATTGGTGCGGCGGTTTCCAGCCCACCGAAGAGGTGCTGCGCTCTTACTCGAAGTTCGGCGAAATCGAGGAATGGCAGATACGGTGACAATGCATGGATGACGGAGACTCGTGACCAAGGACTACGAGTTTGTACCGCGAGACGAGGACGGGAGGGGCGGTTTTGCCATCCGCCGAAATCCCCCTTTTGGTACGCCGTTCGAGCCGTTCTGTATGCCGTGTATGCTGGGACCCGATCGGTTGGTGATCGCCCTAGACCACGAGTTCGGGGAGTCTTATTCCTGCCCGGAGTGCGGATACGCGGTCCTCTCTTGGGCAGTGATCTGACACACTAGGGGAATCCCGCCACCAACTGCCGTCTCTCTCGCGCACAGCCGCCACCGCGTGACAGCACCACAGGTGCAGACACGCGGCGAACATGTACACAGCTGCCACTTTCCCGGCCGCCGTGGCAAGGTGTGTGAACACCAAGAGTGCGCCGACCGAGACATCGTTGTCGGTCTCTATCGTCGAACCTTCCGACCACGGGGTCGCCAGCATCGTAACGGGGCCGGACCGCTGCCATTCTGGGACTAAGCCAACACCCGGTCTTCGCGGTTCGCGAGCGAACTCTCACCCAGGGCTGTTCCGGTAGCTGGAACAATGGCTGGTATTCCTGGCCGCTGTGGGGCAGGCCAGCTTCACGATACGTTGTCCGCTCCCTGTTGGCCCATGCCTACGATCACACTGACGCCCCGGATCGGGAACGGCGTCAGTCATGGTTCCGGTCATGGGCCGTTGGCACGGTGCTCAAGTGGCGTTGGGCTACGCCAGCCATGTCGGTCTCGGGATGTTTGGGGCAGCCTGAAGCCTCCGCTTCCACAGCGGTTCCTCCGTGGGCGACGTTCGCAAGCCGGTCGAAGACCCGGTGAACCATGCCCCGCGCGTTCACGGTCCGTCGGCTCCGTGTCGATCGGCAATAGTCCCATTCAGCCATGGGAGCGGACACCGAAAGTCCAGTATCATCCATAGGCGTCCATAGAGT
>JAPPJO010000167.1 GCA_028820325.1 Gammaproteobacteria bacterium | reverse complement strand
CAGCACCTTGGGCGTGCCCCGGTGGACGAACTGGTGCAGGTACGCGGCGTTGCGCTCGATGGCGAGCGAGGCGGTGCGCAGGTTCGTGTCGCTGTCGGCCACCATCCTGAGCAGCCTCCGGCGCACCGGGTCCAGTTGACCGGTTTCCTTCTTTCTTCGTCCCATAAGTCGGAAATTACCTACTGCCTCCCGCGAAGGCAACGGGACTCCTTCACCCGGAGCTTCGTCGGGCGGCGCAGGTAACCGTTCGATTCCGACGCTCCCAACGCCCTCACCCCAGCTGATCCTGATTGCGTTGTTTTCGAGTCTTTCGAGGCGAGAACGGGGGCGTTTTCCGCCCCGCTGGCAGCGCGGGCCGAAATCCCGATTCCGTAACTTGTTGAACGTCAACGAGGTGGGAAGTATCCGATTTCCTACCATCTTGCACGGCTTGACAATATCCTATTTCGTGGTCGCGCAATGGAGAACCTGACGAGGTGGTTCGAGCGGCGGATTTCGGCGTTCCTTCGGGACACGGGGATGTCGCCTTCGGAACTCGGGAAGCGCGCGGTCGGCGACCCGAGCTTCTGGGGCGACTTGAGGCGGGGCCGTTCGCCGAGGCTGGTGACGGTCGAACGGATTCTGGCGTTCATGGCGGCTTGGGACCGGGATCACGGATCTGGTGGTTCCGGGGAGTGATCATTGAGAGAAGGAGGTAGGAAGCGATGACGAAGGTGATCGAACTGGAAGGGCCGGTGCGCGTGCGCATCCTGCGTCTGCCGGAGGTGCAGCGGCGCACCGGCTTGTCCCGCAGCACCATCTACGTGCGGCTGGACCAGGGGCGCTTTCCGAAGCCGGTGTCGCTGGGTGCTCGCGCCGTGGGTTGGATCGAGTCCGAGGTGGACGAGTGGATCCGCGAACGGATAGCGGAAAGCCGGGGTGACTCGATGGCGGCGTCGACCGGCTACGGAGAGACCCGGCGTTAGAGAATGTAGTCGCTCCACCCCTGCATGACTTCGGCGCGTCGCGCCAGCAGGTCGGAGCGCTGGTAGGCCTGAACGACTTGGCTTTTCGGAACATGGGCGAGGCAAGCCTCCGCGACCTCCGCCGGTACGCCGGTCTCCGCCATCCACGACCGGGCGCTCGACCGGAACCCGTGCAGCGTCGAATCGACCCCGGCACGCCGAAGCACCCGGAGCGGAGCCTTCGACGGAAGCGGCCCGCCGGTCCGCGAGGGGAACACCAGCGGCGACTCGCCCGACAGCTTGCGCGCCCGTTCGAGCACGTCGAGCGCGCCCGTGCTCAGCGGGACGGCGAACTCGCGGCCCGCCTTCATCCTCGAAGCGGGGATCGTCCACACGCCCGCGTCCATGTCGATCTCGTCCCAGCGCGCCCCGCGCGCCTCTCCGGGCCGAACCGCCGTCAGCACGATCAACTCGACGCACGGAACCGCCGAAGGGTGCGTGTCGGTGGTCCCGCGAACCGCGCGAAGCGCGGCCCCGACCTCGGCGTGCGGGAGCGCGCGGTGGTGGCTTGTGGTGTTCCCGTTGACCTTGGGCAACGCTTCGACCGCCCGGTCGACCGGGTTGTCCGGGCGGTAGTTCCGACCGATACACCAGCGAAACACGGCGGCGATCCGGTGCCGGGCCTTCCGCGCGGCGGCGGGCTTCGAGTTCCAGATCGGCGACAGGCAGCGCAGCACGTCCGCGCTCTCGATCCGGTCCACCCGCTTGTCGAGGAGCGGGGCGGCATGGAGGCGGAAGGTGGACTCCCACTGCTCGGGAAGCGGGCTCCCCTCCTTCCACGCCTCGCGGTGAAGCTCGATGGTCCGCTCGGCGGCCTCGGCGAAGGTCGGGACGCCGCGTCCGCGCGGGTCCTGGCCCAAGAGGACGCCCCGGCTGTTGTCCAATGCCTTCTGGCGGGCCTCGGCGAGCGTCACCTCGGGATACGGCCCGAGTCCGATCGAGGTGAGCCGCCCCTCGATCCTGACGCGCTGCCGCCATGTCTTGGTGATCCGGCCATCCAGTGTCCGGTGAACCCGGAGGCTCAGCCCGCGCCCGCCGCGTCCGTCGCCGTAGACTCCGGGCCGGTTGACCGTCCGCACGAACGCGGCGCTCAGCGTTCTCGGTCGCTTCGTCATGGTGCTTCCTTCCTTGTGGTGTATCACTTATTGCAGCACTACACCGGGAAGAATACACGGGATGGCGATGGACTGCAAGAGACGACCGGACGCTGCCTATCCTACTGAACACATTGTCCAATAACGTGTTATGGCCCATTTGATGAACCTTGGTGGATTACTTGGGAACACTCGCGATCAGTTCCGCCGGAACTGGGCAATCTCGCGGGTCTGGAGGAGCTGTGGCTCGACGGCAACGCGCTGGCGGGTCCGATCCCGCCGGAGCTGGGGAGCCTCACGCGTCTAAGGGAGCTGTCCCTGAGCGGCAACGCGCTGGCGGGTCCGATTCCGCCGGAACTGGGGAATCTCGCGGGTCTGGAGGGGCTGTGGCTCGACGGCAACGCGCTCGAGGGTCCGATCCCTCTGGAGCTGGAAAACCTGCCGCACCTGAGGGGGCTGTCCCTGAGCGGCAACCGGCTCGAGGGCCCGGTCCCTCCGGAGCTGGGCGGTCTTGGGCGCCTGGAGTTCCTGCACCTCGACGGGAACGCGCTGACGGGCGCGCTCCCGCGGAGTCTCCTGAGGATCGGCGGGCTGGTGCGGTTCCGTTTCGGGCGCAACGCGGGTCTCTGCGCGCCGGGCACGCCCGGGTTCGTCGCCTGGCTGGACGGGATCGGGGAGCTCGGGAGAGGCCCGTCCTGCAACGAAAAGGACCGGGCGGCGCTGGCCGCGCTGCACGCGGCGGCGGGTGGCGAGGACTGGATCGACTCGGAAGGCTGGCTGGGCGGCGTGGCGCTCGCGGGGTGGCACGGGGTCGAGACCGACTCCCTGGGCCGCGTCGCGACCCTCGACCTGGCAGGCAACGGACTCGTGGGGCGGCTTCCGGCGGGTCTGGGCGACCTGGCGGCGATGACAGCGCTGCTCGTCGGCAACAACGCCCTCTCCGGGCGGATGCCGCGCACCTTGCTCGACCTGTCGCTGGGCGAGCTGGATTACGCTGGCACGGAGCTGTGCGCCCCGGCGGACGACGTGTTCCAGGCATGGCTGGGCGCCATCGCCGTGCTGCGGGACACCGAGACGGAGTGCGCGCCCGCCACGGACCGGGAGATCCTCGAGATGCTCCACGCCGCGACGGGCGGGCGCGACTGGATCGACTCTGGGAACTGGCTCACCGACGCGCCGCTCGAGGAGTGGCGCGGAGTCGAGGTGAACGACCAGGGCAGGGTTGTCGAACTGCGGCTTTGGGACAACGGGCTGGCGGGCCGGCTGCCGCCGGAGCTCGGCGACCTGGCGCACCTGGAATACCTGCGGCTGAGCGACAACGGCCTCACGGGCGCGATTCCGCCGGAGTTCGGCGACCTGTCCGGCCTCGCGCACCTGGCGCTCGACGGCAACGGCCTCTCCGACCCAATCCCACCCGAACTCGGCGGGCTCCCGGCGCTGGAGGAGTTACGGGTCGAGAACAACGACCTGTCGGGCCCGGTGCCGCCCGAACTCGGCGGCCTCGCGAGCCTACGCGGGCTGGGGCTCACGGGCAACCCCCGGATGGCGGGCCCGCTTCCCGCCGAATTGACGTCGCTCGGCCGGCTCGAGCGGCTCCTGGCCGGGGGCACGGACTTGTGCGCGCCCGCGGACCCCGCGTTCGCGGCCTGGCTCGACGGGGTCCACACGCGCCGCGTCGTGCCCTGCGCCGAGCGGGAGGCGCCGGCGGCGTACCTTGTGCAGGCGGTGCAGTCGCGCGCGTTCCCGGTCCCGCTGGTCGCGGGCGAGCCGGCGCTGCTGCGCGTGTTCCCGACAGCGGCGCGGGCCGCGGGCGTCGGCGTTCCGGCGGTCCGGGCCCGATTCCTCGTCGATGGCCGGGAGACGTTCGCGGCGTGCATCCCCGGCGGGTCCGGGCCGATCCCGGAACGGATCGACGAGGGCTCGCTCGCCACGTCGGCCAGCGCCGAGATTCCGGGAAGCATCGTACGGCCCGGTCTCGAGATGGTCGTCGAGATCGACCCGGACGGGACGCTCGACCCCGCGCTGGGCGTCGCGCGGCGGATTCCCGCGACCGGGCGGCTGGCGGTCGACGTGCGGGCCCTGCCGCCGCTCGAGCTGACGGTCGTTCCGTTCCTCTGGGCGCAAGCGCCGGACTCCTCGATCCTGGACGCGGTCCGGGGGATGGCGGCGGACCCGGAGGGCGACGAACTGCTCGCGGACGCGCGTGCGCTGCTCCCGGTTGGGACGCTCGCGGTGACGGCGCACGAACCCGTGCTGAGTTCGAGCATCGACGCTCGCCGCCTGCTCGAAGAGACCGAGGCGATCCGCGCGATGGAGGGCGGGGGCGGCCACTATCTGGGCACGATGGCGGGCCCGGTGACGGGGCCCGCCGGGGTGGCGTTCCTCGCCGGCCGGGCGAGCTTCTCGATCCCCCGCTCGGGCACCATCGCGCACGAACTTGGCCACAACCTGGGTCTCCATCACGCGCCGTGCGGCGGCGCGGGCGACCCGGACCCGTCGTTCCCCCACCCGAACGGATCGATCGGGGTCTGGGGCTACGACTTCGCGCGCGGCGAACTGGTGCGTCCCATGACCCCGGACGTGATGTCGTACTGCGGCCCCCCCGACGGGATCAGCGATTACCACTTCGCCAATGCGCTCCGCTACCGGCTGTTCGAGGCGCGCGTGGCGGTGGATACGGTCGCCTCCGCCTCCGTGAGGTCGCTTCTGCTGTGGGGCGGCGCCAACGGCGACGGCGCGCCGTTCCTGAACCCGGTCTTCGTCGTCAACGCGCCGCCAGCGCTCCCGGACTCGGCCGGCGCGTACACGCTGACGGGCCGGACGCGCCGGGGATCGGAACTCTTCTCGCTCCGCTTCGCGATGCCCCGGACGGCCGACGGCGACGGCGGCTCCGGCTTCGCGTTCATCCTGCCGGCGGAGCCCAGTTGGGAGGGCGAACTCGCCGCCGCCGTCCTCGACGGCCCCGGCGGGTCGTTCGTCCTGGGCGCCGGCGCCGCCCGCCCGACGGCCATCCTGCGCGACCGGCGCACCGGCCGGGTGCGGGCCATCCTTCGCGACACGCCGCTCCCGGTCCGGGCCGCCATGGAGGCGGCGGAGTGGACCGAGGTGCCGGAGCTCGAGACGCTGCTCAGCCTCGGGGTGCCGGACGCGGCGGCGTGGCGGCGATGACGGGTCCACGGAGGACGGCGAAGGCTTTCCAACCCATTGAGACGGACTCACACACGCACGCGCGCGGATCCCTTCCGCCGCGCAAGGAGACGGCCAGGATGATTCGGAACAAGCTTGGTCCACCAGCCCGCATCCTCATGGTCGCCGCCGCGGCGGCGTGGTGGGTGCCGTCCGCCGCGGCCGCCGTCGCGGCTCCGGTTCAGACCCCACCCGATCCGCCGACGAACCTGAGGGCGGTCCCCTCCAATCCCACCACCATCATCCTCCACTGGACCCCTCCCCCGACCCCGACCGGCGGGAGCGCGATCACGGGCTACGAAATCGAAGTGACGGCGGTCGGCCGCACCGGGAGCCCAACGTTGTTGACCTGGCGCTCGACCACGCCCATTTACCATCATACGGGTCTCGCGCCGAACCTGACCCTCCACTACCGGGTCAGGGCGAGGAACGCCGCCGGTCCTGGGGGTCTTGGGGGTTGGTCGAATTCGACGAGCGCCACTACGCCGCCGGCCACGGCGCCGGGCGTGCCCGGCAACCTGATGGCGGCCGCCGCCGGGCCCACCGTCATCGCCCTCGACTGGAACGAGCCGTCCTCGACCGGTGGGAGCGCGATCACGGGCTACGACATCCAGGTGTCCGCGGACGGCGGCAGCTCCTGGCGCTTTCTGGTGACCACGAATCAGACCAGCCACCGGCACCCGGGTCTCGCGGCGGGCGCCACCCGCCACTACCGGGTCAGGGCGGAGAACGCCATCGGCTTCGGGCCCTGGACGTCCGCGGTGAGCGCCGCCACGTCAGCGGGCACGCCGCCGGGGCCGCCTCGTGCGCTGACCGCGACCGCCGTCAGTTCCTCGGCGATCGACCTGAGCTGGAGCCCCCCGGGGAGTGGCGGCAGCAGCGCGATCATCGGGTATCGGATCGAGCGTTCAAGCACGCGAACCGGCGGATGGAGGGAGATCGAGGACGACACGGGCGACACGCGCACCACCTACGAGGACACGGGCCTCTCGCCGAACACGACCTACTACTACCGGGTCTCGGCGATCAACTCTTTTGCCACGGGAGACCCCTCGAACGTCAATGACGCCACCACCGAGCTGGACGTGCCGAACGCGCCCGGGCGATTGACGGCCCAGGCCCGAGGGATATCGGTGATCGAGTTGCGTTGGACGCGGCCGTCGTCCAGCGGAACGTCTCCGGTGACCGGTTACTCGATCCAGTGGTCGCCCACGGGAACCGGCAGATGGAGGGATCTCGAGGACGACACGGGCAACACGCGCACCACCTACCAGGACACGGGCCTCGGCCTCGAGGCGAACACGACCCGCTACTACCGGGTCAGGGCGATCAGCGGGGCCGGCCCGAGCGCCTGGTCGAACGTCGCCCACGCGACCACCGATGATCTCACCGTTCCGGGCGTGCCCACGAGCCTGAGGGTGAACCCCAACGGCCTCAGGGGAAGCACCGAGCTGCAACTCACGTGGAGGCCTCCGTCCAACACCGGCGGGAGCCCCATCACCGGCAACCGCATAGAGTGGCGTTCCCCCAATAGCTCGGACTGGAGATTCCTCGTGCCCGGCCCCACCGGCACGGCCACCACCTACATCGACACCGGTCTCGCCCCCAACACGACCCGGTACTATCGGGTGCGCGCGCTCAATGCCCAGGGGCAGGGAGCCCCCTCGAGCGCGGTCAGAGGCACCACCAACGCCGCACGGCCCGGCCAGCCCCGGAACCTGCGCGCGCGGGCGACGGGACCCACCAGCATCACCCTCGCCTGGGAGGCGCCGTCCAGCGACGGCGGGGAGCGGATCACCGGCTACACCATTCGGATGCGCGGCCCCAGCGACGGAACCTGGATCACGATCCCGCGCAACACGGGTCCGCGGGAGACGACCTTCGAGCACACGGGCCTCCGGCCGGCCACCGCCTACCGGTACCAGGTGGCGGCGATCAACCGCATTGGAACCGGCCAGTGGTCGTTCGAGGCGAGCACGAGCACGTACGCCCAGGCTCCCGGCGCACCGGTCGGGCTGACGGCGCGGGCGGTGGGCACTGCGCGCATCGACCTGTCGTGGAGTGCGCCCCGCAACACCGGCGGCGCTCCCATCCTCGGCTACCGGATCGAGGCCTCCGACGACGGGGGCAGGAACTGGAACATCATCATCCGCCGCAACACCAATTCGAAGACGACGACGGCCTCCGACGTGACCCTCCAGCCCGCGACCACGCGGCACTACCGGGTCGCCGCGATCAACACCGCGGGCACCGGGCCGTTCTCGAACACCGCGCGCGCGACGACCGACGCGACCGTGCCAGGCTCGCCCCGGAGTCTCGACGCGAATGCGGACGGCACCTCGCGGATCGAGCTCTCCTGGCGAGAGCCCACGAGCGATGGGGGCTCGCGCATCACCGGCTACCGCATCGAGGTGTCCGAAGACGGCGGCACCCGCTGGAATGACTTGGTGGCCAACTCGCACAACACGCGCACGACCTACGTGCACACGGGGCTGGAGCCGGCCACCAGGCGCCACTACCGCGTCTCGGCGATCAACCGGATCGGCATGAGCCGGGCATCGCGGGTGGCGAGCGCCATTACCGACGCGACCGTGCCCGACGCGCCCACCGGGCTGCAGGCTACGGCGGTCACGTCCACCCAGATCGACCTGTTCTGGCTCGCGCCCGCCTACGATGGCGGCGCCCCCGTCACCGGCTACCGCATCGAGGTCTCGGAGAACGGCACCGCGTGGACGGATCTGAGGACCAACACCCAGTCCAGGGCCACCGCGTTCCAGCACACCGGCCTGATGCCGGGGAGCACGCGCCACTACCGCGTCTCGGCGATCAACCGGGTGGGCCCCGGGGCGCCGTCGGATACCGCTTCGGCCGCGACCGACGACCCCGTCGGGCGAGCGGGTCGACTCAACACCCGCGTCCTGCCGCACGTGGCGGCCGCGATGACCTCGAGCACCGTGTCGGCGATCGCCCGCCGCGTCGACGCGGTGGCCAGCGGGATGGGGATGGAGCGGCGCGTGGAGACCAACGGGCTCTCTTCGATGGCCGCGAGCCTGTCGTCGCCGGGCGCCGGCGGGATCGGCCTCGCCCAAGGCGACCAGGCCGGCCTCGCCGCCCTCTTCAGCGGCACTTCCTTCACGATGCCCCTGGGCGCCTCCGACGCGCAGCAGCAGTCCGTCACGGGCACGCAATTGGCGGGCTGGGGCGCGGGCGAGTACCACTACCTCGGCGAACCCGGCCAGAGCGCCCTCGACTGGAAGGGCAACATGGTGAGCGCCCACGCCGGCATCGACACGCGCGTGGGGTCGGACCTCCTGGTGGGTGTCGCAGGCTCGTACAACTCCGGTAGCTTCGACTTCACCGACAAGACCGGCGCCAGCCCGGTGAAGGGCACCTACGGCGCCACCATGAGCAGCGTGAATCCTTACATGGCCTGGTTCTCCGGCGGGGGCGGCGCCTCGGTGTGGGGCTCGGCCGGACTCGGCCGGGGCGACATCGACGTCGATGACGAACGCGAAGGATTCCGCACCACCCCCGCGAGCCTGTTGACGGGGGCGGGGGGCGCGAGCTACAAGCTGCTCACGCGCGACGCGGGCGGCGTGCGCCTCAAGGCCGAGGGCTGGTACGGCCAGGTCACGGTCGACGGCAGCGGGCAGATCGAGGAAGTGACGATCGAGATGCAGCGCGGCAAGCTCGCGCTGGAGTTGACGCAGGGCTTCCGCACCGGCGCCGGGAATGAGATCGCGGTCCTGCTCGAGGGCGGGATGCGCTACGACAACAGCGACGGCAACGGCATAAACGGCACCAGCGCGGAGGTCGGCGGCGGGCTCCGCTACACTAACCCGGGGCTGGGAGTGACCGCCGAGGGCCGCGGCCGTTTCGTGATCTCGGCGCGCCAAGGCTACGAGGAATGGGGCATGGGCGGTACGCTCATGTTCGACCCGGCGACCCGCGGCCAGGGGCTCTCGATCCGGGTGGCACCCTCCTATGGCAACCACCTGAGCGGAGTGAATCAGCTCTGGGAGCGCGGGGTGCACGACGCGGTGGGCGGCTACGACCTGGGCATGGCGCCCAACGTGGACGGCGAAATCGCGTACGGCATTGCCGGCTTCCACGGCACGCCCTACAGCGGCTTCTACGTGGGCCAGGGTGGAACGCGAGCCTTCAGCAGCGGCGTGCGCTACGAACTCGGGTCAGGGGTCGGGCTGCGCCTCGAAGGCACGCGGCGCGAGAGCGGCCTCGGCGGGGCACAGCACTCGGTGGGTGTCCGCGGAAGAATCAGGTTGCCGTAGGGGCTGGGCTGTGCGAATCCCAGGACACGACGACCGACAGGATACCAGGATCGAGCGACCGACGACGCTCAACGCGAGCTTCGTCAAGTCAGTCCGGCGCCCGGGCCGATACGGCGACGGACGTGGAGGCTACGGGCTGTCGCTGCTGGTCAAGCCCACGTCGACCGGGCGGACGAGCAAGACGTGGGCGCAACGCCTCTACATCAACGGCAGGGCCGTGAACCTGGGTCTGGGGGCGTACCCGCTGGTGACGTTGAGGGAGGCCAGGGCCAAGGCGTTCGACAATCGGCGAACGCTGGCGCGGGGGATGGACCCCAGGAGCGGCGCCATGGGTTGACCCATCCGGGTACCGTGGTTCTCCTTCACGGACGAACCCGCTCGCGGCGGGCAAATCGCATACGAAGGCGAAGAGAGCAGATAGACGATGAAAGACAGTTTCGCGCTTCAGGAACTCGGTGTCGCGCTGGCCAAGCTCGAGCGTCGCGTCATCGCCGGGTTCGATCAGATGAGCGCAAGGATCTCCGCGGTGGAATCGAAGCTCGCCACGCGGATCGACGACGTGGAGGCACACGCCGAGAAAAGGGGCGTCGAGTTCGTGAGCAGCGTCGACACGGTGTCGGCCAAGTTCAAGCAGCTTCGATACTCGCTCGAAGGGCTGGAGGAGCGGCTCGACCAGAGGGTCGAAGGACTGCACACCGATGTCCGGAAACAACTCGGCGTTGTCCAGGCCGCGGTCGACGCGATCGGCGCGCATTTCGCCAGTTCGGAGTAGCCGCGGCGGGACGTCATCGCCGAATGGGCGTCTGGCTGACTCATTTCGCCATGGTCTCGCCCGGTTGCAACGGCGAGATTCACGGGCGGCGCGTTACCGGCCCCGTTCCGTGGCGGTTCCGGGCGTTGCGCGCCAGATTGGGGGAACGCACCGGAGACACGGCCGATGATCGATTCCGATACAGCCAGAGCAGCCGCCGGATCCGCATGGATGAAGGACTGGGGACAGTTCATTGTGCTGCTGGCGGCGCTTGGCGGCTTCTACGGCTTCATCCGATCCGACATGAGTGCGATGGAAACTCGCTTGGGAGACCGGATCGACCGCAACGCTGAACTGATCTTCGCAAACGCTGAAGCGATCGCCCGCAACGCTGAAGCGATCTCCAGAAACGCTGAAGCGATCACCCGGGTTCGTGAGGGCCTCGCTCAGGTGCGTGAGGATGTCGCTCACCTTGAGGGCTACATCCGCGGTCGGCTCGGTGACGATCCAGGTTAGGCCTACGGACATTTTCCGCCGCAAGCTGGGCGACGACCCGGAACTCACCGCCGCCACGCAATCGCACCTGGTATCCCCCGGCTGAACAGCATTTCCGTCCCCTGCCCGGCGGCACCTCCCACCGCGTCCGCGGCGGCCTGGATCGGTGGAGCCGGATCCCACAGGAATCCACGCACCTGCCCGGTTCGGAGATTGCGCAGAATGGCCATCGGACGATCCGTGCTCCCGTCGAGGGTGGCGGATCCTTCCGGGCCGGACAGTGTGATGCTCGCCAGGTTGTCCGCCCAGGCGGGTTGGACGGGGAGCGCGAAGACGAAACTTCCCTCTCCCGCTCCGTCGGCCACCACGGGCATGGCGAAGCTGAGCGAGAACAGCGCACCGCCATCCGCAGCCCAGCCCGTAAGCTCGTAGTCGCCATCGGACTGTGGCACCACGGGCGGGGCGTCGACCACGAACGCGGGTTCCAGGAAGGGAGCGTTTTCCGCGTCCACGCCGCCCCATACAAGCAGCGACCTCGTCGTGGCAGGCGTTGCGGCACCACCGCCCTCGTCCACGAGGCGGAACCGAAGCGCCTTGATGAAATGGTAGTCGCTGCTCCCGTCGGGTGGCCCGCAGTAGGACATGAGGTCTGGCGTGGACGGCGGCATCAGCCGGCCACCCTCCTGGAAATCGAAGCCCCACGCCCCGATGGTTCCGTCCGGATAGGGGTACCAGGGGTCGACGCCGCTCGGTCGGCCGCACGGCGCGTGCCGCAGATTGAAGTTGTGACCCAACTCGTGCGCGATGACATCGGGATAGGGTTGCGAGAAGCTCGATCTGCCAGGGCGTTTTGCCACTCCGCCGGCTCCCGTCACTGGGGGGGTCATCATCCCCTTGTAATGGCCGTTGCCGCCTTCGATAACCCTGATCGCCTCGGTCTGGGCGAGCAGATCGAACGCGCTGTTGCTCGAACTCACCACCGGTGGGTGTGCCGTCACCGCCAGATCGCCGACCGGTAGCAGCGTGCGTGTTTCCTCTAGCATGGCATGGTTCTCGGGGTCTGCGGCCATCGCGCTCACCAGGTCCACGATCGACGAATCCTGAGTCTCGCTCCACACGAACGGAATCACCGTCAGGTCGAGGAGCGGCATGGTTTCGACGTCTACAGCCAGCCGGCCCGTCTCCGGTATCCGCCTCGCGACACCGAGGCCCGGATCCAGCGTGCCGTTGGGATCGACGTCGATCACCAGCTCGACCCCCGGCTGAATCACATGACCTGGAATCTCGACGTTGGCCGACGCGGCCAGCTCACCTTCGGTCACCCGCGTCGGGATCGGAGCCGACGTGCCCGGGATGGTCACGGCGTGCGTCTCCCAACCGTCGCGGTAGAATCGGGCTCTGACATCGGGGATGCCCGAGCCGGTGGCGCCGACAGCGGTCGTAAACACGCGCAACAGCGCCCTGTCGCCCGCGACGAGCGGCACCGGGAACTCGCGTGACTGCACCGCTTGCGTCAAGTAGGCGTCTGCGGAGGCCACGTCGACGCAGCGCGCGATCCAGCGCTCCCGGATGCCGGACAGCCAGGCCTCGAAGGTGGAGTCCCTCGGAGCGCAAAGGCCGGTGCCTCCCGCATGGATGGTCTCGATCCGGGAGAGAGCGGTCAGATCCGCCGGAAGCGCTCCGGCCATGGCCTGGTTGTTGCTGAGATCCAGCTCCTGCAGCCTCGACAGCCGCCCCACCTGGGGAGGCACCGGACCGGCAAGATCGTTGGAGGCGAGGCTAAGCCGCCTCAGATTCTCAAGGCTGCCCAGTGCAGGCGGAATCGAACCGGAGAAGCCGTTGCCGGAAAGATGGAGGTACGCCAGGCTCGCCAAGTCGCCGAGTTCGGGCGGAACTAGATAGCTCGTGTCCCGTGCAGTCCAGCAGAGTACATCATGTCATCCATAACACGTTATTAGACAGATACTTCTAAGACTACATCCGAGTTGCATCGTCCCTTGCCGTCCGCTGACATCCCGTGTATTCTTCCCTAAGAAGTGATTTGGCATGTGATACACAACTACGGAAGGAACCCGCATGACCAAGCGACCCAAGACGCTCACCGCCGCCTTCGTTCGGACGGTCAACCGGCCCGGCGTCTACGGCGACGGACGAGGCGGGCGTGGGCTGAGCCTCCGGGTGTACCGGACGGCCAACGGGAGGATCACCAAGACATGGCGGCAGCGCGTCAGGATCGACGGGCGGCTCACCTCGATCGGACTCGGGCCGTACCCCGAGGTCACACTCGCCGATGCCCGGGAAAAGGCGCTGGACAACAGCCGGAGGGTTCTCCGGGGACAGGACCCGCGCGGGCGCGGCGTCCCGACGTTCGCCGAGGCCGCGCGGCGGACCATCGAACTTCACCGCGATTCGTGGAAGGCCGGGAGCCCGCTGCCCCAGCAGTGGGAGTCCACCTTCCGTCTTCACGCCGCCCCGCTCCTCGACAAGCGGGTGGACCGGATCACGAGCGCGGACGTGCTGGCGTGCCTTGGCCCGATCTGGAACTCGATGCCCACCGCCGCCCGGAAGGCCAAGCACCGGATTGCCGCCGTGTTCCGGTGGAGCATCGGCCGCAACTACCGCCGGGACAACCCGGTGGACAGGGCCGTGGCGGCGCTGCCGAAGCCGAACGGCGGCGCGGCGGGCCATCACCGCGCCCTGCCGCATCGCGAGATTGCGGCGGCGCTCCGGTCCATCCGCCGCGTGGGGGACGGGAGTCCGGCCGCGTTGTGTGTTGAACTGATCGTGCTCACCGCCGTGCGTCCGGGCGAGGCCCGGGGCGCACTTTGGGATGAGATCGACATGGACGCGGCGAGGTGGACGATCCCGGCCGAGAGGATGAAGGCTGGCCGCGAGTTTGCCGTTCCGCTCAGCACGGGCGCGCTGGACGTGCTGAGAAAGGCGCGCGAATGGTCGGACAAGTCGCCGCTGGTGTTCCCCTCGCGGACCGGCAGGACGCTTGCGCCGAAGACGGTGTCGCGGTTGCTCCAGATCGCCGGGGTGGACTCGACGCTTCACGGCTTCCGGTCGAGCGCGCGGTCGTGGATGGCCGAGACGGGCGTCCCGGCCGAGGTCGCGGAGGCCTGCCTCGCCCACGTTCCCAAGAGCCGAGTCGTCCAAGCGTATCAGCGCTCCGACCTGCTGGAGCGCCGTGCCGAGGTCATGCAGGCGTGGAGTAGCTACGTCACGCGGGGATAGACCGCCGACCTGCCGCCGCTTCTTCGACGGCCTCGGGGGGCCGTTTCCGCACGTTTCGCGCACCTTTCGGGAAATCTACGGGCCTTAGAATCGCGCAGGACCGACGATCTCGGGTCTCCGAGGGGTAAGGGTAGGGCCAAAAAGCGGCCCAGGCGCTCCGAAATCGCCGGGGTGGACCTCGTCGCTGTACGGATTCCGGTCGAGCACCCGGTCGTGGATCGCCGAGTCCGGCGGCTTGGCCGACGGCGCGGCTCGTGCCTGTCTTGTCCATGTCCCGGGGATCCGGATCGGACAGGAGTATCAGGATCCGACTTCCTAACCCCGCCGCGATGAGCCGCTGGATCCAGCTGGCAGCAAAACCAGTCAGACCGGGCCTCATCGGACCGGCTTCCATGCCACTGGACGATCACTCCGCAATTCACCAAGGGGGGAGTCTCGCCGCGCCACTGGCAGCGACCGCAAACAGGTCGTGGACGGCGTCGGAACGCTGTGGAACGCTGTGGAAAAGTAGGAGATTTCCGACCGTTGACATCGCCCCGAATGGTTGTTCAGCGTTCGGGCATGGAGACGCTGGAAGGGCTATGCAGATCGCGGGTCAGCGCGCTTCTTGGGCGCTCGGACCTGAGCCGGACGGCGTTCGGCGAGAAGGCGGTGGGCGACCCGAACCTCATGCGCCAGATCGGCCGTGGCCGCTCGCCGTCGCTCAGGACGGCGGACCGGATTCTCGCGTTCATCGCCGAGCACGACGGGGCATCGGGCGGTGGACGCGATCCCCCTCGACGGTCGTGACACCGGAGACCGACCAGCAAGCAGAGCACAACGAGGAGGAGCAGGACGATGACCGAGAACCCGAGGAACGAGAGAACGAACCCTCCGACCCGCTTCCTGCGGCTGCCCGAGGTGATGGCGCGCACGGGCCTGTCGCGGAGCACGATCTATGTCCGGTTGGCCGCGGGGTGCTTCCCCCGGCCGGTCGCCCTGGGCAGGCGCGCCGTGGGCTGGATCGAGGCCGAGATCGAGGAGTGGGTCGCCGAGCGGATCGCCGAGAGCCGGTTCGAGGGCGTCGAGACCCGTGAGCGCGGCGAGGCCGCGCACCGGATTCGCGAGACCGGTTGGCGGGCGGCTGAAGCCCGCCCGGTGCGGTGATGCGGCGCGCTTCGCGGCGGCCGGGGAACAGCTTGTCGGGCGCGTCTTTGGTCGGGCAGCCAGCACACGCCGTGTTGAACACGGCGGGCTGGCAAGGGGGCGTTCCGGCCCCCTTAGACCCCCGGACTGTCGCGCCGCCGACGGAGCGGCGGGCGCGCGGGGGCGACGCCCCCGAACCCCGTCGCCGGTGCGCTCATGGCTGCTGATGAGCATCGCACCGTGATGGTCGCCGCGCGCGTCACGCCCGCCGAGCACGCCGCCTGGCGGGAGAAGGCGGCCGCGGCGGGCGTGTCCCCCTCCGCGCTGCTTCGCGAGGCGATGGCGCGGACGCATACGTGGACCGCGGCGGCGCGGTCCGTCGAGCGCGAGCGCACGCGCCAGATCGCGCGCATCGGGAACAACCTGAACCAGCTTGTCCGCTGGGTGAACACCCACAGGACGGCGGCCGAGGCCGTCTCCGTGATCGCCCACATCGTGTCGTTCGAGCGCTCGCTGCTCCGTGTCGCCCGCATCGGCGGGGAGACCGACGATGCTCGTTAGGTTCCTGTCCCACGGGAAGGGCTCGGCCAAGGCGGCGGCCAAGTACCTCGTCGGCGAGTTGGACGCCGAGGGACGGGAGCGCGAGGGCGTCGAAGTGTGGCGCGGGAACCCGGACATGGTGGCCGCCGTGGCCGACTCGCTCGACTTCGAGCGCAAGTATACGTCAGCGGTGATCGCGTGGGCGCCGGAGGACCAACCCACCGGCGAACAGATCGAAGCCGTCCTCGACGAGTTCGAGAAGACGGCGTGGGCGGGACTGGAGCCGGATCGCTACGCGTGGACGGCGGTCTTGCACCGCGAGACCGGGGGCGGCGTCCACGCGCACATCCTAGCCGCGCAGTGCGACCTACAGACGGGCCGCAGCCTGAACATCGCGCCCCCCGGCTGGGAGAAGACCTACGCTCCGCTTCGAGACGCCTTCAACCACGAGCACGGCTGGAGCCGACCGGACGACCCGGCGCGCGCGAGGGCGCAGCGGCCGGGCCACGTGGCCTACATCGAGGCGTCGAAGCTGCGGGCCGGGCTCGAACACGAGGCGGACCCGCGCACGCTGATCCGCGACTACCTCGTGCAGCGCGTCGAGCACGGCGCGGTCAAGGACCGAGCCGACGTGGTCTCCGCGCTGGAGGACGTTGGCCTCGACGTGACCCGCCAAGGCAAGGACTACATCACCGCCCGCGATCCCGACAGCGGGAAGCGGTGGCGGCTGAGAGGAGAACTGTATGAACGAGACTTCGAGCCCGGGCGACTTGACCTCCCGGCTGAGGAGCAGGCTGGAGGCCGACCGGAGGCGAATCGAGGACGAAGCCGCGCGCGAGCTCGCGCGGCTCGGCGAGAGCTTGAGCGCCGTCGCAAGCGGCGCGCTGCGTTCCATCGAAGCCGATACGGTCGAGGCGACCGGGAAGATGCGCGAGTTGCTGATGAAGGCCTGGCTCCGGCCGCTGGTGGTCGGCATGAGCCTCTTCCTGGGTATCTGCTTCGGAAGCTTGGCGACGATGCACTGGCTGTCGAGGAGCATCCACGACCGGATCGAGGCCTTGGGGGATTTGGACACGCGGACCGAGTGGGCGCGCGCGATGCTGGCCGAGATCGAGGACACGACGTGGGGCGTCGAGTTGATGGAGAGCAGCGGGGACCGGTACGTGTCGCTGCCCGCCGGGACGACGGTCCGTCCGGCCTTCACCCTGGACGGACGGCCCTACTTGAAGCTGTCGAGGGAGTGAGGAGGGAGCTGCGTGACCGATTTGGAGCGGCGGCTGACGGCCGCATTGGAAAGATTGTCCGGGCAGTACGAAACGGAACAGCGGCGGCAATCCGAGCAGATCGAAGCGTCGCGAGAACAGGTCGAAGCCTTGCAGCGGCAAGTCGAGCGGCTGAGCGGGCGGGTGACGGACTTGACCGGATACTCAGGGACCTACGGCGCAGGGCCAGGGAGCAGGTGGAGATGACGAGGCAACTGCTGGA
>JAPPJO010000122.1 GCA_028820325.1 Gammaproteobacteria bacterium | reverse complement strand
GGCAAGTCGAGCGGCTGAGCGCGCGGGTGACGGACTTGACCGGCTACTCCGGGACCTACGGCGCAGGGCCAGGGAGCAGGTGGAGATGACGAGAAGGCTGCTGGAAAGGATACGGCGGCCCGGGCCGGACCGGGATTCCGGCCCGAGCCGCTAGTTTCGGCAGCCCGAGCGAAACCAAGAGGCGTTGCGCCTTTGCCTGCTTCTGGGAAGTGGCGCGATGGCGGCCCTACACAACCGCCCGCCGGGGCGTGACTTCCTTGGCGATCTCTCGGCCCGCCTCGATCTCGGTTCGGCGAAGCTCCCAAGTCTTCTGGAGATTCAGCCAGAGTTGCGGGGTCGTCCCGAAATAGGTGGCGAGCCGTAGCGCCGTGTCTGCGCTCACGCCTCGCTGGCCGTTGAGAATCATGGTCACGCGGTTGACCGGCACTCCAAGCGCCTTGGACAGCGCATTGGCCGACAACCCGAGCCCGTCGAGTTCCTCGCGCAGGACTTCGCCCGGATGCACCGGCCTCATCCCGTTCCTCGCGTTCATGTAACCGCCTCTCTTCAGTGATAATCCACGATCTCGACTTCCGACGGCCCGTCGTCGGTCCACTGGAAGCAGATACGCCACTGCGCATTGATCCGAATGCTGTGCTGACCGGCGCGGTCGCCCCGCAGTGATTCCAGCCGGTTGCTCGGCAGTGCGGCGAGGTCGCCGAGCGTCTCGGCGCTGTCCAGCAGGGTCAGCCTTCGCGCAGCCTGATCGGAGAAGCCGTGAAAGGCCGCGACGCGCCGCCCCTCGAAGAAAAGTCGCGTTCTCCGGTCCCTGAAGCTTCGTATCATTGAATCCGAATGTATGCCCCTTTACGGATTCCGTAAAGGAGGAGGTGTTGCCGGCCTCATGGGAGTCTAGGATGGCAACGGCGGCGGCAATCGGAACGGATCGAAGCCTTGCGGCGGCGAATCGAGCGGAAATCGAGGTGACACCTTAAAGAGGCGAATCTAGCGGCTCGACGAGCAAGTGACAGGCTTGACCGAGTACTACGGGCCATCTGGCGTCGCGAGACCGCGCGGCCACGGCTGGTGACAAGGCCGCCGACGCGCGGGCCGGAGCGCGCGGAGGACCGAGCCGATGAGGATCGTTAGGCGCGAGACGAAATCGCGGCTGAGGCCTTCCGGAATCGTGTGTTGGTCTTTTCGATCCTGGGGTCCTGACTTGGTCCAACGGCACGATCGTTTCTCTTGCCGCATCAAGCCGGTTCGCGCACCTTTGAACAGCCCGCCCGCCTTGAACGAGACTCAAAGCCGCCCGCTGCCGTGTGCCCACCGCGAAAGATGACCAACTTCCTTCCGCGTCCCGTCCTGCCAGTCGTCGGGGGTGTTCAACGCATGGACGAGCTTTGTGACCCAGTTCCGTAGCTTCGGTTGGCGGCTCAAGCTGTATCCGACGCGTGCGCAGGCGGAGCGGTTCGTGTTGTGGGCGCGAGCGGGCAGTGAACTGCGCGATCTGCTCTTGGAACGTGACTTGGAGCACTACGTGGCCACCGGTAGTCGGCTGAGCCGCCGCGACCTTCAGGAGGTGGTCTACGAGTTCGCAACCAGCCACCCGGATATCGGCTGGCCGGCGCAAACGCGCAACCAGCACGCCAGGGACCACGCGGTCGCCATGCGCAATGCGTTCGGGCGGCTTCGGGCGGGCGGTACGGGCGGCGAGGTGGGCTGGCCCGTGCCCCGACGTGGCAGGCCGGTGTCGATCTACGTACACAACCAGATCCTCAGGGTCAACGCTCGCTACATGAGGTTGGCGCGCGCCGGGCAGGGGTGGACCCGCTACCGGGGCAGGATTCCGGAGGGCACGATCCTCTCCGGCCGTGTTCGTCGAGCGGCTTTGGGGTGGTCGCTTTCGCTCGCGATGAGAGCGCCGCTGCCGCCGCATGTAGAACCGGAGCGGTCGAAATGCCAAGTCGAGCTCAGTCGTGGCGGGGTCATTGAAGTTGCGGACCGCAGGGCGACGACGGTTTATCCGGGCGTCCCGAGGTGCCGGGCCGAGAAGGCGAGAGAGGCCAGGCTGAAGCGGCGGGTGGCGAGGCGATGTTGGCGCTGCACCGAGTGCGGCGTACTGATGCGAAGCGATGCGCGGTCATCGCTTCTTGCGCGCGAAAAGCGGCAGGCCCCGTGTAGTCACTGGCTCGTGAAGTACGAACGCACGGGGCGGCTGGAGCGTGCCGAGGCTGCGCTGGATGCGTTCCGGCGGCGAACGCGCAACCGCCGAAGGGACGCGGTTCACAACGTGACGGCCGCCGTCGTTCGCACCTACGGTGAGATCAACGTGAAAGCCAAAGCGGCGCGTGATCCGGCGGCCATGGAGTTCATCCGCCAGTGCGACTACAAGAGCGAATGGTATGGACGAAAAGTGAAGACGGAGGGTACCGCCGCGTAGGGCGGGAACCCGCCCCCATGAGGGGCGAACGGACGTGGAGACCTGCGGTTCCTGGGGTCGGGGAAGCGTCAATCCCAAGCGGCCACACAACGATCCTTCCGCGTGAAGGCCGTGCGGCGAGTGCGATCTGGTGCGACCTCGGGCTCCAGCCCAGGCTTCATCGACCAAGAATCTGACAGCCAATTGCCGACATCGGCGTGGCCCCGCTCCTACGTGGGGCAGCGCTCGAACACCGATATTCTCGATGCCTATTGACACTGTGCGAGGTTTTCCGACGCCCGCCATCGGTTTTTGCCGCAATCAGTCCGTTTGGGGACCGTGCGGGCGGCCAGCCGGGATAAGCTCCGTTTTCGCATATCGCCTTTCTTATCAACGATTTGTGGTAATCATGCCTTGTCCGTCGCGAGTGGCATCGTTCTTGCTCCGTCTCGTGGTCGGCGGCCCGAAAACGAACCGGGCGCTTTATCGACCACCCGTTCAAGGAGAACGGAATGAGCAGACTCAAGCAGTACCTCGCGGCGGCAACGTTGCTGACGCTTCCGATCATCGCGGCATGCGGAGAGGATGTCATGCCTCCGCCGCCGACTGGCTCCATCGTGGGTCAGGTGTCGATCGAGGGCATGGGGGTCGACGGAGTATCCGTCTCCCTTAGCAACGGCGCCTCCACAGCCACGGCTGGCGGTGGGAACTACCGCTTCGACAGTGTGGAGCAGGGCTCCTACACGGTCACGATCAGCGGGTTCCCCGCAGACGCCAGCTTCGATCAAACCTCAGCTCCCGCCAGCATCGGCGACACCGGCGGGACGGTTACCGTGGACTTCCGAGGCTCCTACATCCGTACCGCTTCTATTATGGGGACGGTAACGGTGGAAAACATGGGTCTCGGAGGTGTGACGGTCAGCCTTTCCGGCATGGCCGACGGCCAGACCACGACCGACGATAGCGGCCAGTATTCCTTCACGGGACTGCGGGCCGGCACGTATTCGGTCGAAATCTCCAGCTTCGACACCAACGAGGTCAGCTTCTCGAGCACCTCCGGTGCTGCGACGGTCAACGTCGGCGAGTCGAAGGTCGTGAGCTTCGACGGCACGTATCTCCGCACGGCGGGGATCCAGGGCCAGGTAAGCGTCGAGGGCGAGGGCCTTAAGGACGTTACGGTTACGCTCGTTGGCGAGGGCGAGGACCGCACGGAGGTAACCAATGCCTCCGGGCTCTACGCGTTCTCGCAGCTCAAGAGCGGCACGTACCAGGTCGCGATCACGAACCCGGATCCCGACGACTACGAGTTCACGATCACGTCGAAGAGTGCGACCGTGACCACCGGCGAGACGGTGCCCGTGCCCTTTGAGGGCACGCTGCTGCGGACCGCCGGCATCTCGGGCCGGGTCACCCTCGACGACGGCATGGGCCTCGACGGCGTGACGGTTACGCTCGCAGGTGCTGCCGAGGCGACGACCGAGACGGCGAATGGCGGGCAGTACGGGTTCGCGGGTCTGGCGGCGGGCACCTACGTGCTCAGCATCACCAACCCGAACCCGACGGCGTACACCTTCGCTGAAGACGAGATGCAGAAGACGGTCGTGCTGGAAGACAAACAGTCTCCGATCGTCATCTTCTCGGGGACGCACACCCGCACCGCCTCGGTGTCGGGCGTTCTGTTCATCGACGAAGTCGTGCAGGACAAGATGCACAACGACGGCGAGCCCTCGATCACCGAGGCGATCGCGCCTCTGGTGGCGGCTGGAGCGCTGGACGCCGAGGTCGTGGCAGGTCTGCTGGCCAAGGCGAAGGTGAAGCTGCGCGGTCCTGATCTGAACGAAGAGCAGGACATCGATATCAACGCGGACGGCAGCTTCTCGACAGGCGCGGCCCTGATGGCCGGTTCGTACCAGGTCGAGTTGCCCGTCAACGACGACGATGTGACGGCGGGTCTCGCCGCGGCCGGCGTCGCGTTCGTGGGCGAGTCGATGGTGGTGACGGTCGAAGCGGGCGGCAGCGCGACCGCCAACTTCCCGTTCCGGATCACGATGCAGACGGTGGCGACCGGTGCCCGCATGGGAGCCGGAGATCATCTCGGTGTTCCCGTGCCGGGCGTTAAGTTGGCGCTGTACGCCCGGGCGGATGGCACCGGCATGCTGGGCGAGGCCACGACCGACGAGATGGGCATGGCGTCGTTCACGTTTGCTCGTGCGGACAATACGGGTCCGGGCGGCAACGACAACATCGTCTTCGTGAAAGCGGCGGAGTCGGGGCACGACGCGCTGGTGGTGAGCGGCAACGAGTTCGTCGAGATCGCCTACGCGTCGACGGCGCGTCTGTACGCGGCGGACGCCGACGAGGAAGTGGCAACGCTCGTCAACGTGGCGGTCGCGTTCGACTTCTGGGTGAAGAGCAACGAAGACGCGCGTGACGGCGACATGGGGCTGGGCGGCTGGAACACCCAGGTCTACATGGGCGATCCGAAGGCCGACGACGCCAAGCCGCTCATGATGGTTGACGAGGACGGCGACACGGTCAACGCGACCATGCCCACGGACACCACGAAGGGTGACAACCTGGGCAAGAGCACGTTCGCGTACACGGTCGACCCGACGAAGCTGCCCGCGATGTTCACGGTGATGGCGAAGGAGGGCGACAAGGCGGGCCAACCCGACATGGGCGAGGCGTGGGAGCAGGGCGACGCCCTGACCTTGACGCACACCGGGCTCGATCTTCCGCCGGGCGAGGACGACGACATGCTCGACCTCGGGCCGCTCCGGGTCACCTTCACGACGCAGGCCATCTACGTGGGCGTGCATCGTGAGTTGGACGACCGGACCGGGTTCACGGACTTCATTGGTATCGGCGACGGCGACGGCCGGCCGGAGAAGGACGGCAGCGCGGTGGGCGAGATCACGATCACGCTGATGACGGCCGACAGCCGCGGTCGCTTGAGAACGTTCGAGTACGATCACGACGCCGATCCCAAGACGGACGATGAGGAGGCTGAAGCGACGGTCGGTGCATCCGGCATGGTGTCGTTCAAGAACATCCCGGCGGACACCGAGATCACGGTCGTGGCCGACGAGGGAAGCGGGATGGTGATCGTTCCTGACAGCCGGGCCAGCCGGGAGATCGATGCGTTCGGCGACCAGTTGGACGACCATGCGGACGGCGTGATCTTCGGCGCGTTCGGTGACATGAGCGGTGCCCGTCCGGACGTGTGGCTGTGCCCGCTGCAGCGGCAAACGAGCGACGACCCGAACGAGGTGTGCTCGACCTACGCCTACAAGTGGGCGACCGGGACGATCTCGGGCGCGATCAGCGGTCTCGACAAGGGCGACAAGGCCACGGTGAGCCTGACGCCGGTCAACAGCAACGACGACTACGCGGACGATCTGGAGGACGACGTCACGGTCACCGCCGGGAACGGCGGCGCGGCCAAGTACACGTTCACGGACGTCGCGGACGGTCGGTACAGGGCCACGCTCGCGGCCAAGGCGGGAAGCTGGCAGGAAGACGAGACCAGCGTGCTCTCCGTGATGCACGACGAAGGTGAAGACGACGACGACTACACCGGCGACAGCGCTTCCGGCAACCTGTCCGCCACCAATCTGCGCGGCGTGGTCCGGGGCCGGATCGCGAACGACTCGAATGGCCGTAGCGGCCTGACGAGCGACGAGTCCAGGGCGGGCGTCGAGGTGGCCATCTATACGGCGAAGAAGGTCGGCGGATCGGGCGCCACCAAGAACAATTACGTGGCCGACAAGGCCGCGACCGACTCGAACGGCGATCCGCTGATGGCCGAGACCGACAGAGACGGCGTGTACATGTTCGAAGGCCTGACCAGGGGCGATATGTACATCGTGATGCCGCAGGAGACGGGCCTGTACACCGCGGTCAGGAACGGCAACACCAGTATCGGAAAGACGGCCGAGAAGGCGACCGATGTTGTGTCGCACGCGCTCGTCGAGGCCGGGTCGCCGCCCGCGCCGGGTAGCAATCCCGGAATTCCGACCTGGGATTACAACACCAGCACCGCCACCGTCGGTGACGCCGACTTCGTATTGCTCTACAAGGACGGCGAGGTCGAGGGCAAGGTGTCGGATCCGAGCGTGCGCGCCGCGCACGCGCGCACCGTCATCGAACTGCACCAGTGCAAGGTGTCGAACTTCGCAGAGGAGTCGTCACCGGGTGCTGGTGATGGAGTGGACGCGAGCCAGTGCACCGAGTACACGGGCGTGGTTGTGGAGGCGTCCGTGGACGCGAAGGGCAATTGGGGTGCCGAAGACCTCAGGGAAGGCCTCTACGAGGTGATTCCCGACCTGCCGGCGGGGTACGTCAGTGTGGACTCCGAGGGCAACCAAAGCGGCGACTCGGGCTTCAACACCGGTGGCGACAACGAGAACACCTTCTTCAGCCAGCAGTTCGTCGAGCTGACGGGTGGGCGTGCCGATGACGACACTGAAACGTTCCACATCAAGGACCGGAACGCGGGTGATGGCGCGACGCTTACGAGTGTCGAGATCGACGGTACCGCTTGTACTCGTGACGCAGCCGCCAACCCTGCCGACAACAATTGCGGCCACAGCGACGACGGTGAGTTCTCCGTGGTGGTCACGGCGTCTACCGGCGCGGCGGTCCGGTTGAGTTCGAGCGCGACGGATGCGACGCCCAGCGGATCGGGAACGTACTCGCAAGCGGTGACCAACGGGAGAGCCACGACGGTTACGTTGTCCAAGGCGGGTTCCCGCAGGTACTTCGTCCATGTGATCGCGGCGGATGGCTATTCGGCCAGCGACGCGACCAGCGAGGGCTTCCACCTCCGGCGCGACGCCGATGTCAGGGTGAAGGGAATCACGATCTCTTGGAGTGGCGACCGGATCGAACTGGATCGGGACGCGCTCAACCTCGATCCCGACGGTGAAACGGACCCGGTGACGGGGACGACCACCTTGAGGGTCACCGTGGACACGGGCGACAACAATGGAGACATCCCGATTACGGATCTCTCGGTTACGGCTGCCAGCATGACCACGGGATTCGGCGTGGCTGGATTTGGCACAGTAGACGTGACCACGAGTCCCATCGCGTGTTCCAGCGCAAACTTCACCGGTCTCGCCGGCACGACAACGGGAACCCTCACGTTGCCGGCAAATTCGGGCTCCACCAAGGGAAGCGACGGGGTCTGCTTCCGGATCGCCGACACTGACGGCGACGCCACGAACCCGGACGCCAACGCTAACAACAACCGCGACTACATCCTGATCGTCACCAGGAAGTAGGAACGGACCAACCCATCGGGATTCCTCCGAGGAATCGCGATGGCGCAGTAAGGGGTCGCCCCCGCCCGGGTCCGCCGGGCGGGGGCGATTTCTCTGGACAGGCGGGGAGAGCTCTTACGCCTTTCTCCGCCGCGATCTGAATCGGTCCTGATGCCAGGTGGCGGTGTTCCGGCGAAACTCAAGTGGTTCGTGTGAACCGAGATTCGCTGGCCTGTTGCTCGTTTAGGTCCGATTCTCCACCAGATTCTCGCCGCGCAGGCGCAGCTTTGCGCGGAAATCGAAAAGGTCGTCAGATCGAAGCGTCGAGTGCGCAAGGTACTGATACACAGATACTTGACTCGACCTCAAGGCCTTCCTAGGTTGGTGTGATTGGTCAAATCTCGCTATCGTTCCAAGTTCCATTGTTTCATCTATTCGAGGCGCTCGGGCGCCGGGAGGATCGTGATCATGAAGAAGCGACAGAAGCGGCTGGTGGCGTCGGTGAGCGCCCTGCTCGTAATGCTCCTCGCTCTTGCGGGTACATCGGTCGAGGCTGGCGTGCCATCGTCCGGGAGTTCCTGCACGAACGCAGGTGGCTGCGCCGAATCCTGTGGTGGTGACGAGTGCGGAGCTATTGGAGAGTGCGACACCTACTGTGATGAAGACGCCTGTGATGACGGGATGTATTGGGTCGGATGCGCTCCTGAAGTATACTAATCCTTCGTGGCTACCTGCACACGAGCATTCTCCGTCCGATTTCTGCGACCAACCAGAATCGCGGGCTGCTTACTTCCGAAGGCATGGCTGAAGGCGTGTGTGCGTCGATTGACCTTTCTGATTGCTTTGCTCCTTTGCGTCCCAACCTTGGTGCGCGGGCAGGCCGAGTGTCCGACGCCTTGGCAGTTGAAAGAGGTTCTCCGGATCGGATCCCCGGAAAGCACGGACCTAGTCGCGAGCGTCTTGGATCTTGCGATCGGTCCCGACAGCGTCCTCTATGTCGCTCAGGCCATGGTGCCCGCAGTCACGGTCTTTTCGCTTGATGGCCAGTTGCTTCGCCGGATCGGTCGAGCGGGCCAAGGGCCCGGTGAGATGCAGCTTGCGGCGCGTGCCGTAGGCTGGATCGGAGACACGCTCTGGGTAGCCGACTTCAATCGGATCCAGCTGTTCACCACGGACGAGCGCCGGCCGGAGCAGATCATCCAGTTCTCTCGGAGCGTGCCCGAAGAGGGGTCGCTGTTGACCCCGGGCCGCATGCTCGCTGACGGCACGCTCCTTGGCAGGCGTCGTATCACCGATGGGCGGGCCTTGTCATCCCGAGGCGAGAGCCCCGGACTCGCCTTGCGCCGCCTCTCACGATCCGGCGAAATCTTGGACACGATTGCCACCATTGAATGGCCGGGCAACGGCATAGAGCATGAGAGGGACGCTCGGTTGTTCCCCGGTCGACATCCCCTCAGAGACCTCCCCCCTCTCGGACTCGGAGAATACCTCACCGCCGTCACACCCGACGGCTCCGCGGTCGTACGGATCGGGGAGGTGCATAAGGATGCAACTCCACCGACCTTTGACCTTCTGGTGATATCAGTCCGTGGAGACACCCTCCTGCAACGGTCCGTCGAGTACGAACCACGCGAAGTCTCCGGTGCGATGGAACGCCGCCTGGAGGAAGAGTATGCAGGTTGGAGGGCCGGAGAGTACACACGACGCTCCGAACTCACCGAGACGACACTTGAGCGCAGGCGTCGTGCGGCTCGCGGAGTTTTCTGGGTTCCCGAACATCTTCCCCCGGTCAGGCAGGTCGTGGCTGGAACGGACGGAACCATCTGGTTGCTTCGAGAGATGCGAGAGGACCGCGTCGATGTGTGGGAAGTCTACGATTCGAGTGGAACGCTGGAAGGCACGGTAGAGATCGGACAAGGTCGCAGTTCGCTGGTTCCTTGGGACCCTCGTCTCGCGGTTGCTCTCGCGAGCCGTGACGAAGTCTGGGGCGCCACGTCTGACGATTACGGCATCAAGTACATACACCGGTATCTGGTTGACCGGACGTGCGCGCCTTAGAACATGGGTCGTTCGCCCATCTTTTGCGCCGACATTTGCCTTCTGGCCAACAAGGGAACCAACGATGGAGGTGATAGATGGCGAAAGCGAATTGGCTGGAGCGAGCGATAGATTTTACGTCCTTGGGTGCTGGAGTGGCGGCCGTGGTTGTGGCGGGAGTAGTGCTCTTTCGAATTGCGGATCCAGACGTTTCGTCGCGGGGATCCCGAGCGGTTTCAGATTGGCGGCGGTATGCCAATGTCGGACACCGATTGGGACCGGAGACCGCAGCTGTGACGATCATTGAGTTCGGTGACTATCAGTGCCCCTACTGCAGAGAATCGGAGGTGCATCTGAAGGCAATTCGACAGAAACACGGAAGTGACGTATCGCTGGTATATAGGCATTTTCCGTTGTCAGGGCACGGTTCGGCCTATCCCGCTGCGAAGGCAGCGGAGTGCGCGGGACACCAAGATCGGTTCTGGGAGTTCCATGAGTTGCTCTATTCCACGGACAGATGGATCGAGGACACCTCTGAGGTCCGGCTGACGGGGATGGCTGAACAGGCAGGTGTCGTCAGCGTTGAGGAGTTTACCCGTTGCCTTGCGGGTAGCGAGATTGACGCGCTCGTTGACGCTGACGTAGCAGCGGCGCGAGGATTGGGAGTCCGGGGAACGCCGACGTTCCTCGTCAACGGCGATCTTCACGTGGGTGTGCTCGATTCACTCCGGTTCGATGTATTGTTTGAGAAGCTACGGTGAGAGTTGTGGTGGGATCTGATGGTCCAGTTTCGATTGCTCGCGACCGCCCGGACCTCTGCTCTCGATTCCGGAATACCCGATGTCGCATCGGTGCCGGATTGCCGGTTGTTCGTCACGGGGCCCTCCGGTTTTGGATGCTTACCGCATCGGCTCATCGAATTCCCGTTACCAATGCGGCCAAGCAGCCTTCCGGGGCTCAGCTGACCGTTCGCAGCTTTGTCCGAGGGAACTGTTCGGTCAGGCCGTGGAGGGACGGCGCGTCCGGCAACTTCTCCCACGCGGTCAAGCCGCTCTTCGTCGGTGTCGCCGTTGATCCACCAAGCCGGCGGCTCGACTCACCCTGGGGCAACGCAGCTGAAGGTGCTCGCCAGCCGTGAAACTCCCTTGTGCAGCGGTCGAACCGACTAAAACGATTCGACACCAAGCGTCTTGTCTCCGCTCTCTGCCCGCAGTCCCGATGGAGGTGGAGGGGGCCGCTCGTCGGTAGCTTTGGTCGCCAGCGGGGGCGAACCCGTCGGGGGTTCGAGACCACGGCTTTCACCGGACGGTTGCGTCCGAGGACAGCCAGTACGGTGGAAGGGATTCCCATTCAGATTTGCATACCTGAAGTGATACACGACGTTATAGTATCGAGACGTAACAACTGGTCATATCACGAGTTACGGTATCGCACAGTCACATGACGCGGGTTCCGCCGGAACTCGGCAACCTCGCCAATCTGGACCTGCTGGTGCTGGGGTACGGCGCCCTGACGGGCCGCATCCCGGGGGAACTGGGCCGGCTGTCGAACCTGTCCTATCTGATCATCCGAAACTCGCCGCTGACCGGCCCCATCCCCCCGGAAGTCGGGAACCTGACCGGCCTCTACACCCTCGAACTCGACCGGAACCGGCTCACCGGCGAGATCCCGCCGGAACTCGGGCGTCTGGCCAACCTCACGCGGCTGTCGCTCAACCATAACGCACTCGCCGGCGCGATCCCTTCCGAACTGGGCGACCTCGGCCGCCTCCGCCTGCTGCGACTCCAGGCGAACGCACTTTCGGGCCCGCTTCCGCCGCAGTTCGGCCGCCTGGCCGCCCTCACGGAGCTGAATGTCGACGACAACCGGCTCACCGGCTCGATTCCACCGCAACTCGGCGACCTGTCGGACCTGGTGTACCTCTACCTCCGGGACAACGCCCTGACGGGACGGATCCCCGCGGAACTCGGCAACCTGCGCCGGCTCAGGGAGCTGTATCTCGACCGGAACCGCCTCACCGGCCCGATCCCGCGGGAGTTCAGCGGCCTGACGAACCTGGAGACCCTGGGCCTGTCCGGGAATCCGGAACTCGCCGGCGCCCTCCCGACCAGCCTGACGGCGCTGGGCCGGCTCGACATCATCCTGGCGGCGGGAACGGGGCTCTGCACGCCGGATGACGCCGGTTTCCTAGCGTGGCTGGCGGGCGTGCGGCACCGCGTGCCTCCGTGCGCCGACCTCGGCGGGTCCGTGGCCTATCTGACGCAGGCGATTCAGTCCAGGGACTTCCCGGTTCCGCTCGTCGCGGGCGAGGAGGCGCTGCTCCGGGTGTTCGCGATCACCTCCGAATCAACGGAGGAACCCATCCCTCCCGTCCGGGCCACGTTCTTCCGGGGAGACGCCGAGGTGTACGCGGTGGACATTCCGGGCAAGGCGGGCCCCATCCCGGCCGGAGTGGACGAGGGCAGCCGGGAGACCTCCTCCGACGCCAGGATTCCGGGGGAAGTGGTGCAGCCGGGGCTCGAGATGGTGGTCGAGATCGACCCCGGAGGCACGCTGCCCCCGGCCCTTGGCGTGACGAGGCGGCTGCCGGAGACCGGACGGGCCGCGGTCGACGTCGCGGCGCTGCCCGCGCTCGATCTGACGCTGGTCCCCTTCATCTGGACGAGCAGGCAGGACTCGGGGATCGTGGACCTGATCGACGACATGGCCGCGGATCCGGCGGGACACGAACAGCTCTGGCCCATCAACACGATCCTGCCCGTGGGCGACCTGCGCGTGACGGCCCACGAGCCGGTGCTTTCGTCGACCAACTGGGGCTTCGCGCTGCTCGGCCAGACCGCCGCGATACGCGCCATGGAGAACGGGAGCGGCTACTACATGGGCATGATGTCGGAGCCGATCACGCAACCGCTCGGCGTCGCGTTTCGGCCCGGCTGGACGAGCTTCTCCGCTCCCCGTCCGACGACCATGGCGCACGAGCTGGGGCACAACATGAGTCTCCAGCATGCGCCGTGCGGGAACGCTTCGAACCCCGATCCCCTGTTCCCTCACACCGGCGGCCTGACCGGGGGCTGGGGGTTCGACTTCACGGGTGACGGCGAACTGATCCCCCCGACCTGGTCGGACCTCATGGGCTATTGCGGACCTCGGTGGATCAGTGACTACCACTTCACGAAGGCGCTGCGCCGCCGCCAGATGACCGAGACGGCCGCCGCCGGATCGCGCACCGTCGCAGGATCGCGCGCCGCCGCAGCGTCCGTTGGCGATCCGACCGCCGGCTCGCTTCTCCTCTGGGGCGGCGTCGAGCCCGAGGGCACCCCCTACCTGGAACCGGTCTTCGTGGTGGACGCACCGCCGTCGCTGCCGGCGGCCGGCGGCGAGTATTCCGTCTCGGGGCGCGACGCGGGGGGGCGCGAACTCTTCTCGTTGAACTTCGACATGCCGCTGGTGGCGGACGCGGGCGGCGGTTCGAGCTTCGTCTTCATCCTCCCCGCGCGGGCGGCCCGGGCGGGCGAACTGGCCAGCGTCACGCTCTCCGGCCCCGCCGGATCGGCCACGCTGGACCGGGACACCGACCGGCCGATGGCCATCCTGCGCGATCCGCGCACGGGGCGCGTACGGGGCATCCTTGACGGGTCGGCCGGCGCGCCCGGTCCGCCGGAGCTCGCCGCCGCCCTGGCGGCAGAGCACGGACTCGACGTGCTCCTCAGCCGCGGCATCCCCGACGCGGAGGCCTGGCGCCGCTAGAATACCGGCCCGGCCGGTGCGGGCCGCTTCACCCGATGGTGAACACGAGCCCGCTCTGGAGGACCAGGTGGTTGGTCTTCCGCCCCTCATCGTCGAGTTCGGAGAGGCCCTTGGCGTAGATCACGTCGAAGGCGATGTCGAGCGAATCCGTCAGTCTCACCTGGAACCCGCCGCCGATGGCGAGTCCGAAGTCGTTTGACTTGATCTCGCTCACCCCGCCCTCCCCGCAGGCCACGTCCGTGTCCTGCGCGCTCGCCGTCCGCCCCGCGCTTCTCCCTCCCGCATGGACGCGGTTGGGGTCCCCGGGCGGAACCTCGGGGCGGATGGGCGGAGGCTCGACGGACGTCACCGCGACCTGGCACGAGAGGTTGAAGGCCACGTAGGGCCCGGCGAGGAAGCCGAAGTTGAGATTCCCCTCTTCGGCGTCGCTGCCGACGCGGAGGAGCGCGGAGAACTGCAGGTAGTCCATCTCCGCCATCGACTCCGTGAGCAGCCGGCTCGCCGTGATCGACGGCGGCACCTCGGCGGCGCCGCCCTTCTGGGCCAGCCCCAGGCCGATGCGCGCGCCGAGGCCGCCGCTCAGCGGGATCCCCGCGTCGATCCCCGCCACGATCCCGTATCGGGGTTCGTCGAACGCGGATGCGCCCCGGGGCGTCAACTCGGCCCCGGACAGGGTCGCGGGACCGACTCCGGCTCTCAGGCCGATGGTCGTCTGCGCCCCGAGCGGCGCAGCGGCCAGCGCGAGGACCAGGGCCACGGCGTGGATGGCGGCGTGCGCGGAACAACGTCCTGCGGACATGGCGTCTCCCTCCATGCGGATGCTCTATGCCGGTGGCCACCCGCCGCGGCTTCGGGCCCGAGCGGGCGGCTCTTACTCCCCCCATTCTCCCCGGTTTGCCTCGGATCATCAACCGGAGCGCTGTTGAGGTGTCTTCCTCCCTTTGTATTATGTGCGATGACCACTTGATGTCCCCGCGACCACATCCTTCACCCCCACACATCCCAGGTCTCCGACCCATGATCGATATCAACGAAATCGGTGCGACGGCGTTCGTCATCGCGTCCATTCGGGCGCTGGAGCCCGAGAAGCCGCGGCCGCTGTTCAACGATCCCTACGCCCCGTGGTTCTCGAACGACCGGGCGCGCACGGCCGCGCGGCAGGTGGACGCGGCGTTCCCGCCCTCGACGACGATGGTCCGGTTCCGCACCCGCTACTTCAACCGGTTCGTGGAGCGCGGAATCGTGGACGGGGCCCGGCAGGTGGTGCTGCTCGGGGGCGGCTTCGACATGCGCGCCCACTTCTACCGCGGCACGGGCGCGACATTCTACGAGGTGGACCAGAAGGCGGTCCTCGAGTTCAAGCGCCACATCCTGGAGGACAACGGGATCGAACAGCCGCCATCGCTCTTCGCCAACTACCTGGAGGAGGATGTTCCGGGCGGGCTCGCCGAACTCGGGTTCGATCTCGCGGCGCCCACGCTGATGGTCTGGGAAGGCAACACGATGTACCTGCCCCCCGAGAGCATCATGCCGTTCCTGAACCGGCTCGCGAGCGCGATGCCGTCGTTCCGCATCGCCTTCGACTACTTCTCGCTGGACCTGCAGCGCCGGGAGTTCGACTCCGACGAGGACCGGCGCCGGCTCGAAGGCGTGGAGCGCGCGATGAACGCCTCGTTCCCGACCGGCTTCCCCGACCTGACCGTGTTCGAGAAGCAGGCGCCGTTCGAGGTGGCCGAGTCCGGCACGTTCGCGGAACTGGCGGAGGAATACGGACTGGGCGAGATGGTGGCCGAGTACCCCGAAGACTGGCGCGAAACGCTGAAACTCTACCGCTACTGCGTCCTGGAACGCCGGTAAGCTATCCGCCTGAGTCGGACCACACGATCATACTTCGACTTCCCTGAACTGGCCTTGCTGCATCTTGTTCACGACCGAGCGGATCTCGTCGATTCGAACTCGAATCCGCGGCCAAGCGGTCGATCGCAGAACCAGCACCGCCAATCCCCGCGCCGCGAGGTCCTGCTGGTGCCGAAGACTCTGATCGGTGGTGATCAGTAGCTCGTAGCCATGCTCCTCAGCTTTGTCCAGCAAGACGCTGTTTCGAAGCTCGGACCACCCGCGCTCGTAGGCCGTATCCACATGGTGGCCCTCAAGATGCCGTCGGAGCGGCACGGGGGTTCCCTGGTCGAACAGGATTCTCACTGACCACCGGCGCCCGCCAGCGCTTCCACTTCGTGGTCGAGGACGGACTCGACCTGCCAGCGCTCCACGCCCTGAAACCAGTCGAGAAACTGCTCAATCGAGGCGCCGGCCCGCAGGTTCTCGAACAGGGCGCTCAACGGAACCCGTGTGCCCGCGAATACCCAAGCTCCGCTGACCTTCCGCGGATCACGCTCCACGGCGTCACATTCCTTCCAATTCGGCATTAGGGTACCTCGCTTCCTAGCCCAAGGGCCGACTCCACAACACCCGACCCTGTAAAGGTAGCATCGACGCGACTAGCCCGAATCGTCAGCGTCGGGGTCGCAGGTTGTGTACCCCGCCGAGGACGCTGGGGGGCCATGGGCGCATCAGTCGCGGTTTCCATGGCGGTCGAAGAATTCGTCGGCGCGTGCGGGGAGGAGGAGGCTGTCCGCGATGGCTGCGATCTTTTCCGCCTCCTTCCAGGCCTGCTCCAGTATCCAGAGTTCGCCCTCGAGCGCGCGGCGTTCCTGTTCTTCGTGAAGGGACATCTCGAGCGCGAGGCGGGTGGGTTTGGACATGCCGCGGATGCGTCCCTCCTGGCGCAGCGCGCCGACGCGGTCCCGGTTGGCCACATCGGCGAGGAAACGGCTGGGGTGGCCGCTGGATTCGATTTCAGCCACGGCCCGCTGGACCGTGGAACGGGAACCGCCCCATCCGTTCAGGTGCGGAACGACGGCCGCCGCCACGCGGCGCGCGTCTTCGCCTGCGAACCACGCTTTCCGCAGCGACCGTCTGATCTCGACGCCGAAGCCGAGGTCGCCATCGTCCGGCAATAGGCGGATGGAATTCAGGTCGAGGAGCCTGAACTTCGCGACGTTCTCCGGAGTGACGACGCCGTCCTCGCCGGTCTTTCTGCCGACGCGAACCCTGGCCATCGGGCGGAGGTAGCCCCACGCCACCACCGGCAACCACGGCAAGCTCCCCCACGCAGCCAGGGTCGGCAGGGACAACTGCAGACCGGCAAGCAGCCACCCGCCCCCCAAAGCGGCGGCGGCACCGAGACCGGCACGGCGCATGCGCGTCCCGAACTGGTCGCCGTATCGCCAGGCGGCGAACTCACGCCGCGGCGGCTTCCCGATCCGCACGAGGTCCAGACCTTCCCTGTGGCGCGCGATCCCGATGTTCTCGGTCGCGGCCCGCGTGCGCGTGTCGCGGAAGATGCGCTCGCAGGTCTCCACCGCCTCCCAGCGCTCCTCGAGCGGGGTCAGGTTCCACCGGTGGCACTTCCTGCACACCACCCAGAGCCGCCCCTTCGCCGGATCGAACGCGAGCCTCCGTCCGACGGGGAACTCCTCCACCACCTCGTTGGAGTCGAGGGGTTTCTTGCAGAAGATGCAGGTCTTGTACACGCGCTCCTCTCGGCCGCCACGCGCTACGCGAGGTTGCCACGTAACGTTCCCGCGGGAACGTCCGTCAACCTGTAAGGTTCGGACGCCGCCCTGAGACTGCGCGGAGATGGTCGCGGATCGCCTGCTCGCTGAGCGTCGTGCGGCGGCGGCACTCGCTGCTCCACTTGAAGCCGTGGGCCGCGGAGACGGCGAACGCGCCCGCCAGGATGGCAGAGCCGAGGCGGTTTCTGTCGTAGGCCTCGTCCGTGTCGAACGATTCGCGCGATTCCCCCCAGATTCCCGCGGCCTGTCCGAGGTGGCCCAGC
>JAPPJO010000039.1 GCA_028820325.1 Gammaproteobacteria bacterium | reverse complement strand
CCACGTGCGGGTGCTCGAGCAGGAGGAGCTGGTCGGGGATCTCGCCGGCCGCGCGCCGGCGCACCAGGCCGGCCTGCAGGTCGAGGGCGCGCGCGTATTCGACCAGCCCGAGGCGGGTGACTTCGAGGGTCGCCGGCTGCGGTGGCGCGGCGGGCGCGGGCCGAGGCGGCGGGGCGGGCGGGCGGCGGTCGGATTGAGGCGGCGGGGCGGGCCGAGCCGGCTGCGCGGCCGGGCGGCGGGACGTTGACGCGGCGGGCGGTGGCACGGGGGGCGCGGGCTGCTCTAGGCGTCCCCGGGGAACTCGGCCAGGGTGGTGCGCAGGTCGGCGATGAAGCGCGCCGCGTCGGCCCCGTCGACGATCCGGTGATCGTACCCGAGCGAGAAGAACGCGCGCTTGCGGATCGCCATCGCGTCGTGGCCGCCGGCCGGGTCGGTCACCACCACGACCCGCTTCTCGATGGCGCCCGTTCCCAGGATGGCCGCCGTCCCCTTGGGGATGATGGGCATGCCCACCACCGTGCCCAGCACGCCCGGATTGGTGATCGAGAAGGTCGCCCCCTGGATGTCCGCGGGGTCGAGCTTGCGGGCCCGGGCGCGCGCGGCCAGATCGGCGATGCGTCGCGCCATGCCCACCAGGCTGAAGTCGTCCGCGTCGTGGATGACGGGCACGATCAGGCCGGGGTTCAGGTCGACCGCGATGCCCAGGTTGACGTTGCCCCGGTAGATGACGCTCCGGCCCGACACGACCGAGTTGACCATCGGGTAGTCGCGCAGCAGCCGCGAGCAGGCCCAGGCGATGAAGGCGGTGTAGCTGACCCGCGCGCCGCGCGCCTGCCACGCCTCGCGGTTGCGTCGCCGCAGCTCGTCGATGCGGGTGAAGTCGACCTCGATGAAGGAGTGGACGTGGGGCGCCACCCGCTTCGCCACCACCATGTGGTCGGCGGTGAGGCGGCGGATCTTGTCCATCGGTTCCACGCGGTCGGCGGAGCGGGCGCGGAACTCGGGATTGCGCACCTCGCCGTAGAAAGCCGTCCACAGCTCGTCGGCGCTGAGCACGGGACCGGGAGCAGCGGGAGGAGCTGGGGGAGCTGCGTCGGGGGCGGGTGCACGGGGCTCGGCGTCGGGGGCGGCGGCCGCAGCCGCAGCTTCCTGCTTGCGCGCCTCGATGAAGTTGAGGATGTCCTGCTTGGTCACCCGGCCGGCGTGGCCGGTGCCGGCGACCCGGGCGATGTCGACACCGTGCTCGGCGGCGATGCGGCGCACCACCGGGGTGGAACGGCGGCGGAGGCGTTCTTCCGCGGTCGCGGGGGTGGCGGGGCGGTCGGCCGTCGCGGGGGAGGGGTCGGTCGCGGGAGCGGGTTTCCCGTCCGGGGCTCCGGCGAGCCCGGCGGTGGTTGCGGCGTCAGCCGCCTGCGGGGCGGCCGCCGCTCCGGCGGGCTCGCCGGCCACTTCGGTCGCGGCAGTCGGCGCGACCCCGCCGTCGGCCCCGTCGCCTGCCGGGTCGATCACGCCGACGATGGTTCCCACCTCCACCGTCTCTCCCTCCGGGACGGTGATCTCCACCAGCACTCCGCCGCTGGGAGACGGAATTTCCGCGTCGACCTTGTCGGTCGAGATCTCGAGAATGGGCTCGTCGACCTCGACGCGGTCTCCAACCGCCTTCAACCAGCGCGAGACCGTCCCCTCGGCGATCGACTCGCCCATCTGGGGCATCGGCACTTCAATGCGGGACACGACAGACACTCCGTTGCTTGCGGCAGGACGTTCGGGCTCTGGAGCCCGGCATCGGCAATACTCTGGGCATCATCAATACCCCGTAAGATAGCGGCACGTGGTGACGATGTCCGACACCCGCGGCAGAAAGTAGTCCTCCAGCCCGCCCGCGTAGGGGACCGGCGAATCGATCGCGGTGACGCGCAGAATCGGCGCGTCCAGCCACTCGAACGCCTGCTCGTTCACGCGCATGGCGATTTCGCCCGCGATCCCGCCGGTGCGTGTGTCCTCGTGCACGATGAGCAGCCGCCCGGTCTTCTTCACGCTCTCGGCGATCGCCGCGTCGTCCATGGGAAGGAGGGTGCGCAGGTCCAGCACCTCGATCCCGACCCCGTCGTCCTTCTCCAGCGCGGCTGCCGCCTCCAGGCTGGCGTGCACCATCGCGCCATAGGTGACGATAGTCGCGTCCCCGCCTTCGCACGCGCGCCGCGCCTTGCCCAGCGGCACCACGTAGTCCTCCGGCGGCAGCACTTCCCGCAGATGGGGCGCCCGGTAGAGGCTCTTGTGCTCTTCGAAGATGACCGGGTCGTCGTCGCGAATGGCGGACTTCATGAGCCCCTTGGCGTCGTAGGCGGTGCTCGGATAGACGATCTTGAGCCCGGGGGTATGGAAGAAAGCCATCTCCACGTTCTGGGAGTGGAAGGGACCGCCCCGGTTGCCGCCGCCAACCGGGCCGCGCACCACGACCGGCACGCTCCCGCTGCCCCGGTATCGGGAGGTGGCGAGGTAGTTGGTGATCACGTCGTAGGCCGGCGAGATGAAGTCCATGAACTGCATCTCCACCACCGGGCGAAGCCCCATGTGGGCCGCCCCCGCTGCGGCGCCGGTGAAGCCGGCCTCGGAGATCGGAGTGTCGATGACCCGTTCGGCGCCGAAATGGTCGAGGAAGCCTCGCGTCACCTTGAACGCGCCCCCGTAGACCCCGATATCCTCGCCCATCAGAAAAACCGACGAGTCCCGCTCCATCTCCTCGAAGAGGGCTTCGCTGATGGCTTCGAGCAGCGTCACCGGCTCTCCGCGCAGGGTCTTGCCGAGATGCTCCGGCCTCGAGTTGCTGGTCATTGCCCGGCTTCCGGTCACGTTGTGGACGCCAGCGCGAGCCCGCGCGCCGGGGGCTCGAGGCGATACCATGGAGGAGTGCCCGGGTCGCCGTCGCGGACGCCTCCGAGCGCGCGTTCTCCAGCGGGAGACGACTCACCCAGCGCCTGTTCGCACGCAGCCCGGACTTCGGACCGCGCGCCGCGCTCCACTTCGTCGAGGTCGGAGGCGCGGGCCATGCGCTCCCCGACGAGCCGCTCCCGGAACCGGGCCACGGGGTCGGGTGGGTCCTCGTCCGGGTGACGTCCCTCACCTGTGCGAGCGGCGTGGTGGACGCGTCGCGAGACGGGACAGCCCCGCGCTTCGACCAGCGTGGTGCGCTTTCCCGACCGTGCCCGCTCGGCCGCTGTCAGCACCGCCTGATGGACGGCGAGCACGTCGCCCCCGTCCACCGATGCGCTCGCGACCCCGTACCCGGCCGCCTTCTGCCCGAAATCGCGCACCCGCGTGTGGGCGCCAATTGAAGCCTCGGTTCCGGCCTGAACCACCACGATCAGGGGACAGCGCTGCGCCGCGGCGAAGTTGATGCCCTCGTGCCATGCGCTGGTGGAGGTTTCGTCCTCGCCCGAGAACACCAGTCCGACCCGGTCCTGGCCGCGCAGGCGGAGGGCCAGCGTGATGCCCGCCATCACCTCCACCATGGTCCCGGGCAGCACGGCCGGACCGGCCAGCCCGCGTTCGAAGTCTGTGGGGCACATGCCGGGCTCCCGGCCGCGGCTCGGCGCGGAGTCGCGCGCAAGACGCTGGCGGAAGAACTCGAGCGGGGTCCCGCCGAACACGAAGAAGGCGCCCGGATTGTCGGGGGTGGGCGCGATCACGTCGCCGGTGCCGTTGTCCGCGGTACGCAGGGCGCGCGCGGCGCCTGCCGAGACGGCTTCGTATCCCAGACCGCAGCGGGTGGCCGCGGGAACCTGGCCCTGGTCGCGGAGGCTCTTCAGCCGCGTGGCGGCGGCCCGATGGAGGGCGAGGGCCCGGTAGAGGTCGACGGGATCATCGCGCCCGGCCACGGTCAGCGTCGAGCGAAGCTGCGTCAGCTTCCGTTGGGCGGGGGCGGGGTCCCGTCCGGCTGCGGGTCGGGTGGGGGCGGGGTCTCTTCCGCGGCAGGTATCTCGACCGGGGCGGCCTCGTCCGCGGGTGCGGCTTCCTCGAGTCCGGGAAGGACCGGCGTGGGGGCGACCTGCTGCTGGCTCTCGCGCAGGATGGAGCTCGGCGCCGTGGCCCGCGACGACATGATGGACAGCACCAGCGCGAGCACCATGAAGAGCGTGCCGGTCGTCCAGGTGGTGCGCGTGAGCACCGAAGCGGCCTGGCGGCCGGCGAGAATCCCCTCCGTCGGGCTGGCTCCTCCGCCCATGGCGGCCAGTCCGCCTCCCTTCCCTGCCTGGAGGAGGATGACGACCCCGAGGATCAGGCCATCCAGTACGAGTAGGAACAGAAGAAAGCCATACATGCGTCTATATCCGGCTATTTCGCCCGGTTCGAGGAATCGGCGTAAACCATCGTCCCGGCCCGCTCCACTGTCAAGCGGTTACCGGCCCCCGTTCACAGCCGCGCGGCTTCGGCGATGCGGGCGAAGGAGTCGGGGTCGAGGCTCGCTCCGCCCACCAGCACCCCGTCGATGTCAGGCGAGGCCAGCAGCTGCGCGGCGTTCCGGGGGTTCACGCTTCCCCCGTAGAGGATGCGCACCCGGGCGGCCCGCTCCCCGCCCCAGGCCTCCGCCAGGCGGCGCCTCAGGATCCCGTGCGCACCGGACGCGTCCGACGGGGTCGCGGTTTCACCCGTGCCGATGGCCCAGACCGGCTCGTAGGCGATCATCACGTCGACCTCGGTGGTGAGAACGGCAAGGGCGGCGTCGAGCTGGCGGACGATGACTTCTCCGGCCCGGCCGGCCTTTCGCTCGTCGAGGGTCTCGCCCACGCAGAGCACGGGGACCAGCCCTGCGTCGGCGGCGGCGCGTGCCTTGGCGGCCGCGTCGCGGTCGCTCTCGCCGAACAGGTGGCGGCGCTCGGAGTGTCCGGCGAGCGCGTGGGTGGCCCCTGCGGCGCGGGCCATGGGGGCGGAGAGCTCCCCCGTGAAAGCTCCGTGCGGCTCCGGATGGATGTTCTGCACGCCCAACTGCACCCGGGGATGATCGGGGAGGGCGGCTTGCGCCGCCGCGAAGGAGATGGCGGCGGGAAAGATCAGGATGTCGGGCTGCGCCCCGGACCAGGAGGGGCGGAAGGCGCCGAAGAACCGGCGGGCGTCCTCGGGCGCGTGGTGCATCTTCCAGTTTCCGGCGATGACCGGTTTCCTCATGCGGCCTCCAGCTTGGTTGGCGCGTCCGTGCCGTCCTTTCCGGCGGGGTCTGCGCGGCGCTCCCTACGCGTCCGAAAGCGCTTCGAGTCCCGGGAGGGGTTTGCCCGCCAGGAACGCCAGCGAGGCGCCCCCGCCGGTGGATACGTGCGAGAAGTCGTCGGCGAGCCCGGCGGCGCGCACCGCGGCCGCAGAGTCTCCTCCTCCGGCGATGCTCACCGCGCCGGTGGCGGTCGCCGCGGCCGCCGATCGCGCGACGGCAACGGTGCCGCCCGCAAACGCCGGCATCTCGCATACGCCCATCGGTCCGTTCCAGACGATGGTGCGGGCCTGCTGCAACTCATCCCCGAACATGCGCCGGCTTGCGCCCCCGATGTCGCCGATGCGGTCGTCCGCTCCGACCTCGGCCCGGGGCGCCTCGCGGGTGGCTGCGTCGGCGGAAATGCGGCGTGCAACCACGCAGTCGACGGGCAGCATCATGCGGTCGCCGGCGCGGTCCATCAGCCGGGCCGCGAGATCGACGCCCTCCTCATCCACGAGGGACCGGCCGGTCTCGAGCCCGAGCGCCCGGAAGAAGGTGTTGGCCATGGCACCTCCGACCAGCAGCCGGTCGGCGCGCGCGAGCATCTTCTCGATGACGGCGATCTTGTCCGACACCTTGGCTCCTCCCAGAACCGCCACGAAGGGGCGGTCGGGATCCTCCAGGGCATCGCCCAGAAAGCGGATTTCGCGTTCGAGGAGCAGCCCCGCCACCGCCTCTCCGCCCCTGGCCCGCATCGCCTGCGCGAGCCCGGCCGTCGAGGAGTGCGCGCGGTGCGCGGTCCCGAAGGCGTCGTTCACGAAGTGCGTTCCGAGGGCGGCGAAAGCGGTGGCCAGCTCGGGGTCGTTGCGCGTTTCGCCTGCCAGAAAGCGGGTGTTCTCGGCCACCAGAATCTCGCCCGGATCGAGGGTGCGAGCGCGGGCCAGCGCTTGCGGCCCCGTCGTCTCGGGGCTGAAGCCAACGTCTGCGCCGAGGAGTTCGCCCAGCCGCGCCGCGACCGGTGCGAGCGAAGCCTCGGGTCGCGGCCGGCCGCCGGGACGGCCCAGGTGGGAGAGGAGGACGAGGCGGGCGCCCGCGGCGGTGAGGCGGCGGAGGGTCGGCAGGGTGCGCTCGATGCGGGTGTCGTCGGCGACCCTCCCGTTCCGCACGGGCACGTTGAAGTCCACGCGCACCACGATGAGGTCGCCGGCGCGCGCCGCGAGGTCGTTCAGGGTCTTCTTGCGCATCGCTGCCGGGCCGGCAGGCCGAGCGGGGAGCTAGACCGCCGCCGGAGACATCATGCGCTCGCCCACGAAGCGCACCAGGTCGACCACGCGGCTCGAATAGCCGGCCTCGTTGTCGTACCACGAGAGCACCTTCACCAGGCGGTCGTCGATGACGTTGGTGCTCAGCGCGTCCACCACCGAACTGGCGGGATTGCCGATGTAGTCGACCGACACCAGCGGCTCGTCGGAGACGTCGAGGATGCCGCGCATGGACGCGGCGGACGCATCCCTCATGGCCTGGTTGACCCCGGTGATGTCGGTGGCATGCTCCACTTCGGCCACGATGTCCACCAGAGACACGTTCGGGGTGGGGACCCGCACCGCCATGCCGTCGATGCGCCCGTGGACTTCCGGGATGACCACGCCGGTGGCCCGGGCGGCTCCGGTTGTGGTGGGGATCATCGACACCGCGCCGGCGCGCGCCCGCCGCAGGTCCTTGTGCGGCTGGTCGAGGAGCGCCTGGCCGTTGGTGTAGGAGTGGATGGTGGTGACCAGGCCGCGTTGGAAGCCGAAGCGGTCGTTCAGCACCTTGACCACCGGGGCCAGGCAGTTGGTGGTGCAGCTGGCGTTGGAGATGATGTGGTGGCTGTCGGGGTCGTAGGCGTCGTGGTTGACGCCGAGCACCAGGGTGACGTCGACGTCCTTGCCGGGCGCGCTCACGATCACCTTGCCGGCGCCGGCGGCCAGGTGGCGGCCCGCGCCCTCGCGGTCACGGAAGAAGCCGGTCGACTCGACCACCACGTCCACCCCCAGCTCCCCCCAGGGAAGGCTGCCCGGGTCGCGCTCGGCGAACACGCGGATCAGGCCGCCATCGACCACCAGCCCGTCGCCCGCCACCTCGACCGACCCCGGATACGCGCCGTGCACCGAGTCGTACTTGAGGAGATGGGCCAGGGTGTGCGCGTCCATCAGGTCGTTGACGGCGACGAGCTGGACGTCGGGGGCGTCCTCCCTGGCGAGGGCGCGCAGCACGTTGCGGCCGATGCGGCCGAATCCGTTGATGGCGAGTCGAATCGACATGGGTGGCGTTGTCTCCCGGGGCGTGTCTGATGCTTCCTTGGGGAATCTGCCCGGACGCACCCCGCTGGCGGGTCAGAGTTCCAGGAACAACCTAACGGGGAAGCGCGCGCGCGAAGGTGACCAGGGCGACCCGGCCCACCCCCGCGCGGGCGAGCGTTTCGGCGGCCGCCCGGGCGGTGGCCCCGGTGGTGAGGACGTCGTCGACCAGGAGCACGTTCCCGCGGTGCAGTCGGTCGGCGCCGGGCCGGAGAGAGAAGGCGTCGCGCACGTTGGCCATCCGCTGCTGCGGGTGCAGCGAGACCTGGGTGCGCTTCTGGCGGCGGCGCTCGAGCAGGTGCGCGAAGGCCAGTCCGGTGCGCCCGGCGAGCGCGCGCGCCAGCAGCTCCGCCTGGTCGTATCCCCGGCGGCGGCGGTGGGCGGAGGACGTGGGGACGTACGTGACGACGTGCTCCTCCAAGTCGGCGAACAGGGTCGCAAGGCGGCGCTCCATGAGCTCGGCCATCATGGGCGCCAGCTCGCGCCAGCCCTCGTATTTGAAGGCCGTGCACCAGAACGTCCGCGGGCGGGCGCAGGGCGACCGCGGCGCGGGCTAGCGAGAGCGCTTCGGGCCACTCCAGGCATTCGAGGCACGGCCGCCCGGGCCGGTCGCCGGTGCCCGCGGGATAGTCGCAGCGCGCGCAGCGCGGGGCTGGCGGTGCGCGCAGGCAGCCCCGGCAGGGCGCGCACACCAGCCCACCGCCCGCGATGCGCGAACCGCACGCGATGCAGGCACAGGGGAGCAGGAAATCCACGAGCGGGGCGAGCACGCGGCGGACGGTCCGGCGACGGGTCGCGGTGGGGAGCGCCAATCTCATGCGCAACGCGCCCGCTCGAGGGCTTCGCGCATGGCGGAGAGCGGCGCCTCGCGTCCCCACCAGAGCTCGAAAGCGGCCGCGCCCTGGCGCAGGAGCATCTCGCCCCCGTCCATGGCGGGAATGCCGCGCGCCCGGGCGGCATCGGTGAGGGGCGTCCCGGACGGAGCGTAGACCATGTCCATGACCGCCCCGACCCGCCCGAGGCGGTGGAGGTCGACCGCGAGCGGATCGCGCGTGCCCAACCCGAGGGAGGTCGCGTTCAGAACCAGGTCGAAGGCCTGCCCTTCCAGAGTTCGTGCATCGGAAACCACGCGCACCCGGGCGCCCCCGACTTCGGCGGCCATGGCTTCGGCGCGGGCGAGCGTACGGTTGATGACCCGCACCTCCGCGGCGTCTTCGTCGATGAGGGCGGCGACGGCTGCGCGTGCACCGCCCCCGGCGCCCGCCAGCAGTACGCGGGCGCCCCGGGCGGGCCCCGCCAGCAGCGCGCACATGGCGCGGCGCGCCCCCTCGACGTCGGTGTTGTCTCCGTGGATGCGCGCTCCCTCGCCCCAGAAGGTGTTGCACGCGCCCGTCCGCCCGACGGCGGCGGCCGCGTCGTCGAGCGCGACCGCCGCGCGCCGCTTGTGCGGCACCGTCACGTTGCCGCCGCCACCGGCCCGAGCCAGGGTGCGCATCACCGGGGCGACATCCTCGGGCTGGCAGGCGATCGCCACGTACCTGCCGTCGAGTCCGGCGGCACGGAGCGCGGCGTTCTGGATCGCGGGCGAGAGCGAGTGCGCCACCGGGTTCCCCAGGATGGCGAAGACGCGCGTGCCGGCGCGCGGGGCCGGGATCGTCATGGCGTTCCCTCGGCGGTCACGCGTCCGTTCCCGGGTCGAGACGGTCGAGGACCGCCTCGATCAGCCGCTCGAGCTGCGCGCAGGTGTCCCGATAGTGATCATCGCTTCCCCCGAAGGGGTCTGCGACGCCACCCGACACGTCACCGGCGAAAGCCGTGATCACCTCCGCGTAGCAGCGGCCCCGGCCGAGCGACTCCACCGCCGCCAGGTGCGACGGAGACATCGCCAGCACCAGGTCGGCCCACTCCAGCTCGTCCTCGCCGAGCAGCCGCGCGGCGTGATGATCCAGTTCGAGGCCCCGGTCGCCCACGGCCGTGCGCGCGCCGGCCGAGGCTGGCGAGCCCTCGTAGGCCATGGTTCCGGCGGATCGGACCCGGATGCCGCTCAGGCCGCGTTGGCGTGCGCGGGCGCGGGTGAGCACCTCCGCCATGGGGCTCCGGCAGGTGTTGCCGGTGCAGACGTAGAGGAGTCGGATGTCCTTCGTTGCCGCGTCCGGCGGCACATCACCCACCTCGGCGTACCTCTCCCCGGTGTCCTGCCGACGGTCGTCCACGTCAGCGTCCTCCCTCGCGGAGGGACAGATCTCCCGGAGTTCCGAAAGGTCCAATGCGCCGGCGCGCAGCACCACCGGGTCTCGTGCGGTGCAGTCGACGATGGCCGAGGCAGGCGCTGGGGGAAGCTCGCCGGCATCCACCACCCACAAGCGCTCGTCGGCTGCGAGCGCGCGCACCGTTTCCCACGCCTCCTTCCGTGAGCGTGCGGGAGCGCCGCCGGGAGGGTTGGCGCTCGTGGAGGTGATCGGCGCGCCCACTTCGTCCAGGATCTGCCGCGCCACCGGGGCCGGGCTCATGCGGACCGCCACCCCTCCGCTCCCGCCCCGCACCTGAGCCGGGAAGGAGTGCCCGGGGTCGGGCAGAACCAGGGTGAGCGGGCCGGGCCACAGGCGCTCGGCGAGCCTCCGCGCGCAGCGGTTCCAGACGAGCCCGGCGGCCGCTTGCGGGTCGGGGAGGAGGAGCAGGAAGGGCTTGTCGGCATCGCGCCGCTTGAGCGCCGCCAGCGCGCGCAGGGGGCCGTCCTGCACCAGCCCTCCCAGCCCGTACACGGTCTCGGTCGGGTAGGCCAGCAGCCCTCCGGAGCGCAGGTGCCGACCCACCTCGCGCAGCTCGCCCGCGGGAAGCAGGCCGTTCCGGCAGGCGATGATGCGCGGTGCGCTCACGCGCCCTCATCCGCCGCCTCGAGCAGGCGCTCCGCGAGGATCAGGTCCTCGGGGCGGGTCACCTTGAGGTTGCGCGGCGATCCCTCCACCATCTCGACCTCGCCGCCCAGGAGTTCCACCAGCGAGGCGTCGTCCGTGCCCTCGACCCCGTTCTCGCGTGCCCGCCGGTAGGCGCGTTCCAGGAGAGGCCGCGGGAAGGCCTGGGGGGTCTGGGCATGCCAGTAGCGGCCGCGCGGCGGTGTGCGGACCACCCGTCCACTCGCGTCGACCTCCTTCAGCGTGTCCACCGCGGGCACGCCGGCGACCACGGCCCGGCCGGCCGCGGCCGCGCGCAGACAGCGCTCCACGAGGCCGCGCGCCACCAGCGGCCGGGCGCCGTCGTGCACCAGCACAACCTCCACGGCGGGCGGGAGGGCGGCCACCGCCGCCGCCACCGAATCGCCCCGGGTGGCTCCTCCCGCCACGACCCGCACGCGCGGGTCGGCGCCGGTCAGCCAGGCCGGAGGATGCGCGGCCTGATCGGGGGGGAGGGCCACGACCACGCATTCCACCCCGGGCGTCTCCAGAAAGGGGCGGATGGCGCGCAGCAGGATGGGCTGTCCGTCGAGCTCCAGAAAGGCCTTGCGGACCCCTCCCATGCGACGGCCCGCCCCCGCCGCCGGCACGGCGACTCCGGCCCGGCAGGGAGATCGCCGATCGCCCGGGGTCACCCCGCGTATCCGCCCGGCGCGCCGCTGCGTCCGCCGGGGGTGGGAGCGGTGGTGCCGGCTCCCTCCGGCGCGACGGGCAGGAAACGCGCGTGGGCACGGTCGAAGTAGAGCGGGACAACCGCGGTGGGGCCGTTGCGCTGCTTGCTCACGTTCAGCTCGGCCTTGCCTTCCAGCGAGTTGCCGTCGCGGTCGGTGTCGGCGTAGTACTCCGGCCGGTAAAGGAACATGACCAGGTCGGCGTCCTGTTCGATGCTTCCGCTCTCGCGCAGATCGGACAGTTGCGGCCGATGGTCGGCGCGCTGCTCCGGAGCCCGGCTGAGCTGGCTCAGCGCCACGATCGGCACGTCCAGTTCCTTGGCCAGCGCCTTGAGCCCGCGCGAGATCTCGCTCACCTCCTGCTGCCGGTTCTCGCTGTTCCGGGAACCGGCCATCAACTGCAGATAATCGATCACCAACAGCCCGAGCTGGCTCTCGGCCTTGAGGCGGCGGGCCTTGGCGCGCACCTCGAGCACGGTGTTGCCCGGGGAATCATCGATCCAGATGGGAGCGGTGTTGAGGTGGCCGGCGGCGACAGCCAGTCTCTGCATCTCCTTGGTGGTGAGTTCGCCCCGGCGAAGTCTCTGCGCGTCCACCGGCCCGTCGGAACACAGCAGCCGCTGCACCAGTTCCTCGTTGGACATCTCCAGGGAGAACACCCCCACCGGCACCTCCTCACCCGCCGCGTGCCTGGCCACGTTGAGCGCCCAGGAGGTCTTCCCCATGGACGGCCGTCCCGCGACGATCACCAGGTTTCCTTTCTGCAGGCCGCCGGTGTAATAGTCCAGCAGGGGGAACCCGGTAGGCACCCCGGTGAGTTCGCCCTTTGCTTCCTGCAATCGCTCGATGTGCTCGAAGGCCGGCCAGAGCAGTTCCTTGATGCGGACGAACCCCTCGCGGTCGTGCCCCGAGGCCACCTGAAAGATGCGCTGCTCGGCTTCGTCCACGATCTGCTCGACGGAGCGCTCGCCCTGATCGTAGACATCGCGGATGATGTGCGAGGAGGCGTCGATGAGGCGGCGCAGCAGCGCCTTGTCGCGCACGATGCGCGCATGGTGCTCGATGTTGGCGGCGGTCGGAACCGCGTCCAGCAGTTCGGCGAGGTAGTCGTAGCCCCCGGCGGCCTCCAGCTCCTCGGTCTTGCTGAGCTCGTCGCTGACGACGATGACGTCGACCGCGTCGCCGCGCTCGAACAGGCGCAGGACGGCGCGGTAGATGCGCCGGTTGGCCTCCGAGGCGAACATCGTGTCCGAGACCACTTCGACGGCGCGCGCCACCGCGTCGCGGTCGATGAGCATGCCCCCCAGCACCGCCACTTCGGCCTCCAGCGAAACCGGCGGCTGGCGGTCGTACGCGGGGGCCTGCTCCTGCGCGACGGGAAGTGCGGTGGTACTCAGGGTGCCTCGGCGGTTGAATGTGAACGGTCGAAGGACCGGGGGCGCCTATCCGCCGCCGGACCGGCCGGTGCGGTCCATCGTGTTTCGCAGCAACTGAAGGTCGTCCCACACGGCTTGCGTCCAGCCGCGGTTCCGGAGCAGCGCCGCCGGGTGGTAGGTCACCAGCGCGGGCACGCCTCTGTAATCGTATATCTCGCCCCGGAGCTTGCCCAGAGCAACCTGGCGTCCGGTGATGAACTGCGCCGCGAACCCGCCCACCGCCAGGATGACCTCCGGAGCCACCAGCTCGATCTGCCGCTCGAGGTATGGGGTGCAGGCCTCGATTTCATCCGGCATCGGGTTCCGGTTCCCCGGGGGCCGGCACTTGAGGACGTTGCAGATGTAGACCGAGTCCTTGCGCGAGAGGCCGACCGACGCCAGCAGGAGATCGAGCAGCTTGCCCGCGCGGCCCACGAACGGAAGTCCGGTGCGATCCTCGTGCATCCCCGGCGCTTCGCCGATGACGACCAGCCTGCCCCGCGGGTTCCCGTCGGAGAAGACCACCTGCGTGCGGCCTCCGGCAAGCCGGCAGCGCTCACAGGCGAGCGCCGTGCGCCGAACCTCTTCGTAGTCTCCGGACACAGGGGCCGGCATCTCGCCGGCCGGTGCGGCGGGACGGGCGCGGGCCAGCGCGAGCGCCTCGTCCCCGCTCAGACGGCTGAACACGATGTCGCCCTCCCCCAGCTCCTTCCGCTGGCTCAGGTAGCGGGCAAGGGTCTCCCTATCCACGCGCGTCGGCGGGGCTCACGACGACGCCTGCGAGAACCTGCGCGCGGGGGCGCCGTCCAGCCGGTCGAGCACCGCCTCGGCGATCTCATCCTTGGGCATCAGCGGAAGCGCTTCAGCCGAGCCATCGGGAGCCAGCAGGGTCACCGCGTTCCGTTCGCCGAACGGGCCGTCACCGGGACCACGCGCGTGGTTGGCGACGATGAGGTCGAAGGCCTTGCGCTCCATCTTGCTGCGCGCCCGGGCGAGGAGGTCGTCCGTCTCCAGTGCGAAACCGACCACCCTCGCCCCCGGTTTCCGCAGCGGCTTGGTGTCCAGCGCGACGTCCGGGTTGGCGGTCAGTTCCACCGACAGGGAGGCGCCTTCCCGGGCGCGCTTGATCTTGCCGGAGCGAGCGCGGGCGGGACGGTAGTCGGCCACGGCGGCCGCGAAGATCACCACGTCCGCGCGCGGGATCGCCTCGGCCACGGCGTCGAGCATCTCGCGCGCGGTGGCCACGCGGGTGCGCTGTACCCCGGGCGGGCGCGCCAGGTGGGTGGGACCGGACACCAGCGTCACGCGGGCGCCCCGCCGCCAGGCCGCGCGGGCGAGCGCGTGCCCCATCCTCCCCGACGAGCGGTTGCCGACGAAGCGCACCGGGTCGACGGGTTCCAGGGTCGGCCCGGTCGTGATCAGGACCTGCCTGCCTGCCAGGAAGGCGTCCGTCTCGAGCGCCCTTCCCACGTGCTCGACGATGTCCGGGGGCTCGAGCATGCGGCCCGGTCCCTCCCCCTCCCCGAACGCCAGCGGTCCGGTCGCGGGCCCGGCGACCGCGTAGCCCAGCTCGTCCTGCAGGTACGCGAGGTTGCGGGTGGTCTGCGGGTGCGCGTACATGCGGTCGTTCATTGCCGGGCAGATCACCACCGGGGCGCGCGTCGCCAGGAGGGTCGTGGTGAGCAGATCGTCCGCCCGGCCGGCGGCCGCGCGCGCGATGAGGTCGGCGGTGGCGGGGGCCACGCAGACTGCATCGGCCTCCACGCCCAGACGGATGTGCATGGCCGCCCCGTCCGCCGAGAAGAGTTCGGTCAGGACCTTGCGCCCGGTTAGCGCCTCGAAGCTGAGCGGGGTGACGAACCGGGTCGCGCCCCCGGTGAGCACGACGTCCACCTGCGCGCCCAGCCGGGTGAGGTCGCGCGCGAGCTGGACAGACTTGTAGGCGGCGATGCCACCGGCAACCCCCAGGACGATCCGGCGATCGCGCCAGGGACGCCGCGGGGCGAGCGCGCGGGACACCGATCAGGCCTCCTCGCGGCTATTCCGTCCCCTGGCTCCGGAACTGCAGCCGGTACTCGATGTGGTCGGAGGTCAGCGCCTCGAGCGCCTTGGTGGTGAGCTTCTTCTCGTCCATGGGCATCGCCTCGCGCGGCATCGCGTTGAGCTCGCGGGCATACTTCGCGGCGATCAGGACGCCCAGGTACTTGCTCATGGCGGGTTCGGCGACTTCCTGGGGTGTAAACACGCGCATCTGTCTTCTCCGGAGATGTGGCTATTCCGATAAGATATCGAAATCCCGGGCGAGAAGTGTAGCGATCCCGCGGCGGAGCGACTCCGCCTCCTCCCTCGCGGCGCGCAGCGACCCGGCCGCGCTCGCGTCTCCGCGCGCGATCGCCCGCACCGCCGCGACGGTCGCGTCCAGGTCGTCGTTGACCAGCACGTGGTCGAATTCCGGCACCCGCGCCAGTTCGTCGCGCGCGACTCCCAGCCGGCGGGCGACCTCGTCCCGCGGCTCGGTTCCGCGCCCGGACAACCGTGCGAGCAGCGTCCCGAGCGACGGCGGCAGCAGGAAGACGAACACGGCCGAAGGGACATTTCCGCGCACCTGGGCGGCGCCCTGGACGTCGATGTCCAGCAGCACGCGGCGCCCGTCGCCCCCTGCCAGATTGCGCAGCGGGGTCCCGTACATCTGGTCATGCACGCGCGCCCATTCCGCGAACTCGCCGGCGTCCACCATGCGCTCGAACTCCTCCCGGGACACGAATTCGTAGTCCGCGCCGTCGCGCTCGCCCGGGCGGGGCCGGCGGGTGGTCGCGGAAACCGAGAAGACGAAGCCGCCCCGGTCCGCGGCCAGCGCACGGGCCACGGTGGTCTTGCCGACCCCGGTGGGGCCCGCCAGCACGATGGGGCCGTCGCCGGGCGTCGGCGGCGTCACTGGACGTTCTCCAACTGCTCGCGAATGCGCTCCACCCCACCCTTGAGCGACAGGACCGACTCCGCCATGCGGGCGTCGTTGGCCTTGGCGCCGATGGTGTTGGCCTCCCGGTGCATCTCCTGCATGATGAAGCCCAGCCGCTTGCCCACCGGCGCTCCGTCGGCTCCCTCGAGCGTCTCCTCGAAGAGCTGCATGTGCGAACGCAGGCGCACGATCTCCTCGTTGATGTCCCATCTCTCGGCCAGGTGCGCGATCTCGCGGGCGATCCGGTCCGGGTCCGCAGGCACATCGCCGAGCAGCTCCTGGATGGCCGCGCTCAGGCGGTCGCGCTCCCGGACGAGACGCTCCGGGGCCCGTTCCTCCACGCGGTCGAGTTCCTCGCGCATGCCGGCCAGCACGTCCAGGAGATCCGCCTCCATGCGCTCCCCCTCCGCCCGCCGCATTCGGACAGCAGCGTCCGCCGCCTCGCCCGTCACCTCGCGCAGGTCTTCTTCGTCGATGTCGATTTCGCGACGCGCGGAGTCCCTGCTCCGCATCACGCCCTGGAGCCGGATCAGCGCATCGAGCCCGATCCGGCTGTCCAGCCTCAACTCCGCGGCGAGACGCTCGAGCGATGCCGCCCAGGCGCGGGCACGCTCGACGTCCACGAGGAGTTCCGGCTCGGCGCTGTCGCCGGGATCCAGCGTGAGCGAGTAGCTGACGTGCCCCCGGGGCAGCGACTTCTTCAACCAGCGTTCGATGCGGGCGTGATGACGTTCGCACCCGGGAGGCGTCCTGAGCCGGGCGTTGAAGAAGCGGTGGTTGACCGTGCGGATCTCCGCGCGCACAAGACCCTGTTCCGTCTCGCACGCGGCTTCGCCGTATCCGGTCATGCTGTGAATCACGCGCCGCGCCTCAGTTCCACAGCGTCCACTTGATCCCGTAGATGGACCGGCCACCGGGGAGAAACCGCTCCGGGAAGTCCTGCAGTTCCCGCTCCGCGGTGAAGTTTTCGGTCAGCACGAAGAGATGGAACGTCAGAACCCGGAGTTGCAGGCGAAAGTACCAGCTCTGGTGATAGGGCACCGTGAGAAACGCGGGCGCGTTCACCTCTCCTTCGGGGTCGGCTTCTCCGGGAAGCTCGCCGCCGGGGTCCTCAGGCGCCATGAAGGGCACGACCATGGGCTCGCGTCCCTCCACTCCGATCTCGGTCCAGATCTCGAAGTTCTGCGTCTCCAGGAAGGTCCTGTGGTATCCGAGCTGCCCGTTCCAGCTCTCTTCCGGCAGATAGCGCCAGTCGGGCGCATCCTTGTCCCATACCTGGTAGGACAACCCGGCGTAGAGGCCGTTGAAGTACAGGGGCACCCGGGCGCTGGCCTCGATTCCCGAGCGCTTTCCGCCCTCCTGCACCACGCCCGCGGAGTCCATCGGGAACCCGAACGGCGTGAGCTGGTCCTGCTCGAGCTCGACCCGGGCCGCCCCGAGGGACAGGCCGCGCCAGGCGAACTGCGCTCCCACGCGGGTGGAGCTTCGCTCGGTGGTGAAGGAGACGGGAGGCCCGGCAAGCCGGGGGATCTCCGGGATGGTGTCGCGGGGATCGAACAACCGGAAGGGAACCCCCGTCACGCCGTCCCGGGTCTCGCCGAAGAACGAGAGGCCGAGCAGGGGCGCGGTCCACGCGCGCAGGCTTCGGAGCGAGAGATCCTCCCCGAGCCACCTCTCACGGCTCCAGTCTCCTTCGATCCCTCCCAGAAACGTGTGCAGGCCGGCGGCGACCTCCAGGGTCCGCTCGGGCCATGCGTCGCCGCCCATCGATGCCCAGCGACCGGTGGTCCACACGCCCGCACGCTCTCCGAAGGCGTGCTCGGCGGCGAGCCGGATGCCCGTCTGGCTACGGCTCAGGGACGCCACGGCCGCATCGGGGTTCGCTTCGTCCGCCGGAGCGGTCGTGGAGGATCTTCCGGTAAACACCTCCGCGTTGACGCCGTCAAGCAGGATGGCTCGCGCGCGCAGGCTCCAGTCGCTCCTGCCATGCTGCGCGGGCGTGTAGAGCGCGCTCGGGCGGGAGGCCGAGATGCGGCGCAGCTCCCCGCGCAGGCTCACGCGCGAGCCCACGTGGCGGCTGTAGCGCAGCCAGCCGCCGGTCGTGGCCCCAGGCTCCCTGCGCCCGGTGCCCTCGGTGTCGAGGCGGTCCAGCGTGAACGCCAGGCTTCCCCCCAGGGAGAAGGGGTGCGAGAAGGTCG
>JAPPJO010000047.1 GCA_028820325.1 Gammaproteobacteria bacterium | reverse complement strand
GCACGACGGTAAGGCCGACCGAACTCAGTCCTCCCGGGACGTTCTCGGTGACCACTCCGACGCCGATCTCCTCCTCGAACCACCTCATGAAGCCGCGCATGGCAGTGTCGGTGCCGCCGCCGGCCCGCCACGGGATCACATGGCGGATCTCGCGGCTCGCCATTCCAGGCAAGGTGACGGAGGCGCGCGTCGGCTCGCAACGTCAAGACCAGACGACACTACGACAACATCAGACGATTCCCCCCCATGCCCATCTCCCCCGTCATCGTCGTTCCCGGAATCACGGCGTCGGACCTCCACGACGAGTACGAGCTGCCGCCCGAGGCCGTCTGGACCACCATGCTCAAGCGCCGCTACGACCGGGTCACGCTGCACCCGGAGGACCAGCGCTACGAGCTGCGCGAGCCGGCCCGGGTCATGCCGCGCGGCCCCTTCCCGCTCATCTACGAGGATCTGATCGAGGAGCTGCGCGACGGGCTCTCCGACGACCAGCCGGGGCCCGTGCCGGTGTTCCCGTTCGGCTACGACTGGCGCCTGCCGCTGGACTGGACCGAGGAGCGGCTAGCCGCCTTCGTGCGCGAGGTCATCGACAGAACGTTGCTGATGAAGCACTACCGGGACGACGAGGCGTATCGGGCCAACCCGACCGTGTCCCTGATCGGCCATTCGATGGGCGGGCTGATCATCGCGGGGTACGCCGAGAGGCTCTTCGCCGAGCGCATCGGGAGCCCCGCGGACGGCAGCCACCTCGTCGACAAGGTCGTGACGCTGGGGACCCCGTTCCGGGGCTCGTACGAGGCCATCCTCAAGGTCGCCACCGGGACCAGCGAGCTTGGGGACGACTCCGGCAAGGCCCGGGAGCGGCGCATGGCCCGCATGACGCCCGCCCTCTATCACCTGCTGCCGGAGTCGGCGGGGTCGATCGCGTCCCAGGGCGGCATGGCGGTGAACTTCTTCCGGCCGGAAGCGTGGCAACCGAACGTGGTTCAGACCATCGAACATCAGGTCAGGGACTGGGACGTAACCGGGGCGGAACTCTTTCGGAAGATGCTCGACGAGGCACGGGCGCACCGCGAGCGCATTTCGGGGCTGGAGCTGCCTGATGCCGGCGATGGCTGGCTCGCCATCGCGGGCGTCGACTCCAGGACCCGCATCGGACTCAGGGTGACGCGCGACGAAAACGGCTTCCCGCGCTTCGACCTGCGGGGCGCGGAACGACGCAACGAGTGGGACTCCGACATCGGGGGCGACCGCCGCGACACCGGCGACGGCACGGTCCCGCTCGAGGGCGCGATCCCGCCCTTCCTGGACGAGGCGCGCGTGGTGTGCGTCACTCCCGGCGACTTCGGCTACTGGGAGATCCGCGACCGGGCGCTGTCCGCCGCCGCGGGCTTCCACGGGCTGCTGCCGAAGATGAACATGCTGCACCGGCTCATCCTCCGCTTCCTGCTGGGGCGGGGCGATCCCTACGGAAACACCTAGGGACGGCCGATGCCGGGGGTGCAGGAGTGGAACCCGCCGCTCGAGCTGACGGAGAAGAGCTGAGCAGGAACAGCGTTTTGTCGCATGGGTGTCGCGATTTGACAGGGTTCCGGGCGGGGGATACCGTCACGTAGCGATGCGTTCGCGACCCGCACCCGAACCCCGGCGCGCTCATGATCGCGTTGTATTATGACACACGTGACTTGCGCGACCGGATCGAAGGGTTGCTCGGCGACGCGGATCTTTACTCCACGCGGGACCGCGACGAGTTCCATTCGTTCATCGCCGCGACCGACATCGGCATCGCCGGTCTGCAACGCTGTTCGAGTTCCGACGTGGCCTGGCTCCGGGAGGTTTTCGCCCAGGGTCTCGCAAGGCCCTCCTGCATCGTGGTTACGCCGTTGTCGCTGGCTCGCCTCCAGCGGCTCCGGACGGCCGAGTCGCACCGGTTTCAGGTCGTATGGGAGGAGGAAGCGCACGACCACCTCAGGCCGACTCTGGGCCGGGTCAATGTGATGCATCGGGATCCGCTCCGGCTTCTGGGGCGTCGCATGCTCTGGTCCGGCTCGCTGCACTGGTCAATGGTGAAGGCGGTTGAGCGCATCTGCAGGCTCTCGGACGAGTGGCGATCCAGCCCGCCGGCGAAATCGGTCCGGGATCTCGCGCAGGATATCGAGGTGCCCGCGGAGACCTTCCGCCGGTACTGGAAGGAGAACATGCCGCTGCGGTGCGGTCCCAAGCAGCTCCTCAGTTGGGCCCTGCTCATGTGGGCGCTTGGCGAGCGGCCGAAGACTCGCTGGGACGCCATCGCCGGGAGGGCGGGTGTGCGCCGACGCACGCTCGAGCGCCACAGCGTGCGCCTGGTGGGGTGTACGCTCTCCGTCGCAACCCGCGAACCGACCCTGGTTCGGCGCCGCTTCCGGGCCTGGGTCTCGCAGGTGTCGGACGTGAAGCCGCCCGCCGCCCCCCCGCTGCCGTCGGCCGGACAGCAAACCCGTCCAGCGCGGGTCCAGCGTCAATGGGACGATGTCGTCGGCTCCCCCGGCTTCTTCGTCGCAGGTCGGCGCTGGACAGCGCTGCCGGGTTCGCCCGGGCGCCCGGACATGCGGGCGGAGTTCGTTGCCCAGGCGATGATGGCCGGGCAGTAGCTGTTGGAACGCTCCAGAGAGGTGATGTCAATGAAGATCGCACGCACGGGTGTGACTCTGTTCGTGGCCTTCGCCCTGGCCCTGCTGCCCGCCTGCGCGACCGAGAGTCCGGGCGGTGGGATGGCGTCGGAATCGTCGGGCCCCGTGGTCAAGGGGGGCGATGACCGAACGGGCGAATACGACGCCGTTCCAGGATGGTGGAAGCCGGCGCCGGACCATGTGGAGCCGTGGGGCTGGGGCCAGGTCTCCGGGGTCGCGGTCGACAATCCGGACCGCGTCATCGTCGGCATCTGGGGAGATCGGGATGCCCAGGGGAACGAGCGCGACGGCAGCACCAACTACGTGGTCGCCGTGGACCGGGACGGCAACATCACCGAGAACTGGTCCCAGTGGGATTCCATCTTCAACAAGCCGCACCAGGTCTACATCAGCCCCTACGACCCCGACCGCCACGTGTGGATCGTGGAGCGCGGCGGCGGCAAGAACGTCAACATGCAGCTCCTCAAGTTCTCCAACGACGGGAGCGAGCTGGTGATGCGGCTGGTTGATCGGGATCACCCGACGACCCGCGCGGAGGCACGCGCCAACCCGCACCCGGACCCGTACGAATACGGCGACCCGTCGGTGATGGCCTTTCTGCCCAACGGCGACTTCCTCCTGGGTGACGGCTACTGGCACTCGCGCATCATCAAGTACAGCGCCGAGGGAGAGTACCTGATGGAGTGGGGCGAACTGGGGAGCGGGCCGGGGCAGTTCGACCTGATTCACGGGCTCGCGGTGGACCGCAACCGCCGCGTCTACGTGGGCGACCGCACCAACAACCGCATCCAGATCTTCACCGAGGACGGAGAGTACCTCGACGAGTGGCCCGACATCACCGACCCGGTGGGCGTGTTCGCGGACGAGCACGATGCCATCTGGGTCATCTCGGCGGCGCTGAACCGCATCCTCAAGTACAACACTGATGGCGAGCTCCAGTACTACGTCGGCGCCTACGGGGGCACCCGGGGCGGCTTCCCCGGCGGCCTGTCACGCCCGCACCAGATGGACGTCGATCAGGAGGGCAACCTCTACATCGCGAGCTGGGACGGGGGCTGGATGGACAAGTACATCCCCAAGCCGGACGCGGACCCGGCCAAGCTGATCGGGAGGCCGCTGGTTCTGGACCACTAGGGGCGATTCGACCGACCCTGAGAAAGACCCGTCGAGGTGTGAGGAGCATCTTGACGGGCTTCTCTTTGTAGTGGATGTTGTAATTATTCAACATTCATAGCTTTTGGGTATGATAACATCCACATGCCAGTCAGACGCAAGATTACATCGTCCCCGCCCGCCGCGGTCGAGGAGTCTCTGAAGCGGGTGGGCCGCAACATCCGCATCGCGCGCCTGCGCCGTCAGTTGCGCATCCAGGACCTGGCCGAGCGCATGGGCGTCTCGCGGTTCACGGTCGCCGATCTCGAGCGGGGGAAGCCAGGCACCTCGGCGTCCGCCTATTTCGGTGCGCTCTGGTCCCTCGGCCTGCTGGACCAGGCGGACGAGCTCGCCGACCCGGACCGCGACGAGGAAGGCCGGGTCCTGGAGAACGCCCGCGCCCCCCGGCGCGCCGCCCGCCCCCGACGCCTCGACAATGACTTCTAGACGTGCGTGCTACGTCTTTGTCGTTCTGCCCGGGGAGACGGAGTTCACGGTGGCGGGCAAGTTTCGCGTCTCGGAGACCCGCGCGGGATCCCCGCTGGGCGAATTCGTCTATGGGCGGAGCTTTCTTCATCGCCCGGATGCCGTAGAACTCGATCCCGTGGAGCTGCGGCTGGTGGAGCGCGTGTACCGGACGGGACGGATGGAGGGCTTCTTCGGCGTCATTCGCGACGCCATGCCGGACTACTGGGGACGCCTGCTGATCGAGAAGCGCTCCGGTCGCACGATGCCGGAGGAGTTCGACTACCTGATGCTGGGGCCCGACGACCGCGCGGGCGCGCTCGGGTTCGGTTTGGAGCTGGAGCCTCCGAGGCCCCGGCGGCGATTCAACGCGGTGGTCGACCTGTCGCGGCTTCAGGCGGCCGCGGACGCCGTGCTCGCGGACAGGTTTGAGGTTACCGGCGCCGTGGCCGATCGCGCGCGCGAGCTGCTGCTTGCAGGCACCTCGATGGGGGGTGCCCGCCCGAAGGCCCTCGTCGAGGACGCCGAAGCGCTGTGGATCGCGAAGTTCCGCCAGCCGAGCGACCGCTGGAACCTGCCCCGGGTGGAGCACGGCCTTCTCCGGCTTGCGCGGCGATGCGGACTCGACGCGGCGGAGAGCCGGGTCGAACGCATCGGCAACCGCGATGCGCTGCTGGTGCGCCGCTTCGACCGGGACTGGACGGGTAACGGCTACCTGCGCCACCGCATGGCGAGCGCACTCACCCTCCTGCGTGCCGATGACTCGCCCACGGACCGCAGGCGCTGGTCCTATCTGTCGCTCGCCGACGAAGTGAGGCGCGCAAGCGCTTCTCCCAGGGAAGACCTCCGCGAACTGTTCGGTCGGATGTGCTTCAACGCCGCGGTCTCCAACCTGGACGATCATCCGCGCAACCACGCCCTGCTGGCGCGGGGACGCAGCTGGCGCCTGAGCCCGGCCTACGATCTGGAGCCGATGCCGGTGGTTGCCGTCGAGCGACGCGACCTGGCCATGGTCTGTGGTCCGCGGGGCCGCAGGGCCAGCCGGGCCAACCTGCTGGCAGCCGCCGGGCGCTTCCTGCTGGAGCGCGACGAGGCCAGGGCCATCTTCAATCATGTCACGGAGACGATTCGCGGCTCGTGGCACGAGACCATGCGGCGGGCCGGGGTGAGCGAACGGGACTGCGAGCGCATCCGGGACGCCTTTCTCTACGACGGGCTGTTTCTGGATGCGGGATGAGGGTCGGCAACGCCCGGGCGATTTGTTCGCCCGTGTGGGGATGCAGTATCATGTTCGCCCCAAGTCGGAACCATCTGCAGGAGTGCAAGCCATGACTCGCCGAACATCGATTGCAGTGCCGCTTTTCGCTGCCGTGCTGAGCCTCGGCGTCATCCTCGTGCCCGCGCACCGGCTCGACGCCCAGACTCAAGGCCCGGTCGCCTCTCCGGGCTCGATCGTCGACGTTCCGGGCCCCATCCTCAACGAGTTCGGAGAGGAAGTCGTCGCCACTTTCTCGATCGTAGCGCGCGATCCCGCCACCGACGAGCTGGGGGTGGCGGTGCAGTCGCGGGCCTTCCGCGCAGGGGCGATCGTGTCGTATGCCAAGGCGGGAGTGGGGGCGATCGCGACCCAGGCGGCGGCCAACCAGACCTACGGACCGCGCGGGCTCGAGCTCCTGGAGCTGGGGCTCTCGCCGGACGAGGTGGTGGAACACCTGACGGGTGCGGACCCAGGCCGTGACCGCCGCCAGCTCGCCGTGATCGACGCCGAAGGGCGGGTGCGGGCCTACACCGGATCGGGCACCAGCGCCTGGGCGGGGCACATCGAGGGCGAGAACTTCTCCGCGCAGGGCAACATCCTGGCCGGGGAGGCGGTGGTGCAGGCGATGGCGGAGGCGTTCGAGTCGTCGAGCGGGCCGCTCGCGCTCCGCCTCATGGACGCCCTCGATGCCGGCGAGGCCGCCGGGGGCGACGCGCGCGGCAAGCAGGCCGGAGGGGTGCTGGTGGTGAGGCCCATCGGCGACTCGGGCCGCACCACCGACCGCTGGGTGGACGTGCGCGTGGACGACCACGCCGAGCCGTTCAAGGAGCTGCGCCGCCTGGTGAACATGTCGGTCTCGCGCATCCACTCGCGGGACGCGCGCGAGCTGGCTGCCCAGGGCCGGTTTGACGAAGCCATCGCGGCCCAGAAGGAAGCGATCGCTATCGTGCCCGGGGAGGATCAGCTCATCTACGGGCTGGCGCGCCTGTATGCCCGAGCGGGCGATGCCGCGGGCGCGGTCGCCACGCTCGAGGAAGCCATCGCCATCGACGCGCGCTGGCGCGGACTGGCCGCATCGCAGGCCGATTTCGACAACATCCGCGATAACGCGGAGTTCCGGAGACTCATAGGATGAGACTCGGGAGGACCATGACCACGAGATTCCAGAGGACAATGACCATGAGTGTTCGCGCATTCTCCCGTTTCCACGCATTCTCCCGTTTTCGCGCATCCCCCGTTTTCCGCGCATCCTTCGCCTTCATCGTGCTCGCCATGCTTCCTGCGTGCGCCGGCGACGTGTCGCTCGACCTGAACCTCGAGGGGCTCCTGCGGGAGCGGAGCTACGTCAACCCGCGCTCAGCGGCCGATCCCGACGTGCCGCCGTTCAGCGCCGGGGTGATGGTGGGCAACACCTTCCACGTATCAGGGACGTTGGGGCTCGGACCCAACCAGACCGTGCCCGAGACCGCCCAGGAGGAGGCCCGCAACGTTCTGACCAACGTGCAGAACACGCTCGAGGCCGCGGGGCTGACCATGGACGACCTGGTGTCGGTGCAGGTGTACGCCTCGGACGTCGCGGACTACGACGCGTTCAACGAGGTCTACCGCACCTTCTTCACGCAGGAGTACCCGGCGCGGGCGTTCCTGGGCTCGGGCCCGCTGCTCTTCGGGGCGCGCTTCGAGGTACTGGGGTTCGCGGTGCAGCGGTAGCCGGCGAGGCTGGCTAGAACGTACTCACAAGCTCCCGCATGCGGCGCTTCGCGGCCTCGTCCGGGAAGCGGCCCAACGCCGAGTGCATGTTCTCCACGAGGTGCACGGGGTTCGAGGTCTCGGTGAGCGCGCAGGTCACAGCCGGGTGCGACAACACGTACTTGAGCGAGAACTGGGCCCAGCTCTCGCAGTCGAACTCGGCCGCCCAGTCCGGGAGCGTGTGGTCCGCGACCCGCCCGAAGTAGCTCCCGTTCATGAAGGGCCGGTTGGTGAGCACGGCCAGCCCCAGATCCTGCGCCAGCGGCAGGATCCTCTCCTCGGCGAGCGGCTCCATGACCGAGTAGTTCACATGCACGAAATCGAACGACTCGCTCCGCATGAAGGCCTCGAGCCGCTCGAAGTTGCGGTACGCGGAGACGGTCACGCCAACGTAGCGCGCTTCGCCACTGTCCTTCCAGCCGCGCACGTTGGGCCAGTGAACGTCGAGGTCGCGCAGGCTCTCGACCTGTAGCAGATCGAGGGTCGGGCGCCCAAAGAGCTGCTGCGACTGGCGCATCTGCGCGATGCCGGCGTCCTCGCCCTCGGTGTTGATCTTGGCGGCGAGGAAGAGACTGTCCTGGAACCGGGGCCGGGTCAGGATCCGACCGAACTCGCGGTCGATTTCCGGGGTGCGCGGCGAAGTGTCGACCACGCGGCCGCCCTGCTCGAGGAGCGTGCCGAGCACCGCCTCCAGGGGCTCCGTGCCTTCCGTGGGGATCTCAAGCACAGGCTTCGAAGATCCGAACCCGACGATGGGCAGGCGCTCGCCGGTGCCCGGGATCTCGCGGGTGGGGAAGGCTTGTTGGAGGGAGACCAGGCTACGTGGGAGCGAGAGCGCTGCGCCGAGTCCGGCGACGCGGGTCAGGAACTGTCGGCGGTTGGTGTCGTCGAATATCATCTCGCCTCCTCGCGCGGGATATCAGGCTCGGTTGCCGAAGGCAGGTCTCTGTAAGAATGCAGCCCAACTTCACGAGCCGCCACCGACCGATCCATCCCTCATCCCGATCATTCTCGCTTCCGGGGATCAGTTTCCAGCGACTCATCCAGGGCTTCCCGCGCGGCGGCCTCGATCTCCCATGGTACCTCCGAATCGTGGTAGAGCGCGGCCCCGTTTGAGAGCGTGATGCCATCGCGTTGCGCCGGGGCGCCGCGATGAGCCGCTGGGACTGGCACGCTGGCAACCGAGGTCTCGGTCGGGGCGCGCGGATGAACCGCTGGGAGCGGCGGCAGTCGACGCCTGGTCGGATCCGGCCTGCTCGGCGCGTCCACCAGCATCCTTCCCTTCGGCGTGAAGAACACCACTGTTCCGTCACCGTTCACAGAGACCTTGACCCGCCCCTCGTGAACGGCTCGATGATGCCGCCGGCAGAGGAGCAGCGTGTTCCGGAGGCTCGTCTCGCCCCCGTCAGCCCAGTGTTTCACGTGATGCGCCTCCGTGAACCGACAGCCACACCCCGGAAAACGGCATCCCCGGTCCCGCTCCTCCAGCGCCCGCCGGATGTGTGGCGGAATCGTGCGCGTCCGGCGCCCCACGCTCAACATCGACCCGTCCTTCGCGTGGACCATCGCCACCACCGCGGCATCGCACGCCATGCGCCGGGACGTCTCCGCGGAAACGCGAATCCCGTCCAGATCCGAGCGCCCAGGCTCGCCTTCGGCCGCAAGCGTCGCCGCGTCGCAGTGGACCATGACCTGGTAGCGCTCCGCCCGGGTGCCGGACCCGATGTGACGCTCCGAATCTGAACCAGCCGTCGATCGCCCCTCTGGCGTCGCGCTCGACTCGCCACCCCCGAATCCCGCGGCCAGGGCCCGCTCGGCCAAGAGACCCACGGCATCCGCCCGACGCTGCTTCGGCTCCGGGCGCGCATCGCCCGCCTCGCAACTGACACCCCTTCCACTTTCGGCCGCATCTCGGGCATCGCCTTCGCGCCGGAACAGCGCATCCGACGCCGCCTCCACCGCCCGCATCAGCACGGCTCCGACCTCTGGCTCGAGCCGCCCCTTCACCAGGTACATCCCGTCGCCGTCCACGACGACCGAGAAGGTGCGGCTGCGGCGCCGGGCCTGCTCGGCGGTCAGCTCCGCGTCGCGCGACAGCTTCTTCCACATGCGCACCGTCCGCTCCAGCTTCGCCGCCGAGCCGGCGCGCGCGAACTCGAGCAGCTCCGCCTCGCGCTCGGGGGTCGCAACCCGGGTAAGCGCCCGCACCTTGGCGTACGAGATGGTGCCGTGCTTCAGCGCATCGGCAGTTTGGGGCAGGTGCTCGAGCGCGCGGGCGGTCCGCACCCGTTCGCGGGCGGTGCCGATCTTCGTGCCGATCCGCCAGGCCAGCCATTCGGCGCAGGAGGAGTAGCCGCCGTCCTTCCACCCGCCCCGCCGGTCGAACTCGGCGATGAGGGTCATCATGCGCGCCTCGGCGGAGTTGATGCGGGCCGCCAGTTCCGCGATGCGCTCGCCCAGCTTGCGGAGTTCGTCGTCGTTATCATCGCCCGCGGCGCGATTCGGGGCGTTCTGGGGACCGGACGGCGCGGGGTTGGCGTCGAGTCGGACACCCGTCGGTTCCCGCACCATCGCAGGCCGGGAGCAGGACCTCCGGCGCGTGTCGTAGAGAGAGTTCGCAGAAGCGATCATCGGTCCTCCCAACGTGATATTGTACAATAACTTACGTACAAATATAACGGCACTGAAATCGGCCTATCAGGATGCCCTGTAGTGGCCGAAACGCGGTTGGGAGACCTTCAGCGAAGGAAGCCGCCTGCGAGTGGCGTCAGCGAGCCCGCCAGCGCCTCTGGCAGGCCGGAGAAGATGGGGTCTCGGACTCCGCCGAATCGCGGGCTCCGAAACTGTCAATGGCGGAATGGGTCACGCGCATGTGAATTCGGGACGCAGCGCACAGGTGTCGCCGACCCCTCGACCGGACTACAGCCCAATGGCCGACGCCACCGCCCGTCAATGGCGGAATGGGCCGGCCGAATGCGACTTCGGGACAGCCAAACTCGACTCGGGCCGTTCTGGTTCCGGCCAACGCGGAGCTGCGAGACCCGGGCTTGTCAATGGCGGAATGGGACACGCGGATGTGAATTCGGGACGCAGCGCTGGGGCGAACGCGGTACGCCGCTACGGCTCATCGAGCACGGGACGGCCGCTACGGCTCGTCCGACGCCAGCCTCGTGCGCTCCCGCAGCAGCCGCTGGTAGTCCTCTTCGCTCAGGTAGGTGATCCCCACCCAGGCGTGCGACATCTCGTCCACCCCGCGGGCGCCGAACAATACCCACTGGTCCGGATCCGGATTGATGGGATTGTTGGCGGTATTGTCGAACTGCGAGTGGAAGAGGAGGACTGTGCCTTTGGGCAGCAGCGGCTGCACTTCGTCTTCGTAGATGTAGGCGATCTGCCAGTTGTGGTTGTACTGGTTCACGCGGCTGAGCATCTCGCGGCGACCATCGGGATAGATGGCCTCCATCGACATCGCGGTGCCGCGCATGTGCATGTGGGGCCGGAAACTCTGCAAGAGTGCCGGCTGGTCGAGCACGTAGGCGTGTTCCAGGGTCAGGTAGCCGTGCGGCGGGATGATCAGGTCGCGGGCGCGCGGGCCCGTCCTGAATGTGCCATCGATGAGGTGGCGCTGTTCACCCGCGGATGACAGCTCCGGCTCGTAGCCTGGCGGGTAAAGCCAGACGCCGGCCTCGACCACGTCGTCCGGAACCGGGGTGCCGATCGGGAAATAGTGGAGCCCCCAGGAGATCCGCGCCGGCCCGGGAAGCAGGAGCTTTCCCACGCCGTCGGGCAGCTTGTCCCAGCGCTTGCCGACGCCCATGCCGACCAGCTCCATGCGGTAGCCGTCCTGCACGAAGCGCACGTGTCCGTGGTGCACGACCTTGACGCCCAGCGGATACGAGGGCTTGAACTCCGCCGCCCGGATCCAGCGGCGCTCGGCGAGCCCCTCGAACTCCACGGTGTGGTCCCACCACTGGTCCTGGCCGTTGGCGACGACCGTGAACGGCTCCGAGCGCACCACGAAGTCGGGCGGGCCCAGCTCCGCCTCGAGCTCCCATTCGTACGCGGGCGGATACTCGATGGGCGGCGGCATGTCGGCAGCGTCACCCTCGGGCGCGCCCGCGTCGGCCCACTGCACGATGGTGGCGATCTCTTCGTCGCTGAGCGAGATGTCGTTCTCGTACTCCTGGATGCCGACCGTCTTGTCGAGGTGCCAGGGCGGCATGATGCGCTGTTCGACGCGGTAGCGGATGAGCGGTGCGAACGGAACCGTCTGCTCGTAGGTGAGGAGCGGCATGGGGCCGATGCCGTCCGGCCGGTGACACTGCTGGCACGAGCGCTGGATGATGGGCGCGACATCCCGCGACCAGGTGGGCGCGTCGTTGCCGGTCGACATGGCGACCTCGACGCCTGCGGGGCCCGCGTCCGCATTCTGGGCAGCGGTGGGTGCGCCCCAGGCAAACCCGAGGATCAGCGGAAGTGTCATCAGGCGGCTCATCGGCCTACCTCCACATGCAGATATCCGTTGGTCCAGCAACACTGGAATTCGAACTCGGGCACCCGGTTGTACGCAAGTACGCGCACGACGTAGCTGCCCGGCTCGCTGAAGGTCGCGACCGTGGTCACCGCCGCCCCGCCCTCCGCGCTCCACGCCTCATGAGAGACCTCGAGCTCGGACTCGCCGAAGGCGACCCGGCCGGGCCCACGGTGCTTGAACCACTTGATGCGGATGGGCCTCTCGTCCTCGGGAAAGACGCCGTCGCGATGGGTCCACGCGATCAGCCGCACGGCTTCGCCCGCCATGACATTCGCGGGCCCCGCCGCCGTCACCCCGGCCGGGCCCTGGCCTCCGGGACCATCGCGCTCCAGCCGCAGCACCGGCGAGGAACTCTCCCGTCCCGGAAAAACCCATCCGTTGATCTGGTACTGTGTGCTCCGGATGCGTCCGGGAACCGAATACGTGCGCCCATCGTGGCGCAGGCTCCAGACCACGTCGCCGTCGCCGAAGTCGGACGGGACCTTCACCGTGAAGACCCCCCAGTGGCGGCGGTCGCCCTCGGGGACCGGGAGAAAGTGGGTGGGCTGGATGCCATCGAAGATGGCGGGCTCGATGACGTTGTCCGGGCCCTGCGGAATCTCCAGGACCTCCTCGGTGTTCACGTTGAAGTAGCCGAAGGAGAGGGCGTAGGAGCCGTCCGGCATCGGGTACCAGCCCTCGAAGATGGGGATCACCGGCCCGCCCGAGGGGCGCAGGAAGTCGAGGTTGAACTGGGTCTCGCCGGGCTCTGCGACCCGCTGCTGGGACGCGCGCGGGAGTTGAGCTTCGAGCGGCGACGATGCGAAGACGGACACCGCGAGCACCGAGGCCACGGCAAGGGCGTGTGCCCGAGCCTGCGTCCATCGCCCCAAACCGGGCGCACGAGGAGCCATGAGGGCCATCCTCAGGGCTCGCTCAGCTTGAAGACATAGAGCGCGTTGTGGCCCTCGGGACTCACCAGCTCCGGGGTCAGGAAGGTAGGGATGCGCCACGGGCTGCCTCCCCCGCGCGCCGTCGCCACCGCGACATACTGCACGCCGTCGACCTCATAGGAAATCGGATAGCCCATCACCGAGGTGCCCAGGCGGCTCCGCCACAGCACCTCGCCGGTGCGGACGTCGTAGGCGCGGATCCAGCGGTCGAAGTCGCCGACGAAGACAAGGCCGCCCGCGGTGGTCAGCGCCGCGGTCAGGAAGGGCGAGCGCTGCTCGATGCTCCACACCTCGTCGAGGGTCGCCACGTCGTAGGCGGCCAGCTTGCCGAAGTTGCCGTCGGTCCCGGGCATCTCCATCCAGGCACGGTCGCCCTGGTTGCCCCCGGAGCCGGGCTCGAGCACGGTCTCCCGCCCCGCGATCTCCATGCAGCTCTGGCTCAGCGGAGTGACCAGGAGGCCGGACTCCGGATGATATCCGCTCGCGGGCCAGTTGTGGCCGCCGGCGGTGGAGGGACATACGGAGAGCCACTCGCCGACTTTGGCGTTGGCAATATCATCTCTATATTTGACGGCGCCCGTCTCATAATCGACATCCAATATATTCTGATATACGGTCTCGGTAAGTCCCAGGAACGCCCCGTCGCGCCGGTCCAGTTTCCAGAGGATGCCGTGCTTGCCGATTGAGATGACTGTAGGTTCGCCATTCACGTCCAGCAGCACCCGCTCGAGCGCCTCGTCCATGTCCAGCGATTCTCCGGGGACGTGGATGTAGTACCAGGCGATGGTGCCGTCCTCGACGCGGAGCGCGAGGGTGGAGTTGGCGTAGGCGGTGGAGTCGGCGGTGGTGAGGCCCCGGCTCGCGGCCACCCAGGGCTTGGCCTGGGCGGTGCCGAAGTAGACCAGTCCGACCTCCGGATCCCAGCTGCCCGTCATCCAGACGTCGGCCCCGCCGCGCAGGCCGAAGGGGAGGTCGCCCCAGGTGTCGCCGCCGGGCTCGCCCGGACGCGCCACGGTGTGGGTGCGCCAGAGTTCGCGGCCGGTGCGGGCGTCGTGGGCGGTGATGAAGCAGCTCTCCTCATGGAAGCGCCCGCAGCCGTTGATGCCGTTGATGACCCTGCCGTCGGCGACGATGGGGCCGGTGCTGTTCGAGTAGCCCTTCTCGGGATCGGCAATGCGGGTCTCCCAGCGGACGGACCCGGTGGCGGCGTCGAGCGCGACCATGTGGGCGTCGGCAGTGGCTACGAAGACCATGTCCTCCCATATGGCCAGGGTGCGCAGTTGTCCGCGCGGGCCGCCCTCGAAGCGCCGGCGGTACTCCCATAGCGGGGTGCCGTCGGCCGCGTCCAGCGCCTGCACCACGTTGCCGGGATTGCTGAGGAAGAGGACCCCGTCGCGCACCAGCGGCGCCTGCTGACTGCGCCCGTCCTCCATCCCCCACGACCAGGCGAGCTGCAGGCGGTGGACGTTCGAGGCGTCGATCTGGTCGAGCGGGCTGTACCCCCACGAGCCCGGATTGCCGCGCCAGTGCAGCCAGTCGGCCGCGGGGGGGTCGGCCAGGTCGGCGTCGGAGGCGGGGGTCGGCCGGGCAGGGCGCCAGGTGCGCGTCACGCCGGTCGGGGTTTCGCTGACGTCGCCGACCCCGCCCGGTGGCGGTCCGGTCAGCGCGTGCGGCGAGTGGCCGGTGCCGGGACGGCCGGGGACGGGAGGGACGACGGCGGGCGCGGAGGTGTCTTGTTGGGACCCGGACGCATCGCCGGACGCCTGGTCCGCGTCGGCCTCCGCGCCGGGCGGGTCTTGCCCCGGCTGCAGCAGCGCTGCCCCGGCGACCGGCGCGCCCGCAAGCGACACCCCTCCCAGGGTTCCCCCGTTTTCCCGAATGATGTACGCAACGACCGCCGCGTACTCCGCATCGCTCAGGGATTCCGGGGCATCCTCCGGCATGGTCGACCGGATGTTCTCGAGCAGCTCGCCGATCGGCTCGTTCCCCCACGCCCGGAGAAAGCTCCGGCCGGCGAGTTCCGGGGCCTCGAAGTCACCGCGGAGATTGGCGAGGTGGCAGTCCGCGCAGGCCTCGCGGTACACGGCCTCCCCCGCCACGGCCTGCTCATGGGTGTAGGTCGGCCCGCCGGTTGCCTCCATCTGCTGGCCAGCAATCGGACAGGGCGCCGCCGCGGCGGTGATGGCCAACGCCACAACAGCCACCGGCAACAGCAGAGGCCTCATTCCTGGCGACACAAAACACCCCGGCCGAGATGATTACGGTGGGTTCGCATCCTCAGGATGCCGCCGCGCCGCGGGCGATGCAAGACGGAGGAGACGAAGAACGAGCCCGCCTGATCCTGGCCCTGCGGGCGATGCCGTCTGTGGCCGGTCGGAAGCTCAGGCTCCGTCTCGCGTCAGCCGCAGGACCTGCGGATGTTCGACATCCAGTTCGTCGCGCCAGACGCCGAGCACCGCCTCCATCGTGATGTCGGTAACGCTGAAGCGATCCGGATTTTGAACGGTCCCCAGCCAGGTGCCATCGGCATCCAGAATGAGCCATTCCTGCGGCCGGTCCTGTTCGCTTCCGCCTCGATAGAGTTCGAGCCAGACCGCGCCTGAAGGATCGACAAGCATGTTGGCGTATGCCGGCCGGGTGACAGGCGCGGGCAACGCCTCGACCGTCCTCCGGAGCCAAGGGGGAAGCGTCATGCCGGGAGGAAGATCGACATCGAGACGGGAAGCCCGTTCCGCTGCAACCTGACCGTCGGTCAAACCCAGGGGATAGTCGGGGATGCGCAGGATGCGGGCGATGTCCCCTGCAGGGCTCAGTTCTTCAACCTGCATGACGTCTGACGGACCGTAGAAGACGCGCGATCCTTGCGCGGCCATCTGCGCTTCCTTGGCGAACAGCGCCGGTCCGGTTCCGGCGTTGTCCTCATACGAGAACGAATAGGACTCACGTCCCGGCCGCACGCCGATACTGTCGATCCAGGCACCGTCCAGGTCGAACCGGACCAGCGCCGTGGGCGGACGAATCAGTTGGTTGGCAACTTCCTCCAATCCGGTCCACACGGTGGACTCGCCGAGCAGTGTGCCATCCCCCAAGTAATGAATGTCGTCAACATTGAAGGGCAGCGCGAAGACCCGGACCAACTCCATATCCGGACCCACCACGGTGACTCGTCCGTCGTAGTCGAGCACAAACACCGTGTCGGCTACGAGTTTCACCCGCTGAAGGTTGCTGAACTCCCCCGGGCCCTCCCCCGGACCACCCATCGCGCCAAGAAACTCCCCGTCGGCGGAGTAGAAGCGGAGCTCCTGCGAGGCTCGATCGGCGAGCACCAGGGAGCCGTCCGGGCGCTGTTTCAGGCCGCGGACCCGGAAGAACTCGTGGGCCGGGCCGCTGCCGGACAGAGTGAGGTCGACGAGCGGGTCAGGACCGATGCTCCACCGGCTGGAATCGCCCCAGAGCGGCCGCGTCGCCTCGACGATCTCGATTCCCGCGCTGTCCCGCTGGACGACAAGGGGCGAGCCGGAATCCTGGGTCACGCAGGAGGCCAGGCCGCACAGGAGCAGTACGGCAACACCCCAAAGGCCGGCGGTCGAATGTGTCGGCATTGTCATTTGGCCTTCCATTGATCTTCGGGTTGTCAGTTACGCGTCAGCCGCAGCACCTGCAGGTGCTCGACATCCAGCTCATCCTCGCGGACGCCGAGCACGGTGTCCATCGTGACTTCCATGACCGTGAAGCGCCGCGGAACCTCGACGATCCCCAGCCAGGTCCCGTCTGCGTCCAGGACCACCCACTCCCGAGGCTGGTCCTGCTCGCTCTCTCCCCGGAAGAGCTCGAGCCAGATGGCCCCCGAGGGATCGACAAGGATTTCGGCGTAGGCGGGTCGGGTCCTCGCGTCAGGCAGGTCTTCGGCCAACCTCCGGAAAACCGATGTCGATCCGGGCCGAAATCCCCCGAGACGGGCATCACGCTCAGCAGCCACCTGGGCATCGCGCAGGTCCAGGGGATAGCCGGGAATGCGAATGATGCGCACAAGACTCCCGGTCATATCCAGCTCTTCCACCTGCATGGTTATGGCCGAACCCCGAAAGATGCGCTGTCCGAGCACGGCGATGTGGGATGTCTTGCCGAAGAGGGGCGGGGCCCCCGCGACCATTCCGTCCCGGACGTATGCATAGCTCTCGGTGCCGCGCGTCTCGCCGATGCTGTCGATCCGAACCCCATCCAGATCGAATAGAATCAGAGGCTCCGCATGCCGATTCACTTCGTTGGGGACATTCCCCTGCGGCCCCGGCGAATAGCTCTCCGTCAGGATTGCGCCGCTGCCCAGGTAATGCAGGTTGTTCGTGAACGGAGCGAGAGTGAAGGTGCGAACCACTGCGAGGTCGGGAGCGGCCACCGTGACGCGTCCCCTGCCCAGTGCGAGCAGCGTGTCGCCCGCATGGTCGATCGCCTGCAGGCCTCTGAATTCGCCGGGACCGTCTCCCCGACCACCGAAGGACCCCAGGAAGTCGCCGGTTGCGGAGTACAGCCGCACCTCCCGGGAGCCGCCATCGCCAACCACGATAGAGCCGTCCGGCCGCTGCTTCACGCCTCGGACGCGGAAGAACTCGTGGGGCGTGCCGCCGCCGGAGAGCGTGAGGTCGACGAGGGGCTCCGGATCGATGCTCCAGAGGCTGGCGTTGCCCCAGAGAGGCCGCGTCGCTTCGATGATCTCGACGCCGGCGCTGTCGCGCTGGACAACAAGGGGCGGGCTGGGGTCCTGACCGGCGGCGAACGAAGGCAACGCGTATAGCAGGAGAACGGCGGCGCAGGGCAGTATGTCAGCCGGATGTGTCGTCATTGTCCTTCGCGTCCATGGACGTCGGACATCCAATCTACGTGTCTGTCGGGCCACTTCAATTCCGCCTCAGCCGCAGCACCTGCGGATGTTGGACATCCAGTTCGTCCCTCCAGATACCGAG
>JAPPJO010000108.1 GCA_028820325.1 Gammaproteobacteria bacterium | reverse complement strand
GTACCATCTTGGCACATCGCGATGCCGTCGGGAGGGGGCGTCCACTCCATCGGCTCCCGGCCAGTAACGGTCGTGAGCCAGCCCGGCGGAACCGCCGAAGATACCTTCCGGGGCACCGTCCGAAACGAGCTTCGACCGGGCCGTGGCACGCACGCTCTTCGGCCCCTTGGGCGCTCGCCCCATGGACGGCAAGGGCGAGGGGGACTACCGGGCAGTCCTCTAGTCGCACCGCCAGAATCGCTTTTTCCGCATTGGGAAAAATGTGCCGAGCACTGGTGTGACCGTGACAAGCCTCAGGGATCACGCCAAGCCGACCGGCGACCGATATTCTGCGGCAGGTGAACCTGCGGAAGGTCACCGCGGGCAGATGCCCAACTCCGCGATGTACGCCTGAGCCTGACGATTGTAGCCGGCCTCGCAGGGTGAGTCGTTGCGGTCGTTTCTGGCGCTCAGGTCCGCGCCCGCTTCAAGAAGGAGTTCGAACACGTCCTTGGGTGCCATGTAGCCCACGGCGTGGTGCAGGGGCGTCTCGCCGCTTTCATCGACAGCATTCACATCCGCTCCGGCATCGACCAGGGTTGCGGCGATGCGTTGATCCTCCCATCGCATCGCGAGGTGTAGAGCGGTCTGTCCTCTGGCGTCTCGGGCGTTTACGTCCACGCCCGCCGTCAGCAGGGCGAGGAGAGGTTCCCCATCCGAGCGTGTCGACTGCGACATCAAGTGGTGAAGAGGAGTCGCCCCCGATTCTGATCGGGCCTCGATGTCGGCACCGGCAGCGAGCAATGCTTCCAGCGTCGTCGAATCCCGATTCCCCTCTGCCCACGCGTGCAAGACGCTGAGCCCGTTGCCGTAGCGCGCCGTGATGTCGGCGCCCCGGGCGATCAGGAAGCGGATCAAGTCACGCCTCGCTGGATCCCGGGCTGCGAGATGAAGCGCGGTCTCATCCCGGTCAACCGTGGCGTTGACGTCGGCACCCGCCTCGATGAGGGCGTCCAGTATCGCAGGAGCCTCGTCCGACCAAAAGAGAGCAACGAAGTGAAGCGCGGTACGGCCGAGTTCGCCCCGCGCGTTCACGTCGACACCGGCTTCGACGAGCAGCGGCACATGGCCCGCTATGCGGACCTCGTGGAGAGCCGTGTTTCCGTGTTCATCTTGAGCAACCGGGTCCGCCCCCGCATCAAGCAGCGCACGCAGGAGGTCGGGATTGTCTGTGCTCGCCGCCGCGTGGAGGGGCGTCCTGCCTCTCTCGTCACGAGCGTTCACGTCCGCTCCGGACTGGAGCAGAAGCGGCACCATGCCCAGACCGTCAGGATCGCTGACGGCGTAGCTTGCCGCATGAAGCGGCGTGTGCCCCCAATCGTCGCGCGCTTCGAGATCGGCCCCGAACGCAAGAAGTCTTTGGACCGCTCGCGTGTAGCCCAAGCGAACCACGGTGTGAAGCGGGGTCTCCCCGTCGTTGTTTCGCGCGTCGGGGTCCGCTCCGGCCGCGACGAGCCGTTCCACCACGGATGCGAAGTCCGAGTCGTTCATTTCAGGCGGCAGGTAGACGTTGCCTGGTTCGGCGTTCGGTGACAGATGAACAGGGACGTTCCCCTCGCGACTTCGGGCGTTCACGTCCGCACCCGCGGCCAGCAGGACCTCGATCATCTCGATGCCGCGATAAACGCCTTCGTGTAGTGCAGTCCGCCTGTGAAAATCCAGCGCATTCACATCGCTGCCCGCTCCCAGCAGCGCCCGAACCGTTCCGGTCGATCCCCATTGCGCCGCCGCGTGAAGCGGAGTGTCTCCTTCGTCGTTCCGCGCGGTCAGATCGGCTCCGTGCGCGAGGAGAAGCGAGGCAACTTCCGGACTCCCGCAAGACGCGGCCTCGTGAAGACCCGTCTGCCCAAACTCATCCTTCGTGTTCACTTCCGGCGGGGGTTCCGCCCGGAGCAGGAGTTCCAGGGATTCGAGACCACAGGTCTCGCGGACGACCTTGTGGAGGGGCGTCCGCCCGTCCCGGTCCGGCGCGTCCACGTCGCAACCCTCGGCAAGGAAACGCGCCACCGCCACGACATCGAGGGGCCCCTCCCAGCAACTTGGTGTCTGCGCCTTGGCGGACGAGCCGCAAGCGAGGGCCGCCAGCCCGCCCGCTACGGCCACGAGCCGCGCGGCAACGGGGGTGCAAGTGCGCCGGACGAGAGCGGCTCGATGCACGCTCATCGGCAGATCCCCAATCGAACCCAACGCTCGTATCCCCGATCGGCTTGTCTCGCCAAGTCGCAAATCGCGTTTCCGTCGCTGTCTCTCGCCGTCGGATCCGCACCCGCCTCCACCAGCATCTCCAACTGCGGCGCAGGATCACCGTAGCGCCACGCGAAGTGGATGGGCCGCTGCTGCCAGTCGTCGACCGCGTTGAGGTCGGCTCCGGCGCCGAGCAATAGCTCTAGCTCCGCCCCCCCGCCATCGCCGGATCGAGTCGCCCAGTGATGGAGCGGCGTCGCCCCGTTTCCGCCACGTGCGTTCACATCGGCACCGGCTGCGAGCAAAAGACTCAGGACCAAGGGACCGCCGGGCCCCGTCACCGCGTGGTGAAGCGGCGTGGAGCCGCCGACGCTGCGAGCATCCGGGTCGACGCCCGCTTCCAGCAGCACCTCGACAGCTCTCCCGTCACCGCTCCGAGCGGCCCGGTGGAGGGGAGTGTAGCCTTGGTCGTCCCGCGCTTCGGGGTCGGCGCCGGCCGTGAGGAGGAGTGGGACGGCATCCGTTGTCCGTGCGCCCCAACCGCTCCCGGCGGCTTCATGCAGCGGCGTGGAGTCCCATTCGTTGCGGGCCTCCAAGTCGGCGCCCGCAGCCAACAGAGCCGAAATCGCGTTGGGAGAGCCCCGCATGGCCGCATGGTGTAGCGGCGTGTTCCCGTTTCGGTCCCGCGCGCCTAGGTCCGCGTCCGCCTCCAGAAGAGTCCCGATGATGGACTCGACGATGCCTTCGGGGACCGACTCGTAACGTACAACGTCGCCGACCCCGTACGTGCCGAAATGAAGCGGCGCATGCCCCTGATAATCCTGCACCGAAGGATCCGCGCCCGCCTCCAGAAGCAGTCTCACGGTGCCGAGATCGTTGAAGGCCGCTTCGTGAAGGGGGGTCCGTCCGTGGTAGTCGCGGACATTCACGTCCGCGCCCGCGTCCAGCAGCACTCGCGCCGCAGTCTCCACCCCCCAGTCGCCTGCGACATGCAAGGGTGTCCGGCCCGTTTCGTCGCGCGCGCCCATGTCCGCCCCGGCTTCCAATAGCAGCGCGAGGACATCGACCGAGCAATCCCATCTACGAGCGGCGTGGTGCAACGGCGTGCCACCCCGATCATCGACTGCGGCGACGCTCGCCGATTGTTCCAGCAGCAGCTCAAGAAGCACCGAATCGCAACCGTTCTTGAACGCACCGTGGAGCGGGGTCGCGCCGCGCTCGTCCTGTACATCCAGCGCCGCGCCGGCCGCGACGAGCACGTCCGCCGCTTCTGGATCGTTCGCCTCCACAACCCTATGCAGAGGGGTCTTCCCGTCGGGATTCCGTTCGCGCATGTCGCAGCCCGCAGCCAAGAAACGGGTCACCGCCTGACGGTCGAGCCCGCCCTCCCAGCACTCAGGCTCCTGGGCGAGGAGCGACGGATGCGTGGCAACAAGGGCCGCGGCAAGCACTAACATGTCCCCACGCGGGTCGTCGTTCGCCGCATACTCGACCTCCTGAGTGGCGCTCCCGTTCAGCGCCTTGGAACGTATAGCTGAGGCGTCGGCAGCAGGGCCAGCCGCCGGCCGCCATTCCCCGTAGTTTGGAAAGCGCGGCACCGGCTCCACAAGGTGTTCAAGCGGCTTGCATTCAGGAAGAACAACGAGATCGCGGCGGGGGCTGCGGCGAGGGAACTGGCCGGGTTCGTTGGGCGTCAAGTCCTTTTGTCGGCGACCCGGCCCGCGAGATACGCTTCCCAGTCGGCCATGAGCCGACGCCGGCGCTCGAACAGGTCCGTGCGGCGGTACGCGGCCTCGACCTTGCTCTTGACCACGTGCGCCAGCGCCGCCTCGACCACCTCGCGGGGATGGTCGGTCTTCTCCGCCGCCCAGTCCCGGAACGACGACCGGAACCCGTGCGGCACCGCCGCGATCCCGTGCTTCCTCAAGAGCCGGTTCAGTCGCTTCCCATCCAGCGCCCGCCCGCGCTCGTTCATGAACACGACCGGATTCTTCCCATCGCCCAGCTTCCGCGCCGCCTTCAGAATCTCCAGCACCCGGCCGCAGAGCGGCACCCGCTGCTCCCGCTCCGGTCACGACCTTGTTGAGCGTGGATCGCGGTTTGTCGATCCGACGAGGATGCGGCGTCGCCAGCCTACCGCACCGTCACCCCGCGCCCAGCCCGGTACGTCGTGTCCGGCTCAGCCCGTACATGGACCACCGTCTCGCCCGCAGACACGGCCCGGACTCTCGCGGTGCTGTCTCCCGTTGCGTAGACGCTCGCTACCGTCGGGTCCAACGTGGTCCAGACGAAACGATTACCCGGTGGCACCCCACAGCCCTCCTGTTGAACATCTGCGATGACCAACAGGAGATCCTGCGCAGCTCCGACCTCAAGAGCGACACGCAATGTCAATGCGTCTAAACCGGGCACGCCAGGCAATACGATCTGCATGGGGTAACTAGAACATCCTCCGGCGAACACTGTATCCCCTCCGCAATTTACGCCGGCAGCGATCCCCAAGGCTACCGTCAGCGGTATCCGCCACCCAAGTCCTTTTCTCATCGCTGCCTCCGTACACTAGCGCCTGGGCATGGCGGCCCGCCCGCATCCGGTGCCCACGGAAATCTCCCAGGTCCTGCTCAGCTTCTCGTCGAAGTCGTTGGTGGCCGTGAGCCGCAGGAGCAAGGTGCACTCTTCGTCGTCGTCGATGGACCGCGTGTATCGGTCGTCGGTTCCCGCCGCCGACCACGCGTCGCCACCGTCCGTGCTGACCTCCCACTTGTCCGTGATCGAGTAGCCACCCCACTCGATGATGACGATTACGGAGAAACCGGGTCTTGGTTCCCGGCTCGTATCGAGGCCATGCGCCAAGAACTCGCGGGGCTTAATCCGATCACGATTCCAACCACGCAGTAAATCCTCATTCCCGGGGGGGGGGAGCGGCGGTCTCGGATCCCTGGGGCATAATCCCCGCCTGCGAGACGTTTTCGTGGTGTGAAGATTGTCTGGAGTCTCGCGGCCACCCTTCCGGGTGAACGGGGGCGAAGCCGGACGAGAGATGGCGTAGCCGGGGGAGGATCAGCCATGATTCGACGATGTGCCTTGACGCTCGCGGCAGCCGGCCTAGTGGTCGGCTGCGGTGGCCCGTTCCCATCCGAACCGCAGGGCGGTGAGATCGTCGGTGCGATCTACGGTGACATGGAAACGGTTGTCTCCGCACCGGACACGGTTCTTGTGGACCAGCCGTTCCCGGTATCGATTCGGACCTTCTTTGGTTGCAACGTGGAGCCTGGCCGAACGAAAATCGAGACGACGCGGCTTCACGCGACGATCACACCGTACATGAACTGGCGGCACGGCTCGAATTGTCCGGATCGAGGGCTGGGGAAGGATCTTCGGCAGGTTTATGTCCGATTCGGTCATGCCGGAACAGGCGAGATCACGGTGATGGGGCTGGACCGGGTTTCGTGGCCTCGGCACGAGCCCCCGGGCAACACGGTTCGCGTCTACCGTACCGTTCGGGTAATGCACTCCAAGTGAATGTCTGGCACACCGGGGCATCTCAAGCCCGTGGCGATGCGCCCGTCGGTTACGTCCCGCTGCCGCCACCGAAGGCCAATGGAATCCGGTTCTTCCCGGCGGAAATATTGGTGGGAGCAATGCCGCCTATACGAAGGTAAATCGTGTATTGAAAGAGGTTTACGAACAAAACCCAAGCAGTCCGCGGGAACGCCCTGCCGCGTCGTTGCCGGGCCGATCCCCGGAAGTAGCTTCAGGATTGTGGAAACGAGGGAAGTTGTCCGGATCCCCATCCCGGGCGGATACAGGAGGATGACGCGATGAAGCCCCTAGCATGCATGGTCGCGGTCGCGGCTCTGGCACTCGCCGCCTCGTGCGGTCCGCGGAGTGACGCTCCCGCGGAATCCGCATCCGTGGAGGAAGGCGTCTTCGGCACCATCGCGCCGTTCCGGAGTCACGGCCCCGTTCACGACGCCGACAACGTCGAAGCCATGCGGCCGCGCGTGATGGGCACGCACGGAGTCATCTCGTCCGGACACTATCTGGCCACGCAGGCCGGGTACGACGTGCTCAGGGCCGGAGGCAACGCCTTCGACGCCGGGGTGACGGCGGGGATGGCGCTCAAGGTGCTCAAGATGGACTACGCGGGCTGGACCGGGGTTGCGCCGCTCATCCTCTACAGCGCGGCCGAGGACCGCGTGATCACTCGCGTCGGCGCCGGTACCTCACCCGCGCTGGCCACCCTCGACTACTTCCTCGAACACGGCAAGTCGCCCATCAACAACGCTCTGATCCCCGCGGACGTGGATGTCTGGCTCGCCGCCCTCGACCGCTTCGGCACCCTCAGTTTCGGCGAGGCCGCGCAGCCGGCACTGCGCGTCGCCGAGGAGGGCTATCGCCTCTACAAGATGCAGGAGTGGATGATCGGGGATCAGACGGCGGGGATCCTCGCCTTCCCGTATAACCGCGACTTCTGGTTCCCCAACGGGGTCGGCGAGCAGCGTCTGGGCGATCTCATGGTGAACGCCGACCTGGGGCGGCTCATTCGCTACATGATGGAGGCCGAGCGGCAGGCGCTGGCGGCGGGAGGAAGCCGTTCCGAAGGAATCCGCGCCGCTCGGGACGCCTTCTACCGGGGCGACCCGGCGCGCGACGTGGACCGTTTCTTCCGGGAGCACGACGGCATCGTCCGCTACGAGGACATGGCGGGCTACGAGGGTCGCTGGGAGGAGCCTCTGGCGACCGGCTTCAACGGCTACGACGTCTACGCCGGCGACGGGTGGAGCCAGGGGCCACGCATCATCCTGATGCTCAACATGCTGGAGAACTACGACCTGCGCGCCCTCGGCTACAACACGCCGGAGTACATCCACCTCATCTCACAGGTGATCAACCTCGCGATGGCGGACGCCCACCGGTACGTCGGGGATCCGGATTTTGCGCCCGCTCCGGAGGGATTGTACGGGAAGGCATACGCGCGCGAGCGCATCGGGCTCATCGACGAGAATCGCGCGTTTCAGGACATGCCTCCGTGGGGCGATCCGGAACGGATGGCCGCGGTTGCGGACGGCGCGCCCGTGAGCTTCCTGGTGCCGGAAGGTCGGCCCGTTGGCGCCGCGCCGGACCTTCGGGGGGCGGACGATGCCGACGCTGGAACCCCCTCCTTCGACACCTCCTCCCTGAATGTCATCGACGGCGAGGGCAACGTGTTTTCCCTCACCGAGAGCGACGGCCACACCTTCACCCCCATGATCCCGGGATGGGGATTCGGACTCGGCAACCGCATGGGCCAGTTCAACCTGGACCCCGACCTGGCCAACGTGATGGCGCCCGGCAAGCGCCCGCGGAACACGAACTCGCCCCTCCTGGTGGTGAAGGATGGCGAGCCGTTCATGGGGCTCTCGACTCCGGGCGGCGATCAGCAGATGCAGTGCCTCCTGCAGGTCTTTCTGAACGTCGTGGTGTGGGGCATGTCCCCCGAGCAGGCGTTGGACCAGCCCCGTTTCGGCAGCTACAACTTCCCGGCCACCGGGAGCGAGGTGAACCGGAATCCCGCCGTCCTCTACATGGAGGACCGGATACCGGCGGAGACGGCCGATGCGCTGCGCGCCATGGGCCACGATGTGCGCTCCTGGGGCCTGTGGAACTGGCGTGCCGGCGCTCCGACGGTGACATGGCGCGACCCGGAAACCGCGGTGATGACCGCGGCGGGAGACGTGAGGCGGGAGACCGCGTCGCTCGGATTCTGAACAGCCGTCCGGGGTCCGAGCCGGCTCCGGGAGGGGTGCCTAATCCCGCGCGGGGCGTTGGAAGTCGACGATGTTCTCCCACTCCTGCGCGTCCGAGCGCGCGACCACCGCGACGACCGGCTCCGTATCGCTGAGGTTGAACACCTCGTGGGGCACGCCGGGTTCGATGAAGATGAAGTCGCCCGCTTCGTTGTCGAGCGTCTTCTCCAGCCGCGGGCCAAACTCGTGCCGCACCCGTCCCTCGAGGATGTAGAGCATCACCTCGAAATCCACATGGATGTGCGCTTTCGCGACGCCGCCCGGCGGGATCATCGCCACGTTCATCGAGAGCGCGCCCGAGCCGACGTTCTCCGCCCACATCCCGGTCTTGTACTCGATCCCGTTCCAGGCCCGGTGCCTGCCGCCGCCCCGCACCGTGATGATCCCTTCGTGGCGCTCGACCACGCCGGGTACGGTTCCATTCTCCGTCATCCTCGTCTCCGTCCTGTGCGTCTCCGTCAGTTGCCGAAGCTGGCGGCGATCTCGGCCAGTCCCTGCTGGATCTCCTCCTCGGACTTCCACACGCCGCGCACCATGACGCCGGCGCGGTCCGCCACGTTCGCCACGTCCTCGAGCGGGTTGGAGTTCGTGAGGATGAGATCGGCGCGCCGGCCCGCGGCCACCGTTCCGAAGGTGTCGTAGCCCTGGAAGTAGTCGCCGACGTTCCGGGTGCCGCTGACGAGGATCTCGTACGGCGACATCCCTGCGTCGGCCATCGCCGCGAGCTCGCGGTGGAGCGAGAAGCCGGGAACGCTGAACATCTGCGGGGAATCGGTCCCCATGAGGATGCCCACCCCGGCCTCGTTCATCATGCCGAGGAGCCGCGTCCGGTTGCGCGCGTGCCGGCGCGCCTGCTCCACGTCCCATGCGTCGCGCGCCTGGACCGCCTCGAGCCGGTCCTTCCAGCCCTGGACGCCCTCCGGGGGCCAGTAGCGCATTTCGGGATAGGCCGCGAGCGCATCGGGGTCGCCGAGGCCGATGACGCCGACTTCCCAGAGGACCATGGTGGGTACGACCCAGGCACGGGCACCGATCGTCAGCGCGAACAGCTCCTCCATCGTCGCCGCGTCCATGGGGCCGCGGATGCCTCCCGCCTCCTCCATGTAGCCGTCGAGGTGGTCGAAGGTCTCCTGCCCCATGAGGATGGCGTGCCGGATCCCGACGTCCGCCGGGACGTGGCCTCCGAAGCGGATGCCGGCCTGCGCGGCGGCTGCGGCGAGCGCGTCGTATTCCGGCACGGTGAGTCCGGGGTGGATCTTCAGGTGATCCCAGCCTTCCCCCTTCTGTACCCACACGCGATCCGCCGCCTGCGACGGCGACGTGACCGAGTTGCCGTTGAAGCTCGGACCCGCGAGGTAGAGCGTCGGCCCCCATATCTCGCCCGTGTTCGTCCTCGCCTTCAACTCGAGGTCGCCGGGCAGGCCGAGCATCCCGCGCACCGTCGTCACGCCGTTTGCGGCGTAGAGGAACATCACCTGCTCGCGGAACGTGTCGGTCGGGAATCCGCCGGGGGTGTGTCCGTGCATCTCCGAGAGTCCCGGCATCAGGTACTTCCCGGAGCCGTCGATCGTGCGGGCGCCGGCCGGCACGTCGACATCGGCGGCCGGTCCGACCGCGACGATCCGGTCGCCGCGCACGACGACGGTGTGTCCGGTAAGGACCCGGTCGGAATCCATCGGAATCACGTTCACGTCGACGAAGGCGGTGACGTCGGCCTGCGCCGCTTGTTCGGCGGCGGCGGAAGGAGCCGCGGCGCACGCGGCGAGGGCGAACCCCAGGGACAGCTTGACGAGCCTCATATGACCTCCTCGAACACGATCATGGCAAACCTAGCGGCATCCGTCGGGCACCGCGAAGCCCTCCCTGTTGCCGCCTGCGGAAGACCGGCGGTCGACTTCCCGGGCCAGTTCGCGCACGCCGTGCGATGGTTCCACCGGGAACGGCGTGCGCGCCGGCTCGAGTCCCCGCAGCTCCTCCGGGAGCGTTTCCAGCGCGGTTCGGACACGGTCACGGATCTCTTCCAGCGAGGGATCCGGCCGAAGTCGTGCTCCTGCGCGCGCCGCGGGCACGAGCATTGGCTCGCCGGACAGCGCTTCGTCCTCGAGCCCCAGAACATCGCGCGCGAGCCGACCCCGTTCGCAGGTGCGAAAGACCTGCTTGCGGCCGGGCCACGTCGCCTTCCCCTCGGAGCGCTTGCGGCGCGGCCGGCCGGCGTACTCCTGGAGCTTGTAGACGCTGTCGAGCGTCGGGGCGTCCGCGGAGACCGTGAGGGCGGCCCCCACGCCGAAGCCGTCGATCGGGGCGTGGGCCAGCCGGGCCACGTCGTGCTCGTCGAGCGAGCTGCTCGCGAAGATCCGGACGCCGGGACAGCCCCCTTCATCCAGAATCCGGCGCACGCGCCGCGCGTGGGCCGCGAGGTCCCCCGAATCCAGCCGCACCCCGCTGATCTCGATGCCTTCGGCGCGGAGGTCGGGGGCGATCTCTACGACCTTCGACGCCCCGGCCTCGGTGTCGTAGGTGTCGATGGGCAGCACCACGTTCTCGGGATGGGCGCGGGCGAAGCGAACGAAGGCGTCGGCCTCGCTGTCGTGTGTCTGGATGAACGAATGGGCCATGGTGCCGAAAGTCGGGATCCCCCAGCGCTGTCCGGCCAGTACGGTCGCGGTGCCGTCGAAGCCGGCGATGAAGGCGGCACGGGCGCCGAAAAGTCCTGCTTCCGAACCGTGTGCCCGTCGCAGACCGAAGTCCACGAGCCGGGCTGTCGGGGCGGCGAGCGTGAAGCGGACCGCCTTCGAGGCGATAAGGGAGGAGTAGTTGAGCAGCGAGATGAGCCGTGTCTCGACGAGTTGCGCCTGCGGGAGCGGCGCGGTCACCCGCAGCAGAGGTTCTCCGGGGAAGAAGACGGTACCCTCGGGCATGGCTTCCACATCCCCCGTGAAGCGCAGATCGGCGAGCCAGTCGACGAAAGCGGCGGGGAAGCCGGGCTGATCGCCGAGCCACTCGAGTTCGCCGGGCTCGAACCGCAGGCGTTCCAGGTAGTCGAGGGCGTGAGCCAGGCCCGCGGCCAACAGGAAATTGCGATTCGAGGGGAGGCGGCGGACGAAGAACTCGAACACGGCGGTCTCGTGCATGCCGTATTCCCAGTACGCCTTGAGCATGGTGAGTTGATAGAGGTCGGTGAGCAGGGCGCCCCGCCCCCGGCTCGGCGTTCCGGTGACGCCATCTGCCACCATGATCCGCTACTCTTCGGCCAGGGCCGTTCGCGCGGAAGCGAACGTCGCCCCGGCCGCGGGCATGCAGCCGACGGTGCGCGCCCCATCGCCGGACTCGATGTCCACGGCTCTCACCGCGTCGTCCAGTACGACCACGTCCAAACCGACCGCCCGTGCGTCGAGTACCGTTCGAAGCACGTGTTCGCCCCGGTCGGGTGACCGGATCCGCATCGGTTCTCCTTCCGGGTATCCCCGCTCGACTCCGCAGGCATCGAGGTTCCACATCCGCTTCCGGCTTCACTTTATCATGCATTGCCGCGCGGTGCGAAACCGTGTTACAAGTGGCCTCCCGGCAGGGCTCCGGGGTCGTGAACTCGCTTTCTGGAGGTAGTGGATGGGCCGCAGAGCGGTGGTCCTGCTCAGTGGTGGACTCGACTCGGCAACCACGCTGGCGATCGCGGTGGACCAGGGATATAGGCCCTATGCGCTGACGCTCCGCTATGGACAGAGACACGAACTCGAGGTAGACGCCGCGTGTCGCCTGGCGGAATCGATGCCGGTGGTCCGACATGTGATCACCGCCGTCGATCTGCGTGCCTTCGGAGGTTCGGCTCTGACCGGCGACCTCGAAGTCCCCAAGGGCGGGCGGATCGTCGCGGACTCAGAGGACATCCCCGTCACCTACGTCCCGGCGCGGAACACGATCTTCCTGTCGATGGCTCTCGCGTGGGCGGAGGTTCTCCAGGCTTCCGACATCTTCATCGGCGTCAATGCCGTCGACTACAGCGGATATCCCGACTGTCGACCCGAGTTTCTCGTTGCTTTCGAGAAGCTGGCCGGCCTCGGCACCCGGGCCGGAGTGGAAGGGAGTCGGCCGTTCCGGATCCATGCACCGCTCATCGATCTGACCAAGGCGGATATCATCCGGCGCGGGCTCGCGCTGGGCGTCGATTACGGAATGACACGCAGTTGCTACGATCCGGATGACTCGGGCGCGGCCTGTGGAGAGTGTGACTCCTGCCGCCTGAGGCTCGCCGGGTTCGCTGCGGCGGGAGCCCGGGATCCGGCCCCGTATCGGCCTTCGTAGCGGGGGTTGCGGCGCAGGCGCCTGCGGCCTGGAGGCTCCGGGTCACGGTTGGCGGCGGGTCGCTGGGCTGGGTGTGTGACTATTTGCACGCGTCGGACGTCTACCGGTGTAGTCATCCGATGTACACACCCAACCAGGGAGGACGAAGTGAAACGATTTCCGATGACGGTGGCCGCGCTGCTGGTCATCGCCGCAGGCGCCGCTTGCGACAACAGCCCGATGGAGGCCGGGGAGCGGGGACACGACGAGTCAGGTGAGGAATCGAACGTCTCGCTCACGAAGGCCGATGTCTTCGACCAGACGCGCGGCGGCGCGCGACTCATCCTTCGATGGAACGAGGCGGAACAGTCGTTCACCGGCACCGCCGAGAACGTGACCAGCAGCGTCATCCGCCGTGTACGCGTCGAGGTCCACCTGTCGAACGGCACCGAATTGGGCCCGACGACCCCTACGGATCTGAATGCGGGCGAGAGCATATCCGTCCGGCTCGATGCTCGCGGACAGGTATTCGACCGCTGGAGCGCGCACGCGGAGGTGGGGTAGGCCTCTCTCTCCTTCCCCGGCGCGTACGGTGTCCGTGCGTGCCGGGGAAGGTTAGCGGAGAGGGGGGGATTCGAACCCCCAAGCCCGTGAGGGCGCCGGTTTTCGAGACCGGTGCATTGCCGTTCTGCCACCTCTCCGGGTGCCGGCTACCGGGACGCGGGCGGAGTTGCCGAGGCGCCGGGTATGCGCGGCCGGGGAAGGTGCTTCGCGAGGGCTCCTGCTGTCAAACTTTCGGGGCGGCGGGACGGGGTGGGATTGACTCGCCCGCTCCGCGGGTTCGTCGAGCTCGCTCTCTCTGGTCGCTCGGTTGGCTCGCCTACTCCAAGCGGTCGCCGAGCTCGCTCGCTTCGCTCGCTCGGTTCGAACCCACACCGGGCGGGCGTTTTGTACTGCCTCGTGGGAACTGCTTTAACGGACGGGGTGTCCGTTGTGTTATCTGTATAAACTGCTATCGTTCAACGAGATAGCGGCTTGCCAACCCAGACGTTATCACTCCTGCTATGTGATGTCATCTGCCAATCATGCTTCATGGTCGGGTTGACCTGACTCGCGTCTTCCTCGCGAGCCTACGCCGCGCCCTCATGCCCGTCCAGGCGTTTACTCGTCTCCCTCCGGCAAGAAGTCCTTCGGCTTCTTGACCTTCCAGCTCAAGAGCGCACCGAACAACAAGACGTGAAACATCAGGTTACCGCCGTATTCCGGCTCCCGGATGGTCACCGCCAAGCTCACCGGAAGACCCAGCCCCACAACCCACAGGAGGACCGTACGCCACACGTACCGCCTCGCGGCTCGTACCCGCCACGCACCGTCCTCGCTTTCACTCACGCCACAAACTCCCGGTAAAGCAGTCGCTTGCCGATCAGGCGCGTCACAAACGTGCGCCAGCTGCTCTACCGTGTCCATGTTGCGGATGTTGTGCCGCCCCGCGAACTCGTAAGCATACCGCTCCAACTGCTCCGCGCTTCGGTGATGAAACGTGCCGTCGTAGCCCTTGCACAGCACTCGCTCGAGATCCTCCGGATCAAGGACGTAATCGAGATGACGGGCCTCTCGAGGACGTCGATTTGGAGGCGCGTGAAGCAGGAACAGTTCCCGCAACCACTGCGGCTCGGCGGGCCGGGCTCGCGCGCGGTAGGCTGGCACCGTAGTACGATCGAGGAGTGGGGTGGGCTCTCTCCAAGCGTCCGCCGAGGTGTCGTGACGCCCTCCCCGCCCGGCCGCGCTCGATAGCGCCCCGGAGGAGGCCGCGCTCCAGCCGGTGAGGGCGCTGGCCGACGGCAAGCGCATCGGTGACGAGGCACCGCACGCGTGGCGCGTGATCGGGAATCTCGTCGAGCTAGCCCTCGCGCACGGCGCCGACTTCGTTGCCATCGCGACCGCCCTAGTTGCCCCATCCGGCGACCGCGGGAAACCGGATCCGCTCCTCGCACTGCCGCCGCCCGCTCGCGAAGACGTGGCGGTGTCCCGGGACTGGGTCGCCGAGCAGTTTCGCATCACTCCGCAAGGCGTCTCTCACCTTTTAAAGCAGGCCATCTAGCAGTCACGAAGATCCGCGTCGGGAAACGCCGGCGGAGCGCCATTTCGCTCTCGTCGGTCTGCGATTACTCGGCGTCTCGGGTGAGGAGCGCCACGGGATGACGGCACGGCTGCCACGGGACGCGGAGGGGCACATCAAGCCCGTGTTCCTGTGTCCGCGTGCTCATCAGACGGTGGCGCGTGCTCATCATCCCCAAGGGGGCGGAACGGAGCTTGGGGGTTGCGCGTCCGTGGACCGCATATTAGAAAACCCCGTGCCCGTAACCGTGTTCTCGCGCCCGTGCTTTCAGCCGAATCAGCCCAACGCCTCAACGATAAGGCTCCCCTTTGACCAAAACCATGCACGATAAGATCGTCGGATGGGTCGAAGAGTTGGGTCTCGACCATACCGATCTGGTCGTGGATGACTGGGCATGGGGAGTGGTCGTCACGTCCGACGACGGCAAGGCTCCCGTATTTGTTGGGCAGCTTGACGACGATCTGGAGCAAGTGTTGCTTCTCGCTGCGGTCCAGGCGTCTGAGACGCATTTCGCTGCTTTCCAGGAGCTGGATGCCCAAGCCCAAAAAGAGTTCATCACGAAGCTCCGTCTCCGGCTCAGCGACCTACCCGTCGACATCTCCCTTGACACCGGGGAAGACGAAACCGAACCGCGGCCGATGATGTTCCATGCAATAACGCGTCTCCTCGATGAGAATATCACTCGTGCGAAGCTGTACGAGGCGTACACGCGTATGAGGCGGACGTGTAGCAAGATCCGGCTGATTCTCGATACACTTACGCCAAGTGGCTAGAGTAATGGATCCAGTGATCGAACGTCACCTAAGGCCATCGACAGATGTCCGTGCGCCCGAACAGCAACTGTCGGCCGTAGTACAACTGGCCGCCACGGCGCTAGCCATACACATGGCTACCGCAGCCCTAGCCCCGGCTCGTATCCCAGGACAACCTTCGCGCTCGCTCCAGGTACCTCGCCTCGATAGGGCCAATGAACTTACGCTATACCCGGCGTCGTTCGAGGACCGTGTGGCAAAAGCCGCATTCGTCGCATTGGATGTCGAGGCAGTCGCTGCAAAGGTGCGTCGGATAATCGACAACGAAGATGTTGTTGGTACAACGTACTCGTCGGTGCAACCTCATACGACTAGGGAGGGTGGTCGAGAACGGAAGTTCTGGTCCATGGATATCGTCATCCCCAAGGAATCATATTCCGATGAGCTTGCCGACAAGCTCGACGACATTCTTGGTCGGAAGATGGACATTGAAGAAATTGACACGTTGCTCACCTGGATAGTTTCCGAATAGGTGAACACATCATTCGATCCTGCAACATTTTTTGATGTCGCGACGGAGCTCGAAGGTAAACTGTATGCACAAGAGGAAGAACTCCGAACAGCTGTGGGCCGGGCGTATTATGCGGCGTATGGACTAGCTAAGGTCCGCTACTTACTGGCGAACAACCCACCGCATGCGCCGATGGCAAATATAGAGATTGCCCATTTCCAAATGGACCATCTAATGCGGGGCATATCTCAGACGATCTACAAAAAATGGAAAGATTTACAAAGAGCGCGTAAGCTTAGCGATTATGAATACAATGGCGACAGCTCAAAGTCGGTAACAAAAGACAAAGTTAGACAATCGTTCAGACGTGCGGACAAGGTGCTAAACGCGGTCCGTGCGGCCAACGATACTGTCTTCAAACAGGAGCTACCGTCTTCGCCCACCTAGTTCCTAATGGGGGCTGGTGGAGGGGGCGGGCCGCGCGGCTCACCGGGGCTTCGGTTGCACTCGGGCTAACGGAGGCGGACCCGGTCCCGAGGAGGTCATGATCCTGGCGGACCACGCCTACCCCGGCGGCTGAGGCCATCGGTCGCGGTATTGTGGGTGGTAGAGTTCGGCGTCGTTTCTTACTCTGATGTAGTCCGATCTCCTCTCCAGTGCCGCTTCCTCCCACGACTTCAGATGGCTGTCGATATCTTGGCTGCAGTAGTACAGAGTGCGCTCATCGAGTTCGTCCGAAGGCTGTTTCGGCCATTTGGGGTGTGCAATGTAGAGTTTCGCCGGATCTCCGAACACATAAGGAATCCCAAACTTCCGGAGTCGCGATAGGTCCTCCGGGAGCATCCGATCGTGATAGAGACCTGGGCCGCCGGTTCGCGGTGGCCGGTCCGGCAGCTCGGCAAGCGTCGATTCCCACACTCTTTTGAGTTTCCTGTCGATCTCCTTCTGCTCGCGAACCGACCAACTCAGGGAGTCGGCGGAATGGTAGGGGCCTGAATCCCGGCAGGAAATCATGTAAAGTCTTACGGGGCTGCACGATCTGCGTTTCCTGCCGTTGTATCGGACCTTGCTGGACCGTGCCGCGCAAGCAGGAAAATCGGGCGTGAATGGCGGGACTCCCGCCCCCGCGTCTTCACTTCGCGGGAGGCCCAAGGATGGCCTCCCCGAAGTCGTCGCGGACTGCCATGTCGCCCGGGCGTATCGGCCAACCGGACGCAGCGCCGGATTACACGGGGCGGGGCCGTCGCGTCACGCGGCGACAGGTCGCCGATGACGATCCCCGGTTCTCCGAGGGGTATGGCTAGGGTGAAAAGCGGCCACGTGGCAGAGAGAGCCGGGTCGCTTCTCGCCATCCGTCAGGCCGAGGAACCTGTTGCGGCGAGGAGCCATTGGAAAGCCCGGCGGCGCCTTCATGGAACGCCCGCGAAATGACCGCCGTGAATAGCTCCGGCGGCTGCGGCGTATTCTTCTGAAACGGGACCGTTCCCAAAATACCCTGACAAGGGAGGACCCCATGACCGTCAAGACCTTATCGACCGCCGCGCTCGTCCTGTTCGCCACCGCCCTCCCCGCCGCCCAATCCCTCCCGGCCCAGGAAGTCATCGACCTCACCGGTCGAGACCAGCGCCTGGACGCCGACTTCGAGGAAGTCTTCCGCATCGGCGTGCTGGAAGGCGAAGACTGGGAGATGTTCGGCACCGTCATGCACGTCGAGTTCGATGAGAACGGGAATCTCTACGTCGTGGACGGTGGCGGCGGAATGTCCCTTCGGGATGGGGCACGAGTATTGGGACTGGGCTCGGGAGGCACGCGGGTGCTGGTGTTCGACGCATCCGGCAGCTTCCTGCGCGAATTCGGCACCTCCGGTGAGGGGCCCGGTGAGTTCAACATGCCTGCGGGTTTCGCGATCATGCGGGACGGGACCACGATTGTGAGCGACTTCGGACACCGCGCTTATCAGGTCTTCGACGCAAACGGCAATTTCGTCCGCATGGTGCAGGGGAGCGAAGGTGGCGGTCCGGGTGGGATGGCGCGCGACTTACTGGCCGATCCGCGCGGAAACGCCGCGTTCACCGGTAGCTTCGGGAGGGGCGTTGCAATGATCGGCGACGCAGGACCACCGACATCCCGCCCCATTACCCGGCTCGGACTTGCTGGCGAGGAGGTCCAAACCGACACCGTCGTGGAGGCTTGGCTTCCTGCACGCGCGGAGGCTGATCTCAAGCTGCCCGGGGACATCAGCATTCCCACGGGTGACAGGGTAACGCTGGCCAATGCCCTGAGCGGCCTTTCGCAACCTTCCATCTTCGAGCCGCCGCTGTTGGCAGGCGTGCTGCCGAACGGAGGCATCGTCTACTCCGACTCGTCGGGCTACGCCCTGAAGGTCACCCGTCCGGATGGTGGTGAAGTAACGAGGATCATTCGGCGCCCCATCCAGCCCGAGCCGGTCACGCCTCGTATCGAAAAGAAGCATCGCGAGAAACAGGAGGCCGCACTGCGCGAGGGTTCGGGTAGTGGATCCAT
>JAPPJO010000161.1 GCA_028820325.1 Gammaproteobacteria bacterium | reverse complement strand
TCCTTGAGCATCCCCGCCTGCCGTGGCTGGCGACCGAGGCCGAGAAGGTCGCCGCGTTCGAGGCGCTCGGGATCGAGCGCCGGGTCCTTCCCCAGCGGAGCTATCGGGGCGCCGCCGGGAACCTCCGGCGCCACTTCCACCTCCGGCTGCCGCTCGCGCTGGACGCCGGGCGCGCGGTCTTCGTGTACGTCGATCCCGGCCACGAGACCGCAACCTCGCTGCGCGCCTGGGGCGCGGCGCACCGGGCGCTGTGGGGAACGCTGTGGCGTCGCGGATGCAAGATCGAGGTCGTTGCCGTCACGCGAGGCTGGGAAGAGGCGAGCCGCGCGGACACCGTGCTCGGCAACTGGGCGAGGGGCATGCGCTCGTCCGACTACGACCCGGAGATCGGCCGAGAGATCGAATGGATCGAGGATGTCCTCCGCAGCGCGGACAAGAGCCCGGTCCAGGAGGCGTACGGCAACATCCGGGGCGGACTCGTGCGGCTGGCCGAACTCAGGAATCGTGCTCGCCCGCAGTCCGGCCGGGGGCTGTTGCACCGGGTGGAAGCATGGGAGACGGAGCGGCTCTTGGGGAGGGGGTTCTGATGGGGATTCCGGCACGCCCCGATGCCGAACGGGACATGTGTATTTCACTTCGGGGGCCGCCGGACACGAAATCCGCCCTCGGACGTGACACACGGCTGATGCCGCAAGTCGCTGACGGCATGACAGTTGGGCCACGGCCGCCCGATTCGTCGATGCCGAACCGGGCCTCAAGGCCGTGGCTGGGAGCGACCCCCCACTTTCGATGCCCAGTGCGGGCATCGGGGAGGGTTGGGACGTACACGCCCGTCCCAACCTCCCGCGGGGGTCGCTCCCAAGCCAGCAGTCCCGTGCGGGAAGGCCAACCGTGCGTCGCTCCGACCGATTGGATCCGGCTTTGGGGGCCGGGGCCATCGGCCACGTCGTCACGCGCTCAGAACGAGATGTAACCGCCCATCTGGAAGAGCGTCAGCGTGCTCCCGGAGGCTTCCCCGAGATGGACGATGAAGCGTGCGCCGTAGCGGCGGCCAAACGTCAAGCTCGCCCCGGCGGTCGGGGAGATATCTCCGCCGTCGTACTCGATGCCCGCGCGCAGCGCCGGGCGAACGAACCAGCGGTCGCGTCCGAGCCGGACGGACGTTCCGATGCGGTTGGCGGAGCCCGCGAAATCGGCACAGCGGTAGGTCTCGACCATGCCGTACAGGGACACCGGCCCGGCGAGCCGTCCCTTGATGCCGACGTACCTTCCCGGGCAGGCGTCGCCGCTGCCGCCGACGAGTCCCGCTTCGAGCATCATTCGACCGGGCTTCTCCTGCGCCTCGACCTGCGCGGGTAGGAGCGCCAGACCCAGCAACAACAGTTTCCTCATCGCGATTGGCGGATCCCCCGGTTGAGAGTGAATCGGCCCGTCGAAGCCGCGACGGCGGATCGGGTGCGAAACCGAAACGTCGGACCAACGTAATGCAGCAGCGAACGGATCGCCTGATCGCTTTCGACCGGAGGGGTTGTCCGGCGAATCGAGCCGAAACGAAGTCGACCGTCGCTCCGGCGGCCGAAGGCGCGGCAAGTGTGTGGTCCGGCACCTCGAAAGCGGCGCTCGACCGGCCTTCCCGCCAGGGATCTCTGGTGCGGGAGCGACCCCAGGCATGAGGCGGAAGGGTGTGAAAACACACTCGCCGCTATGCCGTACCGAGCCTTGGGCGAGGGGGGTCGCTCCCGACCCCGCCTGAACGGCCCGTTCGGCTACGGGCGGCCGGACGGTCGAACCGCAAGGCGTTGCCTTCCCTGCTGATGAGTGGCAAGGCCCGTGTGAATCCCGAGAGCTCCAAAGTGTGAATCGACCCCCCGCGTCGATTTCACGCTCCAGCACGGCGTAACCGCGAGCGCTGGCGGCACCGGAGAACGCCTCCCGGCCCCTCATACCCGCCATCGCCGCCGTGGTCTGTCCGTAGCCTATCGGCATGGGGCCAGCCTCGTCGGTCTGGCGATCCACCACGATGCACTACGCGGTCCGAGGCGTTTCGGTTTCGCCCTTCTATCCGTCGGAGGTTGAAGCGCTATCGTGCCCGCCCGCGAGCCGCTCGATTTCGCCGACGACCCGCACCAATTCATCCCCCACCGGCGTCCGGCCTGTCCGGACGAGTGCGTCCGCCAACGCTCCGTAATACCACAGCGTCCCTTCCCTACCGCCCGTAAACCGCTCCCAGAGTTTCTCCCCCAAAATCCGGTAATCGCTGAGGATGCAGCGCGCATTATGGAGCTTATCAGCGGCGCAGACGAGCAGGACCGACGCCGGCTTTTCGTCGATGGCCGCGATCCAGGCCAGCTTTCTCTCCTTCCACGGGGGTTTCGGGTCGGCAAAGGAATCGGTGCAGCCTTCGACGATTTCGGTCACGTCCTCGCCGAAGTCGCGGAGAGTCTCGTCCCTTCGCTTCTCACCACCCTGATCCTCGATGGCATCGTGCAGCGGGGCCGCGATGGCTTGGTTCTCGTCTCCGCCGCTTTCGATGACGAGCGCCGCCACGGCGAGCAGATGCGAGACGTAGGGAACGCCGGAGCCCTTCCGCCGCTGCTCCCGATGGAGGAGCGCGGCGTACACAAGGACCTCCCCAAACGGCTGGTCAATCCTTCAGGCATTCGGCACTCCGTGTCGGCCTACGATCACCCGCCAGCCGGATCACCGTGTCCTTCGGGCACCCCGGCCGCTGCAAGAAAGATGCACGGCGACCCGCCGCATGTCATATTTCGGGCGCTCCCGATCCACGCCGACGGACGAACAGAGGACGCTGACCAAGGTGGCCACCAAGGAGACTGAAAGCGGTGCCACGACCGGCTACGAGGCCGAGTTGTGGGCGATGGCCGACACGCTCCGAGGGTCGATGGACGCCGCCGAGTACAAGCATGTCGTGCTCGGGCTCGTCTTCCTGAAGTACATCTCGGACGCCTTCGAGGAGCGCCGCGAGGCGGTGCTTGCCGAGTGGGGAGAGGAGGCAGCCGAGGACCGCGACGAGTACATCGCGGAGAACATCTTCTGGGTGCCGCCAGAGGCGCGCTGGGCGCGTCTGAAGGCCGAGGCGCGGCAGCCGACCGTCGGCCAGACGGTGGATCGGGCCATGGCGGCTATTGAGCGGGACAACCCGGCGCTCAAGGAGGTGCTGCCCAAGGACTACGCACGGCCCGCGCTCGACAAGCAGCGCCTGGGCCAGTTGATCGACATGGTGGGCAACATCCGCGTCGGTGACGCGGAGGCCCGCTCCAAGGACGTGCTCGGGCGCGTGTACGAGTACTTCCTTTCGCAGTTTGCGAGCGCCGAGGGGAAGAGGGGCGGCGAGTTCTACACCCCGCGCTGCGTCGTCAGGCTGCTCGTCGAGATGCTGGAGCCCTACCGGGGGCGGGTCTACGACCCCTGCTGCGGCTCATCGGGCATGTTCGTTCAGTCGGTCGAGTTCATCCGCGCCCACGCCACGGGCAACGCCAACGGCGGCAAGGCGCGAGGCGACATCTCGATCTACGGTCAGGAGTCGAACTACACGACATGGCGGCTCGCAAAGATGAACCTGGCCATCCGGGGCATCGGCGGGCAGATCGCCCACGGCGACAGCTTCCACAACGACCGCCACCCGGACCTGAAAGCAGACTTCATCCTCGCCAATCCTCCGTTCAACGTGTCGGACTGGGGGGGCGAGCGGCTGGCCGAGGACAAGCGCTGGCGCTACGGCGTGCCACCGAAGGGCAACGCGAACTTCGCATGGGTGCAGCACATGGTCCACCACCTCGCGCCGAGGGGGATCGCCGGATTCGTGCTGGCCAACGGGTCGATGTCATCGAGCCAGTCCGGCGAGGGCGAGATCCGGAAGAACATGATCGAGGCGGAACTGGTGGACTGCATGGTCGCGCTGCCGGGCCAGCTCTTCTACTCGACCCAGATTCCAGCCTGCCTCTGGTTCTTGGCACGCGGGCGACGGCGGCGCGGTGAGATTCTGTTCATCGACGCGAGGAAGCTTGGCCGGATGGTGGATCGGACGCACCGCGAACTGACCGGCGAGGAGATCGCACGGATCGCCGACACCTATCATGCGTGGAGGACGCACCAAGACGGCTACGCGGATGTTTCCGGCTTCTGCAAGAGCGCGGCTCTAGGCGAGGTGAGGAAGCACGGCCACATCCTTACGCCCGGCCGGTATGTCGGGGTCGAACCCCAAGAGGATGATGGCGAACCGTTCGAGGAGAAGATGAAGCGGTTGGTGGCTGAACTCAATGAGCAGCAGGCCGAGGGCGAACGGCTGGACACAGCGATCAAGGAGAACTTGCGCGCGCTGGGGTTTTCGGTCACACCAAGCGCTTCCGCGCCGGACAAGCCGTGAGGTGAGAGAGCGTCCATGAAGCTCCAACTCGACAGTCTCAAGAAATCGCTCCAAGCCCTTTCCGAAGTCGCAGCCGTGAGCGGCAACGACGAGCGCATGGGGCAACTGACCGACATCGAGCGGGTGGCGATCCGTGCGGGGGTCGTTCAGCACTTCGAGATCACCTATGAACTGTGCTGGAAGCTCATGGCCCGTTGGCTCAACGCGAACGTCAGCCCCGGCGTTGCGGACGGCGTGACGCGGCGTCAGTTGTTCCGCCTCGCCGCCGAGCGGCGGCTAATCCAGGATGTCGGCAGGTGGATGGGCCACCATGAAGGGCGAAACGCGACATCCCACATCTACGACTTCGCCAAGGCCGAAGCGGTCTACCGGGCGACGCTGGACTTCGTGCATGACGCGCGGGCGTTGCTGCGGGCGCTGGAAGCTCGGAATGACTGACCTGAGCCGCTCTGGTCCTCCGGCATGAGTGTCGCGCTCCCCGATCTGGACCTGCGGCCCGACCATTGGGCCATCGTCCGCGACGCCCTGCGCCGACACGTTCCCGATCGCGAGGTGCTTGCGTTCGGATCGCGCGCAACGTGGACCGCCAAGGACTACTCGGATCTCGATCTCGCAATCATGGGTCAGGAGCCGCTCTCGCTGCGAGTTACGTCGGCCTTGGATGAAGCCCTCGTCGAGTCGGATCTGCCGTTCAGGGTGGACATCGTCGATTGGTGGAGGATCGACGATAGCTTTCGTGCGATCATCCGCCGACATGGGGTGCCGTTCCATACTCCGCATGACGGTCGGTGCGGGACGTCGCCAGAACCTGTTTCTGATTGGCTCCGGTGCACCGTTTCAGAGGCTTGCAGCGCAATCGACTACGGGTTGACGAAAGCCGCATCGGACAGATCGAGCGGGCAGAAGTTCCTTCGCATTACGGACATAGTGTCCGGGCATATCAATTGGAACACCGTTCCGTACGTGACAGTCGGCAGCGAGACCGCCGAGAAGTACGGATTGCGCCATGACGACATCGTCTTGGCTCGTACCGGCGCGTCTACCGGCGTCAGTGCCTACATCAAGAATCCTCCACCTTCCGTGTTTGCGTCCTACCTCGTCCGGTTGCGGGCAAGGTCAGGCTTCGACGGGCGCTTTCTTGCGTATTATCTCAGGTCTGAGCTGTTCCGCGGTTACATGCGCGGCGTCTTGGGCGACAAGTCGGCGCAGCCAAATGCCAGCGCAACGACGATGACGGCTGCCCCGTTCCGCGCGCCGAGAGATCCAAGAGAGCAGCGCGCCATCGCCCATGTCCTCGGCACGTTGGACGACAAGATCGAGTTGAACCTGCGGATGAACGAGACACTGGAAGCGATGGCGCGGGCGCTGTTCAAGTCCTGGTTCGTCGATTTCGATCCGATCCGCGCGAAGATGGAGGGCCGCGACACGGGCTTGCCGCGAGACATCGCCGGCCTGTTCCCCGACCGGTTGGTGGATTCCGAATTGGGGAAGATTCCCAAGGGGTGGGCGGTCAGAACGTTGGGCGACCTATGCCACAAGCCGCAATACGGGTTCACGGCATCCGCTCAGGAAAAGCCTGTCGGGCCGAGATTCCTGAGGATTACCGACATAAACAAGGAATCGTGGGTGTCATGGTCGCGTGTTCCGTACTGTCGAGTAACGGGCGAGGATGTCTCCAAGTATCGGCTCAGCAAGGGCGATGTACTGATCGCTCGGATGGCGGATCCAGGCCATGGGATCGTGGTTGAGGAGGATCTGGAAGCGGTGTTCGCTTCGTACCTGATTCGATTCAGGCCCATTCAGAGTGGCACCGGACGCTTCTTGCAGTATTGGCTGAGATCTGACGCCTACTGGCATCTCGTTAGGGGGCGCGCGACCGGAACGACACGCCGGAGCTTGAACGCGAAGGTCTTGAGTCGTTTTCCGATGGTGGCTCCGCCCACCGCCGTCGCCGTCGCATTCGCGGGGCTGGTGGGTCTTTGGCGAGGTCGACTGGTGGCGAATGTCGGAGAGATGGAGACACTCGCCGCGCTTCGCGACACCCTCCTCCCCATGCTGATTTCAGGCAAGGTGCGCGTGGAGAGCACCGCGTGATCTGACGGAGCCCGTTTGCAGGAGTCGGGGTATTCTGTACCTCCTCGGATCGGAACTGGCGGACGGCAGCGATCCTGCCGACTCCCGGTGGATGATCCGCGTGTCTTCTTGAGTAAACTCACTCAATGGCCTAGGTTCGTAGTCATGCGACGACGATTCGAACGCTCCCACGTGGCAATGCTCGGTGAACGGCTGGCCGAAGAGCCGCAACGGCTCATCACCCTGTTCGGCCCGCGCCAGACGGGCAAGACCACGATCGTGCGCCAAGCGCTCGATAGGATCTCCCCCAGCAGCCGCAGGTATCTCGCCGTCGACCTTCCCGCAGTGCCGGGCATTCCGGTATCCCCGCTCAGCCCGACCGGTGCGGTGTCTCCTCCGAAGAAACGGGATGTCGGTTGGTTGGTCGAGCGTTGGCTGGAGGCGCGGGGGGAGGCAGCCCGACACGGTCGGTTTGTGCTTGTCTTTGACGAAATCCAGAAGATCTCGGGGTGGTCCGAGGCGGTGAAGGGACTTTGGGATGCCGACCGCGCGGACGGCTGCCCCCTTCATGTCGTCCTACTGGGCTCGGCCCCGCTGCTCATGCAGTCGGGACTCACCGAGAGTCTCGCTGGCCGCTTCGAGCCGGTGCCGGTGTCGCACTGGTCATTCTTGGAGATGGCAGACGGCTTCGACCTCAGTCTCGACCAATACGTGTACTTCGGCGCGTATCCCGGGGCAGCTCGCGATATCCCGAACGTGGACCGATGGCGCCGCTACGTCTCAACCTCGATCGTCGAACCGAACATCGAGCGGGACATCCTCGCGCTGACCCGCGTGGACAAGCCAGCGCTGCTGCGCCGCCTCTTCGAGCTCGGTGCGGACTATTCTGGCCAAGTGCTCTCCTACAGCAAGATGGTCGGCCAGCTTCAGGACGCCGGAAACACGACAACGCTTGCCCGTTATCTGCATCTCCTCTCGGGAGCGGGCCTGATCACGGGCATTCCCAAGTTCTCCAGCCTGCCGCACCGGGTCAGGGCGTCGAGTCCGAAGCTCTGTGTCCTCAACACGGCTCTGATGACCTTCGATTCGGGCTATTCCTTCCAGCAGGCGGTGGCCGACCGGACGTTCTGGGGTCGCGTCGTCGAGAGCGCCGTGGGGGCTCACCTAGTCAACACCGCACCTCCGGATGTCCGTGTGCACTACTGGCGGGAGGGGTCGCTCGAAGTGGATTTCGTACTGCGGAGAGGCCCGCTTCTCGTCGCAATCGAAGTCAAGAGCGGCGCGAGAAGAAGCCGTCTCCGCGGTCTGGACGCCTTCCAGAAGCGCTTTTTTCCCTATCGATCGTTACTGGCGGGAGAGGGCGGCGTGCCGCTCGCCGAGCTTCTTTCGGTCCCCGCCAGCCACTGGTTCGAAGACTGATGCACTCCGAGACGAGCAAGAAAGTTCCACGGACCTGCACCGTCGTTTACGCATCCAGTGCAGACGAGGACTGGTCGGCCTTAGCTCTCCACAAACCAGAGTCCCGACCGATTGCGGACTTCCGATCCTCCGACGCTTACGTGCTGCTCGGCGATCCGGGAGCGGGGAAGACGACCGCTTTCGAGGACGAGGCTGAGCAGCTAGGCGACGAAGCCCGTCTGGTTTCGGCCCGAGATTTTCTTGGGCTTGACGATCCGGGGGCGGCCTCGACCGAAGGTACGCTGTTCATCGATGGGCTCGACGAGGTGCGGGCGGGTCAGCGCGACGCCCGTTCGCCCCTAGACAGGATTCGGAGGCGGCTTCGCAAACTCGGACAGCCGCGCTTCCGGCTCTCTTGCCGGGAAGCGGACTGGCTGGGCGAGAATGACCGCAAGCATCTGGCCCAAGTGTCCCCCAATGGGGAGGTCACGATTCTGCGGCTCGATCCACTGACCGATCAAGAAATCGAGGCGGTCCTCGGGGGCCATGCGGCCATCGAAAATCCGAGTCAGTTCCTGTGGACGGCCCGCGAGCGCGGCTTGGACGTTCTGCTGACGAATCCACTGACCCTGAGACTGCTGATCCGTGTCGTCGCGGGCGGAGATGAATGGCCGGGTAGCCGTGTTGACGCCTTCGAGAAAGCTTGCCTCGTGATCGTCCGAGAGTACAACGCGGAGCACGTTGCAGCCGCCTACAGGAAACCGAGTCATCCGCCTGAGAAACTCCTCGAGGTCGCCGGACATCTCTGCGCAGTGCAGTTGCTCACCGGCGCGTCAGGTTTCTCGTTGCTCGAAGACGGGATTATCCACCATGGATATGACGTTCACTACTTGGATCCGGATCAGTGTAACTACGCTTCACCTGCGCTCCTGCGGCACGCGCTCTCCACCAAGCTGTTCACCGGTCTTGGTGACGGACGGATGGTGCCCATCCACCGGCATATCGCCGAGTACCTAGCGGCGCGCTACATGGCGCGGCTGGTCGACGAACGGAAACTCCCCGTCAGCCGGATCGTCGCCCTGATCGTAGGCCAGGAGGACGGTACAGTCGTTTCCGAGATGCGCGGCGTCTCCGGTTGGCTCGCCGCCCAGTGCGCGCCGGTCCGTCCGCACCTCATTGACCGCGACCCCATCGGGGTGGGCGTTTATGGCGACATTCGCGGATTCAGCCATCAGGACAAGCAGGCTCTGCTGGAGTCCTTGGGGCGGGCTATACCCTGGCACGGCTGGGACTTCGGCGTTGCCGCAAGCTTCCGGGCACTGGTTACCCCCGACATGGCACGTGCACTAGACAGTCTGTTCGATGGTCCGAGTTGTAGCATTGAGCACCAACGCTTCGTCGGCTTCCTACTGAAGGTTCTTGCGGAGAGCGCTCCCGTGCCCGAACTGGGGGAGAGTCTGCTGCGAATGGTCCGCGACCCCACATGGCGATCGGAGGTTCGAGCCGACGCTCTTGTCGCGTATGGGTGCCACGGCCGCGATGACGACGAAGCGGATCGACTCCTAGCGCTGCTGGAGGACATCCGACGGGGCAGAATGAAAGACCCCGACTACGACCTCCTAGGAATCCTGCTCGGACAGCTCTACCCCGGCAAGCTATCCCCGCACGAGTTGTGGAAGTTCTTTGTCGAACCGCAGCACCCTGACCAATTCGGTCCTGCGTACGTGCGATTCTGGGGGTCGGACCTCGCGGCTGTTGCTCCAGATTCCGATCTGGCGGATCATCTGGACCACTTCGGCCGGCAGCCGCGCTCCCTTCTGACACACCAAGGCGTCGATCGCTTGCAGCGCCTTCGACTGGCACTCGTCACCCGCGCCCTTACCGTGCATGGCGACGACCTTATCCGTCAGGGCAAGACTGCTCGGATCTACGACTGGCTGGGAGTGGGATCTGCGGGCCGCCTTGTCCGGGGCGACCACGATGGCTGGGTGAATGAGATCCGCGAGTGGATGGCTGAACGTCCGCGTGCGCAGAAGGCCGTAATCCTGGAGAGTCTGAAGCGCCATCTCGATGACGACGCTCCCGCTCCGTCCTTCGAGGTGCGGAAGCGTCTCTATGGCTCTGCCCTGCCACCCGATTTCGGTGAATGGTGTTTGAAACAGGCAATCGAGGCGGAGGGCGAGTCGCCCCAGGCAGCGGAGTACCTGCTTGAGCGCGCATTCCATGCGATCGAGAATGATCGCATCAACCGGAATCTCTCGCTCGACGCGATCCGGAAAGGCGTACGCCATAGTGGTCGACTGAGGACGGCGCTGGCTCGGCTGAGGTGTTCGAGTGACGCCGCGACGGCATCCGAAGCTGAATGGGCGGCGAGCCAGACAGAGTACGAACGCAAAGTGAAGGAGGAGAAAACGCGGGAGCTTGACTACCTCCGCTCCCAAGAAGCCGCACTGGCAAGCGGCCAAGCGCCGCCCGGATTGCTGTACAACCTAGCCCGCATCTACTTCGGCGACTTCCGTGGGATTGCTGTTGACGCGGACGTTGGCCCCCGAGCGATACAGCGTTACTGCGCTGGTGCCCATTCCCTTGCAGAGGCGATTCTCACCGGCATTCGCGGCGTTTCGTCGCGTCCGGACCTTCCCACCTTGCGCGAGGTGGCCCGCATCGCTCGGGAGGGCCGGTTCCACTACTTGGGGTTGCCCTTTCTCGCCTGCTTGGCAGAGGCGGACCGGACATCGCCCGTGACAACGGCGGTGCCGCAGTACAGGCACTTGGCTGTTGCGTTCTACTTCGCCAACTACCTCGGCGAGTACGAACCCGACTGGTACGCGACGCTTCTCGACCGGCACCCGGGCATCATCGCGGACGTACAGATGCGCTTGGCATCAGCGGTGTATCGGAGCACTCAATCCGTCGACTGCAAGCTTCACGAGCTGGCCTTCGACCCGCGATACGCACAGGTCGCTCAGCATTCTGTGCTCCACCTCCTCCGTGCTTTCCCAACGCAGTGCAAGCGGGCGTTCGGCCAGCATCTGGACTACCTGCTCCTGGCCGGTCTGCGTCATTCCGATCACAACGCGCTTCGCGAAATCATCGACGCGAAGCTCTCTCGGTCCAGCTTGGCCGTGTGGCAACGAACCCACTGGCTGGCAACCGGGCTGTTCGGATGGCCCGGTTCGTTCGCGGACAATCTCCGGCACCATGTGCAGGGGCGTCAACGGCGGTTGGCGGAGCTCAGCGTGTTCGTCTCTCAACCGGGGCTGGCCGACCGTGTCGACAGTAGAACGGCTGGCCTGCTCGTCCAACTGCTGGGCAGCTCCGTGGAGCCGGAACAGTGGTCCGTGCGCTACGCGGGCGTTCGCACCGTTACCGCAGGGATGCAACGGTCCAGGTTGGTCCGGGGCCTAATCGACTGGCTGGCTTCCTCGCCATCCCCGGAGGCGCACCAAGCGTTGACGGAACTCACGGACGACGAAACGGTATCGGCGTGGCGTGAAGTGCTCGGTAGGGCGCTTGAGACGCAGCGTGTGGTCCGGCGCGACCACGGGTATCGTCATCCCGATGTCGAACAGGTCTTGAAGACACTGCGCGGTGCCGAGCCCGCGACGGTGGGCGATCTCGCGGCCCTAGTGGAGCTTCAACTGAGCGAGCTGGCGGTGGAGATGCGGTACGGAGACACGGACGGCTGGAGGGCATTCTGGAATGAGGGCCGGTATCGCACGCCAACGACTCCGAGGTCGGAGGAGTCCTGCCGGGACACGATCGTCCGCGAGCTGCAGCGGCGACTGCCATCGGGTGTGGAGATTCACGCCGAAGCGCACCATGCAGGAGGACGACGATCCGACATCCGAGCCTCATACCTAGCATCACGGGACGAGCGATTCCACGTCCCCATCGAGATCAAGAAGAGCGATCATCGGGATCTCTGGACGGCGATCCATGGGCAGTTGATCAGCAAATACGCGATTGACCCCGCCGCAAAGGGGCACGGCGTGTATCTGGTGCTGTGGTTCGGGCGAGAGCATGCAAAGCGGTTGCCCTCCGGGAACCTCCCCGCAAGCGCCACGGAGCTTGAACAACGCCTCCGGGATTCGTTATCCGACATCCAGAAGCGCAAGATCACGGTCTGTGTCGTCGACGTGACGGCGGCCGCGCCCATCTGCGAGAGCGTTCCCGTCTGATGCTGGACTCGCTCTCCCGTCGTTCGGGACGACCGACCCGGCCTCCGCACTTTCGCGCAGAGCACTGAGAAGGTGTTGGGCACCCCGCCGTCCCCCGGCAACACCCGCATCGGGGCGCCCCTCTCCCTGCTCTACATGCGCCAAGAGGGCATCGCAAACGACTTGATTCCCGAGGCCCTCACCGCCCCGAAGCTTCTCATCACCCAGAGCACGCCTTCGGATACGGACCTCATGGTTCCCCTCGTCTTCTACCTGCTGGCGCAGCCCCCGTCATGACCCCCATCACCGAGTCCACCGTCGAGGCCGCCGCACTCGAATGGCTCGAAGGCCTCGGGTGGAGTGTGGCCCACGGCCCCGACACCGGACCGCACGCGGCAGGCGCGGAGCGGGCGGACTACGCGGAAGTCGTGCTGGAACACCGGCTGCGCGACGCCTTGGACCGGCTGAATCCCGATCTGCTCGTCGAGGCACTGGACGACGCGTTCCGCAAGGTCACCCTCCCCGAAGGTTCGACTCTGGAGGCCCGCAACCGTGCGTTCCACCGGCTGCTCGTAGATGGCGTCACGGTCGAGTACCGGACCGTCGGGGGTGAGATGCGCGGGGCGCAAGTCTCCGTCCTCGACTACCGAAACCCCGCGAACAACGATTGGCTCGCGGTCAACCAGTTCACCGTCGTCGAGGGCGAGCACGAGCGTCGACCGGATGTCGTGCTGTTCGTCAACGGACTTCCGCTTGGCCTCATCGAACTCAAGAACCCGGCGGACGAGAAGGCCACCGTCTGGACGGCTTGGAATCAGATCCAAACCTACAAGGCCCAACTCACGGACCTGTTCGCCTTCAACGCGGTGCTCATCGCCTCGGACGGCCTCAAGGCGCGCATGGGCACGCTCACCGCCGGACGCGAGTGGTTCAAGCCGTGGCGCACGATCGCGGGCGAGACGCTGGCCGGACCGCATGTTCCCCAGTTGCAGGTCATGCTCGAAGGGATGTGCGAGCGCGGGCGGTTCCTGTCGTTGGTCCGGGACTTCATCGTCTTCGAGGACGACGGCAGCGGCAAGCTGGCCAAGAAGACGGCCGGGTATCACCAGTTCCATGCGGTGGAGACGGCGGTGGAGGAGACCCTGCGCGCGGCGGCGCTTAGGCGGGAAGCGAAGCGCGTCGCCGAGGAGAGTGGCCGCTACGAGTCGGGCCGGAAGCCCGGAGGCGCGCCGGGCGACCGGCGCATCGGAGTCGTCTGGCACACCCAAGGCTCGGGCAAGAGCCTGACCATGGCCTTCTATGCCGGACGGATCGCCCGCGCTCCAATGATGGAGAACCCGACCATCGTGGTCCTGACGGACCGCAACGACCTCGACGACCAACTCTTCGGCACGTTCTCCCGCTGTAAGGACCTTCTCGGGCAGCCGCCGACCCAAGCCGAGAACCGGGCCGACCTGCGCTCCAAGCTGGCCGTCGAGTCGGGCGGCGTGGTGTTCACCACCATCCAGAAGTTCTTCCCCGAGGAGAAGGGCGACCGGATGCCCGAGTTGTCGCCACGCCGCAACATCGTGGTGATCGCGGACGAAGCGCACCGCAGCCAGTACGACTTCATCGACGGCTACGCCCGCCACATGCGCGACGCGCTTCCCAACGCCTCGTTCATCGGCTTCACCGGCACGCCCATCGAGCTTGAGGACGCCAACACGCGAGCCGTGTTCGGCGACTACATCAGCGTCTACGACATCGAGCGGGCGGTCGAGGACAAGGCCACGGTGCCGATCTACTACGAGAGCCGACTGGCGAGGCTCGCGCTGGACGAGGCCGAACGGCCGAAGATCGATCCCGACTTCGAGGAGGCGACCGAGGGCGAGGAGGTCGAGCGCAAGGAGAAGCTCAAGACCAAGTGGGCTCAACAGGAAGCGGTCGTCGGATCCCCGCACCGCCTCAAGCTCATCGCCGAGGATATCGTCTCACACTTCGACCGGCGGCTCGAAGCCATCGACGGCAAGGCGATGATCGTCTGCATGAGCCGACGCATCTGCATCGACCTCTACCGGGAACTGATTCGTCTGCGTCCCGAGTGGCACCACGAGGACGACGGCGAGGGCGAGATCAAGGTCGTGATGACCGGCAGTGCATCGGACCCTCCCGACTGGCAGCCGCTCATTCGGAACAAGAGGCGCCGCGAGACTCTGGCGAAGCGGTTCCGCGATCCCGGCGATCCCCTGCGGGTCGTGCTCGTGCGGGACATGTGGCTGACCGGCTTCGATGCTCCGAGCCTGCACACGATGTACGTGGACAAGCCGATGCGCGGCCACGGGCTCATGCAGGCCATCGCGCGGGTGAACCGGGTCTTCCGGGACAAACCGGGCGGCCTCGTCGTGGACTACCTCGGGCTCGCTCACGAACTCAAACGCGCTCTCGCAACCTACACAGAGAGCGGCGGCACCGGGAGGACCACGCTGGACCAGTCCGAGGCGGTCGCCGTGATGCAGGAGAAGTACGAGGTGTGCCGAGGCCTGTTCCACGGCTTCGACTACTCGGGGTGGATCGACGGCACGCCCGCCGAACGCACGAGTCTGCTCCCGGCGGCCCAGGAACACATCCTCGCTCAGGAGAACGGCAAGGAACGCTGTCTGCTGGCCGTGCCCGAACTCTCCCAAGCGTTCGCGCTCGCGGTCCCCCACGAGGAAGCGATGCGGATCCGGGACGACATGGCGTTCTTCCAAGCCGTCCGGTCGGTGCTGGCCAAGCGCGCCCCCAGAGGCGCGCGCACCGAGGAAGAGCTTGACATGGCCGTCCGCCAGATCGTCTCACGGGTCGTCGCGTCAGAAGGCGTCGTGGACATCTTCGCCGCAGCCGGACTTGAGACACCAGACATCTCCATCCTGTCCGAGGAGTTTCTGGCCGAAGTGCGGGGCATGAAACGGCGGAACCTCGCCGTCGAACTGCTGCGGAAGTTGCTCAAGGGGGAACTGGCGGTCCGCAGGCAGAGGAACGTCGTGCAGGCGCGATCCTTCGCCGAGATGCTTGACCGGACCGTCCGCCGATACGCGAACCGGGCCATCGAGGCCGCTCAGGTCATCGAGGAACTGATTCAGCTTGCCCGCGAGATGCGCGCAGCGAGCGCCCGAGGGGAGGCGCTGGGGCTCTCCGAGGACGAACTGGCGTTCTACGATGCGCTCGGGACGAACGACAGCGCCGTGCAGGTGCTTGGCGACGAGACGCTGCGGGAGATCGCCCGCGAGTTGGTCGAGACCGTTCGGAACAACGTCAAGATCGACTGGACGCTACGCGAGAATGTGCGCGCCAACCTGCGGCGGCTCGTGAAGCGCATCCTCCGCAAGCACGGCTACCCGCCCGACAAGCAAGAAAAGGCCACAAGAACCGTGCTCGAACAGGCCGAGGTGCTCTCGACGGACTGGGCGGCATGACGCGTTCGAAGCGACCGAAGAAAGGCCGCATGACCGAGTCCGAAGAACTCTTTCACCGGTTCTGCAAGTCTCAAGGCTGGCGGGTTGGACGGATCGGCGCGGCCCCAGGTAGAAAGGTGCCCGATTTCTTCGTCCGGTTGGGGAATGATGCCGGTATCGTAGTGGAGGTGAAGCAATTCGATCCGAATACAGAGGAACGAGAGGTAGCGGAGGGAAAGGGGTCACGCGTGCTCGGCGGCAAACCGGGAAATCGCGTGCGTCAGGTGCTCACGAAGGCCAACAGTCAGCTGAAGTCGCTTGAGGGGTCTCACCCGGGAATGGTGGTCTTGCAAAACCGTACCCCATGCAGCCTGCACGACGACCCCTATGCGGTCCTCACCGCCATGCACGGCATGGATGTCGTTCGTGTCCCCCTCGATCCGTCAGGAGGTGTGGGCTCGCTCGTTAGGTTTGGCCGCTACCAACAAGGTCCCGAGGCGAAGCTGAATCCCGAGAGAAACACATCGGTGTCCTGCATCGCCGTGCTGCGCGAGCTATTCGATGGCGTCCCCGTTCCTTTCGGTCTGGGCGGACCGGACCCCGAGCATGATTTGGCTGTGTACCACAACCCCTTTGCCAAGCTTCCGCTGGACCCAAGCCGGCTGGTTGGCTCACGCGTGACACACTACCGGATGAATGAGGACCAGTCCTTGTGGGAACCCGTCCCTTGTGAGCCGTCGAGATGATCCAGTTTTGCGCCGCCAGCGGACAGAGGGCAGATGGTCGCGGTCGAAATGGGTGTAAGCAGCGATGGATCCGCGTTCAGCAGGTCCGTAGGAATCGTGCGTCAGGCGTCAACGACTTCCCGCCATTCCCAACCCGTTTTCCCGCTCTCGCGGCACGATCCAGCAAGGTCCAGTCAAACGGCAGGAGTGGCAGATCGTGCAGTCCCAGTTAGACTTACGTGATCTCCTGCCGGGATGTTGGCCGTTAGCCGTCCGCCTACGCGGCTGAACTGGCCCGCGTGTCGGTGTGGATCGGGGAGATACAGTGGATGCGCCGCAACGGGTTCCCCGGTTCGCGACAGCCGATCCTCGATCCCTTGGAGACCATCGAATGCCGCGACGCGATCCTGACCCCGGAGGGTGGAGAACCGGAGTGGCCCGAAGCGGACGCGGTCATTGGCAACCCGCCGTTTCTGGGCGGTAAGCGGCTCATTTTCAACCTCGGCGAGGAGTATGTCTCCACCATGTTCGGTGCCTACAAGGGCCGGGTGCCGCGCGAGGCCGATCTGGTTTGCTACTGGTTCGTGAAGGCCGGAGAGCATCTGGACCGTGGAGCATCGAAGCGGGTTGGACTGGTCGCGACCAACTCAATCCGTGGCGGAGCCAACCGCCGGGCGCTGGAAAGGGCGACCAACGGACGACCGATCTTCGACGCGTGGAGCGACGAACCATGGGTGATCGACGGGGCGGCCGTGCGCGTGTCGCTCGTGTGCTTCGCGCTGCCGGGCGACGAATTCAAGGAGCCCCGGCTGGACGGTCACGCGGTGGAAGCCGTCTACACGGACCTGACGGCGGCGAGGGAAGGAAAAGCCGGTGTTGACCTGACGAAAGCCCGGCGCATCGCACGCAATCGCGGTGTTGCCTTCATGGGCGACACCAAGGGCGGTCCCTTCGACGTTCCCGGCGACCTTGCGCGCCGGTGGCTGAGGGAGCCCTCGAATCCGAACGGCCGACCGAACTCGGATGTGCTCAAGCCCTGGGTGAACGGGATGGAGGTTGCTCGGCGATCCGCAGACAAGTGGATCATCGACTTCGGTTGGGTCATGAGCGAGGCGGACGCCGCCCTCTACGAAGCCCCCTTCGAGCACGCGCAACAGCACGTCCACCCGATGCGGCAACGGAATCGCCGTGAAGCCTACCGCCGCAACTGGTGGCGGCACATGGAACCGAGACAAGGGATGTGGAAGGCACTCGATGGGCTGCCCCGCTACATCGCCACGCCCCTTGTCGCCAAGCACCGGGTATTCGATTGGCTCGATACGCGAGTCTGTCCCTCCAACACCGTCATCATCATCGCCCGCGACGACGACACCACGTTCGGGATTCTACACAGCCGTTTCCACGAGATCTGGTCGCTTCGCAAGGGGACCAGTTTGGAGGACCGCCCCCGCTATACCGCCACGACGACCTTCGAGACCTTCCCGTTCCCGAAAGGCCTCGGACCGGACGTGCCCGCCACCGACTATCTCACCGATCCACGGGCACAGACCATCGCTTCGGCGTCGCGGCGGCTTGTCGAACTCCGGGATCGCTGGCTCAACCCGCCCGAGTGGGTCGAATGGATCGACGAACCCGTGTCTGGATTTCCCCACCGCCCCGTAGCTCGCGACGGGAAGGCTGCGAAAGCGCTGAAGAAGCGGACCCTGACCAATCTGTACAACGTGCGGCCGCAGTGGCTCGTGGACGCCCACGCCCAACTGGACGCCGCAGTAGCCACCGCCTACGGCTGGCCCGTGGACATAACCGACGGCGCTGCGTTGCGCGAACTGTTGCCGCTAAACCGGCTTGATCGGTGACTAGTCCCACCCTTGGGGGGCAATTCAACCAGATTCGCTCGACACGTATCGCCCGCCCGTCTCTTCCAGGACGAGACGCGCCCGCGTCTCGGCCGTTTGGAACGCCGTGACCGCCCCCCGATACTGGTAGAGGACGAGTTCCAGTTCGTGAGGTACTGCAACGCCCGCGTCCCGATGGTCCTCCTCAATCGTATCGATGTTCTCCAGCATTTCAGCCAAAGGTTGCTCGACGGAACGGAGCAGTTTCTTGAGCGTTGCCCGTGTTTCGGCGATGCCGTCGTGGACGGTGTGAACGATCACGGTGGCTGGCGAGCTTTCGCTATTCATGGTCGAGGTTTCCTTCCTTCTCCCGAGTCGTCGAACCGGTGACCGTGAGCGTGTCGGTCGCGTCGAGGGCTGTCAAGCAGCCTGTGCGCTCTTTTCTGGAAACACATCCTCAACCGCCCAGCCCCCTCACGATCCGCCTCGTCAGCACCTCACCACGGCTGGGTCTAACGCTTACCGGCCATCGTGGAATCCGAACGGGCAACGCGATTTGCGATCTTCGGACACACCAAGTGACACACGGACCTCAAGTGTGTCGCCAAGTCGGTGTCTCAACATGACTTGCGAGGAATGACCCCGGCTTCGAGCGGGTATCGTACATCAGCAGCGCCGGGCTTCGCGTCTGCCTGGTGCTCGCAAAGCGACTCCGCAGTACCGGACAGGCGTTGGCGATGTGTTCGCTGTCCGATGTCAACCGGGAGATCGTGGCTGTGAGCGGCTTCGACAAGCTCATCATGGTGCACGAGGACCCCGAGAGCGCGATTGCGGCCATGGGATCCTGATCGCGCTGGTCGCTCACATGCCCCTCCCCCATACCCACCTTCTCCGCAGGAGCAAACCATGACCGATGGCAGCGAGAGGACGATTACCCTGAAGAAAGCGTTTGACCAGAACATCGTCGGGGAGAACATTCTCGAAATCGCCGAGTTCGCCGTGGAAAAGTACGAGTTTCGCCACGACTCGACACTCTCCGACGAGGTCCGGGAGGCGGCGCTGAAGGAGGCCGCCCAGGCTCTCTGGAAGATGGTCGAGGAGCTCCGGCTGCGGCGCAAGCACATCCTGAAACGGATGTTCGACTTGGCGGATGCAACGGTAAAGGGAGCGGTCGAAGACGGATAGCGCGGTCCGGGTCGCGAGCCGTGCTCAATGATCACGGCTGCACCCGTCCCAGTCACGCGTGGGAACCGCTCGGCTCCCAGCTCCTCCATCCGCGCCCGCGGTGCCCGAAGTCGAAGCGACCCGGGTGAAGGCACTCCGCCAGGATCTCGGCCGACTCCACCACGCGCGGCCCCGGCCGGTTGAAGTACTGGTTGCCGTCCGTGATCACCACCCGGCCCTCGCGCACGGCGGAGAGCCTGTGCCATTCCGGCCGGGCGGCCAGCGCGGGCATCTCCCGCTCGGCGCGCTCGATGTCGAACCCGCAGGGCATGACCGCGATCACGTCGGGGTCGGCGGCGACGAGCTCATCGATGTCCCGATAGCCGGAGTGCGCCCCGGCCTCCCCGAGCGGGTCCACCCCGCCGGCGCACTCCACCAGCTCCGGCACCCAGTTGCCTGCCATCATGAGCGGGTCGATCCACTCGATGCAGGCTATGGAGGGCCGCCGCAGCGCACGCGTGGCGTGGCGGAGTACCTCGAGCCGGCCCGTCAGGCGCGCCACCAGCCCGTCGCCGCGCGCCGGTTCCCCGAGCGCGGCCGCGACCGCCCGGATGTCGCTCCAGACGTCGCCCAGCGCCATCGGCTCGAGCGACACGATCGCCGGTTGCGAGCGCACCAGGTCGCACACCGCGCGCTCCACGTCCCGCAGGCTCACCGCGCACACCTCGCACTGGGTCTGGGTGACGATGACGGTGGGCGCCAGCCGGTCGAGCAGGACCGGGTCGACACTGTACACCGACAGGCCGTCGCGGACGATCGCCTGCACCTGGTCGTCGATGGCCCGGCTGTAGGCCTCCACCTTCACCTTCGAGCTCGAGCAGGTGGGCAGCCGTGCGACGCCGGGCGGATGGTCGCACTCGTGCGACCGGCCCACGAGCTCGCGCTCGAAGCCCAGCGCGCACACGATCTCGGTCGCGCTCGCGATGAGCGAGACGATGCGGTGGGGCATGCCGGTTCCGGCAGTCCGTGCTAAGTGCGGCTTGATACGAGCCGGTACAGCGGGATCGGCGCCGGATTCCTCAGGGCGACGCGGCTGAACAGGAGCGGCAGGAAGACCGCCATGCTGATCAGGGTGTTGCGGAAGAAGGGAATCGCGCGCACGTAGCAGTCCACCAGCCCCGAGAGCGTCTTCGGGTAAAGCAGGCCGTCGCCGAAGGCCCACACGCCGAAGTTGGTGATCAGGAAGAACCCGACCGAAGACGCCAGCCCGGCGCCCGCTACCCTGGTCCACGAGGTCTCGCCGCGCAGGGCGAATCCCGTGGTCGCCACCAGCGCGAGCGACAGGTAGACCAGCGGCTGGTCGGGGTAGAACGCCCAGTCGACCCGGCCGGTCAGCGCCAGGATCCCCAGATCGCCCAGCAGCCACGCGGCGAACGGGAGTAGGTACGCCGTCCCCGCGCGCGCGAAGAACGCTCCCCCGAACAGGCAGAGCGGCAGCATCGGCGAGAAGTTCCACGGATAGGTGGTCCGCTCCGGGTCGATCGACATCCCGAACTGCGCCAGCAGGTACGGCGCCAGCCGCACGCAGACGGCCACGGCGAACACCGCCACGATCACGGAAAACCGCGGTTTCATCTCGATTCCTCCCTGTTTGCTGTTCTCGGTCCTATCCTTCTCGGCCACCCAGCGCCAAGCTGCCGCCAACGTAGACGGCCCGCCCGGGCGCGGCGAATCCCCACACCTCATGGTATGCCTGGTCCAGCAGGTTTTCCATGCGCACGGTCAGCCGCATACTCGGCCGTCCCGCGCCCGAGCCCATCTCGAAGCTCGCCGCCAGGTCCACAAGCGTGTAGGCGGACAGCGTCACCGGATTGGCCGGCCAGGCGCTGAAGTCGCGGTCGCTGCGCTCTCCCGTGCGCCGCACGCTCGCGTCCAGCCCGATCCCGCTCGCGACCTGGGCGAAGGCGCTCGCCCCGATGATGTGCCTTGGCCGGCGCAGCAGCGGCTCGCCCTCCACGAACGTCGCCGACGGGCCCTCGTCGAAGCCCGAGTCCTCCACTTCCGTGTTCAGGCACGTGTAGAAGCTCGACAGCCGAACCCGGCTGGCGGCAACCGACGCCTCCGCCTCCAGCCCGCGGCTGCGCGCCCTCGCCACGTTGTGGTAGCTGGGGCCTCCCGGCGCGGGCGGCGAGAAGGTGTACTGAATGAGGTTGCGGTAGTTCTGGCGGAATCCGGTGAGCGAGAGCCGGGCGATGCCCCCCAGCTCCTGGTCCAGCCCCGCCTCGTAGCTGGTCGATTGCTCCGGTTCGAGATCCGGATTGCCGGTCGCGAAGCCGGTGGCGTACGTCTCGTAGAAGGTGGGTTCCTTGATCCCGGTCCCCGCCGACACCCGCACGCGCGTGCCCGAAGAAGCGGCCCGCCACGCAGCGCCAGCCCGCCAGGTCATCGCCGAGCCGAAGCGCTCGTTGTCCTCGAGGCGCACCCCGGCATTCAGCGCCGCGGGCCCGCGAAACTCCGACAGTTGCGCGTAGAAGGCCCGGTTTCCGCGCTCGTTGCGGGAGTTGGCCGAACTCGGGCCGTACTGGGAGAGCGATTCGCTGAAGTCGCGCACCGACTGCTGCTCCAGTTCGTAGCCCGTGGCGACCGAGGTTCCCTCGCCGGGCCTCCAGATCGCGCGCCCTCCGACCGTCGTCCGGCGCAGGTCGGTGAGGCTCTTGAAGCCGTGGAAGCCGAGCGTGTCGGCCGGACCGTCCGGAGCGTCGTCGGTGCCCGAGTCCGACTCATGGACGTTGACTCGGAACCGGGTTTCGAAGGCGTCGTTCCAGCGTCGGCCTGCATCGACGTTGACCGACAGCGCGTCGCCGAAGCTGTGGGCGTTCTCGTCCACCAGGTTTCCGGAGCCGTCGGTAGGGTAGTGGAAGCGCCGATCCTCGTAGCGTACCGAAACCGAAGCGTCGGTCGCCTCATCGAGCTGCCCCTGGACCCGGCCCGTGGCCGTGGCATGGCGGAACTGGTTGTTGAACGCGAGGATGCCGTCGGTCTCGTTCCTCCCGACGGAGATGGCGTAGGAAAGCGAACTCGTCCCTCCCGAGAGCCCACCCTGCCAGCGCCGGGTGCCGTAGCTGCCTCCCTGGAACGACAGGTCTCCCCGGGGCCGGCCGCTTCCGCGCCGGGTGAAGATCTGGATGACCCCGCTCACCGCGTCGGAGCCGTAGAGCGCGGAGGCGGGCCCGCGCACGACCTCGATGCGTTCCACGTTGTCGGTGGTGAGCGAGGCGAAGTCGAAGGCGCCGCCGGGCTCGTTCATGCGCACCCCGTCGATCAGCACCTGCACGTAGTCCGACTCGCCACCCCGCAGGAAGAGCGACGTGATGGCGCCGAACGAGCCCCCCCGGACCAGCGCCACGCCCGGCAGCTGGCGCAGGGCGTCGGCCACGTATTCGATGCCGGCCCGCTCCAGTTCGGCGCCGTAGAGGATGGTCGTGTGGGCCGCGGCGGCCCATTCGGGTTCGGGTAGCCGGTTGGCGGTGACCACCAGCCCCTGCAGGTTGCCCGGTCCCTGGGCGGCGACGGGCACGGCAAGGCAGGCGGTGGCGATGGCGGCGGCATAGCGGACGAATCGAACACAACTCATGTCGGCTCTCCTCTGCCGCGCGGAAGAAAGAGGAGTTGCCGACCACCGCGAACGCGCTTTGGAAGGCGCCCCTCACCTCCCCGCGGAGGTGGTGAAAAGGGCGCCGGACGGGCTCGTCTCCTGGCTTGAGGCCTCCGGGCTCGCCTTCCCGGGCTCGCCTCGGAGCCCAGTGGCACATCGGAGCCGGAGTTGTCGGGAAAACCCGGACCTCATCACAGTGGCGGGGCCGCGCCGGATTCGCACCGGCTTCCGTAGGCCCCTCCGGCCTCTGCTACGCCGGGATTCTAGCCGGGCGCGTGAAGGGGGTCAACGGCGGGGACGCCGGGTTCGCGCGGATCCGTGGCGAAGGCGCGCTGTATGGCGGATTCGATGGCAGCCACTTCGCCATCGCTCAGCTCGCGAAAACGGGGACGCTTCCTCGCCGAGAGCCGTCCTCCGTTCTGCACGCAGAGCCGTATGAGGAGCGAGGTGCGCCGGTCGGGCATGTCCACGATCTCCGAGACCGCTCTGAAGGCTCGATCGAAAGCGGCGATGAAGCCGAGTTCTTCCCGAAGATCGTGACGGACCGTCTCGGCCACCCGGTCGTGAAGGTATTAGGCGAACGCGGTCATATAGATGAACCGATAGAGATCGCGGGTGTCGCCCTCCACCAGCAGGCTTCTGTCCGGACCCCATCGCCAGTCGATGAATTCCAGGATCGGCCGGGAGAAACTCTCCAGCACCTCATCGTAGCCACGACGATCGCGCAGAATGGCCGCGGACACAGGGAAGATGAAGTCCCTGGGCGTGTATCCCCTCGAAGCCAGCACGTGATGGATGAGGAACCGGTGGATGCGGCCGTTTCCGTCATCGAAGGGATGAACGAAGACAAACGCGAAGGCCAAAACCGCCGCGCCGACGACGGGCGGAACGCTCTCATGCGAGACGCGCTCGGCCAGCTTCATCCAACCCTTCATGAGCGAGGGCACGTCGCCCGGCCGGGGGCACACGAAGTGGACCTCTTCGCGGAAGCCCGCACCCATCCGGCCGACGAAGATCTGAACGTCGCGCCAGTCCGTGGCGGCATAGCGCGGGTCGACGATCGACCCTTGAAGCCGGACCAGCGCATCCTTGTCCAGCGGGTCGAAGGTGGCTGCTTCGCTGAGCGCCCGCACGAAGCGAGCAGCACGACGCGAAGACGGCTTCTCGCCTTCGATTGCAAAGGAGGATCGCGTTTCCCGGGTGTACAGATAGTCGACCGCGCGGGTGAGAAGGCTCCGGTCGAACGCTGCGCAAAGGGAGCGTGCCTCGTCGTCGATGGGCATCGCCATCTGGCGCAGAAGCTTGGGGGTCCGCCTGACGGTAACACAGAGGTCGGAGCCGCCGAGCAGATTGTCTATGACCCGGTGCCGCCGGGAGTTGTGGCGCGCCGCTACGACGAACTTTTTCGGATCGAGGACTTCGACGTAGTTGCCGCTGCGCGCGTCGTCGACATCGAGGGTCCGTCCCGTGAGCGCCTCGTACAGGAACCACGCGCGGCGGCTGTAGGCACCCGTGGGCTCGCTCCGTACCCAGTCTTCCAGCGTCGCCGCATCGATCTGCCTGAAGGCCGCAGCCAGGATGCGCACATCAAACGGCTCATGGCGCAGCGTGAAACGGAGTTGCCCCGCAAGCGAGTGGTCCGGCGCGTAGTGCAGAGGATAGTCCTCCCGCACGCGGGTCCCGTGAACCTCGGTCCGGCGCGCGCCGGAAACCACATGACTCTCGACCGCCGGAACGGGTACGGCCAGGTCCAGCTCCTGGCGGAGCCAGGCCTGCCCCACAGGTCTCCTGCCGGGATGAGCGGTGTATCGTTGTGCCATGAGAAACCGCGGAATACCGCGAGAAATGATTAGAAAAAAGTATCTCGATGATAAATCGATTACAAGAATCGGGCTACAGCGGAGCCTCATAGAGGCGGTAGGTGCGGTAGATCCTGCCCCCCATCCGTTCGATCGCGGCGTTCATTCGGTGGTTCCCCTCCAGGATCCAGGACATATCCGCCTCCCTCATCCCGGCGGCGCTGGCGTTTCGGAACAGCGCGAGGTAGAGGAGCGCATCGATGCCCTTGCCCCGCCACTTCTCCAGGAGCCCCAGAATGAGGACGCGCAGGCGGGTGATCCTGCGCCTGTGGGCCAGCAGCTTCATGATCGCGAGCGGGGTGAGCCGTCCGTTGAGCTTGTGCAGAACCTGGTTGAAGTCCGGAAAGGCGACCGCGAGCCCGATCGCTTCCCCTTCGCGCGTTTCTGCGAAGAGAACGAGGTTCGGGTCGATGATCGGCCTCAGTTCGGCGGCCATGTGATCGATCTCGGCGTCCGTCAAGGGGACGAACCCCCAGTTCTTCCTCCAGGCGGAATTGTAGAGTCGCCGAACGAGGGCGAGTTCCTCGTCGAACCTCGACATTTCCAATGTGCGGATGCGGATGCCGTAGCGGTGCGTCACGATCCTCTCGGCGCGAAACAGGTATTCGGGCCAGTTCCCTGCCACGATGTGCCAGGCGTAGAGGTCCTTGACCTTGCGGAGCCCGCAGCCTTCGAGCAGGGCCGGATACCACGGCGGGTTGTGGGCCAGAAGCAGCGCCGGGGGCCCCCTGTCTCCCTCGATCAGGAGGCCGGTGGTCTCGTTGGTGGAAAAGCTGGTCGGGCCGCGCATGGCCGTGAGACCGCGTTCGCGGAGCCACGCCCGAACGGCGTCGAACAGCGCTTCCGCCACCTCCGGATCGTCGATGCACTCGAACCAGCCGAAGAAACCGACCGCCTCCCCGTGCACCCGTTCGTGATTCCGGTTGCGGATCGCGCAGATGCGCCCCACCACTCTGCCGCCGCGGAGCGCGAGCCAGGGCTGAACCTCGGAGTGAAGGTGGAAGGGATGTCTTGCCGTGTCGAAGGCGGCGCGGACGTCCCGCTTCAGGGGCGGCACCCAGTCGGGGTCGGCGCGATAGATCGACCAGGGCAGGTTGACGAAGCGTCGCAGGTCGGCTCGGCTCTCGACCGGCGCCACTGCGAGCGGCGAAGTGGGATTCCTCATGGCGTCCAGAGTTCCAAACCGCTTACACAGCCGCCAAAACGCTTAGAAACAAGCTTCTGGATTCAGAATCGCTTACGCGTGCTATCGCCAGCCTGTCAGCCCATGGATGCATCGCCGCTCGAATGTCGGGAAGAGTTCGTCCCGGGGGCTACCGCTCCACCTGGTTGCCCGCGATCCACACCGATTCGATGGAACGCATGTTCATGATGTCGGCGAGGGGATCCTCCGCGACGACAATGAAGTCGGCCCACTTCCCGGGCTCGAGGGTGCCCACGTCGTCGAGCTCCAGGCATGCGGCGGCGTCGCGGGTGGCCGTGGCCAGGATCTGGGCGGGAGTGAGACCGGCGTTGGCCATGATCTCCATCTCCATGTGCTCGAAGAAGCCCTGGAAGCGCCCGACGGGACCGGTGTCGGTTCCGAAGGACAGCGTGACCCCCGCGTCCGAGGCCGCCTTCAGGTTGTCGAGCGCGACGTCCAGCGCCTCCTCGTAGAGCGCCGCCGAGCGGCTCTCGAGGAACGAGCGGCGGCGGTCCTCCTGATCCAGTCCGGCCACTTCCTCGGCGTTGGCGTGGCGCGTGAAGAAGTCGTCGAAGAAGAAGTCGGGCTGCTCGCGGTAGATGAAGGTGGACACCTCGCGGGTCAGGGTGGGGCAGTAGCAGACCCCGGTTTCGGCGATGAGGTCGATGAATTCCTGGTCGATGGGCACGTCGCGCACGCTGTGGGCGAGGAAGTCGGCGCCCGAGCGCAGCAGGTCCTTGCCGTCGTCCAGATAGAAGAGGTGGGCCGCCAGGCCGACGCCCATCTCGTGCGCCGCGTCGATGGCCGCGCGGTAGGCCTCGGGAGGCATCTTGGTGCTGGCGCCCAGATTGTCGTCCACCCGCAGCTTGAGCCAGTCCGGGTTGAGGCGCGCGTTGTCGGCGACCTCGGCGCGCACCTCCTCGGCGGTCGAGCCGGTGAGGACCGGCCCCGCCATGAGCAGGCGCGCGTGCGTGAGACCGGAGTCGTCGTTGTTGGCATCCCGTACGCGCATGCTGGGCTCCGTGCCCCCGCCCAGGCTGTTCACCGTGGTGACGCCGTAGGCCGCGTACAGCCGCAGCTCGTTGCGGACGGCCTCGTCGGCGGCTTCTCCCTCGAGCCCGCCGGCGGTGCGGCCCACGTGGCCGTGGGTGTTGATGAGTCCGGGCACCACGTGCCGGCCGCTCAGGTCGACCTGTTCGGCGCCGTCCGGGATCTGCACCCCGGCGGCCGCGCCCACCGCCTCGATGCGCCCGTCCCGCACCACCATCGCCGCGTTCTCGACCGGGTCGCCCCCGACGCCGTCGATGAGGCGCATGCCGGTGAAGGCGACCACGCCGTCCGCAGATGGCGCGTCGGCGGGAGCGCAGCCGGCGAGCGTCAGGACAAGCAGGAGGGCAGCGACAACGTGGGTTGAGCCATGCCGTGGATGATCGAACATGCGAGACCGTCCTTGTTCGGGGGCGAGACTTCGGCTGAGCCCCGCGGAGGCGAGCCTGAACGCGGCGACTCCCACCTCATTCAAGAGATTGGCCCACCACACCCCGGTCAAGGATGCCCGCGCCGCGTCAGGGACTCCCGCCGCCCGCGCCCATCAGCGGATCGGCCAGTCCGATGACGTGCACGGCGATCAGCCCCAGCACGCCGATGACCGTGAGGTAGTAGATGGTGGGCAGGATGGTCTTGCGCAGCGTCACCCCCTCCTGGCCCAGCAGGCCCACCGTAGCGGACGCCGCCACTACGTTGTGGATCGCGACCATGTTGCCCGCCGCCGCCCCGACCGCCTGCAGCGCCACGATCATCGCGCTCGACACCGCCAGCCTCTCGGCTACGCCGTGCTGGAAGAGCGAGAACATGAGATTGCTGACCGTGTTCGATCCGGCGATGAAGGCGCCCAGCGCGCCGGTGACGCCCGCGAACATCGGCCACACCTGTCCCACGTTGTCCGCGACCCAGGCGGCCATGGCGATGGGCATGCTGACCAGGTCGGCCGCGTTCACGCCCGACTGGATGTAGATGCGCACCATGGGCACGGTGAAGATGAGCACGAAGCCGGCCCCGAGGAGCACGCGCGACGACTTGGTGAACGCCCGCTGCAGCTCGGGGAACTTCATCCGGTGCAGGAAAAAGGTCACGGCGACCACCGCGATCAGGATGGTTCCAGGCAGGTAGAGGGGGGTGGTGGTGGCGGTGATGTCGGTGCCGAACACGTTCGCCCAGGTGATGGCGGGGGCGCGCAGCCAGTTCTGCACGGGCAGCTCCGACAGCCGGCTCAGGACCAGCAGCACGGCCAGCAGCGCATAGGGTGCCCAGGCCATCCCCACGGAGACGCGCTCGTCGTCGTCCTCCAGATCCTGCCGCGCTTCCAGCCCGCTGGCCCAGCCCCGGCCCCAGCGGCTGCGCTCCGGGAAGTCCCACGTGTCGTCCGGAATCAGGAAGCCGCGGCGCGCCGCGAAGATCACGATCGCAAGCCCGACCGGAGCGCCCAGCAGCGCGGGAAACTCCGGCCCCAGCAGCCATCCCGTGAACATGTAGGGGACGGTGAAGGCCACCCCGGCGAAGAGGGCGAAGGGGAAGATCGACAGCCCTTCCGTCCACGACCGGTTGGCGCCGAAGAAACGGGTGGTCATGACGATCATGAAGGTGGGCATCAGGGTGCCGGCGATCGCGTGCAGGACCACGACCCGGTCGGTCACCAGCCGCAGGAAGTCGTCCATGGTGATGCCGGCGGCGAGGAGTTGGGCGTCGAAGGCCTCTCCCCCCAGGCCGCCCTGCACCCCCACCAGCACGGGCGTGCCCACGGCCCCGAAGGTCACCGCGGTGCTCTGGATCATCATGCCGATCATGACCGCCCCGGCGGCCGGGAAGCCCATCGCCACCATGAGCGGTGCCGCCACCGCGGCCGGTGTCCCGAATCCCGCCGCGCCCTCGATGAAGGACCCGAACAGCCAGGCGATGATGATGATCTGGACCCGGCGATCCTCGCTGATGCTGCGGAAGCTGCGCCGGATCGCGGAGACGCCGCCCGACTGTTCCAGTGTGTTCAGCAACAAAATCGCGCCGAAGATGATGACCAGCAGATCGAAGGTCAGGAACAGCCCCTGGACCGAGGACGCCGCGACGCGGACCGGAGCCACCTGCCACGCCGTCAGCGCCACGACGACGGCCGAGACGTAGGCGATGGGCATCGCGAACTTCGCCGGCACCCGGAATCCGACGAGCAGGGTGCCCCCGATGAGAATGGGGAGGAGCGCGAGCGCGGCCTGAACGCCTGGGGACATGGAAGCCTCCGGGTTGAATCACCTGACGGACCGCGCGAATGTGCGTCTCCGCATCCCGTGCGGGCAAGCGGAGGGCCATGCGACGCAGGACACGGTTTGCGTTATCGTTTCCGCGGCAAGGGGATGCCGGGGGACGATCCTGAGAGGGCATTTGAGGAGGCTTGATTTGTCGGGATGTTGGCGCCGGCTGTTGCCGCTGCTGGTGGTCCCAACCCTCGCGGCGTGCGAGCGGGCCAGCGATCCGGTCGAGCCCGGCGCCTCGTCCTCGGCGGCCGCCATCGCCGTCGTGTCCGGAGGGGGTCAGCCCGCCTTTGTCGGCACCCGCCTCGACGAACCGATCGTATTCCGCGCCGTGGATGCGGGAGGGCTGCCGGTTGCCGGCATCGCCGTCGACTTCGTGACGACTCCGGGGAGCGGCCGGGTGGAGCCGGGTCGAGCCACTACCGACCAGAACGGCGACGTGGCGATCACCTGGACCCTCGGTCCCGATCCGGGGACGCAGACGGTGCTGGTCGCGGGGGGCCTGGCCGCCACGGCGATCCATGCCTGGGCGGTCGATCTGGAGGCGGAACTCGAGGTCCTGTTCGCGCCGCCCACCGCCGAAGAGATCGCGGCTGTGCGCGCTGACTGGGCGGATCGCGACATCTCGCCCGCCGCCCTGACCATCGAGTTGACCGAGGCCTATTCCCTTTTCGGCTCCCCGGCGACCCTGCGCGTGGTGTCCCACCAGGTCGGCGAAGCGCGTCACTACGGAGCGATCGTCGTCCCGAAGTCGAGGAAGGCGGCCAGCCTGCCCGTCCTGATGTACCTGCACGGGGGCGACAACGGCGTCGACGTGGACGATGTCCAGTTCCTCGCCTTCGCGCTCGGGGAGCTGCGCGACAGCTTCGTGTACGTGATTCCGTCGTTCCGCAGCGAGCCCCTGGAGCATGACGACCGGGAGTGGGTCTCAACCGGTCCCGGCGGGCACTGGGATTACGACGTGGACGATGCCCTGGCGCTCCTGAACGTCGCGCTGGCGATCACGCCGCAGGCCAAACCCGAAGCCCTCAGCCTGGTGGGAGCCAGCCGGGGCGGAGGCGTCGCCCTTCTGGCCGGCATTCGGGACGAGCGGGTCGAGAACATCGTCACCCTGTTCGGTCCCACCGATTTCTTCGACGAATGGGTGAGGGAGATCGTGCGCGAGGCGGCGCTGGGAATGCCGCGCGACCTCACCGGGGTGGCGCACATGGACTCGACGCTCATCCAGCCGTACATGGGAGGGCGAATCGAACTTGCCAGGGTGCGCATGGAGCTGGTTCGCCGCTCCGCCGTGCTGTTCGCCGAGGATCTGCCCGCCGTCCAGCTGCACCACGGGACCGGCGACGAGACCGTCTCCGTCAGCCAGGCCCAGTCCATGATCCGGGTCATGGAGGAGTTGGGGAAAGAACCGCCGGAATTCGAGGCCTTCATCTACGAGGGCGCCGGACACGACGTCTTCGACCTGAGCGGGGTCATTCCGCGCGCGGCGACGTTCCTGCGAAGAGCGCTGGGAAGGGGCTGAGGCGCCATGCGAGTGCGGCCCGACTTCACGACCGCCGAGGCGGAGGCTCTGGCCAGGGACCGTTACGGCATTCTGGCTCGCGCCAGAGAACTCCCGAGCGAGCGGGACCGGAACTTTCTGCTCCGCGCCACGGGGGACGGGCGGGGTTCGAGTCGGGAGCCGAGCGAGGGGGCGAAAGACTCCGGAGCCGAGGGCGCCGCTGAAGCGTTCGTGCTCAAGATCGGGAACCCGGAGGAATCCCGGGCGTCGCTGGAGATGCAGGGCGCGATCCTGGCGAGGTTGGCGAAGCGGTGGCTGGAGGACGGCGGTGCTCTTCGGTCGACGTTCCCCGCGGTGGTTCCCGATCTCGCTGGAGCCCCTCTCGCGACGGTTGAAAAGGGGGGAATCCATTACCCTTTGCGCCTGGTCACCTGGCTGCACGGGGTGACGGTTGCCGAGGTAAACCCGCACAGCCCGGAGCTGCTGCGTTCCTGGGGAGGCGTGCTGGCCCGCCTGAACACCGCCCTCGCCGACTTCGAGCATCCCGCGGCCGAGACCGGCTTCCACTGGGACCTGCGCACTGCGTCCGCCCTTTTCGAGGAGCGGGTGGGGAGCGTGAAGGGAAAAGGCCGCCGGGCGTTGCTGCGCCGCCGGATGGTGGACTGCGAGGAGAGGCTGGGGCCTCTGATCCCGGGCTTGCGCACCCAGGTGGTACACGGCGACGCCAACGACTACAACGTGCTCGCCAATCGGGTCGAGGACACGCCCCCGGGCGGGCGCTACGGGGACCGGCGGGTCACCGGCATCATCGACTTCGGCGACGCCATGCGCACCTGGCTGGCTTCCGAGCCGGCGGTCGCGGGGGCCTACGCGATGCTCTCGAAGCGCGATCCCGTGGGGGCTCTGGCGCAGCTCGCGAGCGGATTCCACGAGGAGTATCCACTCGGAGAGGAGGAAATCGCCGCCGTCTTCCCGCTTACCGGGATGCGGCTCTGCCTGAGCGCCACCATGGCTGCCTGGCAACGGGCCCGGGAGCCGGACAACGAGTATCTGAGCATCAGTGAAACGCACGTGTGGGAACTGCTGGAGCGCATGGACCGCGGAGAGGAATTCCATCCGGACTTCGTGCACTATCGGTTGCGCGAGGCCTGCGGACTGGAGCCGAACCCGCGTGCTCCGGGCCTGCGCGCATGGCTGAGGCGGCAGCGCGACGAAGGGCGTTTCGCCTCGGTGCTGCCGTCGGAACTGGCGGAGAGCCCGCACACCGTCTTCGACCTGAGCGTGGGCAGCCGGTGGCTCGGCACCACGGGCGACCTGGACGCGCGAGGGTGGACCGATCTTCTGTTCCGCCACACGCGGGCCGTTGGGGCGGCCATCGGGATCGGCCGATACGACGAGGCCCGCCGCTGGTACGACTCCGACGCGTTTGCGATCCAGGGCGAGGACGGGCTGGAGCGGCGAACGGTTCATGTGGGCATCGATCTCTTCGCGGAACCCGGAACGCCGATCCACGCTCCCTGCGATGCAACCGTCCACAGCTTCCGCGACAACGACGCCCGCCTCGACTACGGGCCGGCCATCATTCTGCGCCACGAGGGGGGTGGGCTGGGCGCGTGGTACACCCTCTACGGCCACCTCTCGCGGGACTCGCTGGCCGGGCTCCGCCCAGGACAGCAGATCGCCGCCGGAGACGAGATCGGCAGGATCGGGCCGTATCCGGAGAACGGCGACTGGGCCCCTCATCTTCATTTCCAGCTGATGACGGACCTGCTGGGCCGCGAAGGCGACTTCCCCGGCGTGGCGCCGCCCAGCCAGCGGGACGTGTGGCTCAGCCTTTCGCCGGACCCGAACCTGGTGCTCGGGATCCCGGATCTGGCTCCCGCCGGCAGGAATGCGGCCTCGGAGCTGCTGGGCGCGCGCCGGAAGCTGCTCGGGCCCTCGCTTTCCATCTCCTACCGGCGTCCGCTGGAGATGGTGCGTGGCAAGGGCGCCTACCTGTACGACGATGCAGGCCAGCCCTACCTGGACTGCGTCAACAACGTCGCGCAGGTGGGCCACGCGCACCCGCGCGTGGTCGAGGCCGGTCAGGACCAGATGGCTGTCCTCAACACCAACACCCGCTACCTGCACGACAGCCTCACGGAGTACGCCCGGCGTCTCGCCGCCACGCTGCCCGACCCGCTGGGCGTCTGCTTCTTCGTGTGCACCGGGAGCGAAGCCAACGAGCTGGCGCTGCGCATGGCGCGGACCCACACGGGGCGCGAGGGCATGGTCGTGCTGGAGGGCGGGTATCACGGCAACACGAGTTCACTGGTGCAGCTCAGTTCGTACAAGTTCGACGGGCCGGGGGGCGCGGGGCCGCCGCGGTGGGTCGCGTGCGTCCCCATGCCCGACGGCTATCGCGGCCGTTACCGGTTCTCCGATCCCGACTGCGGCGCGCTCTACGCGGAGGAGGTCGGTCGCGCCGTCGACGCGCTCGGCGGACGGCCCGCCGGCTTCCTCTTCGAGTCGATCCTGAGTTGCGGCGGCCAGATCGTGCTTCCCGACGGCTTCCTGCGCGGCGCGTTCGAGCGCGTGCGGGCGGCAGGCGGGGTTTGCATCGCCGACGAGGTGCAGGTCGGGTTCGGGCGCGCCGGCTCGTCCTTCTGGGCATTCGAGGATCACGGGGTGGTGCCGGACATCGTCACCATGGGCAAGCCCATCGGCAACGGCCATCCGCTCGCCGCCGTGGTGACCACCCCGGAGATCGCCGAGTCCTTCAACAACGGGATGGAGTACTTCAACACCTTCGGCGGCAACCCGGTGTCGTGCCGCATCGGCCTGGCGGTGCTGGACGTGATCGAAGAAGAGAGGCTGCAGGACCACGCCCGGCGGGTCGGTGAGCGGCTGCTCGCGGGGCTGAAGGGCCTGGTGGAGCGCCATCCGATCGTCGGGGACGCGCGTGGGACCGGGCTCTTTCAGGGCATCGAGCTTGTGACGGACCGGGAATCGCTCGATCCGGCCCCTCGCCACGCGACCTGCCTGGTGGAGCGCATGCGCGACCGGGGCATCCTGCTCAGCACCGACGGCCCGCTCCACAACGTGGTGAAGATCAAGCCGCCGCTGGTCTTCGACGAAGACGACGCCGACCGGCTGGTGAGCAACCTCGACGAGGTGTTGGGGGAGGACGCGCTGCGCCTGACGTAGCGGACTAAGCTAATCGAACTTAGTCATGTTCGACCCACACCTTCGCCAGGGTGTGAAACTCTCCGTTCTCGCCGAAGCGGTCCACGCCGTCCGGCAGCCCCATCATCGCCTCGCGGTCGAAGCGCTGGCCGGGGACGAGCGCGCCCAGCGCCGCATCGGTCACGGCGGACACCTCGCAAACGATTCCGCTGGCCTCCAGATCGGCCATCAGCACCTCGTAAGGCACTTGCCAGATGGGGAAGTGGAGCGATGCGCCGCGCGTCTCCGCGAGCTCCCGGAACGCGCCCGTGCGCCACTCGCGGATGTGCTCGAGGTGCAGATCGCCGAACACGAAGCGGGCGATCGCGGGAATCGACGTGACGGCTTCGGCGACGCGCGCCTCGTAGGCGAGGCCGGGATGGAGGGGAACGCCCAGCAGGGGCACGCGCAGGTGCTCGGCCTGTCGGACCACAAGCTCCACCCGCAGCTCCTGGTGCGCGATCGTCCGGCTCGCCGCGTCGAAGGTCGTCAGCAGGACCGCGGGGCGGGCCCCCTCGCGCAGCAGCGCCCGGTAGGCGAGAAAGCTGTCCTTGCCGCCGCTCCAGAAGAGCACGTCGACGGGCTCGGGCCCGGGGCGCAGCGGTGTGAGCCAGAGCGGAGGCTCCACGGTCGCGGCACCCTCCCCGTCATCCGCCCTCCCGGCCTCGTAGGGGCAGTGCCGGCAGCCGCTCCAGCAGCAGCTGCCCCGCTGGCGCAGGCCGAACTCGGTGAAGACGGCGAGGCCGGTCTCCGGGTCGAGGTAGAAGGTCTCCCCGTTACTCGAGGCTTCTTCGTGAAGCCGGCTGGTGATGGAACGATTGGATGTCATCGGAGGATGGCCTGCCCGCGAGCCGGTGAACTGCCTTTCCGGGATCAGGGCACCAATACTATTGAGGGAGCCCACTGGCCAACAGCGCCATCAGGCGCGATGATGGCACGCGACCCCCATCCCGGACACGGCGAATCCGAGAGCAGAAGATGAACGTGTTTCCCCTGGCGACCCTTGACCGCGAATCTTCGGACCCGGCCAACTTCACCGGCCCCGGGAGCCTGCGCCGCATCGAGGGCGCGCTTTCCGCGGATCCGCGCGTCAACGTCTACCGCGTGCACTTCGAGGCCCGCTCGCGCACCAACTGGCACACGCACAGCGGCCATCAGATGCTCTTCATCGTGGCGGGCCGCTGCCGATACCAGAAGGAAGGCGAGCCCGTCGGCGAAGCGGGACCGGGAGATCTCATCGTCGTGGAGCCCGGCGAGAACCACTGGCACGGCGCCGCTCCCGGCGGAGCCATGACCCACATCGCGCTCAACGTGAACGCGGTTACGAGCTGGGGCGACCCGGTGAGCGAGGACGAGTACGATGCAGGGTAGCGAAAGCAGGATGGCGTCCGAAACCTGGATCCGGAAGGCCTTCCGGCGCGTGAGGAAGGGTCTCCGCGCCGCGGGCGAGATCTACGAAGGCATCTACTTCGCCCCCTATCGATCCCAGATCTATCGATCGTACCGCCAGGAGCGCGACACCTTCCTGCTGCTGGGATTCGCGGATCTGCTGGGCGCCCCCAACCCCGTGGCGTTCTACGCCCTCGAGATCTATCCCGACGTGATCGAGGAATTCCACCAGTGGCACGTGCGCATCGGCATGCCCAGTGCTCCCGACGGCGGCTTCAGGTGCTGTTGAGCCGGCCGCCGGTGACGCCGAGACGCCGCGCGAGCTGCTGGGCGGACAGCCGGTGAGGCGCGCTCCGGTGCCCTCCTGATGGCAAGGCCGCGCCGCATCCTCGACCGCGAGGTTCTCTTTTTCGGCGGCAAGGGCGGCGTGGGCAAGACCACGCTGGCCGCCACGATGGCGCTCGAGGCCGCGCGCGAGGGGCACCCCACGCTTCTGGTCTCCACCGATCCCGCGCACTCGACCTCCGACGTGCTCGAGACGCGGCTCGGAGGGGAGGCGCGGGAGGTTCGCCCGCGGCTGTGGGCGCTCGAGATCGATCCCGCGGAGGAAGCAGACCGTTACATCGACGACGTGAAGGCGCGCATCGCCGACAGCACGCCGCCCCGGCTGATGGCGGAGGTCGAGCGCCAGATCGACATCGCGCGCGTGACCCCCGGCGCCGAGGAGTCGGCGCTGTTCGATCGGTTCACGCGCATCGCCGAGGAGGCCGGCCACGCCTACGACCGCCTCATCTTCGATACCGCCCCGCTGGGTCACACGCTGCGGCTGCTCTCGCTGCCGGAGCTGATGGATGCGTGGATCAGCGGGCTCATCTCGCGGCGCAGGAAGGTCAACGTGCTCGGGCGCATGTGGCGCAACGTGGCGGGGGCGGCGGCGGGAACCGAGGACTCCGGGGAGGATCCGGTGCTAGGCGCGCTCACCGAACGCCAGACCCGCTTCCGCCATGCGCGCGCCCTGATCACGGACCCGCATCGCACCGGCTTCGTCTTCGTCGTCACGCCGGAACATCTGCCCGTGTCGGAGACCGAGCGGTCGGTGAAGATGCTCGACAAGTACGGGATCCCGGTTGCGGCCATCTTCCTGAACCAGGTGGTGCCCGAGGACGCGGACGGCGCGCTGCTGGGGGCCCGGAGGGATCGCCAGCGCGAGTACGCCGATCGGGTGCGCAGGAGTTTCTCCAGGTATCCGGTGCACGCCATCCCTCTGTTCGATGGCCGGCTGCACGGGCTGGAGGCGCTGGAACGCCTGGCGGGGACGTTGCCGATGTCGGAGCGCGCGACGTAAACTGACCGTTCCGCGCCCGGCAGGCGGGCGAAGGCGTCTTGCTTCCGCAACACGTCGTCTCCGTGTCCCGAACAAAGGACGGCTTCCGTGAGTTCAATCGTACTGCTACTGGTCGGATTGTCCGCGTTTGCCACCGGGTACCTGGTCTACTCCCGGTACGTCGCCCGCAAGATCTACCAGCTCGACCCCGACTTCCGCACGCCGGCGCACGAGTTCGAGGACGGGGTGGACTTCCTGCCCACCAACCGCAACGTGCTCTTCGGCCACCACTTCACCTCGGTGGCGGGGGCGGCGCCCATCGTGGGGCCGGCGATCGCGGTCATCTGGGGGTGGCTGCCCGCGTTCCTGTGGGTGGTGCTGGGGACGATCTTCGCGGGGGCGGTGCACGACTTCGGCACGCTGTGGATTTCGACCCGGCACAAGGCGAACTCCATCGGGACGCTGGCCGGGAAGATCGTGGGGGATCGCGGCCGGGTGCTCTTCATGCTGGTGATCTTCTTCCTGCTGCTGCTGGTGAACGCGGTCTTCGCGGTGGTCATCTCCAACCTGTTCATCGGCAACCCGGGGGCGGTGCTGCCGGTCTGGGGGAGCCTGGTGGTCGCGATCACGGTGGGCTTCCTGATCTACCGCTCGGGCGCCGGGCTGCTGCTGCCGTCGCTGGGCGCGCTGGCGGTGCTCTACTTCCTGATCTGGGTGGGCCAGTCGGTCCCGCTCGAACTGCCCGACTTCTTCGGCTTCGACCCGACGCCCGCCCAGATCGAGGCTGCCGGGGGCGATCAGGCGGCGGCCGCGGCGGCTGCCACCACCGACGGCGTGCGCGCGGGCTGGGTCATCGTGCTTTTCGTCTACGCCTTCTTCGCCAGCGTGCTGCCGGTCTGGCTCCTGCTCCAGCCCCGCGACTACGTCAACAGCCATCAGCTCTTCGTGGCGCTCGGCATCATCGGGCTGGGGATCATCTTCACCAATGCGCCGGTCGTGGCTCCCGCAATCAACACCAATCTGCCACCCGACACTCCCAACTGGTTCCCGCTCCTGTTCGTGACGATCGCCTGCGGCGCCATCAGCGGCTTCCACGGGCTGGTTTCGTCGGGGACCTCATCGAAGCAACTCGACAAGGAGACGGATGCCCGCTACGTGGGCTACGGGGGCGCGGTCGGTGAGGGGTCGCTGGCGCTCACCGCGATCCTGGCGACCACGGCGGGGTTTGCAGTGGTGGTCGGGGTGGACGGCTGGCATGACCACTACGGGTCGTTCGCGTCGGCATCGGCGGGCGCCACCCAGGCGTTCGTGCAGGGCGTGGGATTCCTGGCGCAGGGGATCGGCATTCCCCAGGGGCTCGCGGTCACCTTTGCGGCGGTGGTGGTGATCAGCTTCGCGGCCACCACCATGGACACCGGGGTGCGCCTGCAGCGCTACATCATCTCCGAGCTGGGGGCCGAGTACGGGGTCAAGCTCGCGCAGAATCGCTGGATCGCGACCACCCTGGCCGTGTCCAGTTGCGCCCTGCTGGCGCTCGGCGTCGACCGGGGCGCCGGGGGCATGCGCCTGTGGCCGCTCTTCGGCACCACCAACCAGCTTACCGGGGCGATGAGCCTGCTGGTGATCAGCCTCTTCCTCTTCAGCCTGAAGCGGAGGATCTGGGTGACGGTGATGCCGCTGGCCTTCCTGCTGGTGATGACGACGTGGGCCATGGTGATCAACATGATCGGCTACTGGACCAGCGAGACCTGGCTCCTGTTCGGCGTCGGCGGTGCGATCTTCGTGCTGGTGCTTTGGCTGGTGTTCGAGGCGCTGGCGGCGATTCGGTTGGCAATTGCCGCCAGCGGACCGGGGGCGCCCGCCCGTCGCGGGTCGTGAGCGCGCTCCGGCCGGGGAGCCTCCGCACGCGGTGCGGGGCGCGGCCGGCTGCGTGGGCGGCAACCGTTTCTGCGTGGATTGCGATCGTGTTGTGCATCGGTGTACCCGAACCCGGCCGGGCGCAGACGCCGGCCGCCTCGGTTCCCGGTGACCTGACCACGCTCTTCGAGATCGGGGGCCTGGTCCTCGATACCAACGGTGACGAGGTGCCTGACTTCGTCAACGCCTCGCTGGTGACCGGTGAGACGCCTACGCTGGCCGAGACGCGCGCGGCCGCCGAGATCGCCGCCCGGCTGGGCTTCGAGACCATGGCGCTGGACCTGCCGGTGGCGCGGGGGACCGCGGCGGAGGGCGTGCTCGTCGTGGTCGGCCGGGGAGGGCTGGCTGCCTCGGGGCTGGTGTCGCCGGGGGTCGACCCGGCGTCGCTGGACACCGGCGAGGGGGCGGTGGTGGTGCGCGAGGCGGATGGCCGCCGCTGGGTGGTGGTGGTGGGCGGGGATGACGAGGGGCTGGTCGCGGCCGCCCGCATGTTCGCGGGGGTATTGCCGCACACGCGCACTCTGTCGGCGCCGCTGCTGGGCGACGCGGGGGACGACGTGCGCGCGGCACTGGAAGGATCGGGGGTCGAGGTGGAGGAGGTCCGGCTCTGGCAGGCTCGGGCGCGCGCCAGATCTGACGGGGTGAACCGCCTGATCGCGAACGTGGAAGTGGCGGCGGCCGACGTGGAGGAGGCCGCCGGGGTGCTGCGCGCGCTCGCGGCCGGAGAGGAAGTCCCGACAGCGACCGGGCAGGAAGACGCCGCCGGCCCGGACGACCCGCAGGCGGCGGAAACACCGGACGAATCGGACGAACCGTTCGCCTACCCCGGCCTGGGCTCGGTGGAGGTGCGCCTGGCGTCCGGCCCGGTGGTGCGCATCCCCGGCAGGGCCGCCCCGGACGCGCCCGGACCGGTCGCGGGTCGACCGGGCAGCGGAGGGAAGGGGTCGCTCGACCTGTCCAACCTGTACACCCCCGACGGCCTGCTGGGCGACTCCGACAACAACGAGATCCCCGACCGGGTCGATGCCCTGCTCGCCCCGGGCGCGGCCGCGGTGGAAGCGCTGCCCGACCTGGCCGCCCGCCTCGGGCTGGAGGCGACCGGGCTGGTCGTGCCGCTGGTGGAACCCGCCGCCGGCCTGGACCGCCCAGCCTCCCGTCCCACCCTGGTGCTGGCGGGCAACGACAACCCGCTCACGCAGCAACTGGCCGACAGCGGCAGAGTCGACCTCGCGGGCCTCCAGGCCGGAGAGGGACTCATCCAGCTGGTTCCCGACGCCTTCGGCAGCAAGCCCTCGCTGGTCGTGACCGGCGGGGACGCCGCGGGCGCCCGGCGAGCCCTCGACCACCTCGCCCTCACCCTCCCCCACCTGGAAGCCCGGGGCGACGACCGCCCCACCCTCGACCATGTGGAACAGGCCCTCTGGAGTGCGCTTTCCGGCCGCTCCCCCGCGGGTCAGGCGGCCATCGGCCTCTACAAGCTCGACCGCATCCTCACCGATCTCGCCGACCGCGACCTGGCCGGCGCCGAAGTCTTGATCTCGGTGGAGAAACCCGACCCCGGCCTGGCCGACCTCGTCCGCGAGCGGGCGGCCGCCCTGGGCGCCGGCGAACTCGACGTGATCATCGACGACCGCGACGTGCAGAACGCCGCGCCCGTCTTCTCGGAATCCATCACGTTTCCCTCCGAGGTGGACCGCTTCCGCGCCATCGTGAACGAGAGCGTGCTCCCGGCCACCGCGTCCGGCGAACCGGTCACCATCCACGCCCGCCTTAGCGAACCGCCCGAAGTGCGCCGCCGGCTGGAAGAAGAAGTCCGCACCGCGCTCCTCGAACGCGGCGCCGACCCCGAAGCCACCCTGGTCGAAGTACGCTCAGCCTTCAAGCAGGGCTACTACTGGCTCTACGAGGGCGTGCGGCCGCGGCTGGAAGGCGCCGACATCGGCGAAATCCTCATCCGCTTCCGCCGCAACGACCCGCCCGTGGAGTGGCCCCAGCAGGCCATCCACACGCCCGTGCGCTGGCTGCACGAGATCTTCCCCATCGACGAGGTGCTGGCACGCGACCTCGGCATCGATCTCGAACGCATCCGCTTCGAGCAGGTGCTGGAAGGACCGACCTACGAAGTGGTGGTCACGGGTTCCGGCGGCGACATCATCCTCACCGAGACCTTCGACCCCAAATGGGTGCTCCGCCCCTACGTCGACCGCTTCCGCGACTACGAGCAGGTGCGCGTCACCACCGGCTGGATCGAGGCGCGCGCAGGCGACCGCACCCTCGCCGACGAGCGCATCGTCACCGACCCGGAGGCGTTCTGGGACTACTACCAGGGGACCATCCTCCCGGCCGTCTACGACTACGTGATGGACCGCCACGAGGGCATCCCGCGCGGTGGCAACGCCGATGCCCCCTTCTTCGGCGAGCTCGTCGTCGAAGCGCAGTTCAGCGAGCCCGACTACCGCCTGGACATCGACAACGAGATCCACTCCACCATGGACGCCCTCCACGAGGAGGTCTATTTCGGCACCATCGAGTTCTTCGACCTGATCGGCCGCAACTCGCGCGGGCAGGGGCTCACCTTCCCCGGCCGCATCATCCCCGTGATGCTCCCGAAGTCCGACGGGGCCGCGGGCACCGCGAACATCTCCTTCTCGGGGTTCGCCACCTCACGGCCGGCGGCGATGGTCCGTTATCGCGAGAACTCCGGCGAGACCGGGGAGATGCGCCTGGACATCCCGCGCATCACCATGGAACGCCCATCGGCCCGGCGCGCGCACGTGCGCGAAGGCACCCCCGGCCTCTCCCACCTCGCGCTGCGTGTGCGCGTCGACACCGACGCCGACATGCGCGACAGCCTGCTCGCCTACGCTCAGCCCCTGCAAGTCGACGAGCGCATGCTCTCGGCCGAGCAGGTGGAAGCGGCCATCGGCCACATCGAGGCCATGCGCGCCCGCGGCATGTATGCGTCCGCGCTGGCGTTCCCCGGCCTGGGATCGCTGGAGGTGCAGGCCGAATGGACGCATGAAGAGGACCCCGAATCCCGCCGCACCGCCCATCTTGCGGCCAACGGCACGCCCGACCCGCTACCGGACTGGCGCGCGCTTCTCCCGGAGGGCTGGAGCTACTCGGGCGAGCGCCTGGTGCAGTGGGAAACGCCCATGCCGCCCCCGGAAGGGCATCGCATCCTGGCGCAGATGGGCGCCACCTTCGAGGAAGCGCGCGTCTACAAGGCCGGCGAGTCCTACCTGGGCAGGACCACCTGGGCGATGGACCTGATGCCGCCGATCACCGCCTCGCACTGGTCGCGCGCCAAGGCCACCACCCACAAGCCGACCGTCATCTACTCGGCGCGCCAGCACGCCAACGAGGTGTCCTCCACCAGCCACGTGCTGCGCCATGCCGAGCTGCTCCTCACCGACCCTGAGCAGCGCCGCAGGCTGGACCGCGTGAACGTCATCATCCACCCCTTCACCAACCCCGACGGCGCCCAGCTTGCGTACGACCTGTACCGCTCCACCCCCGACTACATTCTGCACGCCGGTTACCTGGGCTCGCTCGGCATAGACGTCAGCTCGGGCTCGGGCGACGACCACCCCATCTATCCGGAGTCGCAGGTGCGCGGCCGGCTCTGGGAGTCCTGGCTGCCGGACATCTTCCTCAACCCGCACGGCTATCCGTCGCACCAGGTGGTGCAGCTCTTCTCGGAGTACACGGGGCTCGTGCGCCGCGGGCGCGTGACCGAGCGCAACTGGGGCTTCAACAAGGGCTGGTTCATGCCGGGATTCGGCTACGTCGACAGCCCCGACTTTCCGCGGCACCGCGACGCCGCCTTCCAGCTGCGCGACTATATCACGCGGGGCATCAATTCAAATCGCGATGTCTTCGAGATGAACCAGCGCACCTACGCCCGCTACCAGCGCTACGGGGCAGACTTCGACACCGATGTCTTCCGTCTGCCCATGACCGACAGTGTCCTGATCCACATGCCCCTCAGGGGGTCATCGGGAGGCGGCGGAGGCTACAACCCGCGGGTCACGATCTGGAGCGGCACCACCGAAGCGCCCGACGAGACCGCGCACGGCCCGTGGATGGAGCTCGTGGCGAAGGCGGGGCTTTCGTGGGACCAGGCCATCCTCGACTACCTGTACGAGGGCGACCACAAGGTCGAGCGCTCCGGCTCCACCTTCTTCGGCGGGGTCACGCTGCGGATGAACCGCCCGCGGCCGCCCGAAGAGGAGGAAGAGGATCCGCCGCCGGTGAGTGACTGAGGCGCGGAGTCGGGCGGGCCGCCCGACTCCCCCCGCGATCCCGGACAGGCGGTAGCCGGGGAAGGCGCCGAGCGACCAAGTAGACTCTTGGCTTGAGGCAGCGTGATACTACTGGAGCATATCGCGTGATACTACCGATCGGCGCCGCCCGCTTCGCTCGCCGTGCCGGTCAACGAGACATCAAGCCGCACATGGTCGTACGGCACGCGCGGCACCAGCGTGCCCCGCTCGCCCCGCCGCAGTTCCACCAGTCCATATTGCGACATCGTCTTCAGCGTCCGTGACAGGTTCGATTTGCTCCGCCCGGCCATCTCCGCAAGCTCCGTGAGCGAACGCGGACTCTCCCGGGCGATCAGCTCCAAGAGGCGCCGGTTATGCTCCGACAGCAACTTCGCGAAGCTGTCGAGCGAAGTGAACCACACCTTCGGCTCATCCCTGGCGGGCGTGTGCTCGCCCCGCGCGATCGCCAGGGTGCGCGCCTTCATCCGGTCGTAGTCGGCGATGCCGATTGTCAGTGTCCTCATCGAATCGATCCTCTCTTCCGGAGTACCCGGTCCACTTCCGTCCAGAAATCCTCGAGGAGCGTTGCCGCGTCCTCGTACTCGTAGAGACGGACCGTGCCGAGCCGGTGCCGGTGGTCCTGTTCCGTTCGCGGCCGCCCGCCGGGACCGCGCCGCTCCCGCACCGGGTGCGCGTTGTCGAATCCGACCAGCCTCCCGCCGTCCGGCGCGTGCAGCGTCAGCGAATAACTGAGGCCGTGCGGACGCTCCGGCGTTGGCTCCGCCCGCACCGCGACGAACTTCACCCAGTGCCCCGCGTCGTCCACGAACAGCGTCTCGCCGTGCAGCTCGAGCAGCGTGTCCAGCCCCGGATCCAGATACGGTGTCGTCACCCCCTCATGTTATCTTAATCTGATAACCATAGGCAAGTGCTAAAGCTGAATGGGATCGGTGCGGATGCGAGCCATGCTCGCCGTCCACACCAGACGCCCGCTCCTCCATCATGAGATCCCCGGCGACGGGGAGGTGCGATAGGGGCAACCCAAGCTGCGGAAGACCGCCGCTCTTCGCGAGTGTACCGGAGGCCGAGCCGAGTCCATCCCGTCACCTCGTCAATCGGCGCGAGTCAACAGGTGGAAACCGGTCGGCGGCTCAGCGACACAGCACCACAACTCAGCGCCCCCGTCTCTTCAACGAGCGGAGGCGCTGAAACGCGACCCGCGGGCCGCGGGGGTGATCCGGCGGCTCGGAGCCCGTCCCTATCCCTCCGGCTTCTCGAAGGTGTTGGTCTTGTAGTGCCCGGTCTCCTCGCCGATCCGCACGTGCCCGACCAGGCGGTAGGTGCCTGGCGGGAACTCCTCATCGTCGATGTTGATGGGGCAGACCGAGCCACCTGGGTTACTTGGGTTGTAGGTTGTCCCGGCTCGATGGGCCTCGTTGTTGTCTTGGGCGACGACCCAGCCGCTCCCCACCGCGCGCTGCCACTCAGACCAGATCACGCCGAAGGTCTGGCCGGCGACCTGGATGACCTCGATCTGGAGGCAGATGGAGAGCGCAAGGGGCGGGGCACCGGCTGCCAACTCCGCAAGTAGAACGCCGTCCTCCCTCACCGTGATTCCCGGCAAGCTGTCGTACTCCTCCCGGTGCACCCTCACCATGATCGAGTCCTGGGTGACGGATAACCCGTCCTCGTTCGTAGCCGTCACCGAAAGCAGCGCCACGCTGATGCTATCCTCGACCGCGCCCACGCCCGTCGTGGTCACAGTACTCCCGTCCACGGACGCCACCGCCACCGTGTCGGGCGACGTCGCGGCCGTGTAGGTCAGGTCGCTGTCCTCCTGCTCGAAGTACGAAGACACGTCCAACACAACCATGCTATCCACAATCATGTCGTGGGTGGGGATCGTCTCGACGATCTCGGGTGGCACCGGCGGCGGCGTCACGGTCACGCCGAACTCCAGGCTGGCCGAGAGCATGCCCGCATCCGAGGCGGTCACGGTCACGGTGGCGCTCCCCTCCGCGACGCCCGTGACGGTCACCACGGCACCCTCGGTCGAGACCGTCGCAACCGCCTCATCGTCGCTGGTCGCCGCGTACATCAGTTCGTCGTCGTCCGGGTCGCTGAAGTTGCCGCTTACGTCCACCTCCACCGAGCTGCCCGCGTCCACGCTCTGGTCGTCGATGGTCCCCTCCGCAACGGGCGGCTCGTTCGCTTCCTCCACCGTCACGCCGAACTCCTGGCTGGCGGAGAGCTCGCCCGGATCGGTGGCGGTCACGGTCACGGTGGCGCTCCCCGCTGCGACCGCCGTGACGGTCACCATCGCGCCGTCGGTCGCGACGGTCGCCACGGTGGTGTCGGAGCTGGCGGCGGCGTACGTCAGCTCGTCCCCGTCCGGGTCGCTGAAGCTGGCCGCCACGTCCACCGTCGTCTCGCCGCCTACAACCAGGCCGAGGTCGTCGATGGTGCCCTCCGCCACGGGCGCCTGGTTGGCGGCTTCCACCGTCACGCTGATGCTCTGCGTCGCGCTCAGTCCGCCGGGGTCGCTGGCCGTCACGGTCACGGTCGCCGTTCCCGCGGAAACGCCCTCGATAGTCACGTTGCTCCCCGATACCGAAGCCGTTGCGACCGCGTCATCGGAGCTCGCCGCCGCAAACGACAGCGTGTTTCCGTCCGGATCGGTGAAGTTGCCGGCCACGTTGACCGTGACGCTGTCCCCGGCCGCGATCGTCTGCGCCTCGATGCTGCCCGAGGCTGTGGGCGCGCGATTCGCCGGCGGCGTGGGAGGTGGGGGCGTGGGAGGGGTGGTCGGCGTCGGTTCGGTTCCGCCGTCACCGCCGCAGGTGGCCACCCACAAGGGGGCTCCCGCCGTGATCAATACCAGGGCCAGGACTCGGATCGCTCGCATGTGCGCTCTTGCTCCGCGTAGCTGGTGTGCGCTGCGTCTCAAACGGGCGCGGGCCGTCGCGCACGAGGAGATCCTCAGGCATGACGAGCCCGAACACAACGCAAGGCTATTGCATGCGCGCAGAGCACGCAACGCGACAGGAACGCAGTCTGGCAGCCCGCGGACGCGCCCCCGGCATTCGAAGCCGCGATGCGTCCGGCCCCTACCGCCCTCTCCGCGACCCCCTGCGGTTCATCGGCGTTCCCAGCCGGTACATCACCCGGAGCATGAAGTACTGTCCGAGCGAGTCCGTGCGCGATTCCTGGATGTAGTTCGCCGAATTGGTGATCGCGACGCCCTGGTTCTGGTTCAGGAGGTCGTAGGCCCGCAGCTCGATCTCGGCGCGTTCGTCGAGCACGCGCCGGGAAATGGCGGCATCCCAGCGCGCGACGTTGCGCGCGTCCCCGAAGAGTCCCTGGTCGAAGACCCGGTGGCGGAAATCGGATTCCAGGGTCCAGGCGTCGCCGATGTGCCAGGTGGCTTCCGCGCGGTACTGGCTGTTGACGTAGCCGCGGTCGAGCTCCTGGTTCAGCGAGTACGCGACGTCGTTGAAGTTGAAGCTGACCGAAGCGCGCACGTCGATCCGGTCCTTCTCGCGGTTGTCCACCCCGATCTCGAGCGAGTTGCGCAGGATGCGGCTTTCGTTGGCCGCGTGGTTCACGAGCTCCGTCCCCTCTGAATAGCTGACGTCGTATTCGAGCTCGACGTCGATGCCCAGCTTCCTGATCGGGGTGTCGAAATTGGCTCCCAGGCTGCCGGACCATTCGCCGCTGGTGTTGACCGGCATCCGCGTCTGGAAGCCGCGCTCGTCGAAAACCCGCGACATCGAGATGTTGTTGTCGGTGTAGGTGAAGCGGGTGAAGGTGCGGAGGTTGATGAAGGTCACCTCGTTGAACAGACGGAAGTCCGCGTTTACCCGGTGCCGGTATTCCGGGCTCAGATCCGGGTTCCCGGAATAGACGTTGAGGGGATCGGTGTTGTCGGCGTAGGGCTGCAGCTGCGTGAGCGACGGTTCGCGGCTCGAGCCGTCGTACCGGATCTGGAGGGTCTGTCCTTCCTTGATCTCCTTCTTCAGCCGCGCGTTGGCGAGCAGGTGCGTGTAGCCGTTGGCGATGGACGCGCCCCGGCCCAGGATGACGCCCTCGAGGTTGGATCTCTGCAGGCGGATCCCGAGTGTGAGCCAGGAGGTCTCGGTGTCGCGGCTGTAGCGCGTGCCGCCCTGGAGATAGGTGTAGGCTCGTTCGAATCCCGAACTCATCCCCGGGTTGTGAACCAGGGTGCCGTCGACGTGATCGTAGACCGCGTTGTTGCGGTCCTGGTGGGTCGCGTTGCGCTGGCCGAAGAGCTCGACCGTGTGCCCTTCCGCGAGCGGCTGGGTCAGCGAGAGGCGCGCCGAATTGGTCCGGGTCCAGCCCACGCGCGAGTGGTCCTGCAGGATCTCGCGCACATCGTCGACATCGTTGTCTCCGTCCCGGGTGCGCCTCTCCCCCGTAACCAGCGAGGACAAGTCGGCGGAGACGTCGGAGTCCTCGAGGTCGCTGGTCAACTCCGCGACGATGCTGCGGCCCTCTTCGTTCAGGCGCCTGCGCCAGGTGAGCCGTCCGTCCCCGCCCAGCTCGTTGCCATCCACGAAGTAGTCGGTGGTGGCCGAATTGAGCATGTCCCCGCCGAGGGTATGCGTCTGCCGGTTGGCGAACGAAGTGAGCGACGACGCGCGCGCGTTCCCTCTCATGCGCAGGCGCAGCTCATGCCCTTCGGAGATTTCGAGCTGCCCGTTCAGGTCCAGGCGATGACTCACGTTGCCGGCTTCCTGCTTGCTGGTCTGGTCGACCAGCGACGCGACATCCGATCCAAAGAGCGCCCGCTGCTGCAGGCTCCGGTCCTGGAGATTGTCCAGCTCCCTGATGGTGTAGCTGCCTCGGAGCCAAGTCTCCTCGCTGAATTCCCGGCTTCCGTTTACCCCGAGGCTCATGGTTTCGGTGAGACCGTCGCTCGACCTCCCGCCGCCGCCGCCCGGCATGCCGGCGGCGAGATTCGGAAACCCGCCGCGGGAGCGTCCCTGGTTCACGTTGTTCGCGTTTGCGGTCAGCGCCAACTGGATGGTGGGAGAAAAGCGATTCAGGGAAAGCGAACCGTTGTACCTCGCTTCGCTGCCCACGGGCGCGGTGAGCCGGGCCCGGCTGCCCCCGTCACCGCCGATGTCGCCCCTGGCGCGCCCGAAGTACCCGCTTCTCGCCTCTTCCCTGAGCTTCAGGTTGATCGTGCGCTCTTCCTCGCCGTCGGGAATGCCCGTGAACTCGGCCATGTCCGACTCCTTGTCGTACACGGCGATCTGCTCGATCGCGTCCGCGGGCAGATTCTCCAATGCGACCGAGGGATCGTCGCCGAAGAACTCCTTGCCGTCCACGAGGATCTTCGTGACCTCCTCGCCCTGTGCCGTGATCGACCCGTCGGCATCGACGTCGACCCCGGGAAGCCGCCGCAGCAGCTCCTCGACGGTCGCGTTGGGCGGCGTCGGGAACGCCTGCACGTTGTAGCTGAAGGTGTCGCGCTGATTCACGAAGGGGACGTGTTCCACGCTGACCACCACCGAGTCCACTTCCAGCGCCGTGACCGCAAGCATCACGCTGCCGGCGTCCACGCCGGCGTTCGCGACGTCGAAGTCGCGGCGCAGGGTCCGGTACCCGATCAGCGTGACCTGGAGGATGTAGCTTCCCGCAGACAGACCGTCGATGGTGAAGCGGCCGTCCTGCGACGAGAGGGTGTACTCGGTCAGCACCGAGTCCGGCCTGGAGAGCGCGACCACCATGGCGTTGTGAAGCGCCGCGCCCGTGGAGTCCGTGACGACGCCGCGGACCCAATGCCGGTCAGGTGTCTGCGCCGCCGACGCAGTCGCCTGCGCGAGCAAGGCCATGACGAGAATGGCGAGAGCCCAGCCTCCGACGGCGCGTCGGTGGCGGGCTCTCGCCTTGTTCCACTTCATCTTCCTGTCCACCCTGTCCACCCCAACCTCTTTCGGGTCCCTCCCACGGGCGTCGGCCCGTGTTCGGAATCCCGCCGGCGCCCGGAGTTCCGCTTCGGAAGCGCCGGTCAGCCTTAAAGACTCTTTCCTACAGCGGTCTGTTGGGGTTCGCCATTGTGCGCCACATGTGCGCGACCGGGCTGTTGTCGTACCCCAGCCCTTCCCTCGGCTGCCTGAACTGGCGCCCGATGATGTCGGTGAACACCTCGATGTCCACGTCCATTTCGTCCTGGAACGCGTAGGTGTCGTTCACCGTGATCAGCCGCGCCTCGCCGTACCAGGCGTGGCCGCGGGCGTGCTCGTAGGCCTGTTTGATGTAGGGCTCCGGCACGTAGTCGTGGCCGAAGATGCGGTTGTACATCTCCGGATACTCGTAGCCGAAGTCGTCATCCGCATAGAAGCGCAGCGGCCCGTGGTAACGGATGCCCCAGGCGACGCGCGGGTCCACGTAGGGCTCGATCAGCTGGGCGCCCCAGAAACCGTGGTCGCCCCTGATGAGGTTGAGCACCACGTCGTGCATCAGGCAGGCGAAGATGGTGCGCTCGGGCTGCCCCGTGGTGAGCGCGTGCGTGGCGCTCTGCAGGACGTGGTTCGCGGGCGCGAAGCGCAGCCGGAAGAAGTCGAGCAGCGTCGGAGCCTCCGGCATCGGTGCGAACTCGTCTTCCCGCGGCGTGAAGAGCCGCCCGGTGCCGCGCGGCGCCCGGGGGCCCTCCTGCTCCAGCTCTTCAAGCGTGATGATGGAGCCGGCTTCACCGTCCGCCTCCCCTCGCCGTGCGGCGATCTTCTTGTCCAGCTCGTCTTCCATGTAGTGCTCGAGGGCCTCCGCCTTGTCTTCGTGGGACATGACGGCGAGAGCACCTGCGGGAAGGCTTGCGAGGAAGGTTTTGCGATCGACTTCCACCATCTCGACCTCCGGCCAGGGTGAGCGGCTGGCCTCCCGCCACCGGTCCCCGGCGACGCGAAGAGCCATGCATCCAATTGACTAGTAGGGCGCGCGCGGGCGTGCGGCAAGGGACCAACGCAAACGGCCCGCCCCCCGAGCAGGGGACGGGCCGTAGCTTCGGTGGGACTTCCTCGCTAACCTGCGTCTGCCAGTTCCCCCACGGCGTCCGCGAGCATCTCCACCTTGGCGGCATCGAGCGCACCACGCGCGTCACCGCGGAGCGCATCCGCCAGCGAGCGCAGCGCCGAGGCGCGTCCCGATCCCATCATGCCCTCGGCGGCGGCCAGTTCGTCCCGCGCCGACGCGATTCGGGCCGCGTCCAGCCCGCGGTGCCGCTCGAGCTGGTCCAGGTAGGCCCGGGCCAGCGCGAAGGTCGCGGGCCACTCGAAGATGGGCTGGCCCTGGGAATTGAGATGGGTCAGCTGTACGGCGTTGGCCGCGTCGATCTCGTTCTGCGTCATCGCCTCGCTGGGGACTAGCTCGAGGATGTCCAGCCCGCGCGCGATCTCGGAGTTGACGATCACGCCGTTGTACCAGTACACCGACCAGCTGCCGCCCATGCGCATCACCTCGCCGTCGACGGGCCCGCGGTCGAAGTACGCGATCTCCACCGGATTCACCGGATCCGTCCAGTCGATCAGGGAAATGCCGCCCTGGTACCACCCCTGGATCATGATGTCGCGGCCGGGGATCGGAATGAGCGAGCCGTTGTGCGCGACGCAGTTCTCCTCCGGCGTCTGCGGCGCCGGCAGCTTGAAGTAGCTGCGGAACACCATCTCCCCGTCCTCGACGGTGAAGATCGCGTTGGCGCCCCACTCCGGCGGGTCGGAGGCACGGCACTTGGGCGCGCCGCCGCCGCCCCACTCGTCGGTGAACATGACGGCAGTGCCGTCGTTGTTGAACGTGGCCGAGTGCCAGTAGGAGAAGTTGGAGTCGGCCACTGCGGAGAGCCGAATCGGGTTCTCGGGGTCGCTGATGTCGATCAGCATGCCGTATCCCTCGCAGGCCCCGCCCGCGAGCCCGATGGCCGGGTATACGGTGATGTCGTGGCACTGGGTCGGGCCGGAAGCTTCTCCATGCGCCTGTCCCGTCATCTCCGCCATGATCGCCGGCAGCGCCTCGCGCAGCGCCGTGCTGTCGGCTGCCGTGGGCGGGCCTTCGCCCCCGCGCTGGGCCACGATCTGCGCCAGCAGCGGCTCGATGTAGCGCTCCGGCAGCACGACCGCCATGCCCATCATCTCCACGACGAAGGCGCCGCTCTCGCGGGCAGCCTCGATCTCGGCGAGGTCATCGGGCGCGAGGCCGTGCGTGGGGGGCGCCACCAGGTCCTCGAAGATGCGGGGCGAGCTCACGATGGCGGCGCTCGCCGGGTCCGCCAGGGGCACCTTGATGACCTCGATGCGGAAGAGCGCCGTGTTGGGATCCTCCTCCGGGGGTGCGTCGGAACAGCCGGGCAGCTCTTCGGCGGGCCGTACCGGAGCCGAGCCGGAGACGTAGACGTACACGTTCTCGTCGTCGCCGGGGTGCTCGAGCACGGTGTGCGTGTGCGAGCCGCGGCAGGTCTGCACGTTGGCGACGTACTCGGGCGCGGTGATGTCGGAAATATCGAAGATGCGGATGCCGCGCAGGCGGTCGTGGCTCACGGCCTCCTCGATGCCCTCCCCGCCGCAGTCGAGCCGTCCGCCGAACCCCTCGCCCGACACGAACAGCAGATGGTCGTAGACGGAGACGTCGCTCTGTGAGGCGGGGCACACGTAGGTGATCACCGACTCGGGGCTGCCCGGATCGGAGATGTCCCAGATCTGGATGCCGTCGTAGTTGCCCTGGATCGCGTACGGGCCGGTGAAAGCCAGGTCAGAGTTGGTCTGGCCCACGAAGGGCTCGGTCGGAGGCGTGGCCGAAACCAGCCGCAGGTTCCAGATCGCCTCCCCGGCGTCGAAGAGTCCAGGGGCCAGCCCCACGCGCGGGTCGGGCGCAGGCGGATTCACGCTCAGGGGCGTGAGACCCGCGGGGGTCATGCCGGTATCGGGCGACGAAAAGCCGCCGCACGCGGACAGGAGCACGAGCAGCGCCGCGCAGGAGAACAGGGCGCCGGGGGACGCCGGCGCTCGGACGCGGTCACGCGTCGTTGGAAGAAAGGTCATCGGGTTCCTCGATTCGAGTTGACGGATTCGATGTTGACGGTCATGAGGCGGCCAGGTCGCGCACCGCGTCGGCCAGCTTCGTCACCTTGGCGCCATCCAGCGCCCCGAGGGCATCCGAGCTGAGCGCGTCGGCCAGCGAGCGCAGCGCCGCGCCCCGCGCCGGCCACGCCATTCCCTCGGCCCGGGCCAGCTCGTCCCGCACCTCCGCGATCCGCGCTGCACCCAATCCGCGGTGCCGCTCCAACTGGTCCAGATACGCCCGGGCCAGCGCGTAGGTTGCAGGCCACTCGAAGATGGGCTGACCCTGGGAGTTGAGTTCGGTCAGGCGCACGGAGTTGGCGGCGTCGATCTCGTTCTGCGTCATGACTTCGCTGGGGACCAGTTCGAAGACGTCGAGCCCACGCGCGATCTCGGAGTTCACGATCAGCCCGTTGTACCAGTAGACCGACCAGCTGCCGCCGCTGCGCATGACCTGCGCGTCCACTGGCCCGCGGTCGAAGAACGCGATCTCGACCGGATTGGCCGGATCGGTCCAGTCGATCAGCGAGATGCCGCCCTGGTACCATCCCTGGATCATGATGTCGCGGCCCGGAATCGGGATGAGCGAGCCGTTGTGCGCGACGCAGTTCTCAAGGGTCGTCTGCGGCGCCGGCATCTTGTAGTAGCTCTGGAACACCATGTCGCCGTCCTCGATGGTGAACACGGCGTTGGCGCCCCACTCCATGGGGTCGGACTCCCGGCACTTGGGCGATCCGCCGCCGCCCCACTCGTCGGTGAACATGATGGCGGTGCCGTCGTTGTTGAACGTGGCCGAGTGCCAGTACGAGAAGTTGGAATCGGCCACCGCGGACAGCCGGAACGGGTTCCCGGGGTCGCGGATGTCGATCAGCATGCCGTAACCCCCGCAGGCGCCGCCCGCCAGCCCGATGGCGGGATACACGGTGATGTCGTGGCACTGGGTCGGGCCGGTGTCGCCCCTGGGGGGGACCTGCGCTTCCAGTTGGGGAATCATCTGTCTCAGGGTGGCGCTGTCGGCCGCGGTGGGCGGGCCTTCGCCGCCGCGCTGCCGGACGATCTGCTCGAGCAGATCGGTCACCTGCCGGTCGCGCATCACCCTGGGCTGCCCGCGGACCTCCATGACGAAGGCGCCGCGCGCGCGCGCCTGCTCGATCTCCTCGATGTCGGCGGGCGCGAGGCCATGGGTCGGAGGCGCAACCAGGTCTTCGAAAATGCGGGGCGAACTCACGATTTCGGCGGCGGTCGGATCGGCCAGGGGCACCCGGATGACCTCGATGCGGAAGAGGGCCGTGTTGGGATCCTCCTCGGGCGACAGTCCGGAACAGCCCGCAAGTTCCTCGGCGGGCCGGACGGCGGACGAACCCGACACGTAGATGTAGACGTTCTCGTCGTCGCCGGGATGCTCGAGCGCGGTATGCGTGTGCGAGCCGCGGCAGGTCTGCACGTTGGCGACGTACTCGGGTGCCGTGATGTCGGAGATGTCGAAGATGCGGATGCCGCGCAGGCGGTCGTGGCTCACTGCCTCCTCCACGCCCTGGTCCCCGCAGTCGAGCCGCCCTCCGAGCCCCTCGCCCGAGACGAAGAGCAGGTCGCCGTGGACGGAGACGTCGCTCTGCGAGGCGGGACACACGTAGGTGACCACCGACTGCGGGCTGGTGGGCGTCGAGATGTCCCAGATCTGGATGCCGTCGTAGTTGCCCTGGATGACGTAGTCGCCGGTGAAGGCGAGGTCCGAATTGGTGCTCCCGACGAATACCTCGGATGGCGGTGTGGTCGACACCAGGCGCAGGTTCCAGATGGCCTCGCCGGCGTCGAACAGCCCGGGAGCCAGGCCGACGCGCGGATCCGGGGTGGGCGCGTTCACGCGCAGCGGCGCGAGACCGGCGGGCGCCATCCCGGTGTCGGGGGACTGATAGGCGGAGCAGGCCGGCAGGAGCGCCAGCAGCAGCGCGCACGACAGGAGCGCACCGGGGCGCACGGGGACGCGGTCACGCGTCGATCGCTGGGAGGTCATGTCACTTCCTCATCTCGAGTGGATGTATCCGTCAGAACAGGCGGGTGTCGGGTCAGGCGGGTGGGTCGGAGCGGGGCCGGCGCGTCCAGGTCACGGGCCGGGCGTCGTCATCTCCTCGAGCATCAGCTCCATGCGGGCGATCTCGGTGGCCTGATCGACCTGGATGTCGGAGGCGATCTTGAAGATGAAGTCGCCCTGGGCCGCGCCGTCGCTGGCGAAGAGGTCGTGCACCATGGTGACGGCGCCCTCGTGGTGTTCGATCATGTAGGTGAGGAAGAGCCGGTCGAAGTCCGCTCTGCGGGCTTCCTCCAGTTCGCGCAGCTGCTCGGGGGAGATCATCCCCGGCATGTTCATGGCGTGCTCCGGTCCGTGGACCATGAGGGTGCTGCCCTCGATATGGATCTCGGGCACCGGAAGGCCTCGGTCGCGCAGCCAGCGCTGCATGATGTCGATCTCGTCGCTCTGGGCGTTGATGATGCGCGCGCACAGGACCTGGACCGCCGGGCTGGCGCCGTTGTCGGGCGCGAAACCCGCCATCACCAGCGCCTGGGCGTGGTGCCCGATCATCCCGGTGATGAAGTGCACGTCGGCCTCGTGCGGGTTGAGCAGAAGGCTGTCGGCACGCGCCTGGTAGATGGCCTCGAGCCGGGCGACGCGGTCGGCGTCGGGGCGCGCGGCAGGCGCGGGCGCGCCCGGACCGGAGCCCGCGCAGGCCTGGGTGGCGGCGAGGAGAACGAAGAGCACGGTGCGGCAGGTATTCATGGCCTCCAACATACTAGGTTTGAGGGTGGTTCGCTTCAGCGGTCGGCGGCGTCGGGCCTGTGTGGTATCAACCAGTCGTCCGGTCCGCCCGGATCGTTTCAAGATCGAGTTTTGAACTGGCTCGCACCCCGCTTTGAAGCCTCCCTGTTTCGGTTGTTTGGAGGTAAAAATCAGTCTATTTTACCCACATGTACCCTAGATTGCTGGCTGCCATACTTCGTTCCACCCGGAAGAGTGCCCTGATCCTCGGACCTCGGCAGGTAGGGAAGTCGACGCTCCTGTCTTCGCTTGGGCCCGACATCTCGGTGAATCTGGCCAGCCCGCGGGCGTTCCGCGACTACGTGAGCCATCCGGAGCGGCTGGAGCGGGAACTCCACGCTTGTTCGCCCGGAAACAGGACTGTGTTTATCGACGAAGTCCAGCGGGTGCCGGCGTTGCTCGATGTCGTCCAGGTGTTCGTCGACGAGCAGCCCGATCGCTTCCGGTTCCTGCTCTCGGGATCCAGCGCGCGCAAGCTTCGTCGTGGCCAGGCCAATCTTCTCCCCGGGCGGATTCACGTTCACCACATGCACCCCTTGCTCGCTTGCGAACTGGGGGCCGGCTTCGATGTGAATCGCGCCCTGGCCCACGGCACGCTCCCCGGAATCTACGCGGAACCGGACGAGCGCATCCGGAGCGCGGACCTCAGGAGCTATGCGGACGTCTATCTGCGGGAGGAGATCCAGGCCGAAGCCCTGGTTCGAAATCTCGGCGGCTTCTCGCGGCTCCTGGACCTGGTTGCGGCCTCGTCGGGCCGGATTCTCAACGTGCACGCGCTTTGCAAGGATGCTGGCCTGGGCTACGAGACCGCCCGTCGCTACGTCGAGGTTCTCGAAGATACGCTGGTCGCCTTCCGGGTTCCGGCATGGAGCGGATCGGACCGGTCCAGCCTGGTCCGCCACGGAAAGTTGTTCCTGTTCGACATCGGTGTCCGCAATGCACTGCTCAGGCGCCCTCTGGACGAGCCCCTGCCCGACGAGCGCGGATTCCTTCTGGAACATCTCGTCGCTTCCGAACTGCATCGGCGACTCGGCACGCTCTGGCCCGAGGCGGCGCTCTTCCACTACCGGACGCGGGGCGGCGCCGAGGTGGATTTCGTCCTGGAGGTGGGACGCGAGCTGTGGGGCATCGAGGTGAAGGCGGGCCGGGACGTGACCCGCCGAATGCTCCGCGGGCTTGCTTCGCTGGCAGCGCGGAGTTCGCGCGTCAAACGCCGGATCGTCGTCTTTCTGGGAGATCGTCCCCAGACGATCGCCGGAGTCGAGGTCCTGCCGCTGGCAGGTTTCCTGGGGCTGCTACCCGGCGAACTCGGCTAACGTCCGAACCTCCTCACCGCCCCACCCCCTTTCGCGGAATGCGGGCGTCCGCGATCGCGGCGTGATAGACGAAGGAAGCCATGATGACGGCGTTCTTCATCAGGTCGTCGATGGGGAGGGTGTCGTAGAAGTCGAGGTTGGTGTGGCCTCCCGTGCCGCCCACGCGCGCCTGCAGGAACTGGAATGCGGGCAGGCCGGCGCGGTCGAAGGGGACGTGGTCGGTGCTGCCTACGCCCTGGGTCGAGAGAGTCGTCATGCCCATGTCGCGCAGCGGCTCCATCCAGGCTTCGAAGATGGGGCGCACGTGCTCGTTCTCCTGCAGCCAGACCCCCCGGTACTGGCCCGGGCCGTAGTCCTGGTTGAAGTAGACCGAGAAGTTCTCGTACTCGCGGGTGGTGCCGGACGCCGGACTCCCGAAATGCTGGCGCACGTACTCGCTGGAGCCGAACAGCCCCTGCTCCTCGCCGGACCAGAGCGCCACCCGGATGGTGCGTCGCGGCCGCGCGCCGATGGCGTTCAGGATGCGCGCGGCCTCGAGCATCACCGCCACCCCGGAGGTGTTGTCGCTCGCGTTGGGACTCGCGTGCCAGGTGTCGAAGTGGGCTCCCAGCATGACCACCTCGTGCGCGAGGTCGGTGCCGGGGATCTCGCCCACCACGTTGCTTGCCTCCGTGACCTCGTCCCCGTGGCGGTTGCGCACCTCCGCCTCCATGGTCACCGGGATGCCGCGCCGCAGGATGCGGTACATGCGGTTGTAGTGCTCCGGGGTGACCGCCACGACCGGCACGGAGGACAGGGTTTCTTCGAGCGACCAGCGGTCCACGCGGGCGCCGGGGCGGGCGAAGCCGCGCACCGCCCCGGGCCAGCCGCTGTTGGACTCGAGCACCAGCGCGACCCCCTCCTCCACGTAGAAGGCGAGCCGCTCGGCCGCGGTCAGGATGTCGAGGTTGGCCGGGGCATCGGGGTAGAGGCCGGAGAAGTAGTCGTCCGGGGCCGGTGCAGGCGGGATCACGGCCTCGGCGAGCGCGCGCATCTCCTCGTCGGTGCGGCGCGGGGTGCCGGTCGCGAAGCGGGTCAGGTCGATGGCGGGGGGCGGGGTGGAGAGCACGGCGCGTCCGCGCAGCGTCCCCCGAAGCGGGGCCAGGCCGGTCCAGGTGCGCACGTCGGCGATGACGACGTCCAGCTCGAGCCTGCCGTCCGTGCCCGGCGTGTGGGCGATGGGGTAGGCCACCAGGGGCTGGTAGGCGGGCGCGGTCATGTGGACCGACACGTACTCGTTGTCCCAGCTGACCCCGTAGGGCATGAAGGGCTCGCGGGCGACGTTGACGAGGCCGATGCGCTCCATCTCGCCGACTACCCAGCGCTGCGCCCGGTCCATGGCGTCCGAGTTGGTCAGGCGGCCGCCGAGCACGTCGGTCATGTAGGAGAGGGTGCCCGGCAGTTGCGAGCGCTTGAGGCCTTCCTCGCGGATGCGCGCGATCGTCGCCCGGTCGACCGGGAAGGCGGCGGCGGGGTCGGCGGGTGGGGCATTCTGGGTTGCCGCGGGCGCCGGGATGGCCAGCAGCGCCAGCAGCAACGCAGACTTCGGGATCCGAGTCAGCGCCGGGCCGATTTTCGCCGAAGTCGGCTTGCGACCGGCCTGACCCATCGTACGCAGGCTCACGCTCACATCCCCGCGGGGCGCACGCTGTAGTTGTCGTTGCGCCACATGCGCATGCTTCCGTCGGGCATCTCCTCGAAGATGAACTCCTCGCCCAGGTCGCCGTTGTCGCGCACGCGCCGGAAGGTGCCGTCCTCGACGTGACGAAGCCGGGTGAGGGAGCTGAGCGGGTTGTTGGTGGGGAGCGACAGCACCTGCACGGAGCCGTCCCACATCAGGACCGCGCTCTCGCCGCCGAGGGGCCGCTGATAGGTGCCGGTGAAGCGCTGCAGATCTTCCTGCACCGCGTCGACAGCCGGGCCATCCTCGGCCGACCGCTTTTCCGCGCGTTGGAGGGCGGGCGCGACGATGTCGAACGCGGTCTGCGCGAACTGGCGGGAGTTCACGCCCTGACCGTTGGTCATGAAGGCCGTGGCCACCTTGTCCTGCGGCCGCAGCAGCAGGTGGCTGCGGTATCCGGGGCACGATCCGCCATGGCCCACGAAGGTGTCGTCGTCGGACTTCCACACCGAGAAGCCCAGCCCGTAGGTGGTGTTGCCGTCGGGCTCGGACCAGTGCACGCGGTGCATCTCGCGCAGCGTGTTGCGGTCGAGCAGGGCATCACCCCCCTCGAGCACCCGGAACTGCCACGAAGCGAAGCGGCCGAGATCCTCCACCGTCGAAATGAAGCCCGCCGCGGCGCTGATGCCGCGCACCCAGTAGTCGGGAATCACATGGCGCTTGCCGTCGCGGCCGCGCGCCGTGTAGCCGGTCGCCAGGCGGTTGCCGCGGAAGCGGTCTTCCAGGTCGGTGAAGGTGCTCGTCATCCCCAGCGGATCCAGGATGTGCGCGCGCACGTAGTCGTCGTAGCTCTGTCCCGACGCCTCCGCCACGATCTCGCCCGCCAGGGTCAGGGCCAGATTCGAGTACTGGAAGTACGTCCGAGGAGGGTAGAGCATCGTCTGCGTGGGCAGCGTCTCGACGATCTTCTCGTGGGTCGGGAAGGGGTAGTCGGGGCCGGTCCAGTAGGGCACCCCGGCCTCGCGCGGCAGGCCTGAGCTGTGCGTGAGCAGGCCCTCGATGTCGACCGGGCCCGCCTTCGGGTACTTGTCCTGGATGTTGAACCAGTCAAGGTGGTTCGCCACGGGATCGTTCAGCGCCAGCTTGCCCTGGTCGCGCAGCTGCATCACGCCGACGGCCGTGAAGAGCTTGGAGATGGAGCAGATCGAATACATGGTCGATGGAGTCGCCGGTTCCCCGCTTTCGATGTGCGCGAATCCGTATCCCTTCGCCCACACCAGCTCCTGGTCGTGGACCACGGAGAGCGAAGCTCCGGGGATGCCCCCGTAGGCCTGCGCGGCGTCCATCCAGATGTCCAGGAGATGGAGGGCCGACGCGACCTCGGCGTCGTCGGCGAGCGACTGCTGGGCTTCGGCTGGAGGCGCCGAAAGCAGAAGCGCCAGGGTGGCCACGCCGGCGTGTTGGCGGATTCGGTGGTGTCTCATCGGGGCATCCTCCTCGAGATACTGCGGAGCGGGCTTCAAGGCCTGGGAGCGTTCGGAGAGGCGCGATGGCATGTCCGCGTCCCTGGCAGGATACAGTGTAGTGCGTGCCGTCCTACGCGGACAACGGTGGATTCCCGTGCGGACACGGGCTCCGGAGGCCCGACCTCGACGTCCGCGGCGTCCGGGCCGATTCACGCGCGCCGGACAGGCTCCCGTTGCGGCCGGACGGGGCGTAGAATGTCAGTTCGAGCGAGATCTGTTCCGGAGGAGAAGACGACAATGAACTCGATTGACTGGCGGCGTGCGGTGTTCACCTGGGCGGCTGTGGCTGCCTTGCTGGTCCCGGTCTGGCCCGCGGATGCCGCGGCGCAGACGGATGCGGCGAGGATCGAGGCCGCGGTCGCCAGCCTTGAGTGGCGAAACATCGGTCCGACCATCATGGGCGGGCGGGTCTCGGACCTGGCCGTGGTGGAGTCCGACCCCGCCACCTTCTACGTGGGCACCGCGACCGGCGGGGTGTGGAAGACGGTCAACCACGGCACCACCTTCGAGTCGGTGTTCGAAGACCAGCCGACCCAGTCGGTCGGCGACGTGACGGTCGCGCCCTCCAACCCCAACGTGGTGTGGGTGGGGAGCGGCGAGCCACAGAACCGCCAGAGCTCGCCGTGGGGGAACGGCGTCTACAGGTCCACCGATGCCGGGCGTTCCTGGCGGCACATGGGGCTCGAGGAGACCCACCACATCTCCCGCATCCGCGTCCACCCGCGCGACCCGAACATCGTGTACGTGGCGGCGGTCGGGCGGCTGTGGGGCGCCAACCCGGAGCGGGGCATCTACAAGACCACCGATGGCGGGGAGAGTTGGGAGCTGGTGCTCTTCGTGGACGAGGACACGGGCGCCATCGACCTGGCGATGGACCCGACCGACCCCGAGACCCTGTTCGCCGCGATGTATCAGCGCCGGCGCACCGGGTGGGGCTTCAACGGGGGCGGACCCGGGAGCGGCATCCATCGCACCACCGACGGCGGGGCTACCTGGGTGGAGCTCACAGAGGGGCTGCCTGATGGCGACATGGGACGCATCGGGCTGGACATCTTCCGGGGTGACGGCAACCTGGTGTTCGCCATCGTGGAAGCCGACAAGCGCACGCCCGGGCAGGGATTCGGCGGGGGTGGAGGCGGCTCGTCGCAGAACGGCGTGTACCGCTCCACCGACCGGGGCGAGACGTGGGAACAGATCAGCACGACCAACAACCGTCCCATGTATTACAGCCAGATCTGGGTGGATCCCACCGACCCGGAGCGCATCTACACCGCCGGGTCGAGCCTCTTCAAGTCGCTCGACGGGGGCAACAACTTCACCCCCGACGCCGCGTCCGAAGTCCACCCCGACCACCACGCCATGTGGATCAATCCTGCGAACTCCGACCACATCATTCTGGGCGGCGACGGCGGCGTGTCGATCAGCTGGGACCGTTCCGACACCTGGCGCCAGCTGACCAATCTGTCCCTGGCCCAGTTCTACGAGATCGGCGTGGACATGCGCGATCCCTACCATGTGTGCGGCGGACTCCAGGACAACGGCTCCTGGTGCGGTCCGAGCGACACCTGGTCCAACCAGGGCATTCGCACCCGCGACTGGTACAACGTCGGGGGCGGCGACGGCTTCTATACGGTCATGCACCCGACCAACCCGCGCGTGATGTTCTCCGAGTCGCAGGGCGGCAACCTCATGCGCGTCGACCTGGTGACCATGGAGCGCACCCGCATGCGGCCGGTGGGTCGGCCATCGGGAGATGACGAGGACCGGGAGCTGCGCTGGAACTGGGACACCCCGGTGCTCCTCTCCCAGCACGACGAGAACACCGTCTACGTGGGGAGCAACGTGCTCTTCCGCTCGCGCGATCTGGGGATGACCTGGGAGGAGATCAGCCCCGACCTCACCCACGCCATGGACCGCACGGAACTGGAGATCATGGGCGTCCTCGGCTCGGAGCCGCAGATGTCGGCCAACGATGGACAGGCCTCCTACGGCAATCTGGAGACGATCTCGGAGTCGCCGTTCGACGCCGAGTTGCTCTACGTGGGCAGCGACGACGGCAGGGTGCACGCAACGCGCGACGGAGGCGGCTCCTGGGCGGACGTGACCGGCAACATCCCCGGGCTGCCCGAGCGCACCTACGTGAGCCGGGTGGTGGCGTCGGCGCACGATCAGGGCACCGTCTACGCCACCTTCGACGGCCACCGCAACAACGACTTCGCGGCCCACGTCTACGTGAGCACCGATTACGGGGAGAGCTGGCGGCGCATCGTCGACGGGCTGCCGGCGACCTCCGTCAATGTCATTGCCGAACACCATCGCACGGCCGGCCTGCTCTTCGTGGGCCACGAGCTCGGAGTGTCCTTCTCGGTCGACGGCGGGGAACAGTGGGTGGCCCTCGACAACGGGCTGCCCGCGGTTCCGGTCGACGACATCAAGATCCACTCGCGCGAGAACGATCTCGTGCTGGGTACGCACGGGCGCGGCATCTACATCATGGAGGACATCGCGCCGCTGGAGGGTCTTACTGCCGAGGTGTTGGCGGCGAACGTCCACCTCTTCCCGGTGCGGCGCGCCACCTCGTACAACCCCTACACGCCACAGGGCTGGACGCCGGGGGTGTACGTGTCGCCCAACCCGGCGGCCGGGGCGTTGATTCGGTACTACCTCGGTGAGGACATTGCGGCGGCAGCGCAGGTTGCCGCGTCCTCGGGGGAAAACGGCGATGGCGCGGACGATGGCTCCTCTGGCGCCCCCGGCGAGCCGAAGATCACCATCCTCGACGAAGGCGGCGAGGTGGTGCGCGAGCTCACCGGGCCGGGTGCCGCGGGCATCCGGCAGGTGCGGTGGGATCTGCGAATCGAGCCTCCCTACACGCCATCGGGTCCGCCCCAGCAGTTCGGCGGAGGCTTCGGGGGTGGACAGGCGCGCGGTCCGCGGGTGCTCCCCGGCACCTACACGGTGCGGCTGGAGGCCGCCGGCGTGACACAGGAAAAGCAGGTGGCGGTGCGCCTGGATCCGCGGGTCGAGATGAGCCGAGCCGACCTTGAGGCGCGACAGGCCGCGCTGCTGAGCGCCTATGACCTCGCGGGTCCCGTTTACGAGGCCGGGCAGGCCGTCCAGCGCGTCACCACTCAGCTCATGGAGGTCAGCGCGCTCCTGCGGGAGCAGCAAGAGGCGCCGGAAGACCTGAGCGATGAAGTGAGCGCCCTGCTCGAAGAGGCGCGTGAACTCGGCCGCGACATCAACCAGGCGGCCGCGGGAGCGCGGGGCGCGGGCGCCATCGAGTCGTCCAGCACGCGACCCACCGCCGACCAGCTCTGGCAACTCGACCAGGCCTGGGAGAAGGTGCCGCCGCTCATCGAACGCCTGAACGAGATCGTGACGGACGAGATGCCGGCGCTCTACCGCCGGCTTGACGAGCAGGGGATCCGCCCCGACCCGGGCGAGGCGGTGACGATGCCGGTGCGGCGGCGCGGGGGGTAAGGCCAGACGCGCTCCGCCCGCAAACCCTGACGTTACGTCAGCCTTCGCGCGATCCACACCGTGCGGAAGACGGCGGTGGCAACTGTTCCCACCGCGGTCACTACCAATGCGCCCAGCAGGACCGTGCCCGGGTCGCGCCCCAGGAGCGCGGAGCCGGTGCCGTCGAGGATCGCGCCGAAGCCGATCAGCAGGAGCCGCTCGGCGCGCTGCATGACGCCCGCCGTGCACAGCACGCCCTGGCTCTCGCCGCGGGCGCGCGTATAGCTGACCAGTAGCGAGCCGCCCAGCGCCGCGGCCACCACCGCGAGCGCCCCACCCGAGGCGCGAAAAGCCACCGCCAGCCCCACGAACGCGGCCACCTCGGCGAACCGGTCGATGGTCGAGTCCAGGAACGCCCCCCGCGGCCCCGCAAGGCCTCGCGCCCGCGCAACCCGGCCGTCCAGGGCATCCGCGACGCCGCTGAGCAGGACCGCCCAGCCTCCCATCGCGAACCGCCCCGAAGCGAAGAACCACCCCGCCACCGCGCCGAAGGCGAACCCCAGCAGGTTGTAGAAGAGGGGCGAAAGCCCGAGAAGCAGCGACGCCCGCTCCACCGGCCGCACGAACCAGAAGAACCAGCGGCGCACGAAGGATCCCAGCACGAACTTGCCCCGGGCCGAGGACTCGAGCGCGTCGGCCGCGCGGTTGGCGCCGCTCAACGCGAAGACCGGCATGGTGGCGAGCGCAATCCCCACGACCACGACCAGAGCTGTCAGCTCGGACCTCACGATGCCCCGGCTCCGTTGGATGCCCGCGAGCTCCCCCTCCCGCCGGTTCGGGTCTCGGGCGCCGGGCGCCCCCGCCCGCCCCCGGACTTCCGGTCCACTCTCGATTGCACCCGCCCGGCCCGCAGCACCCGCAACGCCTTGGGAAGCAGCAGTGGAAACGGAAAGCGCCGCTCCAGGGGCGTGATCTCGAGCGTCATCCCGGTGCGCCGCTCCACCTTGCGCACGATGTAGGGGAACCAGCTGTCGAAGGTCAGCATGTGCTTGACCCAGCGGGTGGTGGCTCGCGCCTTGCTGATGCCGAAATACGCGTTCAACCTGAGTTGGGCCACGGACGACGCGGGACGAGCGGCGCGGTACCTGCCGTTCGATCGCTCGAGTATCCCGGACGCCACCTCGGCCTCCAGGATGGGCGCGTAGATGCCACGCAGCGTTTCCCGCTGAGCCTCGTACACGGCGCTCACCCGGCCTCCGCGTTCCGGACGGATCTCTCCGGCGTACGAAATCTCGAGCATGCGCCGGCAGAAGTCGTCCACGGAAAACGAGCCCTCCAGGAACGGCAGGGTCCAGTCGAGCACCATCCGCCTCGCCCCGGCGATCAGCTCCTCGACCCACGCGGCCGCCTCCGGGTCGCGGGCATGCACCACCGAGATGTGATGCGCCATGCGGCCCAGGCAGAAATGGTCGAGGCGGCGCGGCCCGAGTTCCCGCTGGAAGTCGGCTCGCGAAAGCACGAGGCACTTGGCCAGCGGACCGTCCGGCGGAGCAGGCCAGAAGGCAATGACGGTCGGAGGCAGCACCCGGCTCACCGTGGCCAGCAGGCCCGCGCTGCGCGCCGTGTAGCCGCCGTCGGAGAGCGCGCGATAGAACGCCCCGTAGTCGTCAACGACGACGATCAGGTCGTAGGCGCTGTGCCGGTCCGGGCTTGCCGACACGAGCCGCGAGCCGTACGCGAGCACGGCCACCAGGCCGTCGCCGCCGGTCTTGCGCAGCCTTGAAACCAGATGCGCGATGGGCCCGTCCATCCCCTTCATGCGGGCTCCGCCGCCGGAGTGACGCCACGCATTTCACCGAGCATGCCGGTCATGACGCTTCGCATCTCTCTGATGAACCCATCCAGATCCTCATCCGCCGCCGGCGACTCGAAGGGTCCCCGGCACTCGACTCGGGTCCGCATCAGCGGTAGGTTTCCGAAGAAGTCCTTGAGCCGTGTCCACTTCCACAATCCGTCCGCCACCACCACGTACACGCTCCAGCGGCGTGCCGCCAGAATGGTCGCCAGCCCCAGCGTCTTGAAAGGGCCGATGCGACCCGTCCTGCTCCGGGTTCCCTCCGGGTAGATGACGAGGGGGTGCGTGGAAGCGGCCGCTTCCCTGCGGAGCTGCTTCAACTCGCCGCGCAGGGTTGCTCTCGCATCGACGAGGGGGTATCGGTACAGCCTTGTCATGTGGGATATTAGGGGAACGCCGCGTGCGTATCGCCGGCGCGTCACGATGCGGGGGTAGACGCCGTGCATCGACGCGACGACGAGCGGGATGTCCAGCAGCGACTGGTGGTTCATGAGCACCAGCACGCCGGCAGTTGCCGGGACGTCAGGCAACTGGCCGAAACGGACCCCGCCCATATGACGAAGAAAAAAAATGACCACATGAGCCGTGAAGCGCTGCCACTCGGTGAGCAGAGCGTCACGATTCCCCGGCAGCAATCGCGCCATGGGTGCGATCAGGAGGCGCTGAATCAGATCGCAAGCCAATAGAGCCGCGCCCAGCGCGGTCAGCGTAGAGGCGCCACGGAGGTCCAATGACGTGTCCTGTATGGCGGGTGTGGTCCGATCGGAAGAACATCGGGCAAACATATGAGTGACAACGGAAACGCTAGCAGGAAATCCGCTTCGGCGTCAACGCGACGGGCGGTCCGCGACGGGACCGGGGATTCCTTCGCCGCCGCGACGGACGGAAGGACGGCCGTGGCCCAGCGCCGAGCCGAGCCTGGGGATGAGCGCCCGCCGCTTCGCGGGCTGAGCGACTACGACTACACCAACTTCTACTTCGCGGCGGGCACGGATCCGTTCAGCATCCTGCAGCCGTTCGGCGAATGGTGGAAGGACGCCGAGTTCGACGGAGGCTACTACCTCTACGGGCTGCCGATGGGCTCGGCGCCCGCGACGCGGGTCGAGATCGGCGATCCCAAGACGAGCGAGACGCGCGAGGGACTGATCAACTTCGCGTCCTACAACTACCTGGGCCTTTCCTATCGTCCCGAAGTGATCGAGGCGGTCTGCGACGCGGTTCGCAAGTACGGCGCCGGAGCCTCGGGGTCGCCGGTGCTTTCGGGCACCATGGACCTGTACAAGCGGCTGGCGACGGAGATGGCGGACTTCAAGGGCAAGGAAGGCGCCCTCATCTTCCCGACGGGATACAGCGCCAACGTGGGGCTCATCTCGGGGCTGATGCGTCCCGGCGACCTGATCGTGGCCGACAAGCTGGCCCACGCCAGCATCGTCGACGGCATGATCCTCTCCAAGGCGACCTCACGTTTCTTCAAGCACAACAACCCGGAGGATCTCGACCGCAAGCTCCGCGGATTCAGCGGCAAGAAGCTGGTGGTCGTCGAGGGCGTCTACTCGATGGACGGTGACGTGGCCAGGCTGCCCGAGATCGTCGACGTCTGCAGGAAGCACGGTGCGCGTCTGCTCATCGACGAGGCGCATTCCACCTTCGTCTACGGTCCGAACGGCCGCGGCGTCGCGGAGCATTTCGGCCTCGACGACGAGGTCGACATCCACCTGGGCACGTTTTCAAAGAGCCTCGGGGGCCTGGGCGGGTTCGTCGCCGGCCCGGCCGAGCTCATCTACTACCTGCGCGGCTTCGCGCGCTCCCGGGTGTTCTCGTGCGCGCTTCCGCCCCCGGTCACGGCCGGCCTGCTGAAGGCGCTGGAGATCGCGAGGGCCGAGCCGGAGCTGCGCGACAGGCTCTGGGACAATGCCCGCTACATGCATGGGCTGCTGGGCGAGGCCGGCGTGGACGTGGGCGATTCCACCTCGCAGGTGATCTCGATCATGATCCGCGACGACGCCGGCATCTTCCAGATCGCCGAGGACCTTCTGCACCGGGGGGTCTACATCAACCCGGTCCGCTTCCCCGCCGTGGGCAAGCACAAGTCACGCTTCCGCATGTCCATCTCGGCGGCGCACACCCGATCCGAACTCGAGGAGGGCGCCGAAATCATCATCTCCATCCTCCAGAAATACGGAAAATGCCCCTGACCCGATATCACTATTCCCAGGCCGTCAGCGCCTTTTTCGAGATCGCAACGTCGGACGCCCGGCGCATCCTTCCCCCGCACCTTCAGCCGCTCGAAGTCCAGCACGAAGCCAGCATCCTCGCCGTCACGGCCTTCGATTTCACCGGCAGCATGGTCGGCACCTATCAGGAGATCGTGCTTTCCGTGATCGTGCCGCCGCTGATCGCCCCGGGCCAGGGCATGGCGAAATCGGCCTTCTATCCCTTCCTGGTGGGCACGAGCACCGAGGCGTCGCGCGAGCACGCCATCGAGCGCTGGCACCTTCCGCACTACATGCAGGACCTCGACATCCGCTTTCTGCCTTCGGACGGGCGCATGCGCGTGGAGGTGAGCGAGGGCGATCGGCCGATCCTGGACTTCGAGGTCGCGGACCACGATTCGGAGCCCGTCGATCACCTGTACCAGTCGTTCATGATCAACGGCGAAGACCGCTTCAAGGTGGACATCCACATGCGGGGGCCGCACAGCGAGCACGAGGAGGAGGCCGGGTCGCTGAAGCTCCACGAGCATCCCATGACCTCCCAGCTCACGCTGGACCAGGTGGCCACCTATCCGTTCCGCGAGCAGTGGATGACGGACGGCGTCCAGGTATTCGAGGAGCTCGAGCGCATCTGAGCGGCAGGGCGCGCACCTTCGTCATCTTCAACCCGGCCTCGGGGCACGGCCGGGGCGCGCGCCGCATCCCGCTCTACCGGGAACTTCTCAAGAGGCACCTCGCTTCCTGGGAGTGGGCGGCGACCACGGCGCCCGGCGAGGAAGCCGAACTCGCGGACAGGGCCATCGCCGGGGGTGCGAAGCTGGTCGTGGCGGTCGGCGGCGACGGCACCTGGAGCCAGGTGGCGGATCGCGTGGTGGCGGCCGGGCGCCCGGATGTCACGCTGGGACTGCTGGCTTCGGGAACCGGCAACGACTTCGGCAAGAGCCTCGGGCTCAGCTACGGCGACCCGGAGCAGGCCGTGGCGGCGCTGGCGGCGGGCCGGACCCGGCGCATCGATGTCGGGCGGGTGGTGTCGGAGTGGCGGCCGGCCCCGCATCCGGAGGTGGATGACGCCGAGCCCTGGCGGGATGCACCGCGCCACTTCTTGAACTTGGTCGGCTTCGGCTTCGACATCGCGGTCATCGATGCCACGCTGCGGGCACGCTTCCTGCGGGGGGCGGTTCTGTACAAGGTCACCGCGCTCCAGCAGCTGTTCCTGTACAGGAGTTCCCGGCTCCGCCTGACCGACGGCGGCGGATGGAGCACCGAAGGACGGCATCTCATACTCACGATATCGAACGGACGCATCTTCGGGGGCGGATTCCCGATCGCTCCGGACGCGGACCTCGAGGACGGCCGTCTGGACGCGTGCGCGATCGCCGATTCCTCGCCCCTGGGCCGAGCGCGCCTGTTCAGCCTGGCCGAGAAGGGCAGGCATGTGGGGGCGAAGGAGGTCTCTTTGCGTCAGGACCGCGCTTTTGCCGTACAGTTCGACGAGCGCGTACGTTACGAGGTCGACGGCGACGTGCATCAGTCGCGCACGGGCGAGGTGCGGGTCGATGTCGTCCCGTCGGCGCTCCCGGTGATCGTTCCGTGAAGGAGGCTGGATGGATCGCCTTGCTGCCGCCCCGCCGAGCACCGCTCAGCCCATCCGCGTAGTCACGGCGGCGTCGCTCTTCGACGGGCACGACGCCGCCATCAACGTGATGCGCCGGATCCTCCAGGATTCGGGTGCGGAGGTCATCCACCTGGGGCACAACCGGTCCGCCCTCGAGATCGTGGAGTGCGCGGTCCAGGAAGACGCGCACGCCATCGCGATCAGCTCGTACCAGGGCGGTCACATGGAGTTCTTCACCTACGTGCGCGACCTGCTGCGCGAGCGGGGCGCGGACATCCGCATCTTCGGCGGCGGCGGCGGGACCATTCTGCCCGCGGAGGCCGAGGAGCTGCACCGGCGCGGCATCGACCGGGTCTTCTCTCCCGATGACGGGCGGGCGATGGGGCTTCAGGGGATGATCGACGAGGTGCTGAAGGGCGCGCGCGATTCGGTGCGAACGTCGCTCGAGGATCCGGTGGGCGAGGTGCGCGCGCTCGGGCAGGGGGACGCGGGCGCGGTGGCGCGCCTGATCTCGGCGGCCGAGAACGGCTACGCCGGTGCCGACGAAGCGATGGAGATGGTGGCCGAGATGGCGACAGCCCGGCGGGTGCCGGTGCTGGGCGTCACGGGCACGGGCGGCTCGGGCAAATCGTCGCTGGTGGACGAGCTGGTGCGGCGCTACCTGTCCGGCACCTCGGACGGCCGGGTCGCGATCATCTCGGTGGACCCGTCCAAGCGGCGGACCGGGGGCGCGCTCCTGGGCGACCGCATCCGGGTGAACGCCGCCGCGAGCCCGCGGGTGTACATGCGCTCGCTGGCCACCCGCGCCTCGACGCTCGGCCTGTCGCCGCACGTGCGCCAGGCGGTGGACGTCTGCAAGGCCGCGGGCTACGACCTGGTCATCATCGAGACGCCCGGGATCGGTCAGTTCGGCGCCGAGGTGGTGGGGCATTCGGATGTGTCGCTGTACGTGATGACGGCCGAATACGGCGCCGCCAGCCAGCTCGAGAAGATCGACATGCTGGACTATGCGGATGTGGTTGCCATCAACAAGTTCGACCGCCCAGGGGCGCTGGACGCGCTGCGGGACGTGCGCAAGCAGTACCGGCGCAACCACCGCCTGTGGAGCGTGCCCGACGAGGCGCTCCCGGTGTACGGAACGGTGGCCTCGCGCTTCAACGACGCCAGCGTGAACCGCCTGTACCTGGCGCTGCTCGACCAGTTGCGGCGCAAGACGGGCGCGGCGCTCGCGACCGAACGCGACCCCGTCGACGACGACCGGGCGGAGCACACGCCGATACCCCCCGAGCGCACCCGCTACCTGGCCGAGATCGTGGAGGCGGGCCGCGACTACGGCCGCCGCGTGGACGAACAGGCCGCGCTGGCCCGCCAGCTGTATCAACTGCACGGGGCGATCCGGCTGCTGCGGACCGACCCGGACGCTGGCGGCGGAGACGAAACGGAAGAAGTCGCGCCCGAACTGCACATCGCGGATGGGGAGGACGAAGCGCTCGCCCGCCTGATCGACCTCTACCGCAATACGCGCGCGCGGCTCGACGAACGCAGCCTGGCCCTGCTCGAGGAATGGCCGGCGGTGAAGCGCCGCTACCAGGCCGACACCTACGCCTATGAGGTTCGCGGGCGGACCGTGGAGCGGAGCCTCTACAGCGAATCGCTCGCCGGCTCGCGCATCCCGCGAGTGGTGCTCCCCCGCTTTCACGACTGGGGCGAGGTGCTGCGCTGGCGGCTCACCGAGAACGTCCCGGGGGCGTTTCCCTACACCGCCGCGGTCTTCCCCCTGCGGCGCCTGGAGGAGCATCCACAGCGCATGTTCGCGGGCGAGGGCGGTCCCGAGCGCACCAACCGGCGCTTCCACTTCCTCAGCCGCGCCAGCCTGGCCAACCGGCTTTCCACCGCCTTCGACTCGGTGACGCTCTACGGCGAGGATCCGGACGAGCGCATGGACATCTACGGCAAGGTGGGCAACTCGGGCGTGAGCGTGGCTTCGGTGGACGACGCCAAGAAGCTGTACTCCGGGTTCAACCTCGCGAACCCGTCCACCAGCGTGTCCATGACCATCAACGGCCCGGCGCCCATGCTGCTCGGCTTCTTCCTCAACGCGGCCATCGACCAGCAGTGCGAACTCCACATACGAGAGAACGGTCTCGAGGCCGAGGTCGAGGAGCGCATCCAGGCCCTGTACCACGAGCGCGGCGTGGAGCGTCCCCGCTACCAGGGCGCGCTTCCCGAAGGCAACGACGGCCTCGGCCTGATGCTGCTCGGCGTGAGCGGCGACGAGGTCCTTGCCGCCGACGTCTACGAGCGCATCCGGCGCGAGACCCTCGCCGTGGTCCGAGGCACCGTCCAGGCCGACATCCTCAAGGAGGATCAGGCGCAGAACACCTGCATCTTCTCCATCGAGCTGGCGCTCCGGCTGATGGGCGACATCCAGCAGTACTTCATCGACGAAGGGGTGCGGAACTTTTACTCGGTTTCGATCTCGGGATACCACATCGCGGAAGCCGGCGCCAACCCCGTCACCCAGCTCGCGCTCACCCTCGCCAACGGCTTCACCTACGTCGAGTACTACCGCTCGCGCGGGATGCGCGTCGACGACTTCGCGCCCAACCTGTCGTTCTTCTTCTCCAACGGCATGGACCCGGAATACGTGGTCCTGGGGAGGGTTGCGCGCCGCATCTGGGCGAAGGCGATGAAGCACGTGTACGGCGCCAACGCCCGCTCGCAGAGGCTCAAGTATCACATCCAGACCTCGGGACGCAGCCTGCACGCGCAGGAGATCGCCTTCAACGACATCCGCACCACGCTGCAGGCCCTCTACGCCCTCTGCGACAACTGCAACTCGCTGCACACCAACGCCTACGACGAGGCCATCACCACGCCCACCGAGGAGAGCGTGCGCCGTGCACTGGCGATTCAGCTGGTCATCAGCAGGGAGCTGGGGCTTTCGAAGAACGAGAACCCGCTGCAGGGCTCGTTCATCATCGAGGAGCTGACCGACCTGGTGGAGGAGGCGGTGATGCGCGAGTTCCTGCGGCTGTCGGAGCGCGGAGGCGTGCTCGGGGCGATGGAACGCATGTACCAGCGCGGCCGCATCCAGGACGAATCGCTCGAGTACGAGTCGCGCAAGCACAGCGGGGAGCTGCCCATCGTGGGGGTGAACACTTTCCTGGGGCCCGAGGGATCGCCCACGCGGGTTCCCGACGAGGTCATCCGCGCCAACCCCGAAGAGAAGGACTACGCCATCGCGTCAAACCGGGCTTTCAGGGCGCGCAACCGGGGCCGTGCCGACGCCGCGCTCGACGAGCTGAGGCGGGTGGCGCTGGCGGGCGGAAACACCTTCGCCGCGCTCATGGAGGCCTGCAAGGTGTGTACGCTGGGGCAGATCACGGGCGTGCTGTACGAAGTGGGCGGGCAGTACCGGCGGAACATGTAGGGGCCGGGCTTTGGGAGATCTCCGCGAGGTTGGCGAGAGTCGTGGGGTCGTAGATTACCGAGGGGCCATACGTGGAAGATACCGGACGAGGTGACATGTCATCAGATTGGCGAAGGGCTGGATGCAGGGCGATTTGGCCGGAGCGCAGCGTCGAACGACGCGTATGGGTGAGACACGCGGGCGCTCGCATGCCGTCGGTGGTTCAACAGGGGCTGCTGGGCACGAGCATCCTGTGCGCCGTCATGATCACCGCCTCGTGCGCGCCCCCCGGGCCGCGTGCCCGCATCTCCGAGGAGGTGCGCGTCCTCGAAACCTATCCGTTCTCCGACCCGAATCCCGTGCCGGTGCTCGCCACCGACCGCAGGCTGTATCCCTACCACACCTTCGAGGGATACGCGGCGACGCCCGAGCCGAGGGAATGGAACGTGGTGCGGATGGAGAACGATCTCATCGAGGTCTTCGTCCTTCCCGAAGTAGGCGGCAAGGTGTGGGGCGCGGTGGTGAAGGCGACCGGCCACGAGTTCATCTACCGGAACGAGGTGATGAAATTCCGGGACATCGCCCTGCGCGGCCCGTGGACCTCGGGCGGCATCGAATTCAACTTCGGGGTGATCGGGCACACGCCGGCCACCGCCACCCCCGTCGACTATGACCTGCGGGAGAACGCGGACGGCAGCGTGAGCGCCATCGTGGGCGCCATGGACCTCCCGTCGCGCACCCCGTGGCGCGTCGAGATACGCCTGCCTCCGGACCGGGCCGCCTTCGAGACGCACGTTCTCTGGTACAATCCGACCCCGCTGGAGCAGCCCTACTACAACTGGATGACGGCCGCGGCCTTCGCGCAGGACGACCTGGAGCTGTTCGTGCCCGGAAACGCCTACCTGGAGCACTCCGGGCGGGTGCGCTCCTGGCCCGCGGACGAGGACGGGCGCTTCCTGCCCTTCTACAGCAACAACGCGTTCGGGAGGAGCAAGTCGTACCACGTCGTGGGCGCGCTGAACGACTTCTTCGGCGGCTACTATCACGACGATGGTTACGGCTGGGGACACTGGGCGCCGCATGAAGAGATGCCCGGGCGCAAGATGTGGCTCTGGGCGCTGTCGCGCGAAGGCGGGATCTGGGAGGACCTCCTCACCGACACGGACGGGCAATATGTCGAGTTCCAGGCGGGGCGGCTGCACGTGCAGTACCAGCCGGGGGCGGATCGCAACCCCATCTCGCAGGCCGGGTTCGAGCCTCTCTCGGCCAGCCGCTGGACGGAGGTCTGGTTTCCGCTGGAGGGGACCGGCGGCCTGACCGACGCTTCTCCCCACGGCGCCATGCACGTCGAGCAGGAGGATGGCCGCCTTCGGGTGGTGGTTCAGGCCTTCGGGACAAGTGCCGACACGGTGACTGCGTGGTCCGGCGGCGAACAGGTGGGGGCGCGCACGGTGGCGCTCGAACCGCTGGAGCCGGTGGTGGTCGAGTTCGACGTGGACCCCGACGGCCCCTGGCGCGTTTCGGCGCCCGGACTCGGTCTGGAGGGCTGCTCGAATCCGGGAGAGGCCGGGTTTGGCGGGATTTGCGGACTCGATGGTGATCGCGCGCTGTCCCGGCCGTTCGCGACGAACGCCGAGGCCTGGGATGCCCTCCCGGAGACGGATCGGCTCGTGTTCGAGGCACGAGAGCTGGCGCGTGGCCGGCTCTACCCTGAGGCGCGGGCGCTCTACGACCGGGCGCTCGCCGCCGAACCGTGGAATCGGCAGGCGCTGCTGGGTCTCGGCGCGCTGGCGCTGAGGTCGGCCCGCTACGAGGAGGGCCTCGTCCATGCGCGCCGTGCGCTCCAGCTCGACACGTACGATCCGGAGGCCAACTTCCTTGCCGGGAACCTGTACCTCGCCCTGGGGCGCCGCGCCGACGCGCTCGACTCGTTCGGCTGGGCGGCTCGGTCGGTGGCCTTCCGGGCCGCGGCGCGCGTTCGGCTGGCGGAACTGGCGCTCGACGGTGGAGATCTGGCGGCGGCACGCCGCAACGCCGCGCTGGCGCTCGAACATGATCAGGGGAGCATTCCGGCCCGGGAAGTGCTGGCGATCGCATCGCGTTTGGCGGGGGACGGGATCGGCGCGGCGCGTGTGCTCGCGGAGCTGCTCGAGCTTGATCCACTCAACCATTTCTTCCTGGCCGAACGGTACCTCGCGGCGCGCGACGATCGATACGGAGAGCCCGCGGACGGGGCCGCCGCCCGCCTCGCCGCATCGATGCGGAGCGAGTATCCGGAGCAGACGCTGCTGGAACTCGCCGTGGGCTACGCCAACCGCGGGCTGCCGGACGATGCCGCCTACCTGCTGGAGCTGGCTGACGAGGTGGCCGGCGGCCCGGTGGCCGCGGCGTGGCGCGCCTTCCTGGCTGACGATGCCGACATGCTGCGCGGCGGGGTCGATCCCGCTTTCGCCTTCCCCTACCGGCCCGAGACCTTGCCGGTGCTGCGCTGGGCGGCTGCCGAAGACCCGCACTGGGCCTGGCGCTACCTGCTGGGCCTCAACCTGTGGGCGCTCGACCGCGACGCCGAAGCGGCCGACGTGCTGGCAGCCCTCGGCGACGAACCCGACTACGGACCCGCGTACGCGGCGCGCGCGCACTTGGCGGAGGCGATGGGCGGTGACCCGGGGCCGGACTTCCGTCGCGCGGCCGCCCTGGATCCCGACAGCCGTCTCCTCCGCATCGCCCTCGTCCGGCACCTGCAGGAGGCTGGACGATGGGCGGAGGCGCTGGAGGCGTCCGATCGGGGCCGGGAACTCTTCCCGGGCGACTTCAACCTCGACCTCCTCCACGTGCGCGGCCTCCTCCAGGCGGGCGACAACGGCGAGGCGATCCGGATTCTGGCGGAGACGCGCGTCCTTCCCTCGGAGAACGCCCGCGAGAGCCACCGCCTGTACGAGTTCGCGCATGTCGGGGCCGCGCTGGACGAACTCGATGCCGGGAATCGCGCGGCCGCTCGTGGCCATCTGGAGACGGCGCTCGAGTGGCCGGAATCGCTCGGTCAGGGCCGTCCCTTCGATCCGGACGAGCGGATGGTGCGGTTTCTGCTCGGGGTTGTCGGGGATGTGGGCGGTGGGCCCGGCGGCGGGTCTGCGGATGCCGAGGCCGCGGACGCACTGCGCGCCCGCGCCGATTCGCCCGCCGGCGCGGCGTCGCCGACTGAAATGATCGAGCAAGCCCTTGTCCGCCGCGCGCTCGCGACGGCGGGACGTGTCGCCGGCAGGTAGCGCCTTCAGCCCATGCAGGATGCTGGTGGGTCTCGGGGGATGCCTGGCTTTCGACACCCCGCGGCTCATGGTCGAACTCGGCACGCCGCCGGAGGATGCGATCAGCCGCGTGCGCGAATCGCGGTCTTGGCGCGCCATCGAGACCGCCGAGCAGGAAGCGCACGTAAGGAGTTGCCGGGCACTGGCAGAGTGATCTGGCGGACGCCGCTTCGGACCACGGTTCAGGGCTAGCTGCAAGCCTGTAGCCGATTGGGAACGTGTCCCTGGGCGGAGCCGGGCGAATTGCAAATCCACGGCTGATGGAATTGCGAAGACACGATTGATGGCATTGCAAATAGTCGGTCACATCGATTGCAAAAGCACGACCGATATCGTTGCAAAACCACGATTGGGTGCACCGGTCAGCCGGCAGCGCTCGCTGTCATCACCGGCAGCGGTCACGGATACCAGCGGCCCGATGGCGTGGGCGTTATTCCGGTGGGGGTGTTGGGGCCGTGAGGGAGAGAACTTGGAACTCTCATGTGTCAGTTTGCACATTGGTGCAGCCTCCGCCCGGCGGGGTACGAGCCGCGGGGACGGAGACGGACGGAACGTGCGGGGGAGGATGATGGATTCGAAGGCGTTGGCGGTGGCGATCGCGGCATGGCGGGAACGCCGGGCAACCATGCGTGAGGAAGATGACGAGCGGCTGTGGAGGAAACTGCGTCTCGAGTGGAACTACAACAGCAACCACATCGAGGGAAACACGCTTACCTACCACGAGACCGAGTTGCTGCTCATCTTCGGCCGCACATCCGGTGGGCACCCGATGCGGCACTACGAGGAGATGAAGGCGCACGATGTGGCTATCGACCATACGCGACACTTGGCCACCGCAGAGCGGATCCTGGGAGAGGGCGACATCCGGGATCTGAACAAGATGCTTCTCAAGGAGCCGTTCTGGCACATTGCACAGACCCCGGACGGGCAGCAGACCCGGAAACGGATCGTTCCGGGTGAGTACAAGACCCAGCCGAACCACGTACGAACTGCTACCGGGGAAATCCATCGGTTCGCGGAGCCCGAGGAGACGCCGGCGCTCATGCAGGCGTGGGTCCATGACTTTCGGCGCGACTTGCGCGACTCGGACATGAGCGAGTCGCAATTGCCGCTGTTTCTGGCCCGGTCACACTGGAATTTCCTGCGCATTCATCCGTTCGATGACGGAAATGGGCGAACCGCGCGGCTTCTGACCAACTACGTTCTGCTGAGGTCCGGTTTGCCTCCGATGGTGATCAAGAGCGCCGAGCGGGACCGCTACATCGGGGCGCTGCAGAACGCCGATCTGGGTCGAATGGCGCCGCTTGAGGGGTTCATGCTGGAGAGTGTCCTGTGGTCGCTTGGCCTTGCGATCCGAGCTGCGAAGGGAGAATCACTCCGAGAGAGCGAGGATGTAGGAAAGGAGATTGCTTTCTTCGTCCGACGCCACAGGGCTGATGAGCCGAAGGCGTCCGATGTCGAATTGCTGGACGATATTGTTAGCCAACGGATTCGTCCGACGTTTCAACGTGTCAAGGAGACGCTTGAGCCCTTGGGTGATTTGTTTGCGGCTAGCAGTTGGCAGTTCTTTGTCAAACGCGGTCAGAGAGACGTCGTCCAAGGCGTAGGCTCGTTCGGAAGTCGCCTGTGGGAAAGCCTGAAGGAGTATGTGGTGGTGCCGGGATTTCGGCTCTCCAACGAACCAAGGCTCAGGTTGGAGAGCAGATCTCTTTGGCGGGACTACGCGGGTCGCGAAGGGAAGACCTTTTCGCTTGAGCTCTTTCTCATCTGGGAATTCGACGAAAAAGGGGTGGTGTTCTCGGTCGAGATCGACGGTAGGCGCATCTTCGTCCAACGTGTTCGTTACGCCGAGGTGCTGACGCTTGGTGCGGAAGCGGATCGCACCGAAGACTTTGTCAGCCAGGCCATGATGGCCGAGATCGACCATCGTTCAGCGGAGCAAGAGTGACTCTGCCACGCTCCGACGCGGACTTGCTCCGTGCCCGCAAGCTGGACCGTGTGACCTCTCCGCGCGTCGCGGTCGGAAGCGTCGTTGAGGGCTATCCCGGCACCGGCTCCGGCACTCTCGCCAGCGCGCGCGCCTTAGCCACCACCGCCTCCGTCGTGATCCCGAACTTCTCGAACAGCACCGCACCGGGGGCCGACGCCCCGAAGTGGTCGATGCCCACCGAGGCGCCGCGGTCGCCGGTCCAGCGGGTCCAGTCGGCCGTGGTTCCTGCTTCCACTGACACGCGCGCCCTGACCTCCGGAGGAAGCACCTCGTCGCGGTAACCCTGCGGCTGACGGGAGAAAAGGAACCAACTGGGAAGCGAGACCACCCGCGTTGGCACGCCCTCCGCCTGGAGCACCGCGCGCGCCTGCACGGCAACCCCCACCTCGGAGCCGCTCGCGATGAGGATCGCCTCCGGGTCGCCGCCGTCCGCTTCCAGCAGGACGTAGCCGCCGCGGTGCAGCCCGCTCGCGGGGGCCGCCTCGTCGCGGTCGATGATCGCCACCGCCTGGCGGGTGAGCGCCAGGAAGCTGGGCCCGCCGGCGTACGCGAGCGCCGCCCGCCACGCCTCCGCCGTCTCGGGCCCGTCGCCGGGTCGCAGGTCGAGCACGCCCGGGATCGCGCGCAGTGACATCAGCTGCTCGATGGGCTGGTGGGTGGGGCCGTCCTCGCCCACGCCGATGCTGTCGTGGGTGAACACGTAGGTGACCGGCACATGCATGAGCGCCGCCAGCCGGATCGACGGGCGCATGTAGTCCGAGAAGATGAGGAAGGTGCCCCCGTACGGGCGCACGCCGCCGTGCAGGGCCAGCCCGTTCAGGATGCCGCCCATGGCGTGCTCGCGGACGCCGAAATGGATGGTGCGCGCGCCCGGCGTCCCGGCGAGCAGGTTGTCCTCCCAGGGCAGAGTGGTCTTGTTGGAGCCGGCCAGGTCGGCCGAGCCGCCCAGCAGGTTGGGGATGCGCCGGCCCAGTCCCTGAAGCACCTGCCCGGAGTACACGCGGGTCGCGAGCGGCTTCGGCGGCGCGCTCAGGTCGGGGATGTCCGCGTCCCAGTCGGCCGGCAGCTCGCCCGCCAGGGCCGCCCGCAGCTCCTCGGCCGCGGCCGGATGCTCCGCCCGGTAGGCCTCCCACCGGCCCCGCCACTCCTCCTCCAGCCCCGCCCCCCGCGCCGCCGTCTCCCGCCAGTGCGCCAGCGCTTCCGCCTCCACGTGGAAGGGGTCGCCGGACGGGTAGCCCAGGTTGCGCTTGGTGGCGCCCACCTCCTCCACCCCCAGCGGCGCGCCGTGCGACGACGACGACCCCGCCTTGCCGGGGCTGCCGTACCCGATGGTGGTGCGCACGACCACCAGGGAAGGCCGCTCCGTCTCCGCCCTTGCCCCCGCGACCGCCGCGTCGAGAGCGGCCAGGTCGGTGCCGTCGTCCACCCGGCGCACGTCCCACCCGTACGAGCGGAAGCGCTGCTCGTGGTCGGTGGAGCAGGAGAGGTCCGTCCCGCCGTCGATGGTGACCTGATTGTCGTCGAACACCCAGATCAGCTTGCCCAGACGCTGGTGTCCGGCGAACTCCGCCGCCTCGTGCGAGATCCCCTCCATGAGGTCGCCGTCGGAGCAGAGCGCCCAGGTGTGATGGTCCACCACGGCGTGCCCGGGCCGGTTGAACCGGTGCGCCAGCCAGCGCTCGGCGAGCGCCATCCCCACCGAATTCGCCACTCCCTGACCGAGCGGGCCGGTAGTGGTCTCGACTCCCACCGTGTGCCCGTATTCCGGGTGCCCGGGTGTGCGTGAACCCCACTGCCGGAACTGCCGGATCTCCTCCAGCGGCAGGTCGTATCCGGTCAGATGCAGCAGCGAGTAGATGAGCATCGACGCGTGCCCCGCCGACAGCACGAAGCGGTCTCTGTTGCTCCACTCCGGGTTCGCCGGGTTGTGGCGCAGGTGCCGGGTCCAGAGCAGATACCCCACCGGCGCCAACCCCATCGGAGCCCCCGGATGCCCGGAGTTGGCCTTCTGCACGGCGTCCATGGAGAGCACGCGCACGGCGTCGACGGCGAGCCGCGAGAGTGCGGGGTCAGGAAGCGGGGAAGCGGGCATTTCAGCCTTTCCTCAGGATGCGGGAGCAAATACGCAAAATGCGTAAATTGTGTAAAACGCATAGTCGACGGGCGGCGAGGACGTGGAACGTCGCATCAGCGGATGGGGTTCGCGTGGCGCGGCCGCGCGTCGGGACGGAACAACCTCACCCGACCACCAGGTTGATCAGCCGCCCCGGCACGTAGATCACCCGTCGCACGGACCCGTTCTGGAGGAAGCGCGCGACGTTCTCCTGCTCGCGCGCGAGCGCCTCCGCATCGTCCCGGCTCATCTCCGAAGGCCCCTCGATGGTGCCGCGCACCTTGCCGTTGACCTGTACCGCAAGCTTGACGATGCGCCGCCTGGCCTTCTCGGGATCGTATTCGGGCCAGCGGGCGCGTCCGAAGACGCCGCCTCCATGCCCGAGCCGCTCCCACAGCTCCTCGGCGATGTGCGGCGCGAAGGGCGCCACCATCAGCACCACGGGCTCGATCTCGGCCCGCGCCGGCCGCCGTCCCCCCGCGCGCACCGCGTTCAGGTACTCCATCATCCCCGAGATGCAGGTGTTGTACTGGAGATCCGCGATCTGGCGCGTCACCTGCTCGATGGTGCGGTGCAACTGCCCTTCGAGGCGGGGATCGGGAGCCGCATCGTTGTCCGCGGCGCGCAGCACGGTGTCCCAGAGCCTCCTCAGAAAGCCGAGCGGTCCCCGGATGCCGTCGTCGCGATAGTCCCCGCCCTCGGTGAAGGGTCCCAGGAACATCAGGTACAGGCGGAAGGTGTCGGCGCCGAATTCCTCGATGACCGGATCGGGCGTGACCACGTTGCCCCTGGTCTTCGACATCTTGCGCCCGTCCTTGACGATGATGCCGTGGGCGCGGAAGCGGGTGAAGGGCTCCTCGAAGTCCAGCAGCCCGATGTCGTGAAGCGCCATGGTGATGAAGCGCGCGTACATCAGGTGCAGCACCGCGTGCTCGTTGCCGCCGATGTAGCTGTTCACCGGCAGCCAGCGCCGGGTGATGTCGGGGTCGAAGGCGATTGCGTCGTCTCCGACCGAGGGATAGCGCAGGAAATACCAGGAGCTGTCCAGGAAGGTGTCCGAGACGTCGGTCTCGCGGCGCGCGGCGGCTCCGCAGGCCGGACAGTCCACGCTGTACCACGACTCCACGCGCGCGAGCGGGCTCACGCCGTCGTCGTCGGGCTTGAAGTCCTCGACGCGGGGAAGGATCACCGGCAGTTCGCGCTCGGGAACCGGGACTGCGCCGCACTCGGGGCAGTACACGATGGGGATGGGCGGGCCCCAGTAGCGCTGGCGCGATATGCACCAGTCGCGCAACTGGTAGTTGACCTGCTGCTCGCCCAGTCCCCGCTCCGCCAGGTCGGCGGTGATGGCGGCCTTCCCCTCCGCGACGCTCATCCCGTCGAAGCGGCCGGAGTTGACCATGTGGCCGGCATCGTGGTCGGTGTAGGCTTCCTCGAGCGGGGTGTCGGCGGCGTCCCCGGGTCCCGCCACCACGCGCACCACCGGCAATCCGAACTCGTTCGCGAACTCGAAGTCGCGCTCGTCGTGGCCGGGCACCGCCATGATCGCCCCGGTGCCGTACCCCGCCAGCACGTAGTCGGCGATCCAGATCGGGATTTCGGCCCCGGTTGCGGGGTTCACGCAGTAGCCTCCGGTGAAGACGCCGGTCTTCTTCTCGCCGGCGGTCTTCTGGCGGCTGACCACGTCCATCGCGGCCACGCGGTCCACGTACGCGCGCACGTCGTCGCGGTGGGACGGGGCGGTGATGCGCTCCACCAGCGGGTGCTCGGGCGCGAGTACCATGTACGTCGCCCCGAAGATCGTGTCCGGGCGGGTGGTGAAGACCTCGATCACGTCATCCGAGCCGGCCACCGGGAATACGAGTCGGGCGCCCTCGCTGCGGCCGATCCAGTTGGCCTGCGCCTTGCGCGTCGACTCCGACCAGTCGATGTGGTCCAGGTTGTTGAGCAGCCGCTGCGAGTAGTCGCTGATGCGGAAGAACCACTGCGCGATCACGCGCTGTTCGACGGTGGCGTCGCAGCGCTCGCAGCGGCCGTCCTCGACCTGTTCGTTGGCCAGCACCGTCTTGCACGACGTACACCAGTTGACCGGCGCCTTCTTGCGCTCCGCGAGCCCGGCCTCGAACAGCTTCAGGAAGATCCACTGGGTCCAGCGATAGTAGTCGGGGGCAGTCGTGTCCACCGAGTGATCCCAGTCGAACATCCCGCCGATGCGGCGCAGCTGGCGCGTGAAGTTGGCCACGTTCGCCGGGATCAGATCCATGGGATGCGTCCCGTGCTTCAGCGCGAAGTTCTCGGAGTGGATGCCGAAGGCGTCGAAGCCGATGGGCTCGAAGACATCGTGGCCGCGCAGCCGCTGGAAGCGCCCGTGGATGTCCGCCCCGGTGAAGGCGTAGATGTTGCCCACGTGAAGCCCCTCCGCAGAGGGGTAGGGGAACATCATCAGGTTGAAGTAGGGCGACCGGGAACCGCGAAGCTCCTCTGTCGAGAAGGAGTTGGCGCCGCGTTCCTCCCAGATCCGCTGCCACTTCGCTTCGACCTGGGAGGGGGAGTAGCTCGGGGAGGGCCTCTCTTCCATGCCCATACGTTCGCCCCGGGTCCGGCCTCTCGCAAGCTACTCGCGGGGATCGGTGCCCAGGAAGCGGATCAGCTCCGCGTTGACGATGTCCGGCGCCTCCTCGTGGGGGTTGTGGCCGATGTTCGGGATGAGAAAGAGCTCCCCGTTGGGCAGGATCCCGGCGGCCCGGCGGGCGTTGGCGGGAAAGTCCGGTCCGTCGATCTCGCCGCCGAGGATCAGCGCCTTCGTCCTGATGTGCGGCCAATCGTCCACGATGGTGTCCATCGAGCGCAGGTTGCCGCCGAGCCGGCGCACGTACGCGAGCCGGGGCCAGTCCCCGCTCAGCCGCTGGCCGTGCCGGATGCGCAGGTGGTCAAGGTACTCCGGCTTCCACTCCACGTAGCGGCGCGTGTCGGTCCGCACGTCCGCCTCGTAGGCGCGCTGGAGGTCCGGGTCGGCGTCGATCTCGCCATCGAACGGACGAAACCCGCGCCCGGCGCGGTTGTCGGTCAGACCGATCTGGTTGATGGTGACCAGATGAGTCGTCTTCTCCGGATACAGGAAGGCGAAACGGGTCGCCATCTGCCCGCCCATGGAGTGTCCGATGACAGCGGCCTCGGAGATGCCGAGGTGTTCCATGAGCCTGGCCGTGTTCGAGGCGTGCAGGCTCATGCTGTACGGCAGAATCGGCTTGGACGATTTTCCCCAGCCGAGCCGGTCCTTCACGACGACCCGGTACCCCTCGTTGGCGAGGGCCTCGATCTGGCTCTTCCAGTACCAGCCGTAGTAGCTGCCTCCATGGAGGAAGACCGCGGCGCGACCGTTCGCGGGCCCGACCGGAGCGATGTCCATGTAGGCGATCCGCACATCCTGGTCGTAGACGCGCAGGTTCATGAACTCCACCGGATGCGGGTACTCGAACTCCTCCAGGTTGATCGAGATCGGCCCCCACTCGGCGGGCGGCTCGGCGGGCGGGCTATGGGACTGCGCCGCGCCCGGATGCGGCGGCGCGAGGGCCAGCAGCGCGGCGAGTGACAGCGCGGCGCACATGTGCGTCGTGGGGCTTGCGGTGGTGGTCATTGGTCTTCTCCTGTCGCTGCATGTCCACTGCCGGGGTCGGTTGGGGCGAATTTCGTCCATTGTACGTCTATCCCGGGTTACCGAGCACCTCGAACGGGTCCCCGGCTTCCTCGGTCCCCGCCTTGATCGCCGCGATGGCCGAGCCCAGATCGCCGCCGTGTGCATCGAGCAGCGCCTGGAAGTCGGGCAACCGGTGATAGTAGCGCATGCGCGCGAGCAGCGTGGCGTTGTTGAGCGGAGTGTCCACGAACCCCGCGTAGGTGCTGGCCTCGAAGGTCGGCTGCACTTCGGCGGTGAAGCGCTCCAGCGCCTCCGTGAAGATCCGTTCACGCGCCGACAGGCGTTCCTCGCGGGTGAGCCCGGCATCGCCGTAAACGCGCTCCAGGTCCGCCACCAGGCCGTCCAGGAAGACCGAGAACTTCATCGCATCGCCCCACCGCTGCCGCGCGCGCGTGCAGCGCACGGTCGGGATCTCGCCCGAGTCGGCGCAGAAGAACGCGGCCGCGCCGGCGTCGCCCACGAAGGTGGCGAAGCTCTCGTTGAAGCGGACGCTCCCCGGCACCCATAGGTGGGCGTGCGAGACTTCGTGCAGGATGGTCTGCACCACCCCGATCTCGTCCTGGCGCAGCACCGTCGACATCAGCGGGTCCGAGAACCACCCCAGGGTGCTGAAGGCGGAGGTGGGGCGCAGCCAGGTGTCGAATCCCTCGTCTTCCAGCTTGCGCTGTTCGTCGAGGGCATCGTCCAGGTCGAAGAATCCCCGGTAGGGAACCCGGCCCACCACCGGAAACCACCATGTCCTCGCCGCCAGGCGGTCCTGCTCGGCCGCGGACAGCACCATCGCCAGAGTGTCGCGGTCGAGGTGCGTGTAGGTGGTGTAGGAGTCGCCGACATCGAGCCCCAGCTCCTCGATGGCGAAGGCGCGCGCCAGGCGGGCGAAGGTGAGCTTGCCGCGCGTGCGGTCGTCGGTGTCCGGGTCGACGATGACGTCCTCGATCGGCCGCCGGGCCGTGAGGATGCGCGCCTCCTCCCATCCCGCGCGCAGGACGTACAGGGGTGAGCACGACGTCGCCGCAGCCACCAGCGCGGTGGCCGCGACCCCCAGCAGCAGCAGGCGCCTTCCCCTTCCCATCAACCGGGTAGCGGTCTGCGGGCCGCTAGTCGCTCCCGCCGAGGGACCGCATCAGGGGGATCCCGCCCTCGGTGGGCACGTACACCACCGAACCCGCGGGCAGCTCGCCCAGCTTCTCGATGTAGTGGAACGTCAGGTACTCGGGGGTCAGGCCCTCGGAGATGATCCGCTGGGCCTCGGCGATGCCCCTCGCCTCCTCGATCTGCTGGCGGGCGCGCTCCTGGATGATCTCGGTCTGGAAGCGCTCCTGGGCCACCTGCTGTTCGCGCTGCTGGCGCTCCTCGATGGCCTGGCGCACGCCCTCCGGGGCCTGGATGTCGCGCACGAACGCCTGCACCACGTTGATGCGGTCCTCGGCGCTGGCCTGGATGGCGGCCTCGATGTTGTCGGACAGCTCCGCCCGGTCCGGGGAGAAGATCTCGTTGATGGAGCGCGTTGCGACCGCGTCGCGGACTCCGTTGCGCACTGAGTTGAGTACGATGGCCGCGGTGATCTGGCGCTCCGTCCCCAGCTCCTGAAAGAGCGTGGGAGTCCGGCTGGGCTCGATCTGATAGAGAACCGACACCTCCAGCGTCACGTTCAACTGCTCGCTGGTCTGTGCCTCGATGCGCTCGACGGTCCCTCCCTGCGGGAAGCTCTGCTCGCGCACCGACATCTTTTCGATGTTCGCGAGGGGATTCACGACGTGGACCCCCTGCGCGTGTGCGCGCTGGTTGACCCGTCCCAGAAAGTGCTCCACCCCGACCTCGCCGACATCGATCAGGATGACGGAGTTCATCGCCAGCAGCGCGACGCCTGCCGCCATCACCCCGTAGGAGATGAGCCGGGTCATGCCGGGATTGCGGCCCGTGGTGGTGGAAAACAGGCGGATGAGCCCGCCGGCGACGATGGTGAGTATGGCAAGCAATGCGGACGTCATGGGTCATTCCTCCTTCCAGGTGGATCGTCGCCCGCTCGGCGGGCGAGTTCGGCGCCGACGGTGTGGAGCGAGACGCCGGCACCCATCAGCGCGACCATCAGGTGGTACAGCAGGTCAGCCGCTTCCCCGGTTATCGCCGCGGGGTCGCGCCGGGTCAGGGCGACGGTCAGCTCCACCAGCTCCTCGCCCAGCTTCTTGAGACGGAGATTCCTGTCCGCGAGCAGGCGCGCGGTGTTGCTTCCCGGCGGCATTTCCGCGGCACGCGAGCGCAGGGTGACCCAGAGATTGTCCAGCACCTCGCCCCCGCGGAAGGTGGGTCGTCCCTCCGGGTCGTCCTCCTCGGACGCGGCGGCGGTCGGCTCCGGTTCGTGCTTCCCCGGGTCGACGAAGCAGGTTCGCGTCCCCGTGTGGCATACCGGCCCGGCCGGGCGCACCTTCGCCAGCACCGCGTCCGCATCGCAGTCCATATGCAGCGATACCAGCGAGAGTACGTTCCCGGATGTCGCGCCTTTGCGCCAGATCTCCTTTCTGCTTCGGGACCAGAAATACATCTGGCCCGTATCCAGGGTCAGGGCGAGAGAGGTGCGGTTGGCGTACGCCAGCATGAGCATTTCGCCGGTCCTGGCGTCCTGTGCGATCGCGGGAACGAGGCCATCGGAGTCGAAACTGACGTAGGCCAGGTCGCGGGTATGCTGAATGTGGCGGCCGGGAAGCGTGGCCGGCGGCCCGTTTCGGGTCCCTGCATCCGGTGGGACGGTCATCTCTGGCTGCTCCTTTCAGCGCCGTTCGAAGCGCGCATCGACATCCCGCGCGCCGTGAGTGCGGACTTTATGTTCGTCACGGTGGTCACACCGTCGTGAAGGATGCCGGCCAGCAGGGCGGCCGAAGCTCCTCCCGCGGTGAGCACATCCAGCACGTCCTCCGCCGAACCACCCCCGCCGGAGGCCACCACGGGTACCGATACCCGCGAGGCGACCTGCCGGGTCAGCTCCAGATCGTATCCGATGCGCGAGCCGTCCCGGTCGATGCTGGTGAGAAGGATCTCGCCCGCCCCCCGGCGCGCGCATTCTGCAGCCCACTCGACCGCGTCCAGGTCTCTGGGCAACCTGCCCCCGTGCGTGTACACGCGCCATCCATCCCCCTCGCGGGCCGCGTCCACGCTGGCGACAAGGCACTGGCTGCCGTAGCGCGCCGCGGCCTCGGCGGCGAGTTCCGGCTCGCGGGCGAGGGCGGAGTTAACGCTCACCTTGTCGGCACCGGCCCGCAACAGCGCGCCCACATCGTCCACGGTTCCCACGCCGCCCCCGACCGTCAGCGGGATGAACAGGGCCTCCGCCGTCCTGCGCACCGTGTCCAGCAGCGTGGCGCGACCCTCGTGGGACGCGGTGATGTCCAGGAAGACCACCTCGTCGGCCCCGTCGGCCTCGTAGCGGCCGGCCAGCTCCACCGGATCGCCCACGTCGCGCAGGTTCACGAAGCGGGTTCCCTTGACCACGCGTCCGTCGCGGACGTCCAGGCAGACCACGATGCGCGGGCGGAGCATGCCGGACCTAGTTGTCGGGAGCGGGATCGCGGGTGACCCGCACCGCGCCCTTGGTGCTGAAGACGCTGTCGCCCTCCTCGAGTGCCTGGCGCAGGGCGAACCCCGTCGCCTTCACCGCGGCCTCGATCACGTGATGGCGGTTGCGGCCCCGGACGACGCGGATGTGCAGGGTCGCGGCGAGATGCGTTGACAGGCTCTGGAAGAAGTGATCGGCGAGGCTCGTGGGAAGATCGCCGGCGTAAAACGCGCGCCCGCCGGTGTCGATCGCGGCCTCGACCAGCGCCTCGTCCATCGGGACCAGGGCCCAGCCGTAGCGCGCCGCGTGCTCGGGGACGATGTCGGCCAGCGCCATCCCGAGCGCGATCGCCACGTCCTCCACGAGATGGTGGTGCAGGTCGCCGCGCGCCTCGACCTCGAGCTCCAGCCCGGCGTAGCGAGCGAACGTCACGAGCATGTGATCGAGAAAGCCGTCCCCGGTGTCGATGCGGGGAGGGCGGTCTCCGCGGTCCACCGCGACGCGGACCCGCGTCTCGCCGGTCTCGCGCAGGATCTGGGCCATCGTCACCGCTCCTTGCCTTTCGATTGCCTCATCCGCCGAAGTCGCGCGCTACCGCCCGGGCGGGCAGGGTACCGTCGTAGAGGGCCATACCCAGGACCGCTCCGGCGGCTCCCATCCCGCCCAGACTCCGCAACTCTTCGACGGAACTGATACCCCCGGACATCCATACGGGATGCGGCGACGCCCGGATGACGGTCCCGGCTCGACGCAGGTCGCTGCCCTGCACGCGGCCCTCGCGCGCCACGTCCGTGCACAGTACGCCCGCCAGCGGAAGATCGTCCAACGCCGCCAGAAAGTCCTCGATGGTGGTTTGGCTGCTGCGGGTCCAGCCCCGTCGCAGCACCATCCCGTCACGCATGTCGGCTGCGACCACGACCTGGTCGGGGAACGCCGCCGCTGCGCGCGCGAGCCACGGTGCATCCTCGACGGCCCGGGTGCCCACGATGACCCGGTCAGCACCGGCCGCGAGCGCCCGCTCGATGCCCTCGCGGTCGCGCACCCCGCCCCCGAACTGGGTGACCGCCTCCGTGCCGGCGATCAGTTCGCGCACCAGGGCGCGGTTGTCGCCCCTGCCCAGCGCGGCGTCCAGATCCACGACGTGCAGGGTGCGAAAGCCCTTGCGCCACCAGCGCGCCGCGACCGCGGCCGGGTCGGGGAGGGAGACCTGCTCGGTCTCGGGAAGCCCGCCCACCCACTGGACGCAGCGACCGCCGCTGAGATCGACGGCGGGGACGGCGATCACGGCGGAGACCCGGCTGTCGTTTCGAGCCCCCGCGTGCGCCGAGCCGATCTCCCGGTCACCGCGCCGCCTCCTTCAGGAAGTTGGCGATGACGCGCAGCCCGGGCCGGGAGCTCTTCTCCGGATGGAACTGGGTCCCCCAGCAGCGCCCGCGCCGCACGGCGGCCGCGAAGCGGTCGCCCTCGTACTCGGACCAGGCGGTCACCGAGTCCTCGTCCCGGGGGCGGCAGACGTAGCTGTTGGCGTAGTAGGCGATGAGGTCCGGCGTGTCGGCGAAGAGCGGATCGCCGCCCGCGGCCACGTCGTTCCATCCCATGTGGGGCACGATCTCTCCCCGCAGCCGCTCCACGCGTCCCCCCAGAAAGCCGATTCCCGGGCCGCCGCCCTCGTCGCTTTCCTCGAACAGGATCTGCATGCCGAGGCAGATCCCCAGGCACGGCAGGCCCTCCTCCAGCGCCTCGCGGACCTCGTCTCGTCCGCCGGAGAGGGCGCGAGCGGCGGTCGCGAAGGAACCCACCCCGGGAAGCACCAGCGCGTCCGCCGCGAGGGCGTCCCGGCAGTCGGTGAAGACCTGCGTGGACGCGCCCGAGACCTCGATGGCCTTGACCAGGGAATGCAGGTTGCCCGCGCCGTAGTCGAAGACGCCGACGCGCAGCGTCATCCGGCGGCCTCCGCCGCGATGGCTTCCTGGCCGGCATCCCCGGCGGCCGGGCGGCAGATGTCCTCCCACGCCTCGATGAAGCGCTCGATGACCGGCGGGGGGCCCACCGTCACGCGCAGCGCCTCGCCCACCCCGGGCACATTGGGGAAGGGGCGCACGGCGATGCCCCGGGCGATCATCTCCCGCGTAACCTCGACCGCGGGAGCCGGCACCGGCAGCATGATGAAGTTGGCTGAGGAGGGCAGCGGGTCGCCGCCGCGCCGGCGCAGTTCGGCCACCAGCCGTTCGCGGCACGCGACGATCTCGCGCACGGTGGGCTCGAGCCAGCCCGACCGGTCGCGCAGCGCCGCCGCCGCCGCCCGTTCGGCGAGCAGACCGACCTTGAAGGGACCGCGGGCCTTCTCGACTTCGCCCAGCAGATCCGGGTGGGCGATGCCGAACCCTGCGCGCAGCCCGGCGAGACCGTACGCCTTCGAGAAGGTGCGCGCGATCATGATGCGCGGAACCGCGAGCGCGCGTTCCACGAGCGATGTGTCGCCCGGGTCGTAGCCGGGGGATGCCACGTTGAACTCGTAGTACGCCTCGTCCAGGATGACCACCGGACCAGTAGTTCCCACGCCGTCCAGAAGCTCTTCGATCCAGGCCCGGGAGAGGGCTGTTCCGGTGGGGTTGTTGGGGGTGCAGACGTAGATCAGGTCCGCGCCGGCATCGAGCAGCTGCCGTGGCGAGGGCGGCCGGCGCGCGTCTCCCAGCGGAACCCCCTGCAGGCTGTTGACGACCAGCAGGTGCGGGATCATCAGGAATGTGGGGTTGGGAAACGCCACCCGCGCACCCGGATCGCACACCGCCCGGAAGGTCGAGTCCAGGACGTCGTCGGAGCCGCATCCGGTGATGACGCACTCGGCGGGGACGTCGAACGTGTCGGCGACGGCGTCGCGCAGATCGCTCGAGTAGGCCTGCGGATAGTTGGAGATGTCGCCCGAGGCGGCGTCGCGCATCACCGCAAGAGCGTCGGGATGGCAGCCCCAGAGGTTGGTGTTGTCGGAGAGCTCGATTTCAACCGGGTCCTCGATCGGGGTGTAGCGCCTGAGAGCGCGAAAGCCTTCGCGGGGAAACGGGGTCATGGGGCGATCCTTGCAAGAGCGGTCTCGGCGTGTCCGGGGAGTCCTTCCAGCCGGGCGAGGCGAGCCACCGGAGGCGCCAGCGACGCGGCCGCCTCGGGTAGAATGCGCTGCCAGGTAAACGAGCGCACGAAGTGGTCGGCGGACAGGCCCGAATACGACCGCGACAGGCCCCCGGTGGGAAGGACGTGGTTGGCGCCGGTCATGTAGTCTCCGAAGGCGACCGAGCTGGCAGGGCCCAGGAAGACCGTGCCTGCGGTGGGCACCTGCTCCATGGCCGCGTCCGGGTCGGCGACGTAGAGCGCGAGGTGTTCGGGCGCGTACGCGCGGGCGAAGCCGGTGGCCTCGTCCAGCGAGCGCGTCAGGACGATCGCGCCGCGGGTGGCCAGCGCCTCGCCGACCACCTGCCGCCGCGCCGACTCCGCCACGACCGCCATGAGCTCCCGCCGCGCCGCGGATGCGAGGCGGGCGCTGGGCGTGATCAGCACGGCCGATGCGTCGGGGTCGTGTTCGGCCTGGGCGGCCATCTCGAGCGCGACCAGCCGGGCGGGCGCGGTGCCGTCCGCCACCACGGCGATCTCGGAGGGCCCGGCGGGCGCATCGATGACCACGTCGCCCGCCACCTGCCGCTTGGCCTCGGTGACCCAGCGGTTTCCCGGCCCCACCACCGCGTCGACCGCGGGTACCGACTCGGTGCCGTATGCCATGGCCGCCACCGCGCCCGCCCCCCCCACTGCGAACAGCCGGGAAGCGCCCGCCAGCGCGCACGCCGCCAAGACGGCCCCGGGGGGTTCGCCGTCCGGCCCGGGCGGGGAGCACACCACCACCTCCCCGACCCCGGCTTCGCGGGCGGGGATCACCCCCATCAGGACGCTGGACGGGTAGGCGGCCAGGCCGCCCGGCGCGTACACCCCGGCGGCGGCCAGCGGCACCCAGCGCCGCCCGACAACCACGCCCGGCTCGGTCTCCATCTCCCAGTCGGCGGGCAGTTGTGCCCGGTGGAAGGCGGCGATGTTGGCGGCTGCGCGCTCGAGCGCGGCGGTCACGTCCGCGGAGAGCCGGCGCGCCGCCTCCCGCCAGCGGGCGCGCGGAACTTCCAGGACATCCAGTTCGACCCGGTCGTGCTCGCGCGCCAGTTCGCGCAGGGCGTCGTCGCCGCGCGCGCGCACGTTGGCGACGATCGCGGCCACAGCCTCGCGCACGCCCGCCTCTTCGGGAGGGCGCCGCTCCAGCAGCAGGCGGCGTTCATCCGCACCCATCGCCTCCAGGGGCGCATCGAAGGCCAGCTTCAAGGCATCAGCCTCTCGATCGCGGTGACCAGGATGCCCTCCGCCCCGAGCTTCTTCAGCCGCGGAATCGTGCTGGAAAGGCAATCCGCGTCGACCACCGCGTGCGCCGCGACCCAGGGCCCCCCTCCCATCACTTCGACGATGGTCGGCCCGGAAATGCCGGGGATCACCTGCCTGACCTCATCCAGCCGGTCACGCGGCACGTTCGCCATCAGGTATCGCTTCTCGCGCGCGAAGCGGACCGATTCGAGCGCCAGACAGAGTTCGGAGATCCTGTCGCCGAAGTCGGCCTGGTCCAGCACCGCTTCGCCCGCGATCAGGCGGGCGGTGGACTCCAGGATGGTTTCCACCTCCCGCATCCCGTTCACGCGCAGCGTGGAGCCCGTCGCCGTGAGGTCCGCGATGATCTCGGCCACCCCCAGATGGGGCGCGATTTCGGCGGCCCCCGACACGGTCGCGATCTCGACCGCGATGCCGAACCTCTCGAAATACGATCGCGTCAGCCGCGGAAAGGCGGTGGCCACGCGCGTCCCCGCGGGGATGTCGGCGATGCCGCGGATGTCGCTCTCATCCTGCACCGCCACCACCAGCCGGCATCGGCCGAACTCCAGGTCCAGCAGTTCCCGCACCTCGCAGCCGCTCTCGGCGACCAGGTCCGCGCCCGTGACGCCCACCTCCGCCGCTCCGTCCGCCACCAGCTCCGGGATGTCGGCCGCCCGCAGGAAGATGGCCTGATGATCGTTGCCGAGAGGCGCCGTGAGCGAACGGTCGCTGCGCATGCGGGCGCGCAGCCCGGCCTTGCGCAGGAGCGCCAGGGCGCTTTTCGACAGGCGGCCCTTGTTGGGCAGCGCTATTCTCAGGGGCGGCACGCGATTCTCCCCGTCCGGTCCGGGAATGGCTGCTAGCGGGGAAGGGTGGCGAGGGCGTCGGCCCGGGAGGTCGCGACCGGGATGATCCTGTCGAAGCCGCTGATCTGGAAGACCTCGGAGATCATGGGGGACAGCGAGCAAACCACGAAGGGGACGTGCTTCTGGTCGAGATGCCGGGTGACCCGGAGCAGGACGCGCAGCCCGGCGCTGCTCACGTAGCTGAGCTGCTCGCAGTCCAGGATCACGCCCCTGCCTCCCTTGTCGAGGAGGCCGTCCATCCCGGACTGGAAGTCGCGCGCGTTGCCGGAGTCGATTCGGCCGCTCACGGTCACGACGAGTGCCCGGTCCTGATGTTCGCTCCGGATCTTCATTCTGGCCTCTCTCCCTGGATGGTTACGCGGTATCCCGACCGGGTTGCGGGCCAGTAGTCCCAGATCGCGTGATGCTGCGTGCACCGATTGTCCCACATGGCCACCGAATTGCGCCGCCAGCGGAAGCGGCACTGAAAGTGAGGACGGCTGACATGGTCGAACAGGAAGCCGAGAATGGCCCGGCTCTCGCCGGCGGGAAGGCCGATGATGTGCTGCGTGAACAGCTTGTTGACGAAGAGCGCCTTGCGGCCGGTGACGGGATGGGTGCGGATGACGGGGTGCTCCGCCCGCGGGTAGGTGCGCCCTCCGCTGTCGCGGTCGAGCAGCCGATTCACGCGCTGGTAGTAGGGCGCGCCGTCGTGCACCGCCTGCAGGCCGTCGAGCAGAGCCCGCATCTGCTCGGAGAGGGCTGCGTACGCGGCGTACATGCAGGCGAACAGGGTGTCTCCGCCGGTCTCGGGGACGGTGTGCATGCGCACGATCGAGCCCATGGGCGGGAGCGGGTCGCACGACACGTCGGAGTGCCACTCCTCGCCGGTCGCGCGCACCGAGTTCTCGTCCGCGTGGATCGGCATGACCTCGGGATGGCCGTCCACCCCCGGGTCGTTGGGATGCGCGACCAGTTTGCCGAAGCGCTGTCCCAGCAGCTTGTGGCTCTCGATGGAGATGTCCTGGTCGCGGAAGAAGAGCGCCCCGTAGGCCATGAGGCCCTCGTACAGAACGGCGAACTCGGAGTCCGAGAGATTGCCGAGGTCGATCCCGTCGACGTTGGCGCCGATTACGGGGGTCACCGGCGTGAAGGTGATGGCGTTTCGACTCATGGCGGAATCCGGTGTCGACGACGGTCTGATCCGGCGCACGGCGTGGTTCGTCCCGCCCAACGGGCGGTGTTGCGGTCTCCGAAGTATGCCGGAATCAGGATGAGGTTCCGGCTCCGGCCCGCACGGGCGGGACCGGACACGCCGGAGTGCGGAAACACGTTGGCACGAAAGGTGTTCGCGAGCAACCAATCGACCCGGGAGCGGGCGCTTCGGTCGGGCCCTGCGAGCCCGGCGAATCCTCAGGGATCGTACCTGAGGATGAGGATCATCGTGAACGCGCTGGTGTCACGCGTCTCGACCGTGTACAGGATACGTGAGCCACGACCGACCGACGAATCGTGGCTGCGGAGCTGGTCCCACTCGCGCGGTTCGCTCAGGAATGCCCCGAGGCCGGTCGCGTAGCGGATCCTGTTGCCGATCGTGAGCCCGTCCGCGACGCGGTAGTCCACACTGCCTTCAGCGAGAACCCGCGGGCATGAAGTAGCCAACCCCGCGCTCATTGCGAATGTAGGCCGGGTTGGCCGCGTCGTCGCCCAGCTTGCGCCGCAGCCGCTTCACGACGGCCCGCACCAGTTTGGGGTCGGGCGGGCGCCGATCGCCTCGTGGCCACGCCTGGCGCAGCAGCGACTCGTGTGTCAGCACCCGTCCCGCGTTGACCGACAGCACGCGCAGCAGCTCGTACTCGGTGGGGGTGAGCTGCACGGACCGGCCGGCGACGGCGACGCGCCTTTGGTCGTACCGGATGGTCAGTTCCTCCAGGACGAAAGGCTCGGGCCCGGCTACCCGTCGAAGCGCGGCCCGCACCCTGGCCGTCAACTCCGATGGAGAGAACGGCTTGACGATGTAGTCGGCCGCGCCCGCGTCCAACGCCCGGACCGTGGCTTCGTCTCGTCCGTAGGCGGAGATGAAGATGACGGGCAGGTCGCTCAGCTCCGGTACCCGCTCCATCAACGCGATGCCGTCGGTGCCCGGCAGCAGCAAGTCCAGCAGAACCAGCCCGGGCTTGTGCATCGCGATGAGGCCGGCCACCTCCTCGGGGTCCCCGGTCACCACCGGGGCGTAGCCCGCCCCGGTGAGCGCGTCCCGGAGGTACCGAAGCATCCGGGGGTCGTCGTCGACCACCAGGATGCGCGTCTCCTCATGGTCCTCCACCGCCATGCGCCGGCCGGCCCGGGCCGGACCCGGGGCAGCGGTGGCGGGCTCCTCGGCCACGGGCACCGTGAAGGTGAACCGCGTGCCCTGTCCCACGCCGCCGCTCTCGGCCCAGATCCGGCCCCCGTGCGCCTCCACCAGGCCCTTGCAGATGCTCAGGCCCAGCCCGGCCCCCGCCCCGCCTCGCTCCCGGTCTCCGCCCGTCGGCGCCGCATACTTGCGGAACAGATGCGACAGCCGGTCCGGCGGCACGCCACGGCCCCCGTCGCTCACGGAGATCGCGACATGCACGCCTTCCCGTTGGGCGTCGATCCGGATGGGCGACGATTCGGGAGAGTACTTCGCAGCGTTCGACAGGAGGTTGCCCAGGACCTGGACGATGCGAGTCCGGTCGGCCAGCACCCGAGGCAGGTCTTCGGGCAGGTCGATCTCGAGGGCGTGCCGACCCGTGCCGCTCACGAACGCGCTCCGCGCAGGGTCTATCAGGGAGACGACCTCCACCGGCTCGGGCGACACCGACAGTGTGCCCGTCACGATGCGCCCGTGGTCGAGCAGCTCGCCGATCAGGCCGCGCATGCGGTCGGCTTGGTCGTCGATGACCCGGAAGAACTGCAGCATCTCGGCCGGATCCGGCGCCGGCGATGCGCCCAGAACGGTTGCCGTGGAGCCCTTGATCGAGATCAGCGGTGTGCGCAACTCGTGGCTCACGATTCCAAGGAACTCGGCGCGCATGCGCTCCAGTTCCTCCAGCGGCTCCATATCCTGCAGCGTGACGACGACCCTCAGGACCGTGCCGTCCTCCTCCTGGATCGGCGTCGAGTTTACCAGGGTGGTCACGCTCCGGCCATCGGGGACCGAAAGCGTCATCTCCTCGGCGCGCACTGTCTCCGCCGTCCTCAGGAGCTGCGCGAGCGAAAACTCCGCCAGGGCGACCTCTCTTCCGTCCGCCCGGTGACATGTGATCCTGTCCAGCAGTTGCGCCGGAGTAGACCCGGGGATATTCAGCGCGTCGACGATGCGGCGCGCTTCCCGGTTGAACGACACCGGGGCGCCGGTTGGCCCAGCGGGTCGCCAGAGTCCAATATCCCGACAGGAAGTCGTCTAACTGGTTACAGGGCTGCACGATCTGCGTTTCCTGCCGTTGTACTGGACCTTGCTGGACCGAGCTGACAAAGCGGGGAAACGGGAGTCAATCGGCGGGATTCCCGCGCGGGGCGCACGGGCCTGTCGAACCGCGTGCGGGAGCCGTTGTGGAGCCACCATATCCGCAGATCCCCGAAGCTGGACTTCCGTAGTCCCCGCTTCCACCTTTGGTGGGTGCGGCGAAGACCACGGGATGTCGCCACCGGGCTCATCCCGCCGGATTCAGTGTCCCGCGAAGGGATGTCATGAGAAAGTACTTCGAGTTTTGCAGCGGGACGCTGGCGCTGTGCGCCACCATGGCCTCCGGCCTCGTGCTCCTTCTGGCGGTGTTTCCGGCCCTGCCGATCGGTGGCGAGACGCTCGATGTCCGGGATGGCTACACGTACGCCGAGGCTCTTGCCGCGCTGGAGGGCTACGGCGAATCGGGGCGCCGCGTCTATGCGTGGGCCAGCGTGACCCTGGACACGTTGTTCCCGGTCCTCTACGCCAGCTTTCTGGCTGGACTCGTGTACCGGTGCCGACCCGCGGAGCGTTGGTGGAGGCTGGCCTACCTGCCTGTTGCGGCGGCGCTGATCGATCTGGGCGAGAACATCCAGATCGTGCTCATGCTGACGCGCTACCCCGACATTTCCACGGGGCAGGTGGCCGCCGCCTCGCTGTTCACGTCGCTCAAGGGAGTCGCTTCCTTGCTATGCCTGACTCTGGCGATTGCACTGGCGGTTGTCGCGGGGATCCGTCGTGCACGATGAGCGGTCGGCTGGTGTACGGGATCGACCGCATAGGGGGTTATGGCGAAGCGGCGCGTGGCCGAACCCTATCCTTCGGACTTCACCGCCGCTGACGCCGGCCTCCCGACGCTCAGGCCGAACCCGGGTCCTCCGCCCGCGTCACCGTAGCTGCCGTGTAGGTCCAGTCTCAGGCCGCCGGGCAGGTTGACGCCGTAGCTTGCGCGGGCGTCGA
>JAPPJO010000005.1 GCA_028820325.1 Gammaproteobacteria bacterium | reverse complement strand
AGCGATCGTGGATCACTTCCAGCAGTTGCTGGATGATGGGTTGGTGGAGGAGCCGAGGCGGGGGCGGTGAAGGGACGTTATGATCCGAGCCCGAAATCGGGCGGCCCGCTGGCAGGCCGACTGGCACAACCCTACCCGGAAAGACACCCATGAGCGAGTGGCTGGAAGACGATGTCAATACGGTGACCGCCCTCCTTGAGTCCATCGCGGTGGCGTTGGCGGTATTGGTGGACCGACCGTCCGAGATCGACACCCTCATCAAGGAAGTGAGGGGCTTGCGCGAAGACGTTCGCGGCCTGGAATCAGCTATTCGCGCTTCTGCGATGAAGAACGGGGGGGAAACGCCAAGTGAGTGACCCGACCTCCGTGTCGCTCTAGATCCACGCCGGATTCTTTCGTGATCGGAAACCGGTCAGATCGCGCCAAAATCCATAAATCATTTATTTGCAACACCTTGTTTTCTTGACGGGTGTTTGATTTGTTGTCTTTCCATTCACGGTGTGAATGATTATCATTCATGCCATGAATAATCCTCCGCTTCCCCGCGCCGTTTCCGGCACCCTCGACAGCATGATGCGCGTCATGCCAGCCGTCGTCGTGGCCGGAGCCCGCCAGACGGGAAAGAGCACCCTCGCGCGCGCTGGGCCGATCGCCGCAGGCTGACGGGACTGTACAAGCGGCGAACGATGCCCGCCGATACCTGTCGCTCGACGATCTGGACGTTCGCGACTTGGCCCGCCGCGACCCCGATGCGCTGGTGAGAGGCAGCCACCCGGTGACCCTCGACGAAGTTCAGCGCGAGCCGGACCTCCTGAGCGCCGTCAAGCGAGAGATCGACCGGGAGCGTCGACCGGGACGGTTCCTACTCACCGGGTCCGCCAATCTGCTTCTGATGCGGCGGGTATCGGAGTCATTGGCGGGCCGCGCCAGCTATCTCACCCTCTGGCCGATGACGCGCCGAGAGCAACTGGGACTTGGCCGGTGCGGTATCTGGGAGAACCTGGTCAAGTCTCCTGACCAGGATTGGCTCGATGTAGTGACGGAGCATCCCGCGGATCCCGAGGACTGGCGGGCGCTCGCGCGACGCGGCGGTTTCCCCGTTCCCGCCGTCCATCTCGATGCTCCGGCCGAGCGGGCGATCTGGTTCGATGGATACGTGCGGACCTATCTGGAGCGGGATCTGCAGGCTCTTTCGTCGATCGCGGCTCTTCCGGACTTTCGGCGGCTGATGCGCGCGGCGGCCCTCCGCCTTGGTGCGTTGCTCAATCAGGCAAAAGTGGGCCGGGACATCGGCCTCGCGCAGCCGACCGTGCACCGCTGGTTGAACCTGCTCGAGACCTCCTACTTGCTTGCGCGGATCCCCGCCTATTCGGTGAATCGCACCAAGAGGCTGATCAAGGCCCCCAAGCTGTACTGGAGCGACACGGGTCTGGCGATGTACCTGTCCCAGGAGGACGAACCCCGGGGAGCCCACCTGGAGAACCTGGTGCTTCAGGACCTGCTGGCATGGCGAGACTCCCGGCCTCGGCGCGCCGAAGTGTTGCACTGGCGCACGACCACCGGGGAGGAGGTGGACTTCGTGATCGAGGTGAACGGAGCAGTGCTGCCCATCGAGGTCAAGGCCACCCGGCGGCCGCGCCTCGGCGACACCGCAGGCCTGCGTGCGTTCCGTGCGGAGTACCACCGGACCACGCGAGCCGGCCTGCTGTTACACGGCGGCGGCTCGGTGGAATGGATCACTCCCGGGGTGCTCGCGGCGCCGTGGTGGAGAGTGATCTGATCCGGCCAATTGTCGGTTAGACGTGCGGCTATGTGTCGGTTAGACGAGCGGCCATGTGTCGGTTAGGCGCGCGGCCATGTGTCGATCAGCTGTTGCGCTGACCTCGGGATGTCCCTATCTCCCCGGCATCTCCACGGCATCTCCAGCATCCGGCCGAACGCCCTCGGCGTACAGCTGCGCGTTGAGCGCAGGCACCCGCGTCTCGATCAGCTCGTTCAGCTCGGGCACGGTCTCGCCCATCACCTCCCAGGCGTGGTCGACCTGCCACATGTGGTCTTCGGTCGGATGCGTCGATGCCTGCTGGATGGCTCTGGCCACGCCTGCGTTCTGGC
>JAPPJO010000036.1 GCA_028820325.1 Gammaproteobacteria bacterium | reverse complement strand
TGGCGTGGACGGCGGCCTTCGTGGTGTACCAGGTGGTGTCGGTGTTTGCGTAGGCCGCAAGTCGGCGGCCTGAGCGATCACTCACCCCGCAACCCACACCACCACCCCCCACACCACCAACCCCACCCCCGCAACCCGCCCGGCTACCGTCCCGCCCGGCGCAACGTTCTCGATGAACACCGCCGCCGCCAGCACGGCCATCCAGAGCAGGTTCATCACGCCCAGCACGAGCGCCAGCGCCATCAGCGCCCAGCAGCACCCCAGGCACCAGAGGCCGTGTCCCCACCCCATTCCGAGTGCTCCGCGCGGCCCGTCCCGCCAGCGGGTGAGGAAGTACGTCAGCGGGTTGCGGCAGTGGCGCAGGCACGCGGCCTTCACCGGTGAGAGCTGGTACAGGCCGGCACCGACCAGAACGGTGCCCGCGAGCGAACTTCCCCCCGCGAGTGCGATGCGCTCCCCCAGCCAGAACTGCACCGCCGCCGCGGCCAGGCTGAACAGCATCCACACCGACAGGTAGCCAGCGAGAAACAGCGCTCCCGACCGGATGTGGGTCCACAGCCCCGGTGCCGGCGCTAGCCGCCTCCCCGACCGGACCCGACTGCCCCTGTCGCTCAACGAAACCAACACTCGCACCCAAGGGATCGATACCGGGAGCATCATCACAGCCATCATCCCGAACCACATGAGCGCGGCGAGGGGGAACGCGGTATTCAGGGCCGGCATGGATCTACGGGTGTCGCCTCAGTTCATGGGCGGATGACCGGCCAGGACCGTGGCACAACACGGGCTTCCGGGGGCGCTCGGCGGCGAGGGCCGTATCGGACCCGCTCAAGCGGCGGCGGTGACTTGATGCAGGTATCACATTACGATATCATAGCCAATGAAGCGCAGGCACCGCAGAACCCTTGAGTCAATCTTCCGCCACCCGGTCAGCGGCAATATACCATGGCGGAGAGTCGAGGCGTTGCTGGTGGACCTGGGAGCGGAAGTCAGCGAGCGGGAAGGCTCTCGCATCGGCGTGAGGCTGTTCGGCGACCGCCGGGTGTTCCACCGGCCACACCCTTCGCCGAACACCGACGTCGGGGCGGTCGCCAGCATCCGGGACTGGCTGCGGAGGAATGGAGTGGAGCCGTGAAGAACACCATGGAGATCGACGGCTACAAGGCCGTCATTCAGTTCGATCCCGAAATCGACATGTTCCGGGGCGAGTTCATCGGCCTGAACGGCGGAGCGGATTTCTACGCCCCCGACGTCGTAGGCCTCAGGAAGGAGGGAGCCACTTCGCTCAAGGTGTTTCTCGAGATGTGCGAGGAGGACGGCGTCGAGCCCCGGAGATCGTACTCGGGGAAGTTCCATCTGCGCATGTCGCCGGATCTGCACGCGAGCGCGGCGGCGGCCGCCGCCGCCGAAGGGAAGAGCCTGAACCAGTGGATCGCCAGCGCGATTGGCGGGGTGCTGCTGCGCTAGCCGGATCTCTCCCAGCCCCCCTACCTCCACCCCTGATCCGCCGGCTCATCCGGATCCGACAGCAGGAACCGGATGACCTCCGCGTGATACGGCTCCGGGTACTCGAACGCCGGCACGTGCCCGATCCCCGGGAAGAGCACCAGTTCCGCGTTCGGCAACGTCTCGGCCACGTTGCGCGCGGCGGCCGAGAAGTCACGGCTCAGGCGGTCGTCGGCCCCGCCGATCACGAGCGCCTTCGTCTGGATGTACTGCCATTCGTGGACGACCGGGTCCTCGAACGTGATCTGCCGCTGAGCCGCCCGCACCCGGGCCATGCGGGGCCAGTGACCGCTCAGCGTGAGCCCGTACTGGACCTTCACCCAGGGCAGGTATTCGTTCTTCCACCCGTTCGGGTAGTAGCGCCGGTGCCCGGCCAGGGTCGACTCGTAGGTGGTGCCGTTTAGCGTCGACTCGTACACGTCCTGCGGGTCGCTCCACGCGCGCCCGTGGCGGCTGTCGGTAAGCCCGATCTGGTTGGACATGATCACGTGCGTGACCACGTCGGGGTAGGTGGAGGTGAAGCGCGTCGCCACCATGCCGCCCATCGAGTGCCCCAGGACCGCAACCTGCTCAATTCCGAGTTCATCCAGGAGCGCCTTCGTGTGGCGGGCCGG
>JAPPJO010000116.1 GCA_028820325.1 Gammaproteobacteria bacterium | reverse complement strand
ACGGCCCGAGTCCGATCGAGGTGAGCCGCCCCTCGATCCTGACGCGCTGCCGCCATGTCTTGGTGATCCGGCCATCCAGTGTCCGGTGAACCCGGAGGCTCAGCCCGCGCCCGCCGCGTCCGTCGCCGTAGACTCCGGGCCGGTTGACCGTCCGCACGAACGCGGCGCTCAGCGTTCTCGGTCGCTTCGTCATGGTGCTTCCTTCCTTGTGGTGTATCACTCATTGCAGCACTACACCGAGAAGAATACACCGGATGGCGATGGACCACAAGGGACGGTAGAGCGCCGGGGATACTACAGAACACGTTGTCCAATAACGTGTTATGGACTACTTGGTATACCTTTATGGATTACGCTGGAAGATGTGTGCCGAGTTCGGGCGGAATCGCGCCCGTGAGCACGTTGTCGCTCAAGCGCAGGTACTCCAAGTGTGCCAGATCGCCGAGCTCGGGCAGCAGCCGGCCTGTCAGGCCGTTGTCCCAAAGCCGCAGTTCGACTACCCGTCCGCGCTCGTCCACCTCGACCCCGCGCCACTCTCCGAGCGGCGCGTCGGTGAGCCAGTTCCTCGAGTCGATCCAGTGGCGCCCGCGCGTCGCGTCGTGGAGCATCTCCAGGATCTCCCGGTCCGTGGCGGGCGCGCACTCCACCCCGGTGCCCCGCAGCACGGTGATGGCGTCCAGCCACGTCCGGAACGCCTCGTCCGCCGGCGCGCACAGCTCCGTGCCGGCGTAGTCCAGCTCGTCCAGCGCCAGGTCGAGCAGGGTGCGCGGCAGCCGCCCGGACAGCGCGTTGTCGCCGACGCGCAGTGACGTCATCGCCGCCAGGTCGCCCAGACCCGCCGGGAGCCGTCCGGCGAGCCCGTTGCCGGCCAGGTCGAGGGTCGCGACGCGGCCCAGAGAGTCGGTCTCGACCCCGTGCCAGCCCGCGAGCGCCGTGCCGACCAGCCAGCCCTCCGAGTCGGTCCAGCTCTCGCCGCCCGCCGCCGCGTGCAGCGCGCCCAGCGCGGCCCGGTCCGTCTCGTTGCAGAACGGGCCTCCCCCGGTCTGCCCGATCCCGTCCAGCCAGGCCATGAACTCTGGCGTGCCCGGCGCGCAGAGACCCGCGTTCCGCTCGAAACGGAACCGCACCAGCCCGCCGATCCGCAGGAGACTCCGCGGGAGCGCGCCCGCCAGCGCGTTGGCGTCGAGGTGGAGGAACTCCACGCGGATGAGACGGCCCAGCTCCGCCGGGACCGGACCCGCCAGCGCGTTGCCGCTCAGGGACAGTCCCCTGAGGTGCGCGAGACGCCCCAGTTCTGGCGGAATCGGACCCGCCAGCGCGTTGCCGTCGAGCCACAACCCCTCCAAGCCGGCGAGGGCGCCCAGCTCCGCCGGGACCGGACCCGCCAGCGCGTTGCCGCTCAGGCTCAGCAACGTGAGGTCCGAGAGGTTCCCCAGCTCCGTCGGAATCGGACCCGCGAGCGCGTTGCCGTCGAGCCACAGCTCCTCCAGACCGGCGAGATTCCCCAGTTCCGGCGGGATCGGACCGGCCAGCGCGTTGGCGCGGAGGTTCAGTGACGTCAGGCCGGCGAGACTCCCCAGTTCCGGCGGGATCGGGCCCCGCAGACCGTGCGACACCCACTCCCCGGTCTCCCCGTCCTGGCGGCCGCCGAGGTCCAGGCGGACGACCCGGCCGAACGCGTCCGTCTCCACGCCGCGCCACTCCCGCAGCGGCCTGTCGCCCAGCCAGTTCTCGTCGTCGGCCCAGTTCGGTCCGTCCGTCGCCGCGTGGAGCGCGGCCAGCGCCGCCCGGTCCCCACTCTCCACCGCCACCGTCACCGTCGCCGTGCCCGCCACCGCGCCGACCGTCGCCGCGACCGTGGTCGTCCCGTTGCCCGCCGCCGCCACCAGCCCCGACCCTCCCACCGTCGCAACCTCGGGGCGCACGCTCGTCCAGATTACCACCACCCCGGACATCGCCCGCCCGTTGTCGTCGAGCACCCGCGCATTCAGTTGCACGGTCGCGTCCGGCGCCGTGAGCGACGCGGCCGCGGGCGTGACCGTCACGCTGGCCACCCGGGGCGTCCCAGGCGGAGGGCGCGTTGCGTCGTCGCCGCACCCCGACAGCCACGCAGCGACCGCGCAGATCGCCAACAACGGGAGGCGAATCCGCGTGCGCTCGTTCGGGGCGCCGTCGCCCTCTCGTTCCATGCCCGCAGGATGATTCGGCCCCGGCTCCACGACGGGCTCGGGTATCGTTCGGCGGACCGACCGGGACCGGGTTGTTGTCGTCATTGCCGAATACGGAGCGACCCCCCGCCCGGCGAACCGGACGGGGGGTTGCTGCTGCCATCAGTCAGGCCGATGGGGTTGAAGTCATGTCATCATGGTTACGGAATGGACTTCGCGGCGGACTCCTGTATCACCCAATCGCCGCCGTCCGCCTGAGATTCGACGCGAAGCATGAGCGGTTTCTTCAGCATGGCTTCGGTGACGACGAAGGTGCTAGTGGAGATGTCGACATGCGTCCACGGGGAGCCAAGAGTTGCGGAGATGTCCAACTCCCAGGTCCAATCGCCCCAGTCGCTCGTTCTGTCATCCTCCCTCGTGATGACGCCATGGGAGGCGTCCCCAGCGGGATCGGCCGGAACGATGAGCCATTCTCTTTCGCCTGTGGTGGCGACTTCGACCAGCAGGACGATTCGCTGAGTCAACCCCGGGCTAGCCGTTGCCGTCCAAGAAGCTTTGGGGTCATCGCCATCACGTTCCGCCGAGACACTGCGGACATTCGTGTCCACTGCGTCAACCGTAGCGTCGGAGGCGGGCGGGTCGGTGAAAGCGGTACCGTCGCTTCCATCTCCCGCGGGGTGGCTGACCTGAACGTCGAACTCACCGTAGTGATCGCTGCCAGCGGTGCTGATCGAAATCGTGTCCTTCCGCGTGTAGGTCTTGGTGGTCCCCGACTTCAGAGTCGCATCTACGGCGCTGGCCGCGCTGGCACCGGACACGCTAAAGGCGGCGGTTCCGACCCTGGTTTCGATGATGGGCGTGGCGTCGACGGCCACGGAGAACACTTCACCGGTGGTAGTACTAGCCGCTTCGTATTCCCACGTCACTTCGACATCGGCCGTATAGTCGCCTCTGAACACGAAGTCTCCGCCTGCGACCGTCCCGGTCGTCTCTCTTGCCATCAACCGCTTGGCTGTGACTCGAGGCTGGACGCTGTTTCCGGTGAACGTGCCGAACATCAACGGCTGGCCGGGGATGACGGCGATCGCACCACCGGCTCTGGTATCCGGAGCATCGAACCAGACGTACCTCTGCGCGTCCATCAGCCTCGAATAAGTAGCGCCGACATCACTGTGAGTGATGTCCCGAGGCTTGGCGTCGAGCCAGACGGTGCCGCTAAGGGTGGGCACCTGGACGCTGAAGGTCCCGGTCCCCGTGGTTACCACGGCATGAATGGAATCTGCGCTTGTCCTGCTGGTCGCGTGGTCCCACGCCGTGACCCTTACGTCGGCCATGGGTCCGCCACCCGGAGCAGTGACCATGCCGGTAATCACGGCGGCCCTGCGGCCTTCGAAGTTGGCGGTCCCGCTCGACCCGGCGATGGCGGGAACGGGGAAGCTCTCGGGCAGGAAGTGCCAGCCGGACAGTTTCGCACTCACGTTGACGAGTGGGTCCTCAAATGGCTGGGCTTGGACAACCGCCGTGTAGGCGCCGTTGTCATCCGTCACGAGTTTCCTCGAGGCTCCTGATCCCGTCGCGTTGAGCGGGTCAGCATTGTCCACCAGGATCTCCACGCCCTTGACCCCTGCGCCGGTGCCGCTTTCCGTGACCGTGCCGCTGATCGTGACGGTGTTGTTCGAGCCATAGAGGGTGAAGTCGTATCGCTCCACCGTGTTCGCTGCGAACCCCGGGACGGGGGTGCTGTTGGCGTCGTAGCTGCTGTGCGTGGGGTCGTACTTGGGGTTGTTGGTTGAATCCGGCTTGGTCTCTGGATATCCAGCCCTCGCGGTATTCACGAAGAGCTGATCCTCTTCCATGTTGTTGGTGATGCCGGACACGATGAAGCGACCCAGGTTGTCGGTCGTGGCCGATTCGCCGTTCACGCTCACGGTCACATTCTCGAGGCCGAAGCCGTCCGTGCTCCGAACGAAGCCGTAGAGGGTAGCGGTCGACGGCGTGACCTTGATGTCGAGGTCGCTTGCAAGCGGATTGAGCGCGTCGTCCGCCTTCATGTCGCCCGCCATCCCCATCCATCCGTCCGGAAGACCGAGTTCGTAGCTGCCGGCAGCCATCGTGCCGAAGTTGTGGTCCCGGCGCTCGTCGATCGCCGTCGTCGGGTCGTTGCTCGACGCGGTCGTGAAGGACCGTCCGTCACCCGCAAGATTCTTGCCCTCGATCGGCGTCAGGCTGACTTCGATCCCCGATTGACGCGTGATGGTGTGGTGGTTCACACGGAACGTGGTGCCCCGCTTCTGGACTGCCTGCTTCGACACGTTCGCCTTTACATTGTGCGTGGTGACGACGGCGAACGAACTGCACTTGCCGAAGTCTTGGCCCGTGGGCTCGACCTCGGTCAGCGGACAGAGCGTCACCGTGTGCCCCCAACCGCCCATGTCGCCGAACGCACCGCCCATCACGCCGTTCTCTTCCATGTTGCGGTAGGTATCGAGCCGGTCGAGATCCAGCAGCTTGTAGCCGTCCTTGGCGTTCGCCCGAACGACGATGTCCATGTTCGCCGGCAGGTGGGCGAAGGTGTATTCGCCCGTGTCGTGGGTCGTGTTCTCCCTGGCGTCCCAGTCGTCGCGCGAGATGGGACGGGTGAGCCTGCCGTCGTTCCCGCTCACCTGGCGGATCTCGATATCGACCAGCTCGTCCTCCATCCTTCTGTCGCCGCCCAGGACGTTGCCCGTGTAGCCCATCACCTGGTCCTGCTCGTGATGCACGTAGACCTTCAGCGTCTGCGTCGTGTAGCTCACCACGATCGGATCGGCGTCCACGGTGCCTGCCACCGAGAGGCCCTTGTGCGTGTATCCGCCGCCGGACGCCTCGTACATCTCGCCGCCGTCCAGATCGTCGTCCTGGTTGTCGGCGACCGAGAACGTGAAGCTTGCCGGGACCGAATCAACGGTGGTCGTGAAGGGCACGCTGCCGTCGTCGCCCAGCATCGTCGGCGCGCCGGCGACCGCGGCATCGCCCATCATGACGGCGATCTCCCAGCCGGCGAGCGCTTCGCCGCCACCGTAGTCGGTCATGACCGTCGCGCCGCTGATGCTCACGTCGACGTTCAGGTTGACGATGTCGTTCTCGTTCGCGCCCGCAGTCGCAAACATCTGCGGATCCCACGATACAGCCGTCATGCCGTCGGCCACATCGTAGCCGTCCGCAGAGACGCCCGCGTTGACCATGTTCCCGCTGGTGCGGTCTCGCGCGACCTTGATCGCCACCGAGCCGTCGTCGCCGGTCATGCCGCTGCCGACGTTGGCGTCACCCGTTCCGTAGAGCGTGACCGTGGCGCCGGGAAGCGCGTCACCCATCTCGTCACCGCTCTTCAGCGACACCGAGAAGTTGACCGTCGTGTGCGTGATGTCGAACGGAATGGCCTGCGACTTGGCCTCGCCGACTCCGAGAGCGAAGGCGTAGCCCGTCCCCGGTCCGCCGTACGCGACATCAGCGGCCGCGAGCGCGGCTGCGGCCGTAGCGTCGATCGGCACAACCAGCTGGTAGGAGCCGGCGCGCAGATCCGAGAAACCGAACGAGCCATCCGGGCCCGTCGCGCTCAGCCGCTGGTCATTGACCCCCGGGCCCACCAGCGCCACCGGAACACCAGCTGCCGGCAACGGGTGCTCGCCCGCATCCATCATGTTGTTCTTGTCCAGCTCGTCGAGGAACAGCTGACCGCCAACGCTGGCGGTGCGCGCATGCGCGCCCTCGAAGTTCACGATCGCCGACTCGTCGTCGCCGACCGCCCTGTCCATGCTCATCGACTCGAACACGTAGGCGTCGCTCTCGACCGCGATCGAGACCGTGTAGTCGCCCGCCGCCAGACCCGCGAAGGCGTACTGGCCGCCCGCGTCTGTCATCGTGCTCGCGTCCGCCGCGCCCGACAGCGTGACCGCGATGTCGCCGAGGCCCATGCCCTCGACGCTCACCCGGCCGCTGATGCCGGAGGTGCGGAGCAGGACGCCCGTGAACGACACCGTTCCCGTCTCGTCGAGATCCACGCTCACGTCCTGCGACGTGGCGGCGAACTCGTAGTCGCGGGTGTCGAAGTCCGAAATGCTGACCGTGTAGTCGCCGGGGCGCAGGTCCTCGAACCGGTACATGCCGTCGGCATCGGTCATCATGGTGAAGTTCTCGTCGGCCGGTCCGCCGATCAGCGTCACCGTAACGCCGGCAAGGCCCTCGCCCTCGATGACCACCTGGCCCTCGACCGCCGAAGTGCGGATATAATGGCCCGTGAAGTCGGCCTGGCCGACCTCGCCTACCTCGACCTCGACCTCGACGCTCACCGTCTCGAAGGAGACATCCTCCGGGAAGTCGCTGATCGTGACCGTGTAGGTCCCGGCCCGGAGCCCGGTGAAGGCGAAGCCGCCGTCCATGCCGGTCTCCATGATCTCGCCCATGGCGTGCTCGCCGCCGAGCGTGACCGTCACGCCGGCCAGCGTTTCGGGCTGGCCGTCGCCGCCGCTCATCATGGCGTCGGCCGCGACCACGCTGCCGACCACCGCCGAGGAGCGGATATACTCACCGGCGAAGTTGAGTTGCACGTTCTGACCATCGCTCGCGATGGTCGCGGACTGCGTCACCTGGGCGAACGTCGCGTCCTCGGGGAAGCCGCTGATGGTGACCGTGTAGGTCCCGGCTTCGACACCCGCGAAGGCGAAGTTGCCTCCCGCCCCGGTCGTCTGGGTGGCACCGGAGGAAAGGGTGGCGGTGATGCCGGCGGCGGCCGTGCCTTCAATCGTCACCGAACCGGAGATCGTACCTACCGGAGTCGGCGGCGGCGGGGGCTCCACCGGCGGTGGAGTGCCCTCGTCGCAGGCGGTGAAGGCCAGCGCCACCAGCGTTGCCGTGGCGAGGAGTTTGAGTCAGTTCATGATACCGTCCCTTGTGAAGGTTGAACGAATCAGGGCTTTAAGCCAAAGCGAGTCGGTTGTGGGTTTCCTGAGGAACATGAGTTTGGCAGTGTGCCTGATATGCAAGGCTGATGCCAAAACGACGAGTTCGTAAGTTGTTGGCTGACAGGAGATTACGAGATCGGTTCCTGTGGCTGGGGGTTTTGGAAATCCGTGAAAGCGCCGGATTTCCGATGCTCCGGGGCGTTTTTCTCCTCCTCCGCGCGTGTGCGCCGCCTGGGTCAACGAGCCAGTAGCTTAAGGCCCTGGGCCGCAGATCGAAAGGGCTGAGACCCGGTTTTCGCACTGGAAAGTACAACCGCGCGCGCGTGCGTAGGTCGAATCCCCCTCCTCAGCGCCGCGCGCGCCTGCGTGCCCGCCGCTCCACCTGCTTGAACAGCACCTCCACCCGGTGGGGCGCGGTCGGCGGGCTGGTGCGCACGGCCACCAGCACGTAGGCCGCGAGTGACAGGGCGAGGGCCGGGAAGACCTCGTGCAGCACATCGCCCAGCGGGGTGAGCCGCCAGATCACGAGCACACCGAGGCCCACCACGAAGGAAGCGACCGCCGAGGCGCCGTTGCCGCGCCGCCAGTGCAGCCCGAGGATCACCGCCGGGAAGAAGCAGGCGGCGTACATGGCGCCCGAGAAGGCGGTCAGGCCCACCACGCCGTCGGGCGGGTTGAGGGAGATGACGGCGGTGATGGCGGCGAAGACGGCCACGTACCAGCGGGTGCGGCGCATGGCCGAGCGCTCGTCGCGCTTGCCGCGCCTTGTCCCGAAGATGTCGCGGTCCGTGGTCGAGGCCATCACCAGCAGCACGCTGTCGAGCGACGACATGGCGGCGGCGACCATCGCCACCAGCAGGAAGGCACCCACCCCCGGAGCGAAGACGCCGGGCTCGGTGAGCAGCCCGGGCACCACCAGGTCGGTGTCGTCCATGCCGCCGGAGAGGATGTTGCGCGCGTACATCCCGATCGGGACCAGCATCGTGTACACCGCGGCGAAGATCAGCGTCGAGATCCAGACCCCGGTGCGCACCTCGCGGGCGCTCCTGAGCGCGTAGAAGCGCGAGAGCTGGCGCGGCTCGACGATGAACTTGATGGTGGCGGCCACCATCACCCCCAGCACCAGCGGGAAGGCCTCGCCCCCGTTCCATGTGAACAGGTGCGCGGTGTCGGGGGCGTCGGCCATCTCGAAGATGGAGCCCACCCCGCCCGCGGCGCGCGTGGTGCCGTGGAAGAGGAGCACGGCCGCGAAGACCATCACCACCCCCTGCACCGCGTCGGTCTTCACCACCGAGATGAAGCCGCCGATGACGGTGTAGAGCATCACGATCACGAAGACGATGAGGATGGCGGTGCGGTACGGGATCTCGAGGAAGGTCTCGAGCAGGTTGCCGATGCCCTTGAAGACCGCCGTCATGTAGAAGAACGACGCGAAGATGATGATGATGGCCGCGAGCACGCGGGCCGGGGGGCTCTCGAAGCGGAAGCCCACGAAATCGGGGATGGTGAGCGAGTCGAGCGCGGCGGTGAAGTCGCGCAGGCGCGGCGCCACCCAGATCCAGGCGGACGTCGAGAAGATGACGATGAGGGGGGCCATCAGGAGCCAGGGGGCGCCCCACGACCACGACTGCCCCGAGAAGCCCACGAAGCTGTTGGTGCTCGAGTAGGTGGCGAAGAACGACAGGGCGATGGTGACCGCCCCCATGTTGCGCCCGCCCACGTAGTAGTCGGCCAGCCGCTTCGTGCCCCGGTTTCCCTCCCAGGCGTGATAGGCCAGCAGGAGGGTGTAGACGGCGAGCAGGGCGTGGACCGGCCAGTATTCGCGCAGCGAGTCGATCATGGCGCCTGGAGGAAGAAGTCGCGCACCTGGTCCTTGAGCACCTTGCCCATGGAGTTCCGGGGCAGTTCATCGACCACCAGGAAACGCCGGGGCGCCTTGTAGCCCGCAACGAAGTCCTTGACCCAGGCGCGCAGCCGCGACATGGGCAGGTGGGTGCCGTCAGTCACAACGACCGCAGCGGACACCTGCTCGCCCCAGTGGGCGTGGGGGACGCCCACCACCGCGCAGTCGCTGACGCGGTGGTGCTGCAGCAGCACGTCCTCGACCTCGAGCGCCGAGACCTTCTCGCCCCCGGTCTTGATGATGTCGACGCTCTCGCGTCCGAGGATGCGGTAGCCGCCCGGCCCGTTCCGGACGGCGCGGTCGCCGGTGTCGAACCAGCCGTCGCGGAAGGCTGCGGCGGTCTCTTCGGGGCGGCGCCAGTATTCGCGGAACAGGCCCGGTCCGCGCACCTCGATGCAGCCCTCCTCTCCAGCGGCGGCCTCCTCGCCCCCGTCGCCCCGCAGGCGCACCTGCACGGACGGAAAGGGATAGCCGACGTGTCCCTCGACTCGGGGGCCCTTCACGGGGCCGGTGAGCACCATGCCGGTCTCGCTCAGGCCGTAGCGTTCGAGGATGCCCTGCCCGGTGATCTTCCGCCAGCTACGGTGGGCCGCGGCGGGGAGCGCGGCCGATCCCGAGATCGTGAGGCGCAGGTCGCCGGCGGACCAGCCGACCACTTCGCCGCGCTGGTAGGGCAGGCGCTTCCACGCCTGCATCAGGCGCACGTACATGGTGGGCACGCCCATGAAGATGGTCACGCGCAGGCGCGCGAAGCGGTCCCAGATCATATCGGGGTCGAAGCGCGGGAGGAGCTCGACCGTGGCGCCCTGCCAGAGCGGGCACAGCAAGGCGTTGACGATGCCGTGCACGTGGTGCAGGGGGAGGGCGTGCAGGACCCGGTCGTTGCGAGTGATCTCCCAGGCGCGGGTGATGCTCTCCACCTGGTGCCGGGTGGCGGCATGCGTGGTCACCACGCCCTTGGGCTGCCCGGTGGTGCCGCTGGTGTAGATGATGTGCGCCATGCGCGATTCGGCGATGGCCGGGAGGGGAGGCGGGTTGGGCAGGGGCGCGAACAGCGACGGCAGGCGCGTGCCGGGCGGGCTCCTGAGGGCATCCACGACGTTGGCCCAGGGAACGCCGCACGCCTCCGCCGCCGGCATCGCCCTCTTCTTCGTCTCGGGGTGCAGGAGCACCAGCTCGGGGTCGGCGTCCGCGATGAGCGTGGTCAGCTCCGGGGTCGGATGCGCCAGCGCCAGCGGAACCACCACGCCCCCCGCGCGCCAGATCCCCCAATGCGCGGCGACGTACGGGAAGCCCGGGGGCGCCAGCAGCACGATGCGGGCCTCCTTGAGGTCGGTGCGCCCGCGCAGGAGGTAGTGCGCCACCCGCTCGGACACGGAGAGCAGATCGCGGTAGCGGCATGTCGAGTCGTCGATCACGAGGGCGGCCTTGTAGGGATTGGCCAGGGCGGCGCCCAGGAACGGGAGGTGGGAATCGCTCATGCCGTGGTCCTCACCTTGCGGGCGTGCCTCGTCTCAAGCCACCAGCGGTAGAAGATGATCCCCAGCGCGATGCCCATGATCCACCCCTGCCCCACCTTCATCACCGCGCCCGCCATCTGCTGATCCCCGAGCGCCGTGGTGCCGGGAATCGGGGGCGCGAGCTCATAGGTGGCGTAGATGGGGAACTCCGAGAACACCATCATCGCGAACGGCGGGCGGATGAGGATGCCGTTGATGCCAAGGTACGCGACCTTGGCCAGCGGATGGAAGCCGCTGCGGTCCGGGACCGGGCAGAGGACCGGCCACCAGAATACCAGGCCGGCCAGGAGCCACGCCATGTCGAGCGCGAACATCCCCGGCTGGGTGGCCATGAGCGTGTCGACGACGCCCGGCCAGTGGGTGACGGTCATCATCACGTTGTAGATCATGAACGCCGCGAGCGGGTGCGTGAGGTCGGAGAGGAAGGCGAGCACGCGCGGGCGCTCGCCGATGCGGTCGAAGAAACGGGCCGGCAACCCCAGTAGCAGGAGCGCCGGCGCGATCAGCCCTACCAGCAGGAACTGGGCCATGTGCGCGCTCGCCAGGTACGAAGCCCCCAGCGGACCGAGCGGCCAGTCGAAGGCGGCCCAGAGCAGGAGCACGCCGGCGTAGAAGCAGCGCGCGCGCCGGTCTCGCAGCCCAACTCCGCTCCAGCGTGCGTAGCCGGCGGCCATGGCGGCCACGAACAACCATACCCCCGGATAGGCCTGCCACTCCCAGCTCCAGGCCGTGCTCTGGGAAAAGCACCACCATTGCACGTCAGCCGGGCGCCCCGCGGAGTCGCGTCAGGAACGCCCGCTCAGAACGTCCTGGCAACCCCGACATGAATGTTGAGGACCCGGTGCCTGGCCGACTCGCCCACGACCTTGTCGATGTCCTGAATTCCGTAGTTGTACAGGAGCCCGGCAGTGATGCGGGTTCCGCTCGTGCCCATCTCGATGCCCAACCCCCCCGAGACCCCGAAGTCGATCGACTGGGTGTCGAGGTTTGCGGTCCGGCAATCGCCGCCGGCGGTGAAGCCCTCGGCGCCGACGCTGGCGTCCAGCACGAAGCGGCAACCCAGCTCGAAGGACGCGTAGGGGCCGACGAGCGCGTACACCGGAAGATTCGCCACCGTCGCCGCCGAGATGCGCGCGAGCGCCGTGAAGTCGAGGTTTTCGAAGGTGACGTCGGCGTTGACGGCAACGTCACCCGCTCGCTGCGTCCTTCTGGCCCCTTTTTGCGCGAATTGGGCGCCGATCTGGACGCCGTACCGGCCGCTGACCGGGAACGCGACGCCGAACCCGCCGCCCACGCCGATGATCTGCGACGCACCGATGCTCGCCGGGCCGCTGCTCGTGAAGGCCATGGTCGATGCGTTCATCGCGATCAGGGGGAAGAGCACGGTAAGCCCGCCCGTGGCCCCGGCAGGCTGAACGGCGGGCGCAGGAGCAGCGGGGGGGGCCGGAGCGGCGGCTGGCGGCGGAGTTGCGGCGGGTGGAGGAGTTGCGGCTGGCGGCGGAGTTGCGGCTGGCGGCGGAGTGGCGGCTGGCGGCGGAGCGGCAGGGGGTGCCGGAGCGGGCGCGGGAACCGGTTGCTGCGCCCTCGGCACCACAGGGGCGGGATCGCCCTGGGCGCGGTTCATCGCCTCGTCCAGAAGCACCAGCGCCGAATCGTAGTTTTCACCCCCCCGACCCACCTCTTGCAGGTAGCGGGTCGCGGATGTGATGGCCGCATCGGGGAATCCGGCTCCCAGAGCCGCCCTTGCGTGCGTGAACCAGAGCTCCGCCGGGGTCTCCATGCCTGCGTCGGCCTGCAGCAGCACGACGACGTCCAGGGCTTCCAGGGCGGCCGGCCAGTCCTGATTCTGGATGTGGCGCTCCGCTCGCACCATGTAGAGGTCTATGCGGACTTCGGAAGGCAGCTCCTGGCCGGCAGCCACGGCAGGTCCCAGCGCGGCGGCCAGGCAAAACGCCGCGTATTTAACCCAGGGACTCACTCGGGTCATGGTGCTCCTCCAGTGCATGTGTCGCATCGACATCTGCGGCACGGAAACGTTATCAGCACGGGACAGGGTAACGCTACCCGGAGTCATGTCCAAGGAATACGGGGGATGAGCCGGACTGGATTCGGAGAGAGCCGAGCCCGGAGCCCCGATCTAACCTGCGCTGCGCCGGGTGCTTTCGTCGACGATATCCTCGAGTTCCGTCAGTCCGTGCACCTCCGCGCGCAACGAGATCTCCCGCCCGCTGCGGAAGCGCAGTATGCCTCTGAGCGAATCGCCGGCCACCGGGCGCCGGGCGAGGTCGAGCAGCATGACGTGCGTGCCCCCTGGCACGAGGCGGGTGACCTGGCGCGCCGGGAGCGGCAGCGCGGAGAGCGGGGCCATGACGCGGATGCCGTCCCGCTCCCCGGACTCGTGGATCCGGGCCGACCCGGCCCCTTCGACCACGATGGCCTCCAGGGTATCATCCAGCGGCCCGCGGTTGCGGAGGGCGAAGTAGACCGCCGACGTCTCGCCGGTGACCGACTCGCTGGCGAACGCCTCTGAGACCTCCAGGACTCCGTCCCCGCTGGTGGAAACCCACCGGGGCTCGGGGGTGTCGCAGGCCGCGGCGGCGAGAAGGACCACGAGGCACCGGCGAAGGGACGGGTTCATGTAGCTATGGGCCGGAGCCCGACTGTTCCATGAGCCTGGGGAGGTCGTGGGCCCACGCCGCCTGGCGCGTCCCGAAGGGATAGCGCAGCCGCGCCGGCCCATCCGCGGAGAAGGCCAGCACCGAAGCTGCGTGCCCGACCAGGTAATTGCCGTCCTCGTCGGGCTCGTCGAGCAGTGACGCGGGAAGGAGGACCTGGTTCTGGATGCGGTTTACTTCCTCGAGGGTGCCGCGCAGCCCGACGAACGAGCGGTCGAAGACGTCGAGCCACTCGCGGATGCGCTCGGGGGTGTCGCGGGCGGGATCGGTCGACACGAAAACCACCTCCACGCGGTGCCGGTCTTCGGTGGGGATGCTCTTCATTGCCTGGCCGATATTGGCCATGTGGATGGGGCAGACGTCGGGGCACCAGGTGTAGCCGAAGAAGAGCAGTGCCACGCGGCCGCGCGTCTCCTCCAGGAACGAGTAGGGACGGCCCTCGGTGTCGGTGAGCGTGAAATCGGGGCGCTCGATGACGATGGGGAGGGGCTCGCCCTGGAATTCGGCGTCCGGACTGCTCCCGGCGCCGGGCGCGCAGGCGGCAGAAAGGGACAGCGCGAGAAGGGATACGGAGACGGCGGCCAGAGGTCTGGCGCGGCGCGGGATCGGGCCGCTGAGCCCGGAGCGATTCGCTTGTGTCATGCTGGTCAAATATGCACGGAATCGTCCTCCGGAGGAAGGTCCGGCGGAGGCGTTTCGGCGACCTTCTCATCCCGCGGGCGAACCTCCGGCAGCACGTCGCGGTAGGCCTCCGCGAAGATCTCCCAGACGGTCACGAAGAGCGCGGCCACAATGGGCCCGAGGATGAAGCCGACCGCCCCGAAGAACACGATTCCGCCGAAGGTGCTGAGCAGGATCAGCAGGTCGGGGAGCCTGGCGTCGCGGCCGACCAGGCGCGGGCGGAGGAAGTTGTCGACGGTGCCCACCACGAGCCCGCACCAGAGGCCGATCGAGATGCCCGCCGCGATCTGGCCGGTGGCGAGCAGCCAGACGACCGCCGGGACCCACACAAGCGCCGTCCCGAGCGCGGGCACGATGGACAGGACCGCCATGACCGTGGCCCAGAAGGCGGCTCCGGGGACGCCGAACACGGCGAAGCTGAGGCCGGCGAGGCCGCCCTGCAGGACCCCGATCACGAGCGACCCCTTGATCGTGGCGCGCGTGACCGAGACGAAGCGGTCGAGGAGCCTCTGCTCGTCCGCCGACGGGAGGGGAACGAGGTAAAGGATGCGATCGAGGATGGCCGGGCCGCTGGTGAGGAAGAAGTACATCGCGTACAGCATGATGAAGAGCTGGAAAAGGAAGTTGGTGGTGCCCAGGGTGGCGGCGGTCAGGCTGTCGACCAGCACGCCGCCCGCGCTCTGCGCCAACTGGCCCGCGAGGCTGACAATGCGCTCGCGGTCGGGCAGGAAGTCGCCCACGAGGGGAATCTCGAGCAGGCGGGCCTCGATGGACTCGACCAGGTCCATGTTCCCGCGCACCCAGGTGGCCGCCGCCTGCGAGACGTCCACGGCCTGCGAGACGACCAGCCCCAGGAAGGCGATGGCGGGCGCCACCAGGATGACCAGCACGAGCAGGAGGGTGGTGACCGCGGCGGCCCGCTCGCGCCCCCTCATGCCCGCGGCCAGCCGCAGGTAGAGCGGCCGGGTCATGGCGCTGAAGACGGCGGCCAGCAGGATGGCGACCAGGAACTGCCGGATCATCAGAAGGAAGAGGAGCGAGATCCCGAGCGCCAGCACGAGCAGGAAACGGTTCTGGAAGCGGGTGGAGTCGGAGATCATGTGGGTCTCCTGGTGCGGATGATGTTGCCTTCGCCGTCGATCTCGGCGATCGGTCCCCGGTAGACATCGTTGCGGAGATCGATGGCCGGGGCGTCTTCAGCGACCGCAGCGGCGGCGGCCGGGGATACGCTGTACGGCTGGGCGAGACGGGCGTTGACGTGGTAGCCCAGGTCCGCCAGCGCCCGGATGGTGATCGCGCTCACTGGATTCGCCTCTCCCACCGTCAGGGCCGGCGTCATGTTCTCCGAGCCCATGACCGATTCCCGCCAGTGCGCGTCGTCGCCCCCGTTCTGGACCGGCACCTTGCCACCGGTGTAGCCGGCGCCACCGGCGGCGTTGAACGCCGTAACGGCCCGGGATCCGGGGAAATGGGTGTCGGCGTCGGGAAGCGCATCCGATGGATTCGCAAGCAGGGAGTGCCATTTCGGACCCACGCCTATCCCCAGGACATGGGCGATCTCGTGCATTGCCACCTCAACCAGATTGCCCGCCTGAGCCAGCCGGCCCGCGTCGGTGTTGTCGAACAGGATCACGCCCAACGCCGGGGTCTCGTCGGCAACGCGTATCGCGCACAGGCTTGCCTGGGCCACCACGCCGCCCGCTTCCCCGGTTGCCGCGCCAACGGCGATCACCAGATCGTCCACGTATCCGAGCTCCACCTCGAATTCCGTCTCGTCGATTCTGCAGGAGAAGGTGTCGTTGACCGCGGCGTCCGGAAAATCGTTGTCCCTGAGGATCGCCTCCCAGGTCGCCGCGGCGGAACGCATCGCCGAACGCACGTCGGCGCTCACGCCGGATCCGAAGCCGAGTTGGATCTCGAATCCGGGGTCCGGTTCCGGCGGTGGCGCGGGGACCGTCACCTCGGCGGACTGAGTGGCCGAGAGGCCGTCGGGGTCGGTGGCGGTGATGGTGAGCGTGGCCGTGCCGGCCGACCATGCGGTGAGGACGAGGTCGCTCCCGTCGATGCGGACCCGCACGACCCAGGGGTCGGACGACGATGCGGCGTAGTGGAGCGCGTCGCCGTCGGGGTCGTCGAAGTGGGCCCCCATGTCCAGCCTCCGGGACGGTCCGCGGGCGAGCGTCTGCGCGGGGATCGGGGTGGTCGCCGTCGGCGCGCGGTTGAGCACGGTTACCGTGAAGCTCTGGCGGGCCGACAGGCCGCCGGGGTCGATGACGGTCACGGTCAGGGTGGCTTCGCCCGTGACCCCGGCCCGCACGGTGAGCGTGGTGCCGCTGGCGGTCGCCGTGGCCACCAGGCTGTTGCTCGACGCGATCTCGACCTGCAGCGCGTCGCCGTCGGGGTCGTTGAAGTGGCGGACGAGGTCGAGCGCCGCCGTCTCGCGCTTGTAGAGGGTCTGCGCGGGAATGGGGTCGGTTGCGGCCGGCGGCCGGTTGGGGACGGTGACCGTGAAGCTCTGGGAGGCCGACAGGCCGTCGGGGTCGGTCGCCGTTACGGTAACCACGGCCTCGCCCTGGGAAAGGGGCGTCAGGATCAGTGTGCCGTCGCTGGAGGAAACCTCGAGCGCGACTACGTCCCCGTTGGACACGGCGGCCGCCCAGGTCAGCGGGTCGCCGTCGGGGTCGGTGAAATGGTCCGTCAGGTCGACCGTGTCGGCCTCGCTCTTGTAGATCGTCCGCGACGGGATCGTATCGGTCGCGACCGGCGGCCGGTTGGGGACGGTGACCGTGAAGCTCTGGGAGGCCGACAGGCCGTCCGGGTCGGTCGCGGTCACGGTGACCAGGGTCTCGCCGGAGGCCAGGGGCGTGATGGCCAGCGTGCCGGCGGCGGCGAGGGTCAGCGCGACCACGCCGGTGTGCGATGTCTCGGCGGCCCAGGCCAGCGGGTCGCCGTCCGGGTCGGCGAAGTAGGTCGCCAGATCGAGCGTGTCCGCTTCGGTCTTGTAGATCATCCGCGACGGGATGGTGTCGGTCGCGGCCGGCGGCCGGTTGGGGACGGTGACCGTGAAGCTCTGCTCGGCCGTGAGGCCTTCGTCGTCGGTGGCCGTGACGGTCACCGTCGCCTCGCCCTTGGCGAGTCCCGTCAGCGTGAGCGTGCTGGCGTCCACGGTGGCTTCCACCACCGCCTCGTCCGACACGGCCGCCGCGTAGGTCAGCGGGTCGTCGTCCGGGTCGGCGAAGAAGGGTGACACGTCCAGGGTGTGCGCATGATCGACCATGACTTCGCGGGCCGCGATCGAGTCGACCGCGACCGGCGGCCGGTTGGGCACCGTCACCTCGAAGGTCTGGGTCGCCGTCAGGCCGCCGGCGTCTGTCGCGGTGACCGTCACCACCACCGTGCCCTTCGCCACCGCCACCACCGTTACGGCCGTGCCGTCCACCGAGACCGCGACACGGTTGGGGTCGGATGCCGCGGCCGAGTACCGGAGCGGCTGGCCGTCAGGCTCGGCGAAGTGTCCGCGGACGTCGATTACCGCCGAGTCGCCCACCATCAGCTCCCGGTCGTCGATCGTTCCCACCGCCGTCGGGGGCCGGTCCGGGACGATGACCTGGAAGGTCTGCCGCGCCTCCAGGCCAGTCGGATCGGACGCGACCACGGTCACGACCGCAGTGCCGGGAGAGACCGCGGTGATCGTCAGCGTGCTGCCTCGGAGCTGGACGGTGGCTATGTCGGGATCGGAAATGAACGCGTCGAAATCGAGCGCATCTCCGTTGGGGTCGCGGAAGCACAGGGCGACATCGACCGTGCCACCCACCGTGATCGTCTGATCGGGGAGGGGCCCGCACAGTTCGGGCGCCAGCGGGCTCTCGCACGAAACGACCCAGAGGGCCGCCCCGAGGAGCAGGGCGACCAGGGAGGTTCTTGATCGAGGCGAGGTTTCACTCATGCGAGCAGAAACCTACGCACTCCACGTCGCGCGGTCGATACGACAAATGCGATTAACGGGGAGTCCGTCATTCGCAGGCGGACGACGACGACGGTTTGCCCGCCCTTGCCGCCGCGGCGTAGAATTTGCAGCGTCCCGATCGTAGCGAGGAGACCCCCACATGATCCGGAGTGAGCTGGCATGATGCGTCTATCTGGCCTGGCGATGCTGGGCGCGTGCGTTCTCGCCCTCGCGGGCTGCGACAAAACCGGCGCGTACGGCGATGTGAACAGCATCATCGTGGGCACATCCATGGAACTCTGGGACGAGGTGGGAGAGACGGTCACGACCGGGCTCGAGCCCACCATCTTCACGGTGCGCGACGAGCGCACCTTCAAGATCACCTACCAGGACCCCCTGGCGGCCGACTGGGAGATCCTGCGCGAGTTCAAGCAGGTGCTGCTGATCGGGACGCTGGAGGACCCGTGGATCGCCGAGGCGATGGAGGAGAGCGACGTCACGAATACGGAGCGGTTCGGCGTGCCCGGCGTCATCCAGTTGATCGACGTCTGGGCGCGGGGCCAGTTGGTGACCGCCCTCCTGCTTCCGCCCGGCGGCGGGGCGGCCGAGGTGGAGGCGCACGTGGGCGAGCTGCTCGCGCTCTTCGACGGGCAGTACCGCACCTATGCGCGCACGCGCATGTTCGTATCGGGTCGCGACTCCCTGCTGGCGGACACGCTGCGTGCCGTGGGAGGCTTCGCACTCGATCTGCCCCGCGTCTATCGATGGGACTATCAGGATTCGGTCTTCATATTCCGAAACGACAATCCCGATCCCGCCGAACTCATTCGGGAAATCGCGGTGACGTGGCGCACGCCGGTCGCCGGCCCGCTGGCGGACTCGGCCATTCTGGACTGGCGCCTGTCGTTGACGCGGGCATACTACACGGACGAGCAGGTGGTGACGGAGGAACTCGCGCCGGGGCGCGACCTGAGCGACGATGCCTACGAGCTTCGAGGCATCTGGGAGAGCCCCCCGGGCGCCTGGCCCGCCGCGGGACCGTTCCTGACGCGGACGAAGGCGTGTCCCGGCCAGGACCGCGTGTACCTGCTCGACTCGTGGCTCTACGCGCCCGGCAAGGACAAGTACGAGTACATGCTGCAGCTCGAGTACATCCTCGACTCCTTCGCATGCGAGGCCGAGGTGCCGGTCGCGGCGATGTAGCGATGAGGCGGTCGGGCGCCGAGATGCGGCGATGAAGCGGTCGGGACGCCGAGATGCGACGATGACCCGGACGGGCGCGAGGATGTAGCGATGCGGCGATACCGGTTGGTCGTCCTCAGCCTGTGCGCTTTTGCCCTGCCGGGATGCGACAAAACCGTCGCGTGGGGTGAGGTCAACAGCATCATCGTCGGCGCGTCGGCCGAACTCTGGGAGGCGTCGGGCGATGCGATCACCGACGGTCTTCAGCCCACCATCTTCACCGTTCGCGACGAGCGCACCTTCAGGATCACGCACCAGGACCCCCTCGCATCCGACTGGGGACTGCTGCGGGAGTTCAGGCAGGTGCTGCTGATCGGAAGCGCAGAGGATCCCTGGATCGCGGAGGCCCTGGAGGCCGGACCGGGCCCCGAATCGCCGAACCCGCCGGAGATCTTCCAGTTGTACGACGTGTGGGCGATCGGACAGTTGGTGACGGTGCTCCTGCTGTCGCCGGGCGGCGGACCGGACGAGACGGAGGCGCATGTGGACGATCTGCTCGCGCTCTTTGACGGGCAGTACCGCGACTATGTCCACGCACGCATGTTCGTCTCCGGGCTCGACTCGCTGCTCGCGGACACGCTGCGGACCACGGGCGGCTTTGCGCTGGAGCTGCCGGTCATCTATCGATGGAGCCGCGAGGATTCGATCTTCATCTTTCGCAACGACAATCCCGATCCGTCGGAACTCATTCGCGAAGTCGCGGTCACGTGGCGTTCGCCGATCGCCGAGACGCCGACGGATGGCGACATGCTCGATTGGCGACTGTCGCTGTCGCGCGAATACTACGCGGACGAGCAACTGGTGACGGAGGACGTCGAGCCGGGCCTGGCCGTCGATGACGCGGCGTACGAGATCCACGGCATCTGGGAGAGCGCCCCGGGCGCGTGGCCGGCGGCGGGTCCGTTCCTGACGCGCCGGAAGGCGTGTCCCGCTCAGGATCGACTGTACCTTATCGATTCCTGGCTCTATGCTCCGGGCAGGGACAAGTACGAGTACATGCTGCAGCTCCGGTACATCCTCGACTCCTTCGAGTGCGAGCCGACGCTGCCGGGCGAGGAGATGTGATGGAATGGACGCCCCCTCCCGACAGCCTCACAATTCACCGATGAT
>JAPPJO010000091.1 GCA_028820325.1 Gammaproteobacteria bacterium | reverse complement strand
CTCTACCCCGATTCGCGGATCCCATGGGGGATCGAGGCCGCTGCCCGGGAGGCCATGGAGGATTCTCTTGATAGTTGACCTGGAGACGGACGCCGATTGCCGACACCGGCCAATCATCGGTATCCGAATCGGCACGAGGCTCAGCTAGCCGGGCTCGTCTCCACGGTGAAGTCCGTAGTCCTTCCCTGCTGAGCCTGCCGTTACATAGCCGTCGACCACGTCTTCGTGGACACGCTCGCGGGAACGCCGCCGCGGGTCGCCGAGACCGCCGCCGCCGGGCGTTTCCAGTACGATGCGGTGTCCCGGCGGCACTACTTCACGGCCCTTGGCGCGGAGCATCCCCAGGTTGGGCACATGGACCCGTCCCAGCGCGCCGTCGCGGCCGCCCGCGCGTCCCCGGGCAGGGTTGCGGACTCGTTCGAACATCTTGGAGATGGCGAAGGGTTCGCCGGAGGCATGGGATATCTCCATGACCTGGCCCAGGCCGCCACGGAACTCGCCGGGGCCGCCGGAATCGGGGATGTATTCCTTCCTCCAGAAGATGAGCGGCGCGACAGTCTCGGTGATTTCGACGGGCGTGCTGCGGACGCCGGAGGGGAAGGCGGTGGCCGAGAGCCCGTCCTTGCCCGGGCGCGCGCCGGTGCCCCCGGTGTGGAACGGATTCACCACGAAGGGCTCCGCGCGGTACGGGTAGGAGCCGGTCAGGCCTGGACCACCGAGCAGCACCGGGTTCCAGAGGCATGAGGCGCCTTCGGCAGGTACGGATCCCGGTTCCAGGGCCTGCTCCAGGCACCCCAGCACCACGTCGGGCAGCATCTGGCCGATGGCGTGGCGGGCGGCGACGGCGGCAGGCGCAGGAGCGTTCAGGATCGACCCGCTCGGGGCACCCACCGAGATCGCGCTGAGGGACCCCGCATTGTTGGGAACGTCGGAGCCCACGACGCAGCGAACGCCAAAGGACGCGTATGCTCGCGTATAGGTCAGGGGCACGTTGATGCCGCGTGGGGACATGGGCGAGGTGCCGTCGAAGTCGATGCGGATGCCGTCGCGGGAGACGGTGAGGGCGCAGACGAGGTCGAGGTCGTGGTCGTAGCCGTCGATGCGCATGCGGCTGCGATAGGTGCCCGGACGCAGGACGCGGATGCGCGCCAGCATGGCGCGACGGGACGCCGAGACGATCATCTCCGCCAGCGGATCCAGCGAGTCGAGTCCGAATTCGGCCATCATCGCCGCCAGACGTTCGCAACCGGTGCGGTTGCAGGCGGCGAGGGAGTAGAGGTCGCCCTGAGCCACGTCGGGGTCCCGCACGTTGGCGCGGACGAGGCGAATAAGGGTGCCGTCCACGCGGCCGGCGCGCATCAGGTAGCCGATGGGAATGCGCACGCCTTCCTCGAAAACCTGGTTGGCGTCGGCGCCGAAGCCGCGGCCGCCCACGTCGGCGATGTGGCTGGTTGCGGCGAAGAGGGCCACCGGGCGTCCTGACACGAAGGCCGGGGTTACGACGGTGAAGTCGTTGAGGTGGCCCGTGCCCTCCCATGGGTCGTTGGTGATGAGGACGTCGCCGTCGAGGAGGGTCTGAACGGGATGATCGCGCAAGAAAAAGCCAACCGATTCCGCCATCGCGTTGACGTGTCCGGGGGTGCCGGTGACGGCCTGGGCGAGCATTCGCCCGGACAGGTCGAATACACCTGCGGAGAGATCGCCCGCCTCCCGGACCGGTGTGGAAAAGGCCGTGCGCACCAAGGTGCGGGCCTGCTCTTCCACAACCGAGAGCAGGCGGCTCCATATGATCTGGTCCTGAAGGAGCGAGAGGGCGGTGCGGTCGGATGCGAGTGCGGGACGGTCAGGTTCCCGTGCAGGATCGATGGATTCGGGCGCGGGAGTCGCGGATTCGGACGCGGGAGCCGTGGAGGTGCACGCGGGGCGGTCGGATGCGGGATTGGGAATTGCCGCGGCTGGATGGCCGCTTCTGCGCACCAGCAGGTGGCCGCCGGGGAGCACCACCGCCCCCCAACCCCGTGGCACAACCGTGGTGGTCTGGGTCTCCACCACCAGGGCCGGTCCCTCGACCCGCATCCCCTCCGCGAGCCGGCGGCGGGGGTGCACGGCCGCCGCGACCGGCCCGCCTGCCACCCCGTCGACCATTTCGGCCTGGCGGACGGGTGGGGGTGTGGCGGGGATGAGCGGGCCACCGGACTGAC
>JAPPJO010000135.1:99211-102333 GCA_028820325.1 Gammaproteobacteria bacterium | reverse complement strand
GCGATCCGCCGTAACGTCAGGGTTTCGGGCATGAGCGCCCGCAGGAGGGGTGCGACATGCGGGCGGGCGCCCATGTTGCGAGGCTCTTCCTGTGCCCAGACGACCGTGCCAAGGGCCGGCAGGCCCGCCAGCAACTCCGCGATCTCGCGCCGCGGGAACGGATAGAGCTGCTCGACCCTGGCCACCATCGCATCCTTCGCGTTGGCGCGCTCTTCGCTCGCAAGCAGATCGTAGTAGACCTTGCCGCTGCAGAGGATGAGCCGGGTCGCGGATCGGCGGGCTTCGTCCCCCTCGTCTTCGGCCAGCACCGGACGGAAGCCTCCGCCGGTGAGTTCCGAGGCCTGCGAGCGGGCCAGCTTGTGGCGCAGGAGGCTCTTCGGGGTCAGGACCACGAGCGGACGCTCGGGGGTGTGCGCCTGGTAGCGCAGCAGGTGGAAGTATTGGGCGGAGGTGGTGGGGTTGGCGATCCGCATGTTGCCGGCGGCGCACATCTGGAGGAAGCGCTCCAGGCGGGCGCTCGAATGCTCCGGCCCCCGGCCTTCGTAGCCGTGCGGCAGAAGCATCACCAGCCGCGATAGCTGTCCCCATTTCGACTGTCCCGACACCACGAACTGGTCGATGATGGGCTGGGCCACGTTGGCGAAGTCGCCGAACTGCGCTTCCCAGATGACCAGATCGCGGTCCGCGCCCACGCTGTAGCCGTACTCGAAGCCCAGCACCGCGGTCTCCGACAGCGGCGAGTTGTGGATCTCGAAGCGGGCGCCGTCCATGGCCGCCAGCGGCGCGTGCGCCGAGCCGGTCTCGGCATCGTGGAACACGAGGTGGCGGTGGCTGAAGGTCCCGCGCTGCACGTCCTGCCCGCTGAAGCGGATGGGAATCCCGTCCCGGAGCAGGGAACCCAGGGCGAGCGCTTCGGCGTGGGCCCAGTCGAGCGACGATTCCGCAGTGAAGCCGCTCCTGCTCCTTTCCAGCTGCCGGCCCAGCTTGGGGTTGACGGAGAAGTCCTCCGGCACCGCCATCGAGGCGGCGTTGATCTCCGCGAGGGTCGCAAACGGGACGGCGGTCGGACGGGCATCCCGGTCCCAGGCTTCCGTCGGATCCCCATCGGCTTCCCCCACGACATCCCCGTCCGGGCGGGCCGCGTCTTCCGCGGACGGTTCGGATGAGCCCGTCCCGGCCTGCCCGGATTCAGCGGAGGGCTTCGCCGCGCTGGCCGCGACCAGCGCCTGCCGCAGGCGATCGGTGGTGCCGCTGCGGGCCGCTGCGACCTCGTCCGCGGTCACGACGCCGGCCTTCACCAACGCCTCTGCGTACAGGGTGAACACGGTGGGATGCGCGCGGATGCGCTGGTACAGCCGCGGCTGGGTGTAGGCCGGGTCGTCCCCTTCGTTGTGCCCGTGGCGCCGATACCCGATCAGGTCCACCACGATGTCGTCGTGGAATTCCGCCCGGTACGCCATCGCCAGGCGCATCGCGGTGAGGCAGGCGGGGGGATCGTCGGCGTTTACGCGCAGGACCGGGATGTCGTAGCCCTTTGCCAGATCCGATGCGTAGCGGGTGGAACGACCCTGTTCCGGGTCGGTGGTGAAGCCGATCTGGTTGTTGACGATCAGGTGGACCACCCCGCCCGTCGCGTATCCCGCCAGCCGGGCCAGGTTGAGCGATTCCGCTACCACGCCCTCGGCCGCGAAGGCGGCGTCCCCGTGGATGAGGAGGGGCACCACCGCGGCCGTGTCCTGTGCGTCATCCTGCCGGGGACCCGCGAATTGGCGCGCCCGGGCCAGCCCCGCCACCACCGGGTTGACGAACTCCAGGTGGCTGGGGTTGGGAAGCAGCGTGACCCGCACGGTGCTTCCGTCGCGCAGGACGTGGTCGCGGGTGGCGCCGTGATGATACTTCACGTCCCCGATCCCGCTCTCGTCGTCGGGAAGGGTGAGGATGCCGTCCGGGGCCGGGGCGGCGCCCTCGAACTGGCGCAGGATCTCGTCGTAGCCGACGCCCACGCTGTGCGCGAGCACGTTGAGCCGGCCCCGGTGGGCCATCCCCATCACGACCTCCCGGCATCCCCGAGCAGCCGCCACCTCGAGCACCAGGTCCACCATGGGCACGAGCATGTCGTTGCCCTCGAGGGAAAACCGCACCTGTCCCGGATAGACCCGGTGCAGGAACTGTTCGAGACCTTCCACCCGGGCGAGGCGGGTCAGCAGCTCCACCTGCTCCGCGCGGGTCAGCGGCTGGGCGTGGGCGCCCGATTCCACCTGGTTCCAGAGCCAGCGCACCCGCTCCGGCGACTCCAGGTGCTCGAACTGGTATCCGATGGACCCGCAGTACGCACGCTCCAGCCGCTTCAGGTAGTCCGGTACGCGTTCGTCGCCATCGTCACCGAAAACGGTGGATGCGGGGAGAGCCTCCAGCTGCTCCATGCTGGTGCCGAAGAAGGAGGGATCGAGCTGCGGGTGCCCCGGGCGATCGCTCCCCAGCGGGTCGATGCGGGCCAACTGGTGCCCGTGGTCGCGGAAGGCCTGCACGAGCGACGTGGCCCGGGCGACGAGGTGGAGGAGTTCCTGCATCGCGCGCAGGGTGGCGCTGCGCTGAGGGGCGGGCGCGGGTGGCGGGGCGGCGCCGGAAACCGCGTCCATCGCGGCCGCAGACTCGGAGCCGCGGCGCGGCCGCCGGGATGGCGCGGCGGGACGGGCGGGCTCGGGCGCAGCGGTTGGCGCCAGGCCCCGTTCCGACGCCTCCTTCGAAAAAACCGAGCCCCAATGGGCGGACACCGAGTCGGGGTCGGCCAGATAACGTTGGAACAGCTCTTCCACGTATCCGGCGTTCGGCCCGCTGAATAGTTCGGACGAGGGCATGGAATGGCGAGGTCGTTCCGGGCGGACGGCACCTTGAGGGGGAGTGGAAGATAACCGGAACACCTTCCAAGTTGTACGGATCGCGCGTCCCCCCCTCACTATCCCGGAGAGAGCTTGCCCCTTCCGCAGCCAGGCGCCCGCTCGGGCAGCGAACCCGTCCGCCGGGTGACGGAGGCGATGCGGCATGGGCGGATTCCCATGCGCGTGCACCCCGAGTGGGCGCGCGCCTTTCCATGGGTCGTTCAGGGGACCACGGTGCGCACC
>JAPPJO010000135.1:0-99111 GCA_028820325.1 Gammaproteobacteria bacterium | reverse complement strand
CCCCGAGTGGGCGCGCGCCTTTCCATGGGTCGTTCAGGGGACCACGGTGCGCACCGGCACCGACGCCGACTTCGGACTGTTCACGGGCGCGCCTGCGGGCCAAGTCATGAAGCGGTGGGAATCTCTGGCGGAGGACACGGGATGCGGCAGCATGGTGCACGCCCGCCAGGTCCACGGGCGCGCGGTCACCCTGCACGAGGCGACCCCGCCAGGTCTCCTCCTGGCCCCGCCCTGCGACGGGCACGCCACGCGGCGGGCCGGGACATTGCTCGCGGTTTCCGTGGCCGACTGCGTGCCCGTCTTCGTGGTCGCGCCCCGCGTCCGGGCCGTGATGCTGCTGCACGCGGGGTGGCGGGGGGTCGCGGGCGGCATCCTGGAAGCGGGCCTCGCGATGCTCGAACGGGACCTCGGAACCCATGCGCGCGAGACCCACATGCACATGGGACCGGCCATCTGCGGGCGCTGCTACGAGGTGGGCCGGGAAGTACACGAGGCGCTGGGGCTGCCCCGGCCGGCTTCCCGCGGCCAGCCGGTCGATCTGCGGCGCGTGCTGGCCGACCGCGCTCTTGCCGCCGGCGCCGATCCCGCACACCTGACGACCTCCTCGTTTTGCACCCGGTGCGCGGACGCGCCATTCTTCTCGCACAGAGGCGGGGACGCCGGGCGCCAGATCGCGGTGTTGGGCATCACGCCGGACGACTCCGTCCCCCCGGGAGGGGAATGGCTCGACGACCATCGCCAGCAGCCGCACCGGCAGCCCGTGGAAGACCGCTAGTGGACCGCTCCTTGCAGGACCTGCGTGCGGACCCCTTGGTGGGGCTCTGCTCGGTGTGCGCGCACAGCAGGGTGACGGGCAACCGGAGAGGCTCCATCTTCTGGCTCTGCCGGCTCTCGGCCGAGGATGCGCGCTTCCGGCGCTATCCGCGCCTCCCGGTGGCTCGCTGCGCGGGATTCGAGCACGCCGCGGCCGGACGGATGGACGAGGACCGCACGGACCAGGAGCCACAGGCTCCAGACAGCGCGAACCAGCAACGAAACCGAACCGGGAGAACCGAAGAATGAGCGAACCCTTCTACGTGTCCAGAGTGGAATTCGAGAAGGTGGCCGGCGCTCGCAGACGCGCCCGGCTTCCCGCCGGAGCCACGGTCGAACTCGGCGTCCACGGGCCGGTCAAGAGCCACTACCGGCTCGATGCCGAACCGGATCAGCCGCTCGCCGTGGACTACGTCGTCGCCGCCGCGGGCGGCTGACTGCTCGGAACTCTCAACGGCGCACTGGAGGTGCGCGGGATCAGCCTCACCCCGGACCAGATCAGCGCCCGGGCCGAAGGCTTCAACGAGGTGGCCGGCAGGCTGCCGGTGCTCAGGCGCATTCACGTTCACTATCGGCTCTCGATCCCCGATGGATCGCGCGCGCCCACCGACCGGGCCCTCGCCAGCCATGTCGACAAGTGTCCCACGGCCGCGAGCCTGCGTGACGCCATCGACATCACCTGGAGCGCGGACATCGTCGAGCACGCCGCCGACGCGTGATCTCCCCCGCCCCCGCATCGCCTGAGCGAGCCCGTGCCTGAGCTCCTGGCGCAGACGATCATCGGCCTCTCCCTCGCGGTGCTGGCCCTGCTGCTGCCCTTCGCCGCCCACCGGACGTATCTACTGCTGCTCAGCCGCCGTCCACCGCCGGAGCTGCCGCGCAGGTGGTCCGGCCGTTTGCCGCCGGTCACCGTCCAGCTTCCCCTGTACAACGAGGCTCCGGTCGCCCGCAGGGTCATCGACGCCGCGTGCTCGCTCGACTATCCGGCGCGCGCCCTGGAGATCCAGGTGCTGGACGATTCCACCGACGAGACCGTGGAGCTCGTTGCCCGGCGGGTGGCGTGGTGGCGGGCGCGGGGCGTAAACGTGTGCCACATCCGCCGCCGGGAGCGCTCGGGCTTCAAGGCGGGCGCTCTGGCCGCGGGCGTGCGCCGTGCCCAGGGCGAGTTCCTGCTCGTGCTGGACTCCGATTTCGTGCCCGAGCCGGACCTCGTCCGGAAGCTGCTGCCGCCCTTCCGGCTGTCCCGGGTGGGGATGGTGCAGGCCCGCTGGGATCATCTCAACGAAGACGCCAACTGGCTCACCCGTGCTCAGGGCCTCCTTCTCGACGGGCATTTCTTCTTCGAGCACGGCGGACGCTACCGGGGGGGGCTCTTCTTCAACTTCAACGGCACCGCGGGCATGTGGCGCCGCGAATGCCTCGAGGACGCGGGGGGATGGCAGGCGGACACCCTCACCGAGGATCTCGACATCAGCTACCGCGCGCAGATGCGGGGATGGCGCTTCGTCTTCCTCGAGGACATCGGCGTTCCCGCAGAGCTTCCGGACCAGACGGGCGCCTTCGAAATCCAGCAGCGGCGATGGTCCCAGGGCGGGATTCAGACGGCGCGCAAGCTCCTCCCCGAACTGCTGCGCGGGCCCTGGCCGTTCTCGGTGAAGAAGGAAGCGGTGATCCATCTGTGCGGGCACATCGCCTACCCGCTCACGCTGCTCCTCGGACTCCTGATCTATCCCTCCGCCCTGGCCCGGCGCGCGCTCGGCGGGGAGGAGTTCCTCTTCATCGATCTGGTCGTATTCTTCCTGGCCACCATTCCCTTCGTCATCTACTACACGGCCGCGGGCCGAAAGCGGAGCCGCCCCTGGGGCGACCTGGTGCCGTCGGTGGCCGTCACCCTGGCCACGGGCGTCGGGTTGACGGCGCCGGCGACGCGGGCGGTCCTGCGCGGCCTGGCCGGCCGCAGGGACAGCTTCGCCCGAACGCCCAAGAAGGGCAGCGGCGGGGTTTTTCGCGAACGGCCGGGAAGCCAGACCCCGGACACCCTCTTCAAGCTGGCCATGGCGATGGTGATGAGCCTGTTCGTGGGCGCCGCGCTGCAGGCTCAGCTATACGCGTCGATCCCGTTCCTGATGCTCTTTGCCCTGGGCTACTGGAGCCTGGGGGTCGGCGGCCTGAAGCGCTTCGGAACCGGGCCGCGCATCCCACAGCAGCAGCGCGTAGAAGGGCAGCCAGAGGAGGAGCACCGTCCAGAGGGGCCTCGGCCACTCGCCGGTCTCCAGGTACGGACCCAGACCCAGGTACGTGACGAATGCGAGGCCGCTTAGCAGGATCCAGGCGCGGTTCCGGCGCAGGGCCGCGAAGGGCAGGATCCAGAGCGCGTACCAGGGATGGAAGGTCGGCGACAGCAGCAGCCCGGCTCCGAGGATCCAGAAGAGAGCCCGCTCCGCGTCGAGGTTCCTGATTGTCGCCCAGCCCACGACCGCGAGCACGAGCGCCCCGGCCAGATAACGCGGCGCGATCGGTCCGGGCACAACGGCTTCGATGACCGCGAAGGCTCCCTCGTAGGCGCGCCAGTGTTCCGCATAGGTGGCGAGACCGGCCCAGAGGGCGGATCCCGCTTCGAGATAGGGGAGATGGAAGAGGACCAGGACCACTGCACACGCCACCGCCAGGCGCACCCCGTAACGGCGGATGAGCGCCGGAAGCGCGACGATGGGCGCGAACTTGGTGAGGGTCGCGAGGGCCAGCACGGCACCCATCGTCCAGGGCACCCACGACCTCGATGCGAAACCCGGACGGGTGGAGGCGGGATCGGCGTCGCCGGAAACGGGATCGGTACCGGGCTCGTCCGGGGAGCCGTGGACGGACGCCGTCCCGGGCGCGGGCAGGGCGAGGAAAACCAGGACCACAAGCAGAAGGATGCCGACGGACTCGAAGTGACCGCTCCAGGCCGTCTCGACCACCAGCAGCGGCGACCAGGCGAAGAGCACGAGGGTCCCGGGAACCGAGCGCCCGGTCCGGCGGGCTATCTTTGCCAGCAGCAGGCAGGTGGCCAGGTCGGCGAGCGTCCACAATACCTTGAGCGCGAGCAGCGACCCGCCGGCGAGCGCGCCCGCCGCGAACACCACCTGCGCGAAGGGCGGGTAGATGGTGGAAATGGACGGATTGTTGATGCGCGCGTGCCACGCGGTGCGGATCGATTCGAGTTCGGGCGCATCAGGGGGGTACAGGTACGGGTTGATGCCCGCCAGTTGCACGTGTCCGTCCCAGAGGTAGCGGTAGATGTCGTCGGACAGAAACGGAACGCAGGGGAGTAGAACCACGCGGAAGAGGATGGCGAAGCCCCAGATGAGGCGGATGTCGACACGCCCGCCGAACGCGGCGCGCGCCGCCCCCCAGTAGACCGCGAACGCACCGGCAAGGAGCGCGAGGCGTGGAAACGGAATCCCGGCTTCGGGCCACCAGCCCGCAGCCGTCAGAAAAACAAGTTCCAGAAGGCCCAGCACGATCAGCGTCCGCGCGCCCCCGCTCGGCAGCCGATTCACCGTTCCTGCGCTCCTGACGGCCGGCCCGGCATGACTCCTTCCCCGCCATCACAGGCACCCCCCGTCACCGGCCGCGTCGCCGTGCTCATCCCCGCGCTCGACGAGGAGCCGACCATCGGGTCGGTGATGCGCGCGCTCCCGGCCGGGCTGGTCGACGAAATCGTGGTCGCCGACAACGGCTCGCGGGACGCCACCCCGCGGATCGCGCGCGATCTGGGAGCGGTCGTGGTGACCGAGCCGCGCCTCGGATACGGCTCCGCCTGCTTGGCCGGCATGCGCCACCTGGCCCGGCGGCCTCCGGACATCGTGGTCTTCCTGGACGCGGACGGGAGCGACGATCCCTCCGGGCTGGGGCGGCTGATCGAGCCCATCCGCTCGGGCGCAGCCGACATGGTGCTGGGGGTGCGCACCGGCGACCCGCCCGGGGTGCCGCTGCACGCGCGCATGGGCAACCAGGTCGTGCTCATGTGCGCGCGCCTTCTCTTCGGCCTTCGCTTCCGCGACATGCCTCCCTTCCGCGCCATTCGCTACGATCGCCTGTGCGAGCTGCACATGGATGACCGCGACTGGGGCTGGACCCTGCAGATGCAGATCCGTGCCGGCCGGCTCCGCCAGCGCATCGTCGAGATCGACGTCCCGTACACTCGCCGGGCGGGGGGTGTTTCCAAGATCAGCGGCACGCTGAGCGGTTCCCTCAAGGCCGGCGCCAAGATGTTCTATACTCTCGCCCGCGAGAGATTGATGTCCGTGAGACAATACAGATGAACGATACAGATACCCAGGTCATGCACCGCGCGCGGGACACAAACCGCGTAATCGACGACGTCCGGGGCCGACTGCAGCGCATCCTCCCCTATGGGGAAGCCGAGCTCGCGGCGGACTTCGCGGCGCTCTTCCTCGCCAGAGCGCCCGCCCTCTATCTCCGCGAGCGTAACCCGGTGACGCTCGCGCGGCTGACGGCGGACGCCTTCGCCTTCCTGCAGCGGAGCCGGCCGGACCGGGTGGACGTGCAGGTCTTCAACCCCGCCGCGGAGCCGGAAGGGCGGCGGGCTCCCGTGACCGTCATCCGCACCAACGTGGGCGAGCGCCCGTTCATCGTCGACTCGATCCGCGAGCACCTGCACTCGCGCGATCTCACCATCGAGCACTTCATCTACCCCCTTCTGGGGATCGTGCGCCACGAGGGCCGCATCCTGCGCATCGTGCCGCCCGCCGACGCGGAGGAGCGCGAATCGCTCATCCACTGCGAGATCTCGCGCGTGACCGATCCCGCCGTCCTCGAATCGCTTCAGCGGGAACTCGAGCAGCGTCTCGAGGACGTGGTGCGTGCCACCGACGACTTCCGGCCCATGCTGGCGGCGCTGGACCGGTCCATGAGCACGCTGGAGGCCCGCGCCCGCCAGCTGCCGGACCTCGCCGGCGAACTCGACGAGATCCGCGCCTTCCTCGCCTGGTTGCGCGACGACGGCTTCGTCTTCCTCGGTCACCGGCGCTACGACATCGCCGACGACCCGGACACCGGCGAGCCCCACGTGATGGTGGAGCGCGGTTCCGGACTCGGCATCCTTCGCGACGAAGAGCGTTCGGGCTACGTGAAGCCGGTGCCACTGGCATCCATGCCCGACACCCTGCGCCAGCTCCTCGCCGACGGCCCCCTGTTGCTCATCGGCAAGACCAACACCCGTTCCACCGTGCACCGGCTGGCGCACATGGACTACATCGGCGTCAAGAAGCTGGACGGGGCGGGACGACAGGTGGGAGAGGAGCGCTTTCTCGGGCTCTTCACCTCGAAGGCGTACGGCGACCACGCGGACCGGATCCCCATCCTGCGCCGGAAGCTGCGCTGGATCCTGGAGGATGCCGGGGCTGAGAAGGGAGCCCACGACTACAAGGAGATCAACACGATCTTCAACTCGATGCCGAAGGAGGAGCTCTTCCTCAGTTCGGCACGGGAAATCGCCAAGGACGTCCGCACCGCGCTGACGTCGTACCACACCACCGGGGTTCAGGTGACCCGCCGGGAGGACCGGCTCCGGCGGGGGGCGTCGTTCATGGTCATCATCCCGCGCGAGAAGTTCTCCGCCAAGGCGCGCAAGGCGATCGAGAACGCGTTCGTCAACCTCCTCGGCGGCGAGGTCCTGAACTATCATCTGGCGATGGGCGGCGGAGAGCAGGCGCGGCTCCACTTCTACCTGCGGGTGCGTCCCGAGCTGCTGGACGTCGTCACCGATGTCGAGCTCAAGCGGCTCGTGCAGGAACTCACCCGCGACTGGACCGACCGGGTGGGCGACGAGCTGGGACAGGTCAGGCCGCGGGGCGAGGCGCGTCGGCTCGCCCACCGCTACGCCGCCGGTTTCGGCGCGGACTATCGGGCCGTAGCCGACCCCGACGCGGCCGCCCGCGACATCCTGCAACTGGAGGCGATGGTCGCCGACGGGCGCAGCCTGTCGATCGCGCTCTCCAACCCGGATGAGAGCGCCGTGGCCCCGGGCGACCGCGTGACCGAGCTTCGCCTCTACCGGCTCGGGCCCCGCCTGGTCCTGTCGCACTTCATGCCCATCCTCGAGAACGCGGGGCTGCGCGTGATCGCGGAAAAGCCCGCCCAGGTCCGGGGATCCGGAGTGCCCGAGGGCGCCGTCCATACCTTCGCCGTGCAGACCTCCGGCAAGTCTCCGCTCGATCTCGGGAAGGTCGGCCCGGTCCTGGTGGACACCATTCTGGCGGTGAGCGCGGGCGATGCCACCAACGACCGGCTCAACGCCCTGGTGCCCACCGCGCGGCTGGCGTGGAGGGAAGTGGAGGTACTGCGGGCCTACGCGAGCTACGCCTTCCAGCTTAGCGCGGTGCCGAGCCGCGACTCCATCGTCGACGCCCTCCTCAACTATCCCCGCATCGCCCGGCTGCTCTTCGGCCTGTTCGAGACCCGCTTCCACCCGCGGGAACCGGCGCGCGGTCGCCGGCAGGCCGGCATGGAAGCAACGCGCGCGCAGCTGCTCGCGGCGCTGGACGACGTCTACCTGCTGAGCGACGACCGCGCGCTGCGCCATCTGCTGACGCTGATCGAAGCCACCGTACGCACGAACTACTACGCGACCGGGGGGCGCACGCCGACGCGGCGTTCGGGGGGTGTGCCGTACATGTCGTTCAAGGTGATGGCGCGCGCGCTGACCTCGCTGACCCGCACCAGTCTCCTCTTCGAGGCGTGGGTGCGCTCGGCCCGGATGGAGGGCGTGCACCTGCGGGGCGCGCGCGTCGCCCGGGGAGGCATCCGCTACAGCGACCGCCCGGACGACTTCCGCACCGAGGTACTGGGGCTCGCGGAAACCCAGATCGTCAAGAACTCTGTGATCGTCCCCGCCGGCTCCAAGGGCGGCTTCGTCATCCTCGACCAGCCGTCCCTCTCTGTTGCCACCCGCAGCGAGGTCGAACGGCAATACCGGACCCTCATGCGCGGGCTCCTGGACCTGACCGACAACCTGCACCGGGGCACGCCGGTCCCCCCCGACGGCGTGGTCTGCCATGACGACCCCGACCCGTATCTGGTGGTGGCCGCCGACAAGGGCACCGCCGGGTTTTCCGACATCGCGAACGCGGTCGCGGACGACTACGGCTTCTGGCTGGACGACGCCTTCGCCTCCGGAGGCTCCAACGGATACGATCACAAGGAGCTGTCGATCACCGCGCGCGGCGCGTGGGAGTGTGTGAAGCGCCACTTCCGGGAGATGGGCAAGGATATTCAGTCGGAGCCCTTCACCGTGGTGGGCATCGGGGACATGAGCGGCGACGTGTTCGGCAACGGCATGCTGCTCTCGCCGCACATCCGGCTCATCGCGGCCTTCGACCACCGGCACATCTTCATCGATCCCGACCCCGACCCGCGCGCATCCTTCGTAGAGAGGGAGAGGCTGTTCCACCAGCGCGGTTCCTCCTGGGCGGACTACGACGCGAGCGCAATGAGCCCCGGCGGCATCATCGTGCGGCGCGGCTCCAAGGAGGTCGCGCTCTCACCCGAAGCGCGCACGGCCCTGGGCATTTCGCGGGATCCCGGAAGGGTGAGCGGCGAGGAGCTGGTCCGGCTCGTGCTCCAGGCCGACGCCGAGCTGCTCTGGAACGGGGGAATCGGCACCTACGTGAAAGCCTCGGACGAGACCCACGCCGATGTCGCCGACCCCTCCAACATCCCGGTGCGGGTGGATGCGAGCGAGCTGCGCGTCAAGGTCGTGGGCGAGGGCGGCAATCTCGGGCTCACGCAGAGGGCGCGCACCGAGTTCGCGCTGGCCGGCGGACGCCTGAACGTGGACGCGCTCGACAATTCGGGAGGCGTTTCCCTGTCGGACCGCGAAGTCAACCTCAAGATCCTGCTCAACGCAGTGGTGGACGACGGGCGCATGACGGGAGCGGAGCGCAACCGCATGCTGCGCGACCTGGCGGAACCCGTTTGCGACCAGGTGCTGCTCGACAACGCCTCTCAGAGCCTGGCGGTGTCACTCGATGTCATGCGCGCCCGCGAGGGAGTCGACGACTTTCGCCAGCTCATCTCGGAGCTGGAGAGGGACGGCTTCTTCGACCGCTCCCGCGAGCATCTGCCCACCTGGGAGCAGCTGCTCGAGCGCGACGAGACCGGCTCGCGCCTGACCCGGCCGGAGCTGTGCGTGCTGCTCGCGCACGCCAAGCTCCACCTGATGCGCCGCCTGCTGAAGGGGACGCTCATCGACGACCCGGTCGCGAGCGGCTACCTGGCGCGCTACTTCCCGCCGGTGGCCGTCGACACAGCGGGCGAAACCGGTCTGGCCGCCCACCGCCTGGGGCGCGAGATCGTGGCCAGCCAGCTCACCAACGACCTCGTGGACCTGATGGGCGCCGGATTCGTGCATCGCATGATGCGCGACTCGGGGGCGTCCGCGGACGAGGTGGCGCGCGCCTGGCTGGTGGCCTCCCGGCTCTCGGGGCACGGGCAGCTCCTCGCCGACCTGCGCGAGCGCGAGCGCGATGCGGGGACGGCGGTCGCGTACCGGTGGTACAGGGAACTCGGCCGGGTGCTGGACCGCACGACCCGCTGGGTACTGGGGAACGCCGAGCGCGAGGAGATCGACAGCCTGGTCGGCGGCAACTTCGGTACGCTGCGCGAGCTGCAGCGCATCTTCCCCGGCGTCGTGAGCGGCGAGGACCGGCTGACCTTCGAGCGGCTGGTGTCGGAGATCCAGGAGGTCGGGCCGGCCGCGGATATCGCACCAGCGCTGGCCACCCTGCGCTTCCTGGATCAGTTGATGGACATCCTGCGCGTGGCGCGGGACACGCGCACGGCGCCGGTGTACGCGGCGCGGGCCTACTACGCGGTGTCGGAGCTACTGGAGATTCCCTGGCTCCGCCATGCGATCGACGAGTGCGCTCGGGACGAACGCTGGGAGCAGCGCGCCGCGCGGGCGCTGAACGACGACCTGACGCGTGCGCACCACCGAATCGCCAACTTCTCGGCGGCCGCGGCGGCGGGGCGGGACGCGCAGGCCGGCGGCGTTGCGCATGTCCTGACCACGCTGCGCAGCCGGGAGGTGGCCTACTTCGGCGAGCTGCTCACGGAACTGCGCGCCGAGAGCACCCTCACGCTGTCGGGGCTGGCGGTGGCGGTGCGAGCCATCATGGTGCTCTCCGAGCGCACCGGCAAAGGCTCGGGAGAGGGCGAACCGTAGCCGGGACCCGGCCGCCAGCCCGGATGTGACGGACTGCCGGCAGCCCCCGACTGCTAACCGATGCGGTCGATGTAGTCGTCCATGGCCGCGAGCACCCTCACCACGCCCGACGTTCCTTCCGCCGCGGTGATATCTGCCACAAGGTCGAACATCACCTTGCGAACAGCTTCGCGGTCGATGCCCGCGGGGGCCGGTGCCGCTGCGGGCTCGGGGACCGGCTCTGGCTGGGGAGCAGGCTCCGGTTCGGGAGCAGGAGCGGGTGCTGCAGCAGCCGGCTCGGGCTCGGGCGCAGGGGCCGCAGGCTTGCGGCGGCGGCGGCGGGGCTTGATGCCGGCCGCTGCATCCGCCGCCCGGCGGGCGGCCCGCTTCACCTGAAGGGGATAGCGCGCGTGGAACTGGCGCTTGGTCAGCTCCGCGATTCCGGCATTCAACTTGACCGCGCCCGCGAGCAGTTCGTCCACCGAAACGTCGGGATTGTCCTTCAACTGTCCCTCGACCCAGCTCATGACTTCGGCGTCCGTCGTCGTCCTGCCCTTCGCAGGCGCCGGGGCGGGGGCCGGGGCCGGAGCCTCGGCGGGTGCGGCGGCAGCTTCCGCGGCAGCTTCCGAAGCAGCTTCAGCAGCGGCTGCCGCTGCCGCGGCCCTCTTGGCCCGCCGCTTTACCTGAAGCGGATAGCGCGCGTGAAACTGGCGCTTGTTCAGTTCGGCCACATCGGGCTGGAGGATCTTCGCGCCCTCGAACAGCTCATCTACCGTCACTTCCGGATTGTCCTGCAATTGCTTCTCAACCCAGCCCATTACTTCAGTATCGGTCGCGACCATCGATCAACTCTCCCGTGTAACGATGAACCAGCCAGGACATCCTTTGCCAGCGCAAACGATAAGGTGTGACAAAGTGGAACGCAATATCTGTCAGTGCTGATGCGAATATGATTCGGCGGCGCGCGGATGTCCCCGGCGTCACCGGGTTCAGAAATCAATGACGACCTGGAGCCCGAAGGTTTCCTCGAAGAGGCCTTTCTTCTGATCCACGGTCCAGCGCTCCAGCAGCACGTCGCCGGCACAGTCGGCGCTCAAGCGGAGACTGCGCCCGTCCAGGGTGGCCGTGACCGAGCGGATAAGCTGACGGCGCTGCCGGTCCAGACCGTCAACCAGGCGCAGGATCGCGCCCAGGTGGTCGACCAGCACTCGATCCGCCGGGGCCAGTGACGCATATGCCCGGTGATGCGACCTGGGATGGCTCTTGCGATGATAGCGCGCGACGTTCCCCACAATTGCCAGCTCGCGCGGCGAAAGGCCCGGTATTTCCGAGTTGCCGAGAATATAGAGCGTGTGCTTGTGGTGTTTTTTCATCGCGACGAACACGCCGATATCGTGCAGGATTGCCGCAACTTTCAGGAGATGCCGTGCATGGGACCCCTGTCCGTGCAGGGACTCGAGCTGGTCGAATACGCTGACCGCCAGCCTTGCGACATGACGGCCATGGGCCTCGTCGAACATGTAGCGGCGCCCGAACGACACCGCGGCCTGCGTAAGTTGCTTCTCCTGCCGGCTGTCGTTGGTGGCCCTGGAATTGAGGTCGGCCATGAGGTCGAGCGTCACGCCCTCCTTCACCCCGATGTGCGGAACCAGGATCTCCCGCGTGCCGGTAAGCTCCGCCAGTCGCCTGAAGACCACGGCGGCGGGCAATATGACGTCCGCGCGGTCGTGCCTCAGCCCCAGTTGTTCGATTCGCTCCGAATACGACAGGCGCGCGAGGAGCCCGATAGCGGAATCCAGGCCCGACACGGGCAGTCTGCTGACACCGTCCTTCGTCTTGCCGGGGGCGGCCAGCGCGGCCAGGGCCTCTATGTTTCCTCCACAACCGATGAACCCGGTCGGCTGCCAGTATTGCGCGGGCGCCGGAATGTTCATGACCGCCACATACTCGGAGAGCAGTCGCTGAAACGCCCCGGGCTCGCTGCCGGGCTCGGCCAGCCGTTCCAGCAGACGGACCGAACCCATCGAATGGGTTTCGCTCCAGAGCATGCCCGAGTCGTCCACCAGCGAGAGCTCGACGCTGCCGCCGCCGAGGTCCACGAGCAGCCAGCGGCCGCCCTCCAGGCCGATGCGCGCCGCGACCGCCAGGTGCACCAGCCTCGCCTCCTCGGATCCGGTGATGGCCTTCAGCCTGATCCCGGTCTCGCGTGCGATCCTCTCGACGAGGAGAGGCCCGTTGCGCGCTTCGCGCACTGCGCTGGTCGCGACCGCCCTGTAGTGTTCGATGTCGAATTGCTTCAGGTATCCCCGGAAGCGCTGGAAGGCCTCGACCGTGGCGTCCATGGTCTCGGGAGCCAGCCGGCCGGTGAGGAAGACCTGGTGCCCCAGCCGAATCGGCACCCGCTCCGAATGAAGCGTGGCGTACCTGGCCGGTGACGTGAACTCCACGGCCATGAACCGGATTCCGTTCGACCCCGTGTCGACGCAGGCAAGTCGGATCGGGAATTCAACCTGGGCGTCGGAACCGTTCTGATTGGTCATGGTCCGGGCCCCGGCCATTCGTCGAGGAGGAGCGCGATCACGCGGCCGGGTCCGTGGACTCCGGTCACCATGACCTGGCCGATGTCGGCCGACTTGCTGGGACCGGAGTGCAGCGCCAGCGCGGCGCCACCGTCGTCGCGGCACGCGGCCAGCGCCTCGCCGAGGGTGCCGGCAACCGTGCCGGCGTCCACCAGCACCACGTGCACCGGCGGGAGCAGTTGGGTGCGCCGCCCGTCCCGGCTGCTCAGCACCAGCGACCCGGACTGGGCGGCCGCCGCGCGCGCAACCGACACCCCCAGCGCGGCCTCCCGGGGCGGCGCCTCGGGTGCCGGCAACGCCAGGATCGCGGGAACGCCGGTCCCGTGGCTGACGCTCGCGAAATGGGCGGCGAACCCGTGCAGCCACCGGCGCGCCGCGTCCGCGTCGGCGAAGCGGTGCACCTCGCCCCCCGCCGCCCGGAAGCACTCCGCGAAGTGCTCCACCGGCGTGGGGGCATCGGTCGCCGCCGTGCTCAGCTCGCCCGGATGAGGCGCCCGCGGCCGGTCCCGGAGCGCGCGCCGCACCCGCTCTAGAATCCGCTCCCTCACTCGATACCCTCCCGCCAGAGCTCGCGGAACGAGGCCCGCGACGGCTCCGGATCCTTGCGCACCTCGCGCCAGCCGCTCACCACCGGCAGGGGTACGCGGCGCACCGGTTCGGGGAGCGCGTGCAGCATGCCCCCGGCGGCCCGGTACAGTCCTGGCCGGGTGGCGACCGCCGTCCACGCCTTCAGCAGGCCCGCCTTGGCGCGGGAGTCCATCCCCGCCTCCACCGCCCGCCGGCGCCAGCTCAGGAGCAGCTCGGGGATGGGGATGCGCACCGGGCAGGCCTCCTCGCAGGCGCCGCACAGGCTGGACGCGAAGGGGAGCGGCATGGCCGCGTGCAGCCCGGCCAGCCCGGGGTTCAGCACCGATCCTATGGGGCCCGAGTAGACGGCCCCGTAGGCGTGCCCGCCCGTCTGGCGGTACACGGGGCAGGCGTTGAGGCAGGCGCCGCAACGCACGCAGCGGAGCGCCTCCCACGCCTCCGGGTCGGCGAGCACGTCGGTGCGGCCGTTGTCTACCAGCACGACGTGCACCTCCTCCGGGCCGTCGAGGTCCTCCGCGGTCCTGGGACCGTGGATCATGGAGACGTAGTTCCCCACCGGCTGTCCGGTCGCCGCCCGCGCCGTGAGCTGCAGAAACACCGCCAGGTCGCTCCAGCGCGGCAGCAGCTTCTCGATGCCCACCAGCGCCACATGCACCGGCGGCGCCGAGGTCGTCAGCCGGATGTTGCCCTCGTTCTCGATGAGCGCCACGGTGCCGGTCTCCGCCACCAGGAAGTTCCCCCCGGTGATGCCCACGTCGGCCGCGAGAAAGGCCTCGCGCAGGATCAGCCGCGAGACCCCCGCCAGCTCGTCGGGCGTCGCATCCAGCTCCGTCCCGTGAGTCTCGTGGTACAGCCGGCGGATCTCGTCCAGGCTCAGGTGGATGGCGGGGCCGACAATGTGGCTGGGCGGCTGTTCGAGCAGCTGCAGGATGTACTCCCCCAAGTCGGTCTCGAGCACGTCGACGCCCCGCTTCTCCAGCAGCTCGTTCACCTCGAGCTCCTCGGAGAGCATGCTCTTGCCCTTGACCGCCCGCCGCGCGCCCCGGCGCTCGAAGATGTCGGAGAGGATGCGGTGCACGTCCTCCTGCGACCCGGCCCAGTGGACTTCGGCGCCGTTGGCTTCGAGCCGCTTCTCGGCTTCCTCCAGGTACCGGTCCAGGTGGGTCAGCAGGTGCGTCTTCACCCCTTCGGCCCAGACCCGCCATTCCTCCGCGGCCACCCCCGCGAACGCGGCCCGGCGGCGCGCGTCGAACGACAGCGTCGCCCCGGTCACCGAGGCGCGCACATCCCCGCCTTCGCGCGCCCGCTTCGGGTACTCTCGGCTATGAATCTGCACCGGCTGCCTCCCAGAGAACGTCGGCAAGATGGCGCACGGCGAGGTCCTGCCCGCGCTTCCGCAGGCGGCTCGAGAGCTGGAGCAGGCAGCCGCAGTCGGCGGAGGTCAGGAAGTCGACCTGCTCCGCGGCGAGCGTGTCCAGCTTGCGGTCGGCCATCCCCGCGGACACCTGCGGGAAGCTCACCGAGAACAGGCCCCCGAAGCCGCAGCACTCCTCCGCCGCCTCCCAGGGCACCACTTCGGCCCCGGCGCTGTCCAGCAGTTCAAGCGGCTCTTCCCGGATGCCCAGCTCGCGCAGGGCGTGGCACCCGTGATGGTACGCGATCCGGCGTCCCTCCAGGCCGCGCCCGAGCTTCGTCACCCCGAGCACCCGCACCAGGAACTCCGCCAGCTCGAAGGTGCGCCCGGCGAGGTCGGCCGCCTGCCCCGACAGGTCGTCATCGTGGAAGAGATGAGCGTAGAAGCGCCGGAGCATGCAGGCGCAGCTCCCCGAGGGAAGCACCACGTACTCGCTCTCGCGGAAGACCTCAATGGTGTGCACAGCCATGCGGCGCGCCTCGGCATCCCGGCCCGCGTTGAAGGCCGGCTGTCCGCAGCAGGTCTGCGCCTCCGGAAAGTCGACCTCCACGCCCAGCTTGCGCAGCAGGCGCACGGCCGAGGCGGCGGCATCGGCGTAGAAGTGGTCGCCCAGACAGGTGACGAACAGGGATGCGCGCACGGGGGCAGCGGGCGACTCGGACATGGATATCGAGCGCTTCAGGCGGCGAGGCCGGCGCTGCGCACCAGGTCCAGGTCCTTGGTGACGATCAGGCCTTCGGCGCCGTCGACGCGCTCCAGCAGCTCGATGCCCTTGGCAGGGCCCAGGACCATGGCCGCGGTGGCGAGCGCGTCGGCGTCCATGGCGGAGCGGGCCACCACCGTGGCCGCACTCGCATGGTCGGGCGAGGAGCCCGTGCGCGGGTCGACGATATGGTGATGGCGGAGGTCGGCGGTGTACGCCCGCATATAGTCGCCCGAGGTGGCGATGCCCTGGTGGCGCACCTCGATCGTCCCCAGCATCGTCCCCGGCTCGCGCGGGTGCTCCACCCCCACCGGCCATCCCGCACCCGCCACCTCCCCCTCCCCGGCCGAGATGTCCCCGCCCCCGTCGGCCAGCACGCCGGCCGCGCCGGCGGCCGTTACCTGCTCGACCACCCGGTCGAGGATGTACCCCTTGGCGATGCCGTCGAGCGCGAGCGCCATGCCCGGGCGCGCGAACGCGATGCGCCCCTCATCCGCCGCGACGTGCTGGTGCCCGACCCGCGACATGGCCTCCTCTACCGCATTTTCCGCGGGCGGCGCGTCGGTCTCCGCAAAGCTGCTCCGGTAGAGTTCGATCAGCGGAGACACGGTGGGGTCGAAGGCGCCCCCGGTCAGCTCGGCGAAGTGAAGGGCGCGGCGCACCACCGCCACCAGCTCGGCCGGCGGGTCGTCGAGAACCCCGTCCCGGTTGAGCCGGGACACCGGCGTGTCGGGCCGGTAGCGGCTGAAGACCGCCTCCAGCCGATCGATCTCGTCGAAGGCGGCGCCGGCCAGCTCGCTCGCCCGCGATGCATCCGGGTGCACTACGGTGACGTGGACCAGCGTGCCCATGCGGGTGCGGGTATCGCTCGCGCTGTGCAGCCCGGCCCTGCGCAGGATCGCGGCCGTGAGTCCGCCGCCCATCGCCAGCAGCAGGCCCGCCGCCCCGCCGATCCGGAGGGCCGTGCGCCGGGAGACGCCCTCGGCCCCGGAACGGCCACTGCTCTCACGCACCGGTTTCGATCCGGGCACCGGGCGCCACCTTCAACTGCACCAGCCGGCGGCGCACCTCATCCATGTCGTGGCGGCAGACGCCGGCCTTCTCGATAAGCTTCGTCTCACAGATGTTGCAGCGAACGCACTCGCGAAAATCGATGCGCGGCCCCTCGATGGCCCCCGTGGGACATGCCTGCTCGCACACCTTGCAGTGGTCGCAGTGCTCCACCCGGCGGATGCGGAAGGGCGACACCGTGGAGGCGACCGCGAGCGCCGCGCCCAGCGGGCAGGCGTAGCGGCAGTAGAAGCGGGGGACGATCGCGGAGGCAACCAGGATCCCCCCGGCGATCGCCCACAGCACGATGGACGAACTCAGGAAGAAGACGGTCCCGAAGGGTTCGAAGAAGGAAAAGATGCTGGCCCGGCTCCCAGCGAGCGCCGGAAGCAGGATCGCCGCCAGGCACACGTACTTGACCAGGTACAGGCGCTTGTGCAGGACGCGCGGCAGTTCCCGCTTGAACTTCCTCGGAACCACCTTCTCCAGGAGGTCCTGCAAGACGCCGAACGGGCACAGGAACCCACAGAAGACGCGCCCCACCAGCAGCGTGGTCACCACCGTGAAGACCACGAACAGGAGCAGCGGGATGTCCTCCAGGAACACCGCCGGCCCCACGGAGATGACCGCAGTGATGTGCGACACCGAGAGGAAGCCGCCGTCGAACCAACCCAGGTAGAGGAAGGTCGCCACCAGGGCCACCCAGCGCAGCCGGTCGCGCTTCAGGAAGAAGGCCACCGTGACCAGCGCCAGCAGGCCCAGCATCCAGGCGACCTCGGCGGGCGAGGTGCGCGCCAGCGTGCGCTCGAGGACCGTCTGTTCCTCGGCGAGAGAGAAATCGAGGTCCGGCTGGGCCGCTGGCTGGACCGTCGCGGGAGGATTTTCCTCGGCCTCGGACGGATTCTCCTCGGCTTCGGACGGGTTCGCGGATGGCGCGGGGTCGCCTGCGGCCACGTCGGCTGCATCGGTCGCGTCGGCAGGGACAGGCGCAGCCGTGGGGTCATCATCGGGGGATGAGGACTCGCCCGCGGCAACTGCTTCGGCGGGAGCGGCGTCGCCCGCCATCCCCGGATCGTCCGGAGCAGCCTCCACGGCAACGTCCTCTTGCGCCGTCACCGCAACGTCTTCGGGGGCATCGCCCGCCGCCCCGCCGGCTTCCGCCGGATCTTCCGCTGGCTCGGAGGGGGCCGGTAACGGATCGCCCCCCTGGGCCACGGGCTCCGCGGGGTCAGGATCTTCCGCGGGTTCAGGATCTTCCGCGGGTTCAGGATCCTCCACGGGAGGCGCATCCTCCGCCACAACCCGCGCCGGGAGCTGCGGAGGCGGATATGCGGTCGTGTAGAGACCCATGCCCGGACGAAGATCGAAATGGATGTCGAAGGCCTGTTCGACGTCGAGCGAACCCGGCACGGCCATCACCCCGACGTTGCGGAACTGCCCCTGTACCATCCCGCTGCGCGGCTCGCCCAGCATGACGACGTCAGGGTTGTCCATTTCGATGGTGTCGGCGCCCTGCACCAGCGAGAGCGTGCGCGGATAGAAAAGGAGGGCCAGCGCGCCATCGACGCCCACGAGCATCAGAGGGTCTTCCTGCACCCGCTCCCCGAGCTGTTCCGCCACCTCGCCGAACCTGGTCCGGCCAACCAGCATCTCGCCGACGGAATCGCTGCGGATGTGCGCGAAGGAAAGCACGATTCGGGTGACGTCGTTTTCGAGCACATGGATCTGCGGCACCAGCTCGCCCGCGACCATGTCGGACCAGGACAACTCCTCCAGCTCCTCCATGCCGATGGTCAGGAGCGAGCCGCCGGACTCGGCGGACGGGCGGGTGGCCAGGTAGTTGGCGTACACCCGGCGGGCGGATGCGCGGATGCCGCGCGACATGGCCGAGACCGAGATCGTCGCCCTCGACACCACGCGGACATCGCGCTTGGCACGGAAGGGGTCGGAGATGGACTTGCCCGTGAACTGCGCCTCGTAGCCGGGGGTGCGCAGGAAGTCGCCGCGGGTGCGGATGTAGGACTCGACGTAGTGGGTGACCCGCACCCCGGTGAGGGTCCCTTCCCGGTCCATCCCCACCAGCACCTCGATGGGACCGTTGTAGCCGAGTTCCTCCGGCGGCACGTCGGATGTCAGGAAGGCATATCCGACGAGGGCGTCCTCGTCCGGGGCGTCGGCCGCGTAGCCGACGATCACCCGCGGGTCGCCGTCCCGCATCTCGAAGAAGGTCGCGCCCGGCAATACCTCTTCGACGAGGCTCTGGGGGAACGGGAAGTCGTCCGCGATTTGCTGGGCGAAGGCAGGAGCGGGCGTGAGGATGCACAGAACGGCCGCCGCCCTGAGCAGCCGCGCCACCGTCGTTCCCTCCGGCGCCTCAGGCATCCACGCGTGCGAGCCGGAGCGCGTTGCCCGTCACCAGCAGCGAGACGCCCACGTCGCCCACCAGGACTGCAGTGATCAGCGAGACCATCCCGAGCGGCACGCCCACCACCAGAACGAGCTTCACCAGCAGGGCGGTGGTGATGTTCTGGCGGATGACCGCGCGCGACTTGCGCGACAGCCGGAACAGGTAGGGCAGCCGGGTGAGGTCGTCGCCCATCAGCGCCACGTCCGCGCTGTCGATGGCGGCGTCGCTCCCGGCGGCGCCCATGGCGATGCCCACGGAGGCGGCCGCGAGCGAGGGCGCGTCGTTCACGCCGTCGCCCACCATCGCCACCCGGCCGTGCTCCCGCTCGAGCGCCTTGAGCGCCTCCACCTTCTCGTGCGGGAGCAGCCTGGCCATCACGTCGTCCACCCCGGTCTCCCCTGCAACCCGGCGGCCGGTCGCGGCGTCGTCACCGGTGAGCATCACGACGGGGCGGATTCCCATGCCGTGCAGCCGCCCCACCGCCTCCCGCGCCTGCTTGCGGGCCCGGTCCTCCAGCGAGATCCACCCCAGCGGCCCGTCCTCGTCCGCCACGACCACCACCGTGCGGCCGTCGCCGGCCATGCCCCCGGGTGCCTCGCCGATCCCCAGCACGGCCGGCTTGCCGACGAAGTGGCGCACGCCGTCCAGGCGGGCCTCGACACCCTCGCCCCGGCCGGCGGCGAAGTCGCGCACGGCGTAGTGGGTGTGGATGTCGCGCCTGGCCGCCTCCTCGTGGATCGCGCGCGCGATGGGATGCTCCGAGCGGGCCTCCACCGCGGCCGCGCGCGCCAGCACCGTGGCCGGTGGCGCCCCCCGGGTCGAGCGCACGTCGCGCACCTCCAGGTGGCCGACCGTGAGGGTGCCGGTCTTGTCCATCGCCATGGCCCGCACGCCGCTCATGGCCTCCAGGTAGACCCCGCCCTTGATCAGCACCCCGCGGCGCGCGGCGGCCGTGATGCCGCTCACTACCGCGACCGGGGTGGATATCACCAGCGCGCACGGGCACGCGATCACCAGCAGCGTGAGCCCCCGCACCAGCCAGGTGATAAAATCCGCGCCCGCGAGGGTCGGCACGGCCACCACCAGCACGGCCGCGACGGTGATCGCCGGCGTGTACCAGCGCGCGAACCGGGTCACCACCCGTTCCGTTTTCGCCTTCTCCGCCCCCGCCCGCTCCACCAGCTCCACGATGCGCGCGAGCGAGCTCGAGTCGGCCGGCTTCTCCGTGCGGATTTGCATGAAGCCATCGCGGGTGATGGTGCCGGCGAATACCGGGTCGCCCAGGTCCTTCTCCACCGGGAGCGACTCCCCGGTGAGCGGCGACTCGTCCACCGCCGACCCCCCTTCCACCACGCTGCCGTCGACCGGAATCCGCTCGCCGGGGCGCACCACCACCACATCCCCGACCGCCACCTCCGACGCCCGCACCGTCTCCTCCACCCCACCGCGCAGCACCACGGCCGTCTTGGGTGCGAGGTCCATCAGTGACTCCATCGACGCCCGCGCGCGGTCCACCGCGTAGGTCTCCAGCAACTCGGCGGTCGAGAACAGGAAGGCGATGGCCGCGGCCTCCAGATACTCCCCGATCGCGACCGCCCCCAGGATCGCCACCGTCATCAGGAAGTTCATGTCCAGCGAGAGCTCGCGCGCCGCGCGCACCCCGTCCGGCATGAACCTCCATCCGCCCACCAGCGCCGAGGCGACGAACAGGAGCGAAGGAATCCGCACCTCGTTCAGCGGCAGCGTGAACAGCAGCGGCCCCACCCCGGCCAACTGGAGCGCGAGCCCGACCGCGAACAGCGCCGCCGACGCGTATGTGATGCGGGCATCCCGCGTCGCCCAGGTCGCGGCCGCGCGCTCCTCCCGCGCGCCGGTATCCGGCTCGGCAAGGTGCCCGAGTCGTCCGATCGCGCGCCGCACCTCCTCGGTCTCGACCCGGCCGGCATCGATCTCGACGGTCACGGTGCGGCCCACCAGGTTGGCTCCCACCCCGAGCACCCCGTCGACCCCGCGCAGCCCGTCCTCGATGCGGGTCACGCAGTGCGTGCAGTCCATGTCCCGGACCCGGAAGCGAACCGCGGTCGCGGTGCCTCCTCCGTCGCCGTCCACCATCACGCCGCCCGGCCCCACGACCATTCCCGCCCGGCTAGACCGCCGCCGCCACGGCCTCGCGGTCCACCGCCCCTCCCGCATAGGGCGATTCCAGCCGGTACTCCGGCCGCGCGTCGAGGAAAGCGGCCACCCGGCCCTCCCGGGTCACGGCCTCGGCGATGAAGTCCAGCGCCTCCCGCAGGCGCTCGTCGGTGGCCGCGCAGCTGAAGCGCAGGAACCCGGCCCCGGCATCGCCGAAGCACTCGCCGCCCAGGCAGGCGACCCCGAAGTCGTCGTCGGCTCCCTCCAGCAGGTACATCGCCAGGCCGTGGCTGGTGATGCCCAGCCGGTTGCACACCGGCGCCACTTTCGGGAAGACGTAGAACGTGGCGTGCGGATCCAGCGACGAGAATCCCTCGATGCCGTTGAGCCCGTCGGTGAGCAGCTCCACCTTGCGGCGGAAGCGGCGCATGGCCTCGTCGCGCTCGCCGGCGTCCCGCTCCAGCGCGGCCACACCCGCCAACTGAACGAAGGGCGGCGCGCACGACACGCTCGTGTTGATCATCTTGCCGATGGCCTCGACGGTCTCGGGCGCCGACACCGCGAACCCCAGCCGCCAGCCACCCATGCTGTACGACTTGCTGAAAGTATAGGCGGCCACCGAGCGCTCCATCATCCCGGGCTGCGCCAGCGGCGACACGTGCTTCCCCTTCCACACCATGTGGCAATAGGGCTCGTCGCTGAACACGGCGACACGCGTTCCCCGCACCAGGTCCGCGATCCCGCGAAAATCCTCCTCCGTGGCCACGCCCCCGGTGGGATTGTGGGGCGAGTTCAGGAAGATGGCCCTAGGCCGGGGATCCTCGGCGAGGAATCGCTCGACCGCGGCCAGGCTCGGGCGGAAGGCGTCCCCCTGGCGAAGCGGCGTGAACACCGGACGCCCCCCGCGCCTGAGGATGTTGGGAACGTACGTCGGAAAGTACGGGCTGAAGACCAGCACCCCGTCCCCCGGATCCACGAAGGCCTCGCAGAAATACTGCTCGAAGACCTTGGTGCCGGTGGCGATAACGACATTCTCGCGCCCCGCGGGCACGCCGAATTCATCGCGCATGTAGCGGGCCGCCGCGTCGCGCAGCTCCGGGAGCCCCAGCGAGGCGCAGTAGCGCGTGTGCCCCGCGGCGATGGCTTCCCTGCCGGCCTCGACCGCTGCGCTCGTGGTCGCAAACGGGCTGTCGCCGATCTCGAGCTCCACGACGTCCTTCCCCTCGGACTGAAGCCGCTTGGCGACCGCCAGCACGGTAAAGGCGGCTTCCGCCGTCAGCGACCGCGCGAACCCGCTCAGTTCCATAGCCACTCGTCAATTCTCCGGATGTCGTTGCGTCGGGAGCGAAACGGGCAGCGGCGTCATTCGCAGCCGTGCCCGGACCGGAATGATAGGCGACCCTCCCCACTAACCGGAAGGGTAGGCGCCGGTTGCGCTAGCCGCCAGACCGGGAAGTGCTACTCCCGCCGAGATGCAGCGGCAACTCATCGGCTAACGGTTTCGCCGCCCTCCGCAGGGTGTTGCCAATACGAAAATGCAACAAATTGTTGCCTTTTCGAAAATGCAACACTGTGCAGAGGGGTTGGGTGGCGATGAAGAGCCCTGCGCGCCTTACCCACGGCGCCCCGCCCGCCTTGCCCACATCCCACCGCATCTTCATCTTGCGATGCTCGCTCTGTTGCGCGAGGCGATGAACATCTGTTTGGAAGGGGGACGCGGAAGATGACAGGACAGGACCGTCAATCACGGACGTCGGCCACGCGCGCCTGGTGCTGGCTGGCCCTCATTTCGCTCGCGGCGGGCGCGTGCGCCCAGACCTCGGATGCGGGCCCGGCCGGGAGCGTGGTCACCGAGGGCGACTGGGCCTACATCGGCGGCAACGCCGGCAGCCAGCGCTACACGGAACTCACGCAGATCAACCCCGGCAACTTCGACCAGCTCGAGGTGGACTGGATCTGGGACGGCTCCGCGTATCCTAGTGTTAACGCGCGCGCGACCCCCATCTACGTCAACGGCAAGCTGATCAGCGTCGCCGGCGAGAAGCGGCACGTGATCGCAACCGATCCGGCCAGCGGCAAGGTGCTGTGGGACTGGGTGGAGCCCGAGACCTTCCGCTGGGAGTATTCGATGCGGAAGAACCACGGCAAGGGCGTCGCGTACGCAAACGTCGACGGCCGCGACATCGTCTACGTGGTCACGCCCGCCTTCTTCCTGCACGCGCTGGATGCCGAGACCGGCGAGCCCATCGAGGGCTTCGGAGGCTCGGTGGACATTGAGGGCTTCCCCAAGACCGGGACCGTGGATCTGCTCGACGACCTGGGCCACGAGCACGACGACTACATGGGCGTCCCGCTCGAGAAGGGCTACATCACCAGCTCTTCCCCGGCCATCGTGGTCAACGGCGTGATCATCGTCGGCAACTCCGCCGAGCAGGGATACAACCAGTCTCGCCAGGAGAACATTCCGGGCGACATCCTCGCCTATGACGCGCGCACCGGCGAGTTCCTGTGGAAGTTCGACGTGATCCCCGGGCCCGGAGAGTTCGGGCACGAGACCTGGGAGAACGACGCCTGGGAGTGGACCGGCGACATCTCCTCGTGGGCGCCGCTCTCGGCGGATCCCGAGCTGGGCCTCGTCTACATCCCCACCAACGGCGCCACCCAGGACTTCTACGGAGGCTTCCGGCCCGGCGACAACCTGTTCAGCACCAGCCTGATCGCGCTGGACGTGCAGACCGGCGAGCGGGTGTGGCACTACCAGCTGGTCCGTCACGACATCTGGAACTACGACACCTCCACCGCGCCCATCCTGGTGGACGTGACGGTCGATGGCGAGGACATCCCCGCCATCGTGCAGATCACCAAGCAGTCCTTCGCCTACGCCTTCAACCGCGCGACCGGCGAGCCCATCTGGCCCATCGAGGACAAGCCGGTGCCGGCGTCGAAGGTGCCGGGCGAGAAGCTGGCCGAGACGCAGCCGCATCCGACCTGGCCTCTTCCGTACGACATGCAGGGCCTCGGCGTGGACGATCTCATCGACTTCACTCCCGAGCTGCGGCAGGCCGCGCTCGACCTCCTCGAGCCCTACGACTGGGGTCCGTTTTTCCAGCCCCCGCTGCACCGCGACAACGACGAGGGCAAGCTGGGCTCCGTCTGGTGCCCCGGCGACGTGGGCGGCACCAACATCGACGGCACGCCCGCGGTGGATCCCGAGAGCGGGGTCATCTTCGTGACCTCGCAGAAGGGATGCTCGTCGCGGCTGGTGGTGCCCGGCCACGAGGTCGACGAGAGGGTGGAGGCACCCACCGGCACGACCATCAACGACTTCGCGGTGCTGGGCGGCGCGCGCATCGGGCGCGTGCAGGGGCTGCCGATGTACAAGCCCCCCTACAGCAAGATCACCGCGATCGACATGAACACCGGCGAGCACCTGTGGTGGATCCCGGTGGGCGACACCCCCAACAACGTGCTCAACCATCCCGCGCTGGAAGGGATCGATATCCCCAACACGGGGACTGGGCGCCAGGCCGCGCAGATCGTGACCCCGGACATGCTCCTGTACACGGGCAACGCAAGCGACAACACCCCCATGCTTTACGCCGTCGACAAGGCGACGGGGGAGCGGCTGGGCCAGGTCGAGCTCCCCGGCAACCCGCGCTATGGCATGATGACCTACGTGCACGAGGGCAAGCAGCGAATCGTGATCCAGGCGCCGAACATGCTCATGGCGATGAGTCTGCCGTAGGGGGAGGATGACGCCCAGTTCGCCTCGGCCACGCGGATGGCCGCAGCGGATCCTCCAGTTCGGGCCAACCCGCATCGTTCTGGCCACGCTGGCCATCGTTGCGGGCATCCTCCTGGTCCAACTCGTTGTCGGTGGTCTGCACCAGATCCTGGGCTTCGGGCCGCTGTCCCAGGACTCGCTCCAGTACGTCATCCCGATGGTCGTCGCGGTTCACTTCGCCTACAGGGGCTACGTCCGCCTGGTGGAGCGCCGCCGCGCCGACGAACTGTCCGGTACAGGCGCTGTGCGCGAGACGGGCGCGGGGATCGCGGTCGGCGCGGGTCTGCTGGTAGCCACCATCGGCGCCATCGCGGCGCTCGGATACTACCAGGTGACCGGATCGAACCCCGTGAGCGCCATCGTGCCCACGTTCGCCATGGCCGTGGCCTCCGGATATGCGGAGGAAGTATTGTTCCGGGGCGTGCTGTTCCGGATCATCGAGGAGAGCCTGGGCACCTGGATCGCTCTGGCGCTCACCGCGCTCATGTTCGGGTTCGCGCACATGATGAACCCCAACGCGACGCTGTTCAGCTCGTTCGCGATCGCCATGGAGGCGGGGATCCTGCTGGGCGCCGCCTACGTGCTCACGCGGCGGCTCTGGCTCGCGGTCGGCATCCACTTCGCCTGGAACTTCACCCAGGGCGGCATCTTCGGCGGGCGCGTCTCCGGGTTGACGATGGATGGCCTGCTCGAATCGGAGCTGAGCGGCCCCACGCTGCTTTCAGGCGGTGAGTTCGGGGTGGAGGCGTCGATCTTCGCGGTGACCCTGGGGGTGGCGACCGGGGTCTGGTTCCTGGTCCGGGCCGGCCGCAAGGGCCACTTCATCGCGCCCTTCTGGAGGAGGGGGTAGGGTCGCGGCGTCAGACCTCCCGGACGCAGCCGCGAATCAGAACCGGAGTCTGCGCTGGAGGTTGAACCCAAAGCGCCATGACCCCGGGTCGAAGAAGTCCTCCGCGGCCCCGACCAGGGTCTGAGTCGGGTTCATCTGGTGCTGATTGGTCACCACCAGTTTGAAGAAGTGCCCGCGGGTGCGGATTTCGGCGCCGAAGGAACCGGAATCGTACTCCTGATCCTCCCGGGTCTGGCTGAAGATCCACTCGCCGAAGAGGCTCCACATTCGGTCGAGATACAGTTGGCCGTGCACGCCGACTGAAACGGCGGTCTCCGGGTCGTGGTCCTGAATCCGGGGATTCCACAGGAGCGTGGGCACGACACCGAGCGCGAGTCGATCGGCGAAGATCGTGTTGGCGATCGCCTGGACGTACGCCTGCATCTCGTTCGGGTCGGCAGTGTCGTCGTGGCGATGGCCGGCATCCATGTTGGTCCCATGCTGATGACCGGCGTGATCGTCGCCGGCTTCGACTTGCAGGTTCCACGCCACTCCGGCCTGCCCGGCGAACTCGAACGAACCGGTCGCGGCATCGAGGGCCACTCCGGCGAAGCGCGCGTTGAACTCCAGGTTGTCGAAGCTGTTGGAGCGAAGAATCCCGACGGTGAGGTGGTCGTGAGGCGAGACCGCCAGGCCGAGGCGATTCAGAACGAATCCATCGAGTCCCCAAAGCTCGCTCGCGCCACCCGACAGGTAGCCGAACCTGTGGGAGATCTCGATATGCACGTCGCCTGCGCGCGATGGGGACGCGGTCGGCAACGTCGCCGACTGGGTGGAGGCGAAAACGTTCTGAGCCGAGATCGCGTCCGGAGCCGTCAAGCAGAGGACAAGAGCGGCGAAGGCGAGCCGTGCGCACGTGGTGATTTCCCGCATGTTGATAACTACCTTTCAAGTCACGGCGCTGTCACCGATCATGGGCGAGTGCGAGACCGACGTGTCCCGTCAGTTGCAGGCGTTGGCCGCCCGCCGCCCGATCGTACACGGTTGCGACTTCGAGTAGCCGCCCGCTCAGCCGGGCCCGGTAGGCGCCGCGCACGTCCATGGCCCAGCCTGCGGGGTGGGCGTCCGGTCCCGGCGTCATGCCCGGCGCGCGGTCCTGCCAGAGGGCGAAGCCGCCTCCGGTCCGGCCGCCCCAGCGGGGGGACGCGGACAGCGAGAATCCCTCCTCCTCGCGCCCGCCCACGGTGAAGGTCAGGCCAGCGCCGCTCTCGCCGTAGCGGGTGGCCGAATGGAAGGCGAGCCACCGCCCCTGCACGTCGAGGCCGACAACGCCGATCTGTGTGCGCAGCCCACCGGAGAGTTCCACGCCGCGTCCGGTCCGGCCGTCGCCGCCGTCATGGCGTACGTGCACCGCGCCGAACGGGGCGAGTCCCGCGCCACCGACACGCATCTCGCTTCGCGCGTCGAGGCCGAGGCGGGCCTGGTGCACGCGCCCGCGCAGGTCGTCGATCGTCTCCGTCCCCTCGCCGGTCGAAAGGCTGGCCCACCCCGCGTCGGCCCTCAATCCGAACGCGACCGGACCCCCCGCCGGTCCCAGCCGGCGCTCGAACTCGACGAGCCCCATGGCGAGGTCCAGCGGACTCTCGCCGACACGGCCGGTCGCGGTCCGCTCGTTCCGGGCATCTCCCCTGCCCGCGCCGAACGTCGTCCAGATTGCGGTGGCCCCGCTGGCCCAGCGCAGGTACGGATGCACCGACGTCATCGAGGTGCTCAGGCGGCCACTCGCCGTCCCGGCGTTCCAGTCGCCGGCGCCCTTGCTGCGGCCCAGCGCGACGCCGAAGAGCCAGCTCGGAAGCTGTGCGTCGAGCCCCAGGTAGCGCACGCGCAGATCTCCTTCGTAGTCGCCGGAGATGCCGGCCAGCCCCGACCCGAGTTCGGCGGCACCGCCGTCGTAGCGCTGCACGTCCGTCTGACCCCACAGCGACCACGCGATTCCGGGGCGTGCCGAATCGGCGGACTGGCCTCCCCAGGCAAACGTGAAGTCCGTGGCGGAGATGCCGGCCGGAGGTCGGATCTGGTGCAGCGGGTTTGAAACGCCCGCGGGGGCGAGGTCCGACAATGAGGGTTCCGTGCCCGGACCGGGCCGTGACGCCGGCAGCCATCCCGCCACGACCTGCTGCGCCGCGTCCCGGAAGGTGTGCCCGTCCGGGAGCGCCACGGATCTGCCTCCAACACTCAGCCCGGACCGCTGGCCCGCATCGGCACCGCCTGCGCGAGCGCCGGGCACGACGCGCCGTTCGAGCGTCATGCGGGCACTCGAGAGGTAGGACCGCGCCATGGCGGCGAACGCATCGCTCAGCACCGCCCGCCCCGACCGGTCGCTCACGCCGACTGTCACGCGCTGGGTCGCGGCCAGTCCGCCCGGGTCCGTGGCCGTGACGGTGACCGTGGCGTCCCCGTAGGTCACCGGCAGCAGGGCGAGCGCCGCTCCGTTCACCACCGCGGTGACGACGTCCGCGTTGGAGGTCTCGGCCGTGAAGGCCAACGGATCGCCGTCCAGGTCGGTGAAGAAGGGGGTGAGGTCCACGGTCACCCCTTCCGCGCCCTCGTCCAGCAACTGGTCGGGGATCGCGCCGACCGCCGCAGGCCCGTCGTTGACCGCAACCACGGTGACCTCGACGGTCGCGGTGTCGGCGAGGCCGTCCGTGTCGGCGACGACGTAGGTGAAGCGGTCCGAGCCGTGGTAGTTCGGATCCGGGACGTAGGAGACGTGCGTCCCGCCCGCCGCGACCTCGGCCGCGCCGTGCCCCGCGGGCGAAACGCTCCGGACGCGCAGCCGGTCGCCGTCGAGGTCCGCGTCGTTGTCGAGCACGGGAATCTCGACCGCCTCGTCCTCCCGCGTGGTGGCCTGGTCGTCGGCGGCCTCGGGCGCGTCGTTGACCGAGGTCACGGTGACTTCCACGGTCGCGGTGTCGGCAAGACCGCCCGCGTCGGCCACGACGTAGGTGAAACGGTCCGGGCCGTGGTAGTTCGGATCCGGGACGTAGGTGACGTGGGTTCCGCCCCCAGCCACCTCGGCCGTGCCGTGCCCGGCGGGCGAAACGCTCCGGACGCGCAGCCGGTCGCCGTCGAGATCCGCGTCGTTGTCGAGCACGGGAATCTCGACCGCCTCGTCTTCCCGCGTGGTGGCCTGGTCGTCCGCGGCTCCGGGCGCGTCGTTGACCGGGGTCACGGTGACTTCAACCGTCGCGGTATCGGCGAGGCCGTCCGCGTCGGCCACGACGTAGGTGAAGCGGTCGGGACCGTGGTAGTTCGGATCTGGCGCGTACTCCACGGCCGCCCCGGCGCCGACAACCTCCGCCTGCCCATGCTCGGGCGCCCCGACCGAAACCACGCGAATCCGGTCTCCGCGATCCGGATCGTCGTCGTTGGCCAGGACATCCACCCTCGTCCTCCGGTCCTCGGGCACGCTCAGCGCGTCGTCCAGAGCCGCCGGGTGTTCGTTCACATCGGCCACCTGCACCTCGATCTCCGCCCGCGCTTCGTCGCCCGGCGCGTCGGTCGCCGTCACGGTCAACGCGTAGCGGTTCGGATCCGCCTCGAAGTCCTCCCCGGGGCCGATGTAGCGCAGCGCCCCCGACGCCGCATCAATGACGAAATGGTCGCTGCCCGACACCAGCCCGAACTCGACGTCGTCTCCATCGGGGTCGGTCACGCGAACCTGGCCGAGCGTCACGGGCGTCGCGCGGCCGTCGCGGTTCTCGGCAATCTCGAAGCGAAGCGGCCCAGCGAACACCGGAGGACGGTTCACGACTTCGACCGCGACTTCCGCAGCCGCCGTCCCGCCCCGGCCATCGCGGACCGCAACCCGGATGACGACGCGGCCGAGGCGATCCGGTGCCGTCCAGCGCGCGTCAGGCCCGTCGGTCGCGCCCGTGAACGTCCCCTGCCCGGCGCTCCAGTCGTATGCGATGGCGTCCCCGTCGGGATCCGAGGCGTTGGCCCTCAGGCGCACCTCGCCGCCGCGCGGAACCGCGCAGGGCTCGCACGCCACCTGCACAGTGGGCGGGTTGTTCGGCCTCGGCGGGGGCGTCGTCAACCTGGTGAACGTGAGCCTCGCCATGCGTACGTTGGAGAACGGGCCCGTCCCCGCAATGCGCGTAATGACCCCCTGCGGGCTCGTGTCGGGATTGGAAAGCGAGAAGTCGTCGCCCTCCTCGGTGCCGGCATCGTACGGAAAGAGATCCACCACATGCGATTCCCGCCACTCATCCGCGCCGTCGAGCAGGGACACTCCCGACACGCCGACGAACCAGTCGGGACTGGGACCGATCATCGACAGGAGTGTTACCCGTGGATGCGTCCTCGTGACGTCGATGTTGAACGTCGCACGGCCGGTGCCGCCTCCGGCGACGCCCCGCCGAATGACGGACCGAGTGTGCGGGCTGGCCGCAACTTCGCTGCGGAAGGTCCCCGTGAAGCCCTCCTCGGCCACGCCCTCGACACCGGGACTGGCTCGCTCGCCGGCCCGCCAGAACGTGACGCCACTCCCGTGCACGCCGCCGATCAGCGTCGTGAAGTGTCCGCCCGGCGCCACGCCTCCGGGTGTGCTCGCCAAGGTCCAGTTGCCCTCGAACGTCACCCGGTAGGTGATCTCCTGCGGGGCGGCGGGAAGGGGGGACAGGCCCATGGCCACGGGCAAGGCGAGCAGCAGGGCGAAGCGGCGGTGGCTCAGGAGTCGAGGTTGCATTCGCGGAGTCCCATCTGCATACGCCGCACCGAGCGAAACTCTACGGCGCCTCCCTCCGGCGCGAACCGACCGGGCTCAGAGACCGAGTTCGGAATGCGAACCGAGACGCACCAGGCGCAGGGTATCGGCACCGGACTTCTGGTAGATCAGCAAGAGGTCCGGCTTCACGTGACAGTCGCGGAAATCTCGCCACTCGCCGCTCAACGCGTGGTCGTGGTGACGAGGCTCCAGTGGCCGATCGTTGGCCAAGGCCTCCACGACAGGGGCCAGGATGGCGTCGAGGTAGGTCCGATGCCGACCCCGGGACTCCCGCTTATAGTCGCGCTTGAACCGGCTGGTCCGCTCAATCGTCCGCATGCAGATCGTCGAAGAGATCCTCGACGCTGTCGAACTGCGGGAGGTTGCCTCCGCGGGCCTCCTTCATTGCTTCGATCGTGGCGGCGTTGGGAACCAGCGGCGCAAACGGCAGCGCCTTCTCGTGCGCGACCTTCGTCAGCAGCAGCCGCACCGCCCCGGACACCGTCAGACCCATGGCCGCCAGCACCGCGGCCGCCTCCTCCTTCACGGTCTTGTCGATGCGGGCCTGGACGAGATGATTCGGCATGTCGAGCACCCCCCTTGAGTTGCATTACACTATCATGCAGGCCGGATGTCAGGTCAAGGGTACTTCATCGCCGGCGCGGAAGGGCGCTCAGCAGTGGTTGCTGAGCCGTCGCTGGTCCTTGTGCCGAAGGCCGTGCGTATCGAACGCAAGCGAGCCATCTGCCGAAATCGAGTCCAGGAATGAGAGACCCGCCCGGATCGACTCCAGCAGCTGCTCCGCCATGCCCCGGGTGAGGTTGCTCTTCACGACGATCCGGAACATGGACGCACCGGCATCGGCATCGTGGAACAAGGGCAGCTTCTCCTGCGTCAGGGGATGATCGAACTGCATGCGATAGCTTCCTACGTACCAATGATGCTGAGCCAGGGCGTTCTGAAGGTCGAAGTCGTCATAGCAGAGTCGGCACTCGGGGTTGAGCCTGGCCGTGACCACCGGCAGGCAGTCGTCGTCGCCGTTGTCGAGCAGGACGAACCGCGCCTTGCCGCCGTGGCGCATCGACCGCAATCCGGCGCGCAGGTAGGCGGCGTTGGCCATCATGTTCTCGCAGCACTGCCGGTAGCCGGACATTCCGTAGTGGAGCAGCTTGTAGTACTGGACGTAGACGCCCGCCGCCGGTCTGGAGAAGTTGAGCGTGTACGACTCCGCCCTGCCCCCAAGATACGTTACGGCAATGGCGATCTGCTCGCTCAGGTGCTGGCGGTGTCGCCAGACGATCCAACCGGTTCCGCAGATCGACTCGCCGTACTTGTGTCCGCTTGCTGAAATCGACAGGACGTTACCGACCCGGAAATCCCATGGCGGCAGGCCATCCTGGAATGGCGCGATGAATCCACCGGACGCCGCATCGACATGGATGCCGACCTGGTAGCCGTGTTCGGCGTTGATCTCGTCGATGACGTCGCTTATCTCCTGAACAGGGTCGTAGTGGCCGCCGTAGTGATTGCCCATGATGCAGACGACCCCCATCGTGCGTTCGTCGATCACGTCCGGGAGCTTCGCGGCATCCAGGGTGAAGGTTTCGACCGAAGGCGGGATGAGCCTCGGCTCAACGTCCATGTACCTGAACAGCTTCTCCCATGCCGCCTGATAGCAGGTGGATACGACCAGATTCGGGCGCACCTCCGCCGCCTGCTCCGCGGTCATGCCGCAGCGTTGGGCGTACCAGGCGCGCCAACGGAACTTCAGCGCCAGTCCAGCCAGCAGGCAGGCTTCGGTGGAACCTGCCGTGCCCGCACCCGGGAACACGCCGAAATCCTTGAAGTCGGGACCCTCGGGGCAGTTCCACAGGCCGCCGATCATGTTGACCGTTGCGTCGTGGAGCCGGTAAGACTGCGGGTAGACCGTTTGGTCGGCCAGGTTGACCCGTAGCCCCAGGAGTGCGATGGCCTCTTCCTCGGGGTCGAGGGTCACATTCACATAGGATGAGGTATTCAGCCGGTGGTCGAAGTCAAGCGCGTGGGCGTCTTCCACGACTTGCCTTGCCGACCTCCGATCCAGGCCCCGTTCGGGCATGCGGCGCAGCTTGAACCAGTCCGTCTTGACCAGCGGCGACTCGTAGTAGCCGTCCTGCGTTCCCTGAACGAATGCCAACCGCGCCTGAAGCCGTTCCACTTCGCGGCGCAGATGCTGCACTTCGTCGGACATATCCAGCCTCCCTTGCCAAGGCCCGGACCACGCGTCCCCGACCCGATCTTACCGCAGCGGCCAAACCTCCGAGGAAGTCCTGGACCGCGGACGAGCGCGTAGGACCCTCACCGCGGCGGCCCACCTCCCCGGCTGCTCCCGCCGATCGGGTCGCCCTGCGGCATCACCAGCGCGCCGCCGGGGACCGTGTTCTCGATGCGCTGCTGCCAGCGGCGGATGTCCGCGGCCACCAAACGCTGGTGAGGTGACGGGTCGGACATCGCTTCCAGGTCCGTGGCCAGACCCTCGAGCCGGTCGGCGAGCACGGCGCGCACTTCCGCGGCGTTCCCGTCCTGGGCGGCCTGCTGCATCATCCGGTCGGCGACCGAGCGCTGGATGGCGTGCAGCACCCGCTGGCGGTAGGCGTCCGGGGCCGCGTCCGCGCCCCAGGTGTGCTCGATCAGGCGGTCCGCGACCTCCTCAAGGCCCGGGTAGTCGCCCATGCTGCCGAACACCAGCAGGCGGGCCATGCGGTTGGGGTGCAGGATCTCGCCCACCGCGAAGTCGGCCGCCGCCTCCGCCGCGCCCACGGGGTCGAAGATCAGCCCGGTGTAGCCGGGGAAGACCTCGCCCTCGTCGTGGCGGTAGGCCGGGGGCGGAATCATCGACACGACGTCCTCGGGCAGCGTCAGGAAGTCGACCGTCAGCGTCGAGAGAATCGTCTCCAGCGCGTCACGCTGCTCATCCGCCGGGAGGATGGCGAACGGCGTCTGGCCATCTCCCTTGAGCGCGTAGCGATAGTCGGCGCCGCCGATGGTCTGCGCCGCGGAGCGGAGCTGGAACCGGTGGTGCATGTAGAGGGGCATCAGGACGTACTCGAGGTCCGAGAGCGGCTCGCCGACGCGGAGCACGTCGGTGCCGAACTTCTCGAGCCCGATCTCGCGCACATCGATTTCGAGCTTCAGATGGTCGACCAGGTTGGCCCCGTTGTCCCATACGCTCGCCCCCGGATGCGCGGCCCCGATGAAGTTGTTGTTGGTGTGCATCATGAAGACGAGCCCGTCGTCGATCCCCTGCATGACGATCTCGTTCAGCGCCGCCCGCTCGTCGACCCCCTCCGGGAACTCCCGGTAGAGCCAGTTGACGGAGAGCTTGTCGTAGGTGCCGATGCGGGGCACGTAGGCGTCGGAGAGGTCGATGTCGCCGTTGTCGTCGATGGTGGCCAGGGGCGCGGGATAGTCCATGACGCTCTCGCGGCCGTAGGTGCTGGAGAGATAGTTGTGCGGGAAGCCGAGCGTGTGCCCGACCTCGTGCGCGGACAGCTGCCGGACGCGCGCGAGCGCCATCTCCACCGCGTCGGAGTTGCCGGCGACCTGGGCCAGGTACTCGAAGTCCGGAGCCCCCGCGAGCATGCACGCCTCCCAGTAGGCGCGCTCCTCGGCGCTCATCGGGATGTCGAAGTAGCCGCCCCCGTCGTCGGAGGTGATCCCGCCCGTGAACGGCGGCACCATCCCCTGTCCGTGCAGGTAGTCCTGGCGCAGCCGCAGGCTCCCCAGGTTCACCACCCCGCGCACGATCTCGCCGGTGCGCGGATCGATCACCGAGTTGCCGTACGAGTAGCCGCGCGTCCGCCGGTGGGTCCAGTGGATCATGTTGTAGCGGATGTCCTGCGCGTCGACCCCCTCGGGCAGCACCTCGACCCGGTAGGCGTCGATGAAGCCGGCCTCCTCGAAGGCCTCGGCCCACCACTCGGCCCCCTCGATGAGCGCGCTCCGCACCGGCTCGGGCGTGCCCGGATCCACATAGTAGACGATGGGCTCGACCGCCTCGGAGCGCTCCGCGTCCGGGTCCCGCTTCTGCAGGCGATGGCGGGCCACCCAGCGGATGCGCATGTCCTCGTCGATGGGACTCGCGTAGTCGCGCACGGTCGGCCCGTTCACCCCGATGCGCGGATCGGCGACGCGCGGTTCATAACCGGGACCGGGCAACTGGATGAAGGAATGGTGCTGCCGAACCGTGAAGGTGCTCCCCGTGGCCGCAACGCCGCTGACCAGGTTGCCGGGCGCGTCGCTCGTAAACGTGAGCATCGCCTCGACCTCGGTGTTCTCCGGGAACGACTTGGTGTTGGGCAGATAGATGGCGCTACGGGACACGTCCAACTGGAACTGCCCCTGCCCCCGCTGCGCGATCTGGGTGATCACCCCGCGCGCGTCGCGCATGAAGAACTCGGTGGCGTCCACCAGCACGCGATCTCCGGTGCGCGCCACGATGTCGAAGCCCCAGTGCACCGACGGCGCGAAGGCATCGCGCACGGCCCGCGCCTCGGCGGTGTTGTCGGTGATGGCCCGGAACTCGTAGTTGGGCTCCACCAGCAGAACCCGCGGCCCGATGCGCCGCGCCTCGAAGACGTGCGTCCCGCGCAACTGCCCCCGGTCGATCCCCACCGGATTGCTCCCGAGCCCCGACCCCATCGAGATCTGGTAGAGAAACTCGGTGTCCAGCTCGGCGATCTCCCAGTAGAGCGACCCGGCGTCGTCGTCCCAGTAGAGGTTGAAGAAGCCCTCCATCGCGGTCGTGCCCTCGGTGTGGGCTTCGATGGTGGGCAGGGTCTGGGCGGTGAGAGGGGTGGGGGTGATGGCAAGCGCGGCCGCGGCGGCAAACGCGGTCGCGGCGGTGATGGCGAGGGTGAGGAGGGGGGTGGGGGGGACGAGTCGGCGGGTTCGTCGGGTCGTCATGGCGGGTACCTCGGTGGGGTGGGGTGGCTCTCGGCGGGTGTGACTGCACGGGAGCGGAGCGCCAGCTTGGCGGGTCTCCAGCCCCCGATAACCACACGGTCGCATACGGAAAGACTGGAGCGCGGATCGGAGTGGTGCAAGGATTCCTCTCCGCTGCATCGTGAGCGGACCCGCGGAGAAGGGGCCGGGCGGTAACCGTTTCGTCTTCAAAGATTACAACGGGACGTTCGCGCGCTTGGTTCTTCGTTTGTCACGCCGCCACCGCCGAAGCTCGAACAGCATCGAGTACCCGCATGAGGTCACTCATCTCTGCTGCATTGAACAGTCCGTCAGGACCCGTCATGGAGAGGTCGGTGAACGGCGATTCGTATAGCCTTCCCGGTTCGACGGCGCCATGTTCGGTCAGGTGATCAACTATCAGATTGATGAACTCGATTTGGTTGGCAGTGAGAGATCTACCCTCCAAAAAAGACGCCATCGCCTCTTTCGCCGCACCACGATCCATTCCGACGAGGGAACGAACGAACAGACCCAGGCCCTGCGATTCTTCCGCCGCCTGCCGAAGATCTTCCGGCTGTCCAAGACCACTCTCTTCAAGCATGCGTTCCAGCTCAGCGAGATCAGTTGGCGCCAGAGGCTTGTTGGAACGGAGCTTGTGGATCGCAATATGATTCAGGTGCGTCCGCAGAAAGGTACGTGCCTTCGCCACAAACTTCTCGTAGTCAGTACCCACAGCAACGCCGGGGAGGTCGACCACGGTCTCACGACCCATCAGGTCCTCGAAATCCGAGTACACGGGCTTGCGCTGGCGCCGATCGATCAACTGAATCAAGTCACGCAGTTTTCGCCGCAGTCCCTCAAGAATGGGGACTGTGACGTCCTGCCACCACTCGTCACCTTGCACGTCTTGGATGAGCGCCATCCGAGCTTGGACCATCGGAATAGCTGACTTCTCTTCAAGGAGTCCGACGATCTGCTGGACGTGATCGCGCAATCGAGCGAAGCTCGACTCGGAGCGTAGCAGAGCAAGTTGCAGCCTCAAGACCAATAGGTCGAAACGTTTCGCCTCCTCGTTTTCCAGGTCGGTCTCTGAAGGCAGCCCGGCGATCTCGTCAGACAACTCGGCCAAGGCTTCAGGAGGCAGCGTGGTCCACGCCTCCGGCCTAGCGTACTTCTCTACGAGCTGGCGATGAGGCCTCACCACGAAGTTGTCAAGGTTCATCGCAGCGATTTCACGTTGCAGCAATTCAGCAGTGGTAGCGCGAACTTCTCTTGTGGTCCCGGGATTATCGTAGGTCGCAATCGGCTCCCGCACCGGAGCTGCATCCGCGGGGTGTCCCCGGTCTAGCTCACCGATCAACTCCAACCGCGCGTTGAACAGGCGCTTGCCGAGCGAATCGACGACAGTGCCTTCAGTAGCCGAGATTTCTTGGCTGAAGTATTCGAGGTTTTGGCAGTAGTCGAAGAGATAGAACAGCTTCTTGTCCCGACCCGGCCCGAACAGATCGGGACAAAGCCGCGTGCCGCGACCTACCATCTGCCAGAACTTGGTTTTTGAGCGCACCGGCTTGAAGAAGACCAGGTTCACGACCTCGGGTATGTCGATGCCGGTGTCGAGCATGTCTACAGAAATGGCTAAGTGTGGGTTCTTCTCGCTGTTCGAAAAACTGTCGATCAGGCTCTGCGCATACTCCGTCCTGAAGGTGATGACACGGGCGAATTCGCCCTTGTAATGCGGGTAGTTGGTGTTGAAACGATCGGCGATAAACTCCGCGTGATCCTGGTTCTTGGCGAAAAGGATGGTCTTACCCAGGCGGTCACCGCCGGCGACCATGAGGCCGCGCGTCATGACGTGTACCAGGACCTTGTCCACGGTGTCCTTGTTGAACAACCACTTGTTCACCGCTGCGGCCTCAACCCGGCCGGGCACCGTGCCTTCGTCATCCCATTCGAGCGCGTCCCACTGGTCCTTCTCCTCTTCCGACAACTCATCGTAAGTGATGCCCTCGCGCTGAAACTTGAGCGGAACTGAGACGGCCTTCGGTGGCACGAGGAAGCCATCGCGAACCGCCTCCTCCAGCGAGTAGGCGTCGGTGGGCACGCCGTCTTCCAAGTCGAACAGCCGGTAAGTGTTTCGGTCCACCTCGTCCTTGGGGGTCGCCGTGAGTCCGACGAGCAGGGAGTCGAAGTAGTCCAAGATCGCGCGGTATTTCTGAAACACTGAGCGGTGCGCTTCGTCGATGACAACCAAGTCAAAATGGCCCACCCCGAACCGCCTCTGGCCATCGTGGGCCTCGTCGATCAATCCCATCATGGTCGGATAGGTTGAGACGTAGACGCGTCCCTCGGCGTTTCTCTCCGTGACCAGGTTGACGGGCGATGTGTCTGGCAAATGCCGCTTGAAGGCGTTGATCGCCTGATTCACCAGCGCCACCCGGTCGGCGAGGAAGAGCACGCGCTTCGCCCAGTTGCAGCGCATGAGCAGGTCGCAGAGCGCGATCACTGTGCGTGTCTTGCCAGCGCCGGTCGCCATGACGAGCAGTGCCTTGCGGTCATGGTCGCGTTCAAACGACTCGGCTATGCGTCGGATAGCACGCGTCTGGTAGTAGCGATCGGCGATTACCGGACGAATCGAAGACTCCGCGAGCGTGCGCCGTGACTTTCGACGTTGGATCAACAGCTCCAGCTCTGCCTTCTCGTAGAAGCCCTGCACCTGGCGCGGGGGGTAGCGGGTGCTATCCCAAGTCCAGTGCTTGTAGCCATTCGAGTAGAAGATGACCGGCCTTCGTCCGAATCTCTGCTCGAGGCAATCTGCATAGAGCTTGGCCTGTTGCTGGCCGACCCGCGGATCACGCCGCGTGCGTTTGGCCTCGACCAAACCGAGCGGCTTGCCATCGTCGCTCCAGAGGACGTAGTCCACAAAGCCTTGGCCACTCTTGTTGGGCATCCCGCGTACTTCGAACTCGCGGTCGCGGTCCTGATCGAGCACCCAACCAGCTTCCTTAAGCAGCAAGTCGATAAGATAGTCGCGAGTCTCTGTTTCGGAGTAGTCGTGCGTGTCTGGCTGTGCTGCAGCTGCCTTCTTGGCGTCGGCCACTTCCTTCCGCAGACGTTTGAGCTCCTCGTCGAGCGCGCCCTTGTCGGCGAGCACTGTCGTTAGCTTGTCGTCGCGTTCCCGGAGCGCTTCCCCAAATGCGCGCAATTGCTCCGCCGTCTGCTGGTAATCCGTCGCCGTGCGGGGCAGATTCGTTGGGTCGAACGATAGACTTGGCGCAGGGCGCCCGGAGCGGGCGTATGTCCGCGCAAACCAGTAAGTTACGTGGAACAACTCGCGTACTGCTGTCAGCGCGTCCGCCCCTGGTATGGCACGCTGATTGTGCACCGCGCGGTTGCCGAGCATCTTGATTATTCGAGCCTTGCTGAACAACGCCTCGCCTGCGGCCCGCTTGAAGCTGGGCTCGTGGATCAGCGCGGAAAGGTTGTCTCGATAGGGCAGCCGGAGCGCGGAGTCGTGCTTGTAGGCCCAGGTCACCGCCAACTCCAGTGTGCGTCGGGCATAGAAGCAGGCCGTTCGGGGATCCGAGTGGACGGCCGCCTCAGCCTTCGAAGCCGCGGCGAACACCGCCGACCATTCGCGCCGGAGAAACGCAAACTGGCTCATCTCATGTCCCTCGATAGACGATATCGGGGTTGAGTCCTTGGGTGAGATATGGCGTGAAACCGACGAGTATGATCGACATTGCCACCATGTCGCGCATGTCTACCTTACGCAGAACAGAGTCCGCCGTCCCACCGTGGCGAATACCTGGGTAGTCCGAAGTGAACCAGTAGAGGTGCTTCATCGCCTGTTTGAGATTCTCGTGCGGCCACGTGCCGATCTGATTACAAATCGCACCCAAAGTGGCTTCGGTGACACCGGCGGCACCGCTACCGATGGCCTCCAGAAGGTTGACCTGCTTCTGGATGCTTGTCTTGATTCTTCGATCCGAGCAATCAATGCGCAGATCACGGACTGACTCATCGAAGTCCTTCATAAGACTGGCGAGATGAGGGTCCCGACTTGCGATTGTCCGTAGATCGCGGACGAGGCTCGCGAACACTCCAGGTAGCGTCGGACAAAGTGTACAAGGGCGGCGAAGGTCGTAGCGAAGGCTAAACTTGCTAATGAATCCAGACAGGAGGTTAAAGTAACGGTTGGAGAGTGGATCGCCGCCTAACTCGTCGAAAATCTCGAAGGCCGATTCGAGAAACCGGACCAGCGCGATCTCTCCAGCTAATGCAGATGATCGGACTTGGCCAAATGCCTGTCTGCTCTTGACCGCGTCGTTTAGGATGTCGGCTCGTGCTCGCTCCTTCGCCTCCGCCCGACGCTTGGCATCATCCGCAAGGTATGACAATGTCTGCGACAGAAGCCTCCTAGCTGAGTTTACGTCGCCAATCAGTTCCGCTAGGCACTCTTCAGCCGCAGATCTGCGCTCCAGTGGGTCTTCGTGATCGGTAGCGCCCGATGCCCTAAACGCGTCTTCAGCAGCAGCAAGCGCGATCTCGACGCCAGAAATCGATAGCGCTCGATCAAAGGCTTCGCGGAGTTGAATTCCATCGTTGAGGGGTATGACCTGAGCATCTTCGCCGACTGGCTCTTTGAGAGCGACAATAAGCTCTCTATACAACTGGGAAAAGAGGTCAGTCGGAACGTGCTCCTCGTCGGCAAGTGGGGTCCAGATATCGCGGAAGGTGTAGTCCCACACGTTAAGGAGTTCACCGGACATGGCTATAAGCTCCCTCGAAACGCTATCGCCTGCAACGCGCCAAACAACTCGGTCGATTTCGAGAGCGCGACACGATGGGCAGCTCGTACGCGTTTCACTCCCTCCATCTGGACCGCAAACTCTCGTTGATTGGCCAGTGGCGGGACAGGGATTTCGATTCGCTCAAAGGAAGATTTCTTTAGGATTGGCAAGGTTGTCGAGGATCCCCACGCAACGATTGTCGGTTTGAAGAAGCGCATAACCTCAACACCGTACACCGTGTTGATCCTCTCGCCCCATTCGACTGCATTGATTTGCTGATTAAACGCACTGCGCACTGTTGATTTTCCGATCTTTCCAATTGTAGCACCGATACAACATACGAGCGTTGCCCCAGCGCTAACAGTTCTGCTCGCTCCGGCACCTGCGTCGGTCACAGTTCGCTTGATCGGCTGCCCGCTCTCAAGATCCGCGGGTGTGATGAACGGGATAGCGCCGCCGAACATCCCTTCTTTCGAGCTTGGCGGCGTCCCTCCAGTCGTCACTCGACCGAGACTCCGCAGAGCCACGACTTGCCAACCTTGTGGGTTTGTGGCAGGATCCCCGAACATGTCGAGGAAGATGCTTTGAGTGAGGGTGTCGAGACGGGCGAGGGCGTCGCGACGCTTGATCCGGAGGGCGTCCGCCTTGTCCAAGATTCCCGCGATGCGTTTCTGCTCGTTGAGGGGAGGGAGGGGAACTTGGAGGTCTTCGACGATTTTCTTGGACACCTCCTTGAACGTCGCTCCTCGCCCTTTGTTTCGGATATGCGCTCGCTCGGCTTTCAGCCACCAGAAAAGATAATCAGGTGAAACCAAGTCGAAGCGGGGCACCAGGCTCTTGAAGCCTTGATTGGTACAGACAGGAATCGTGTTGATGGCTACCAAGCCGATAGGCGCCCGAGAACTAAGGAGAAACGACTGCGCAGGCAACATCTTAGTTGAGCACCTCTTCAGACCTAAGTCTGTGATATGGCGGAGCGTATCGTTGAGGTGCTTGCGACCCAACTGACTTAGATCCTTCGGTGTAACCCAAGGGATATTCCCGTCCCAGAACTCCGGCCTGCTGGTCTTTGGCGTAGCACCGGAGACGACATCGCAGATCTCCCCAATCGTGACGATCGGCCACGTCATCTCAGCATCCCTTCCAACTCTCTCATCTCTCGCCGTATCTCGTCCTCCACCTCCGCCAGCTCAGTGAGGATCTCCTTCGGCGGTCGGTGCTGAAGCTCTTCGTACACCACTTCCTGGTAGCGGTTGAGCGACAGGTCGTAGCCGTGGGCAGCGATGTCGGCCTTAGGCACACAGAAGCTCTGGGCGGTGCGGGGGCGTTCAAGCTCTTTCCCCGCACGCTCTGCCCAGCGCGCAATCACGTCAGGCAGGTTGTTCTTCGCGTGTTCGGCTGTGCCGAGCGGCTGTCGAGGCACGGCCCCAAGCTTGTCGTCGGGTACAAGGGGCGTGCGCTTATCGTCGAGACTCCAGCCGTCGGCCGTAACGCCATAGAACCAGATCTTGTCGGTACCGCCAGAGTTGGTCTTAGTGAAGACGAGAATCGCGGTAGCTACTCCGGCGTACGGCTTAAACACTCCGCCCGGCAGCGACACGACGGCGTCGAGTTTTTGTTCTTCCACGAGGATGCGTCGCAGCTCTTTGTGCGCCTTCGTGGATCCGAACAGGACGCCCGCGGGCACGATGACTGCTGCTCGCCCGCCCGGTTTGAGTAGCCGGAGAAAGAGCGCCAAGAATAGCAGCTCTGTCTTTTTGGTCTTGACAATCTGGAGCAGGTCCCTAGCAGTATTCTCGTAGTTGAGGCTCCCGGCGAAGGGGGGATTGGCCAGCACCAGAGTGTACTTCTCCTCCTCCCCAGCATGGTCTTCCGCCAATGAATCCCGGTGGCGAATATCCGGGTTCTCGACACCGTGAAGCAGCATGTTCATGCTGCCGATCCGCAGCATCGTGTTGTCGAAATCGAAGCCGTGGAACATACTACGGTGGAAATGTTCACGTAGCTTCGCATCGTGCAGCAGCTTCGGGTAGCGCTCACGGAGGTACTCGCCCGCGGCGATCAGGAAGCCCCTTGGTCAGCAACCTGGGGAGGGCAGGTGGCAACGAATCTGAGCATCCGTGTACCGTGGCACGACTCCCAGTGGAACGGAACCGTGTGTCTTGATCCGGAAGCCAACTGCCACTGCGTTGACTACAAGAACATCCTGCTGCAGAAGAGGACCTCACGCGAACTGCCCGTCCGCGGCAAACCCTTCGCCAGGTTCCTCCCACCCTGCGCGAAAGAGTCTGGCGGCTTTCTCTCACCTGTGGATTGGCAGATAGAGCACCAGCATCCGTACACGGGGATCGATACCGTCGCCGAGACGCACGGCCACCTGAAGAAGACCACTCGCCGCGTGCCCCGATTTACAGCTCTGGGAGTTCCGTTCCGTTGGCTCAGCCGAGAGAACCTGGAGAGTTGGGTGGCTCCTCGCGTGCTAAGCATGCTCCCGCCGGAAAGGAATCCGCCTTCGGGCTTCAAAACTGCGTGGGTGTTCAACCCCGCTCTACAGGCGGAGATTCTGGATGCCTTCTACGAGTCCGTGGAGAAGGACACCTCCCTGGCCCTCTTCTATACCAAGGGCGCCCACCCGCTCGGGGACGACATCCCTCGCGTCGTTGTGGGAGTCGGTTCGATAGAGCGGATAGGCCAACTGGCGTTCTACGATTCGACACTCGGCTCAATGAGCGCCCACCCGATCTGGGAACGCGAGATCGCACATAGCCTGCGTCCGGGGGGCGAGGGGGGGTTCCTTGTTCCGTTTAGTGACTACCTGACACCGACCGGCGATGAGGACGAGGACGCGAGGCGAGCCGTCCTCGCCAGGCGCCTCGTCATCGAACCCGATCAAGACAGAATGGCCGAGTTCTCTTACCGGACGGAACACATCACACCCGACGCGACGATTGGCGTGCTCACGCAGGCCATCAAGGTCGCCCACCATCTCCGCGAAGATGGGATCGCAAAAGGATCCTGGGCCGCAGCCGAAGGGTGGCTGAACGAGCGCCTGTCCGCCACCTGGCGCTTGAGAGGCCCGAATCCGGGCGTCGGGGCTGTCCTGGAAGCCATGGGTCTGCACATGGGAGTGAGCCTGGTGCAACTTGCGGCCTCGCGCGATCCCCAGTTCGCCGCCGACCCGTGGGCTGCAGTGTCCCAACTGCTTGGCGGAGTCACCCCTCCGCCTGACGGTCGCTTTCAGGCGAACATCGACGCCTTCGCCTCGCTGTGGGTTCATTACAAGGGCCAGCCCGAGCGCATGGAGTTAGCGAGGTGCCTGTCCCGCCTCGCCATTACTGCAGACCAGGCGCGGCGGTGGTGGGAGAAGACCCTCAGAACCGAGACGGCAGGGTATGCTGTGTCCGACCGCGAGATCATCGACAACCCTTATGTCGTGGCTGAGCTTGATCGGGGGAGCCGAGACTCGCGATCAGTGTCCTTCCCGACCGTCGACCTTGGGGCGCTGAATGGCGATGGAAAGGCCAGCGTCCTCTCCCCGGCCGACAGACGGCGTCTTCGAGCAGCTTTGGTAGCGACACTCCGAAGGGCGGCAAACCAGGGAGACACCCTCCTCGGAGTCCCGGAGGCGCGCAGTAGGGCGGCCAAGATCCCGGTGGCCGAGCAGGTTGTTGTGCCCGATGAGTGGACCCTTGCCGAAAACGACTTCCTCTCCGAGCGGGTCGTGGCGACTGATGGAGATCCGCCGTGGTTGCAGCTGATTGAGCGACGAGACGTGGCCCATATGCTTCAACGAAAACTGTGGGCCCGCACACGAAAGAAGCTCCCCAGCCTCGGAGAGTCGTGGAAGGAGATCTTGGTCGATACGGTGAAGAGCACGCTAGCCGAGGGTGCCCGTTTCGATTCGAATGATCCGAGAACATCGGCCGCTCTGGATGAGCAAGCTGTTGCCATGGAGAGACTTACTACTCGGAAAGCCAGTGTGCTTGTCGGCCGAGCGGGCACCGGAAAGACAACACTTCTGGGTGCGCTATCCCGTGGTACATCCCAACAGGGTCGAGTCGTCTTCTTGGCTCCGACCGGAAAGGCCCGGGTTCGCCTTGAGTCGCAAGTTGCTAAAGGGATCGACGTCATGACCGTGGCGGGCTTCCTTTATTCCCTGGGGCGCTATGACGGAAGCCGACAGGAGCCCATCATGGGACCACCCTGTTACGATGGCCATGAGACCGTCGTCATTGACGAGGCCTCGATGCTTACGGAAGACACTCTCGCGGCACTCATTAGGACTTTGGGTCCCGGCGTGAAGCGTTTGATTCTCGTTGGCGACCCAGCCCAGCTACCTCCAATTGGAGCTGGAAGACCCTTCGCGGACCTGGTAGCTCATCTCAATCCCGCACATGTGCGGGAAGATGAGGATCAAGACGACCTTGACGTCCGGCGGGGTGCACTTGCCACGCTCACACGTGAAGTCCGCGCCGTGCGAGGCCAGCAGTCGGACACATTGCGGTTGGCGAGGTGGTTCACCGGCGATCAACTAAGCCCCGATGCTGAATCGATATTCAGCGACATGGTTGATCGAAGAGCTGACCTGACGGACCTCGACATCCGCTTCTGGTCTGACGCCCAAAGTCTTCATGACGGAATCATGGCCGCTCTTAGGGACCACCTAAAAATCGCGGATCAGGACGACCTGGAAGCCTTCAACCGGTCGTTCCTAATGGGATTTATACCGCGTAGTTTACCTTAGCGGCAGCGCGCGTGCTGCCTGCTGTTAGGATAACGTAACGCGGAGGGACGCGGTGGGCGAGTAGGGGGCGAGCGATGGCAGCGGAACGGCAGGTGTGGAATACCCGACCACAGGGCTGCCTGCCGCCCGCTGACCACCTTGCACCCTCTCCCTGGCAAACGCATTGCGCTCAGGTACATGCGGGTGCTGAATGAAGCTGTAGTAAGTAAAGCGCGGAGTCAAGCAGAACGCGGAGGACGCAGTGACCGAGAGCAAGACGGTCCCGGAGAGGGCGATCAACGGCAACACGACAGGCACGATCGAGGCACGATGGTGGCAGGGCGGGTTGTACTTTGCACCGGCCACACCTGAGCAGTATATGGCACTGGAAGTGCTGCTTCGGGACCTACATGTCGCTGATCTTGTTGATGAGCCTTCTACTGGCCCAGCTCTTGTTGTCCAAGCAGGTGACGAGCAGTCGGTCGTCTGAGTCCATGAAGCGGCCGATGTGATCGCGTAACGACGCAGCCGTGGTGTTGCTGCGACGAACACACCACTGCGACTTTAGTACCGGCTTCGCGCCCAAGCGGCGTAGTTCTGCCCAAAGCGACTCGTAATCCTGCCTTGGCGCGGTCAGGTCGTAGCTGATGACGTATTTCATGTCGATCCTCGTTGTGCGGATGGGGTTCGCAGAGTGGCGCAGAGAACCTATCAAGATTACAGAGAGTGCTCAAGAGAGCGGACATCATCACGCGAGGAGAGGATCAGACTTGTGTGTTGCACCTAGACTCCGGCATGCGTGGTTGCAGGTAAGCCCGTGACCGTATAGCGTTACGCGCCGCCATGGGCGGAAGGCCTGACAGATGCAAAACGGAGCAACGCACCGATGGATGAACGACAGACGATGGACCGGATCCTCGCACTACTCAACGAGACGCGAGAACGTGCCCATGTAGCCGACCGATTCCAGAAGCAGGCGGAAAGGTTCGAGCACGAGTTTGAGAACATCGCAACCCCTGACGACGCGTATGGTGTCCGTGTCACGGCGATTCCTAGAAGCCCTGATTTTCCTCGCCTGGAGAAGGTGTTGGACTCATCGTCTCAGCTCGTGGCAGGTTTGAAGAAGCCGGTCGTGCAGGTGACACGCGAATACACGTTCGATCGACCGGCCACATCGTTGGCGAGCATGACTACTGCCCAACGTTTCACCCCAAACTGGCGACCCTTGTTACGTGCTGCACGGGTAGAAGATCCCGATGCTCCGAGCGACAAGCGGTTTTTGTTCCGATACTTGGAAATCCACTGCGACGGTGTCATCGAGTATGGACTTGTAGACAACTTCAAGCGCGGGTTGGCCCCGGAACCGGAAAGGTTGTCCCTGTATGGAGACAGCGTCATTGCGCAGGTGGCTGTGGTTGCCGGGTGGGTAGACTCCCTCCGAGAGTTTGCTGGCGCGACTTGTGCGGAATACGCCATCGAAGTTGCGATTTCGGCACGGGACCAACCATTGCTAGTTCGTCCCTGGGGCGCTGGCTCAGGCGGTAGTTACTACGAGCGTCTTACGGGAGAGGAACTGCCAAGCGGCACACAACTCGTCTTGGGACGGCGCTACCCATACACGATACAAGGCGAACACCAAGCGCTGTCGCCTGTCCTGCTCTCTCGGGTGGATATGGACCTGTGCCATGCTGCGGGTTTCCGATACCTAGACGGCCAATCGCTTACGCTAACGGGATAGAGGTCCACCTTATAGGGATAACGGCATGCCGCGTCCTCGTCATGAAGTTGATGTCTTGAGCGCGACGCTTACCGGCACGAATCCCCTAACGGTGTGAGCATACCGCGTCAAGCGGGGTGGGCACGGACGATGCTCCAAGGTCCTTGCCGGGTTTACAGTTGGAGCAGCTAGACGTTAGTTTTGCAGCTAGCGCCTCAGTGCCAACCTAAACTCGGGAGAACCCCATATGTCGCATGCGGAAAAGAACCACTTGTCCATCATGTCCAACATTCTACACGCGATTTCGCATCACAAGGGTCGCGTCGAATACGCCGCTCAACTCGCGGACAAGGTAGGTTGCACCGAACAAGAGTTCAGGTCCTACACGGATGCGCTCAGGTCTTCGGGATACCTCGAAGGCATACTGCTAGATCGCGGTAGCTCGCTTGTTCAACGCAAGAGCACGAGCGCAGGACTTGGATTGACCATGCAAGGCTATGAACACGTGGACGCGCATCGTCAAACCATGCCTCACCGAAAGGACAAGAACTTGGGGAGTTCCTAAGGAGGCATGGCGCGCTGGAGCCCCAGCCCGGCCGATTCGTGGGCTGGGCTCTAGTGGGCCATCCGCCGAAAGAACCCCCCTAGAGAATCTGCAAGGCTCACATCAGTTAGCGTCATATCCGGCGTCCCTTTACATCAGTGCGTGTGCCCCGTTATGCTCGATGTGAGCGAGCTAGTCTACCGAGCAGCGTCCCGTATGGAGGAAACCGGCCATGTCCGACCAAGACACCGCTCATGCCATACGCGATGAGATAATCAGACGAGCGTGGGATGGCGCGACGTTCGCGCAAATCGCAGCGGACGTTGGTCTCGGGGCGCATCGCGTAGGCCAAGTCGCCCGCGAGAGCGGGTTCCCGACCAGAGGAGAGATGGCCCGATTGCAGGGCGACGCGATTTGCGCGTTCTACGAGAAGCATGGGAACGTTGCCGAGGTCAGCAGGCGGCTCAGCCTCTCGCGGCAAACCGTAAGGAACACGCTTGACTCGCGCGGCATCAAGAAGATCGAGCGGCGAAATGCGTCGTAACAGCGCTGGCGCGCGAAACTCTCTTGCCGCAACCGCACATAAGCACAACAAGGAACCCACGTCCCGCAAACAGGCAGGACGATTCCTCTCCGTGACAGCCGTGATTGGGTCCGCCTGGACATGACCGGGCTTGCCGCGACTTGCTACCGCAGCCGGTAGCGGTGATCCATGGGCTCGCGCAACGGTTTCCGCAGAGTTGGTCATCAGGCGCAGCCGCCGACCACAGCCTATAACTTTATAGGGGCGGGCCGTTGAGCAAGCAGCCGGTCGTCGGCCTCGCCTCAAGGACCGCGACACGGACTCGGTAGCAGCGCGCGTGGTGGACCATCTGGACGCCGAGACGCTGGGCGGCTTCGTGGACGAGCACGCGGTTCCGGGTGCCCAACTCTACACGGACGACACGAGCGCTATAAAAGTACAGACCGGCCGCATGGGACGGTGAAGCACTCGGTCGGCCAGTACGTCCGTGGCATGGCGCACACGAACGGGTCGAAAGAACGAGTTCGCGGGCAGGGAGAACGTCAAGTCCATGGATACCATCGACCAGATGCGTGCCCTGATCCGGGGCTGGAGGGCAAGCGGCTCACGTACCGCGATCTGATCGCTGAGAACGATAGGCAGGTTAGGGCTGTTTAGGGGGGCTGCGTTGTCAGAGATGCGCGAAACGCGCCATGCCACCAAGAGGAGCATGAGGAAGTGCTGGGTGATGTTGGGGACGGCGCCTTTGCCGGCCTTGCACAGGCGGGGGTAGGAGACCCGCTCCCGGGCGTTGGCGATGAGGGCGTAGGTCCCGTCCTGGTCGAGGGGGGATCTCGGCCAGCGCGGCGCCCTCCACGAAGGCGCGCATCTGGTCGTCGGTCCGGATCTTGTCCAACGAGAGGCGCCTCCTGGATCGCTGCGCCCCCGCCGTGAGGCTCACACCTCGTTGGAAACCCCACCCCCTTCAGGCTCATACGTCGTTGGACAACACTGGTCCTTTACAGGCCTCATCAAACCCTGATAACGTAGGGGCGCGACGCGTCCGCGATTAACCTAACAGCACCAACGAGGAGGGTGGCTAAAGATGGCATCAAGCACCGGATACAAGTGTTCCCAATCAGGCATCTACCGATCCGCGTGTGTCCACAGGGTGGAGATCGCGTTGAGCAAAGGCGATACGTTTCCCCCTTGCCAGCGCGGAAGACATGCGGTCACTTGGACGCTGGTTCGGGCCACGAATCCCGGGTACTGAATCGGAAGCCAGACTCGGCCTCCTCCAGGGCCGCAATCGCATCGGGCGAGTAGCCGAGGAGGAGGCCGAGAACTCGGTTGGTCTGCTTCGTGGGCGCGTGTCCGTCCAGCCATTTCAGCAAGTCCACAACCCAGGAGCGGGCGGCGAAACCAACGTCGGCGCATGACAGGTCACCACGAATCATGACAACCGGAATGGGCTCGCGTTCCGCTGCTCCACATGTCCTGACCTCCATGAGTTGGGTCTTCGTGCGCGTGACGCACCACTCACTCGAAACCGGAATCGTCCCGATCAACGCCAACGGTCTCACGCCCCGTGATACGAGATATGCCTGTTCATGCACCAAGTCGTGAGATGCTCCAGCGATCTTGTTATCATCGCTCATGGGCAGATACCCTTCACAGAATCACTCCCAATGCTCTCTCGTTGCAAAAAACTACCCGGCGAAGCAAAGCATGTAAAGATGTGGCCCCAACGACTTGGCGGCCTTACCCTACAAGTTTCGTGGCTACCACTAACTCCAACGGAGTGACCAGAAGATGAGGGCAACCCACTTCCGCATTCAGAACTTCCGTAGTATCGACGACAGCGGATGGATACCGCTACACAAGGTGACAGCTCTTGTAGGCCGGAACGAATCAGGCAAAAGCTCTCTGCTACAAGCTTTGCACAAGTTCAACCCCGCAACAGAAAACCCGTACGACGCACAGCGCGAGTTCCCACGCCACCGATACACGCGGGAGTACGTCAGGTCTCCAGACAGCCGTGACTGGCCAGTTTGCTCGGTAAGATTTGCTCCTTCTGCCCAATTCTGTGCAGAATTAGATGAATTGCTCGCTCTAGCAGAAACAGAGATGGACGCCCCAGAGAACATCGAGGTGACTCGTTATTACGACGGGCAGCTTAGCGTTTCCTATCCGGTCAAGTTCACAGTTGACATCGGCTCGCTTGACGAAATTGGTGAACTGGAAGTAGACGACTTGGTTGAAAAACACCTTCCCGTCTTCATCTACTTTGAGAGTTATGGCGTTTTGGATAGCGCTATCTGGCTGCCAACGTTCCTCTCCGAACTAGCGCACAATCCCCATGACCCCCGTGTGCGAACGATCAACGCCATGTTCGAGCATGTTCACCTTGATCCTGCTGAACTCCATACACTGGGCGCAGAGGCCGGCGGGCAGGCTGAGCACCAGCAACAGAAGGAACGGCGTGCGATTCTTCTCAGTTCCGCATCAAGAGACATAAGCACGCGGTTCTCAGAATGGTATAAGGAGCAGCGTGAACACCGAATAAGATACCAAGCCGATGGCTCATATTTCCGCATCTGGACTTCGGATTCCAAGGCGGGTGCCCCGATAGAACTAGAGCAGCGCAGCAAGGGCTTCCAATGGTTCTTCTCGTTCTACCTTGTATTCTTAGTTGAATCCGATCACGGCCACAAGGATGCGGTCCTCTTGCTCGATGAACCGGGTCTACACTTGCATCCCACTGCGCAGCAAGAATTGCTCTTGTTTTTCGACAAACTCGTTGAAACAAACCAGATTTTGTACACAACGCACTCTCCCTTCATGATCGACGGCGACAATCTGCATCGAGTGCGCGCGGTCGTAGATGACGAGCACGGGCAATCACAAGTCAGCGCTGACACCTGGCCGACGGACAGAGAAACGGTTTTCCCGCTTCAAGCGGCCGCCGGTTACGCTATCATGAAGGGACTCTTTCGACACCAGAAGAACGTGTTGGTGGAAGGACTGACCGATTTCTTCTACTTGCAAGCGCTGTCTCAGCAATGTGCGGCGTCAGGTCGAGAAGCACTTCCTGATGACGTGTACGTCACTCCGTGCGGTGGCACGAAATACGTGGGGCACATAGCATCGCTCTTCTTGGGGCAGGACGCGCGCGCTTTGGTGATCCTAGATGCCGACGACGCCGGGCGAGCGCGCAGAGACGCACTGTTAAAAGAGTTGTATGCAACCCACGAGTCAAGCGTCCTCATGCTTGATGAGGTGTTGGGCCGGACCGGGGAGGAAGTCGAGATAGAGGATCTGGTCGGTGAGGAGTTGGTGCTGCGAGCGCTTCGAGCCATAACTGGTGCAGAAATCCAGCTAGACGGGCATGATGGCCAGCTAAGTAGTTTGCCGAGCAGGATCAAGGATGCTGCTGCTCGGGCAGGTATCACCTTGCCGGACGCATGGAAAGCGACGGTCGCGCGACATCTAGTCTCGTCTTGGGCCGAAAATGGGGGAGCAGACGACGTTGTGCTTGACCGTGCCAGCCGTTTGTTCACGGCGATGAACGCTAGACTGACAAAGGCCTAGATAGTCTTATCACGGGTCCCCTGCCTCCGGTCAAGCTCCCACAGGGCGTGGTCGGTCTCCTGAACGGACCAATCCAGCATGTGCGCTATGCAGTCCACAGCCGTACGATACGCGAGGTAATGGTTGGTCGTGAACGCTCGCCGGTCCTCGCCGAAGAGCGCACGCCAGCCACGGAAGTCTACGACGCAGTAGGCTTGCGGGAACGTCAGCGCGAGCACCGCAGATGCCACGGGTACGCCGACACCCGGTAGGCTCGTAAGCACACCGACGCATACGCTCGCAGCAACGGCGTCTGACGGTTTGTGGGCGGCATGCAGATTGAACGCTGCCTCCGTGACGCCTCTAACTAGCTCCTCGGTCAGTTGCTCAAGTTGTGGCACGCGCTTCAACTGGCGTCCGAGTTTCCAGCGCGTGATCTCTCTGAACTCTTCGAGGCCCAGGAAGGCATAGGGCATACGATGGCGCAGCATCTCGGCGATGTGCTGCTTTAGCTCCCGCGTCTCGGTCGCGTCTAACTCCGTGCCGCGCAGCGGGCGTAACTGCCCTGGTTCCACGACGACGGGCGGGTGTCGCGCGTTACAGCGCGGACAGAGTGCCATCATGTGACGGCCATCCTTGCCGTTCATGACCGTGGACCGGGCTCGCTCGTCATGGGTCCGGTGCTCCTTGCTGGGGGCGTCCGTGTCAGCCACAGAAAGCCGCGAAATCGCTGCTCAGTCGCGATTTCGCGGTGCTTAGGGGGTTATCGGGTAGCCAAGCAGGTAACGCGTGTCATCTTGGGATCTCTTGGCGATGGAGAGTGAAGGTCCCTGATGGGTTCCAAGGTGCGGGTACGCCTATGTGGACGTAGTCGCAGTTGTAGGAAGCGTTGACGGTCATCGTCTGGCGGTCTTCGCTCACGCTGCCCTCGAACGTCGCATACGTCCCGCGCGCGCAGATGCCGAGTTCTTGAGGCACGCCGACGTTCAACACGATGTTCGGCTCACGTAGCCACGTCACGAAGTTGTTGCGCGGCCACGGCAGCCACTTGAACGGATCCGGCCACAACGCCTCGTTGTCGCCTACGCGCCACTTCACTTGTCCGCCGATGTTGAAACTGCGCTGCGGACACGGGAAGATGTCCGGATAGCCGTCGCTCATCGTCGAGCAGTTGTCCGATACACAGCGGCTCCACATAGGCGCTTGCGAGCACCACGGATGGCCCGGCATCAGGTCTAGCCATAGCTCGACCGTGTCCGCGTCGATAGTGTGCAGCATATGCCAGCGCCCCTCAACCGGCGACTGCGGGATCAACCGTTCCTCGATCTCCACCGTGTCGGCTTTCCCGTTCGCATCGTTCACGGCTGCGGTGATCCTCGGCCAACCGCCGTCGCTCGCGTACACCCTGAGCGGGTCCGTGTCCACGATGTGCAGGTAGTACGAGTCCACGTCCGTGCTGTACGTCCACGTGTACCGCGGCGTACCACCCTCTACGTGCGGAGTCGCGATCTCGACCGTGTCACCGATCCGCACATCCCGCACCGGCTCAGGTGCCATCACCTGCAACGGCGGCGCGTAAAGATCCGGTGCCGGGAGGATCTCTTCCTCGCACGCAAGCATGAAAAATGCTGCGCACGCCGCATAGCGTAACGTCCTCATCCCGCTTCTCCTGTGCACATGGGTGCCGGGCCTTGGCAACCAACACGCAGGAGAAGCGGGAAAGCTCCTGCCTATTCGCCCAGCTTGCGTTGATCAGACGCTCGCTTGGTCCGTAAGGCTCTTGTATTCAGCAGGTGACCCGACTCAGGTCTCCTGCATGCTCGTTGCCACATCGAACGTAGCACGGGCGCGTAACTTGTACAAGCGCACGAAGAGATCACACGCCATCCGGGGGATTGTCGGCTACCTGGAAGCTGGGGGGAGGCATCCTGCTTTACACTGCCAGCAGCAGAGGCTATATTTGTTGAAGGGTTTCATTACAACAGGGGCTTCCACCACATGAGCAAACGCCACGACCCTCCAACCACAGGTCCGCGCCACGACGACACGAAGTTGAAGTCGGCAGCAAGGGCGCTACTCCGCAACCGCAATCCGAAGGTGCGCGCTGCGCAGAAGAAGCTGGCTGAGGACGAGTCCAAGTCTTGAGCCTATAACTTTATAGGATGACCTTAGGCGGTCACCAAGAAGCCCTCTCCCGTCCGCGTGCGGAAGAGGGCTTCTGACCGTGAAGGCGAAAACTAGCCTGCCCCCGGTGCGCGAGCAGCTTGTGGGCTCTTGCCCACGAGATCGTCGTACTTGAGCCGCGTCCCGACCATCAACGACGCGAGCCGCTCCATCTTGGCGATCGTGCCGAGACCGCGAAGATTGAAGCGACCGACATGTTCGTCGATGTAACGCTGCAAGTGCCGTCGGCTCCACTTGTGATAAACGCCCTTGAAACTGCGCTTGATGCCGGCCCAAAAACTCTCTAACGAGTTCGTGTGAACGTCACCTCTCACGAACTCAAACGCGCTGTGATTCACGGACTTGTGGTTCGGTAGTCCGATATAGGCCTTCAGTTCATCCGTGAAAACAACTGTCACGCCCGGCTTGATGCGCTCAAGTACGAAACGCTGTAACGTGTCCTTGGTCGTGTCCGGCACAACCTCTGCCGACACCCTGCCTGTCGCGCGATCAAGCATTCCCGCGATTGGTGTTTTTCCAATCGTTCCCCGACCGCGATACTTCTCACGCCTTTCCTTCGACATGTTCTTTTTCTTGCCGCCGACGAATGTTTCATCTACCTCGACCGGGCCGTCGAAGCGCTCGCCCTTGCCTTCCTGGGCGAGAGCTTCCCGGATGCGGTGACCCAGGTGCCAAGAGGTCGATTGTGTGATACCTATCGACTTCGCAACCTGCGGCGATGACAGGCCTTTTGGGTGGTCAAGTTCGAGGTGAATCGCGACCAACCACTTGCGAAGCGGTAGGTTGCTCGATTCGAGGACCGTGCCCGTTCTGATGGAGAAGTAGCGCCGACAATCGGTACACTTATAGGGCATGGTGGGATGGCTGACCCGGAAGGTGCGGAGGCTCCCGCAGCGCGAGCAACAACGCTTGCCGCTTGGCCAAATTGAATCCTCGAAGAACTTCCGCGCTGCCGCTTCGTCGGGATAGCGCTCCATCAGTTCGAGAAGGCTGATCTGATCCTCGCTGCCGCCCTTCATCTGTCAACTCCCGCACTTGCTACTGCTTCATGCTTAACCTGAAAATACTGCATAACTTGTTTTCCTGCAAGGGGTTGAAGGTTTCGTGCGAGTCACGCCACGGCGGTCACCTGAGAGCCCGTATCGGCTTCGGTCGGCGCGGGTTTCTCTGTTGGCGGAATTGCCTCCCAGCGCCTCATGCCGTCCGGTCCTGATGGGGCGGGACGCACGATGCCCAACTCCTCGGCTCTTTGAAGTAGCGAACGAAGGCACATCCCTTTGTCTCGCGCCTTGGTCGTCCATCCGCGTCTCTCCATGCGACCAAGGAGTTCGAGTACGGTGAGCGCACTCCCATCCGAGAGCGCGCGTTCGATGGCCACGGGCGAAGACACGCCTTTCAGATCATTGACCGTCGAATCCCAACCCCGCTCGGCAATTAAGCGAAGGAGCGTTTCCCTCTCTCTCGCCGTGCGTTCGGTCGCTTGAAGTTGTTCTCTGAGCGTTGCCGCCTTGGCGACAAGTTGCTCGATCTCGGCCTCGACTTCGGCGATGGGAATGGTTGCAACACGTTCTTTGGTCTTCACTTAGAGGTTCTCCTAGCCGGAGGGTTGCACACGCCTCCCGAACCCGCTATGCTACAGCACGCGGAAAAAGAGGCGCGTCAGAATCGTTGAGGGGTGACCAGCCCCGGTCGGTCGACAGCTTCCTTTTTCGGGTTGGCGGGGCATCGAGTCAAGCGCGGTCAAGCATCTGGACTCGGTGCCCCGTTTCTGTGGTTACTCGCGAGCTTCCAAAGCTCTATTGCTCAACGCCGCTTGTCAATCCTTCTATATTGACTACAGTATTGTAGCTAGAGCGCGCGATCCTCCCCTTGCTTGTGTCAGGTACGGGCGCGTATGTTGTGTTGTGGAAGCGCTCAGGGCATCGCCCGTGGGCGCTTCGTTGTCTAACGAACTCAGCCAAGCCCAGCGACAGGAGCCCGCGAGACCGTGACCATCGACGACGTAATCCAGCACATGTCGAAGTTGTACCTGCAACGGACGGTGGACAGCTTCACGAAGGATTTCCCGAAGTCGGACGAGGAGCAACTTCGCGACATCATCTTGCGGAACGCGGAAGAACTCACGGACCCGGCGCGCATCGCGTCGGTGCTACAGTTCGACGGAAGGTTTGCAGATCAGATTCGTCTGACGTGCACGCTGGAGGCGTTCGTGAACCGCCCGAACTGGACAGCGACCGAGCAGGACGTAGTAGACAGCCTCGGGCACTTGGAACAGGACGTGCTCGACAAAGCGGCGGAAGAGGACAGCTTGAGGTATGAGGACGCCCATAACATCGCGATCCTCCGTGATTTGCTAGCCGTGGCGCTCGATGACGAGATCATCACCCACCGCGAACTCAAACTGCTCCGCACGCTGCGTGACATCCTCGGGTTGTCCGAACTGACGTTTCGCGTAGTCCTCGCCCAGCTAAACCATTTTCCGCGCCACGGAAACGCGTTGCACACGCCGAGCGAGTGCAGGGAGGCGCTCGTACGCCTTCAACGCGATGGTGTGGTCTTCTATTGCAACAAGATGGAGCCTGAGCCGGTGTACGTGATCCCTAACGAGATCAGGCACACCGTGATGAAAACGCTCGACCTGGAGTTGGGTTCACACGCGTGGGGGAAACTGCTCGACGCGCTCACCGTTCCGCAGCTTGGCGCGGTGCTGGCAGCGAAGGGTCTGCCCCAAACAGCAAACAACAAGAATGAACTCAAGGACCGCATCATGTCCGCGTCCGTGAAGCCCAGTTTTGCGCTCTCGTGTTTGAAGTCAGAAGACCTGCACAAGCTCTGCTCTGCACTTCCCGGCGTGAAGGTCTCCGGGACCAAAGCAGAGCGCATCGACCGGATCGTGCGCCATTTCTACAACCTTAGAGTGAAGGCGATCTCGCCCGAGGCGGAGGCGGGTGAACGGTACTTCAGCTACCTTCCCGAACTCGCTCGTAGAGACCGCGAGAACCTGCTTGCAAACGGAATCATCAGCAAGGACAAGGACATCGAGCAGGCGTTCGAGGACGGGACGACATACCTGTTCGAGAAAAAATTGCGCATCGAGTTGATGGACATGAGCGGCAGCGATCACCCGGACGGCTGCGCGCTAATGGGCGGGAGGCGCAAGAAGACCGGCGACGTGGTCATGTGGGACAACAAAAGCTCGGAATCCGCGTACACCTTTCCTCCGGCGCACCTGAATCAGTTCAAGCGCTATGTCCGCGACTCTGTGAGCCCGGTGGCATGCTTCCTCATCATCATCCCCGAGGCCGACGACACCGCCCTCACGAACACATGGCGGCTCAAAGCCGTGTGCGCGGGTACGGACGTGGCGCTGATCGACGCGGATACGCTTGTGTGGCTCGCCGAAGAATGGCCCAGGCGCAGCGCGCAGGAGGTGTTCGACCTTGAGATGTTCGTGGCGACGGGCATCCTCACCCGGACCGTCTTAGAGCAGCGGATGAAGTTGTTCCTGTAGCGGAGCCTAGGTTCCCTTGCGTGCGCGCAAGACGGATTACGCATACGGAATACACTAGACACCCCTGCAAAGGAAGGCACCTACCGATGTTTCCGAACCGTTGCCTTCGTGCGTTGCCAGTCTTGGTTCTGGTCTCCGCATGCATCGACATCGCGCCGGATGCGCGCGCGACCGACATTTCGGGCACCTACGTCGGTCGTGCTGTGCTCTCTGACCGCCCGCGGACGGTATACGCCGATGCGAGCCAGGATACGGCCACCTATACGCTGCGCATCGACAACCGCGATGGGTTCGTGCACGGGCTGTGGACCATCGCGGGTGATCCGGCGCAACCGACGGACCCGTGGGAGGCAGTAGTCACGGGCGACTACGCGACCGACACCGACCGGATGGTGCTCGAATACCACTCGCCCGTGATGGGTCAGTGCCACCTAGCGGGCGAGCTGGACTCGAACACCTACACGCCTGAGTACCGTTGCGCGGACAACTGGAGCCATGCCGATACGCTGTGCCTCACGAAGGAGGGCGCGGCTTTCAGCCCCTGCGCGCGCACGACCTCGGACGTGTGGATGGGGCTACAGATCCGCACGGAGGGACCACGAGTCGGCTATAACCGCAGCGATTTCGGAACCGGGTACAGCTCGCTCGAAGATGAGATCATCGAAGCGCTGCCCAAGAGCGGAGACGGCAGCCAGGTCTACACCCCGTACACGTGCACGCTCTACGACATCCGGGCAGACGGTACAGCCGCGACGGACATCGACCACATCGTTGCCCTAGCCGAAGCCTACGACTCGGGCCTCTCGCCGACACGGTATCGCGAGTTCGGAAGGGACTTGGAGAACCTGACGGTCGCGGTCCCGTCGGTGAACCGTAACCAGAAGTCCGACAAAGACGCTGCGGAATGGGGGCCAGACAAGAACACCGGCTGGTACGCGGCGCGGATCGTGGCCGTCAAGCGCAAGTACAGCATGTCCGTCGATCCTGCCGAACGGGATTCGCTGGCCGCGATGCTTAGAGCTGATTCAAGCCGCACGGTAACATGCCCCTGAGATGCCACGAATCTGCGATGCTCTGTCGAAACCTTTACAAGTTGAGCGCGGTACGTTACGCTGCGAGCCCGAGATCACAGGTATCCCCCAGCAAGGCCGCGCCTGAGCCCCCATGCTTGAGCTTACTCAAGAAAAAGTGTCCGATTGGGCTGCCAGTTTCGGTTGGACCACGTCTCCGGTAGAACTCGAACCCGATGCTGAGGAGCAGTGGGCGGTCCACGTACCCGGAGAAAACGTTCGCTATGGCACCTACGTCGCGTGGTACGCTCCCCCGGCGAACCTGCTCGCCGTGCGCATCAATCTACAGGTGCACGACGACAACCGCGCGCTATTTGCCAACCTGAATTTCACAGATCGTTTGGCGTTCTTGACGAACCTGCGTGTTAGCATGGCCCGGCACCACCATGCCGTAGAGTACATGCTCGGTCCAGCTTCCGATGCCGATACGCCTGTGCCCGTACCTGATTCCGTAGCAGTCGTTGCTTCCGTTGTGGTTGACGAATCGTTCTCCAGAAAAGAGTTCTTTCGAGCATTTCGGAGCGTACAATCTGCGATGACAGACGTTGATGTTATGTTCCAGCGCCTAGCCTTGGGTAGGATGCTGCCATGAGCCCAAGAATGGGTGTGTCGTTTGCGAGGTCTGACGTTTCATGGGCGCGATCCCGCGAAGCCTTCCATGAAGAATCCAAGCGAACGGCAGACAGATTGCTAGTTTGCCCTCCTGGGTTTGTGTCGAAGACCCAAGCCATGGCAGGAAGTGGTTCCTTTCCGATTGGTGAGTTTCAGCGGAGGGTCGAGATAGGGCGTGCGGACGAGGAGGCATGGTACGTCCTCCTCAATCACCTTATTCAATCGTATCCGTCTCATCAAGAGGTGGCGGAAGCGGGCACTCCCACCACCCTCCGGGGACCGGAACCCACGGTTGACCAGTACGACGAAGCCGTGCACCCTGACCAAATCAACTACCTAGAGCAAGCCCGAGCAGAACTTGAGCGCGTTCGTGACGCAGCCGTGGACGAGGGCTACCCGATCCCTCCCCGTGATTTGGTATCTCGCGTGCGAGAGTTGCTGGACAGCCTCTTTGAGATCGCCCCGCTTCGGTACTCAGTCTACCCGATGGAAGACGGCGAAATCGCCATCCATGCATCCAACGAACCAACAGGCGCTGTGGTCGTCATCTGCCTCCCGCACGACATCTGGTGCGTGGTAAGCGTAGGTAAGAGCAGGCGACGGGCTTGGTTCCAGGACATCGACGAGTTGCCAGATCCGTTCGTACGCAAGGCGTTGAAGGATCTTCAAAGAACATGATCGCCATTCGCAACGATAGCAGACTTGGCCGTCGTGTGTCCTCCAGCAGCGCGAGACGGAAGGTCAAAGGGCGCATCGGGAAACCTCCTAGCAGGCCGTTGCCCATCTTCCGCAGACACGAAGCGGACGTGTCGGTAGACTTGCTCACTGATGATCTGGTGTTGCACACGCGAATCGCAGACGAGGAAACCGACAACTTTCTTGGCTGGGCTGTACTGCTCGTGGCCCTACTACGCCAACACGACCTGTGCGCCACTCTCACTGAGGACGTGCCGAGCAACCCTTACCATGTAGCAATCACGTACGGAGGGCCGAGCCAAGGCTTCACGGATCAGCAGTTCAGGCTGGAGTTGACGCGCTGCGTTACCGAGTGGGAAGATCGCCAAGATCCTCCGCAGGAGCCTTCTACATGAAAGACATCGTCGAACCACAGACCAAGAACGAGTACGACAGGGGGAACGTATCACCGAAGCGTTACATCATCACCGAGGCACCCGTTCGGTTGCAAACGCCCGAGGGTGAGCGCCAGTTTCCGGCTGGCACGATGTTCCAGCCGTTAAACTTTATCCCCGTGAACCAAGAGTTGAAGGTGCCCCCGGGCAAGAAGTTAGGTATGCTCGTATCCACCGAAGAAAACCCTCTCTACAGCACCGTCTCGGTGGCTTGGGCCGAGAACCCGGACAAGGCCATTCTGTGGGAGTCGGAACCCTCCCTGCGACACAAGATCGCGAAAGCAGAGGCCCGTGTCTCCATGTGGCGGGCCATCAAGGTAGGAGCGACTGCGGGAACCGCAGTGTTTATCTTGCAGGCGGTCCTTCCTGTTATCGCAGATTGGATCAGCCACTGGAGTGGGATCATCGTAGGAATCGCGGTCGGCGTCGTTCAGGAGAACCAATCGAGTTTTGCGGCCGTCCCCGGGACCCCTTCCTCCCATTCCAGCCGCTAAAATAGGATTCTACCTACATGGGTAGACGGGTTATGTCATACCCTCGAACACTCGAGCTTGGCTTGCTGCTCAGCTAGAGCGGACTCGCCGGATTCTGGATCGGGACTGCGAGGCACTCTAAGCAGCATGTTCTAAGCGCCACCAGCACCCCAAAGCGCCAGCAAAATGGCGGCAAATCGCCTCTCGGTTCCGCAACTGAGAGACGCGCGTCACCGTGTCGTGCTGATCCGCCCACTGCCAGAACTCCAGAACGCCCGAAATCGCCGCGATCTCGCCGTTTCTCGCCGTGAACTTCTTTGTAATCCTCATGCTCTCTCCTCCCCCTTCGAAAATCCGTGAAACGTCGCTTCTCTCTTGAATGGCCGGTCTTAACGCTTCTTCGGCCTGGGGATCCGCAATCGCCTTAAGAACTCCTTGGCTTTGGACGCGCCAGGAGGGTCGTGTATGGTGCTCCAATCCCCCGAAGCCGGGCCGCCCCCTGTGTGCCATATGTTCTCCTCGGCCAGCAGGGCGCGAGTAACGGACAGGACCCGCCTCTCGCTCTTTCCCTCTTCCAAGAGCGTTTCCCGCAAATCTCTGATTTCCGTTCTGCGCTCTGTTTGGGACTCCGAGTTCAGGATTGCAAGGAACCGGTCCCGATACCACTCCCCGGTGATCTTCTTCACGCAGATCGCGATGATTCGCCAGATAGCATAGACAAGACCAAAGACGCTAAGGAACACCATGAGGGATGGCGCGTCCGCAATCCACTCCCAGCGGGCATTCCCAAGCGTGCTTAGGGTAGCTAGACCCAGCGGGACCATCATATCCAGTCGGTCCCCCCGGTTGCCCCTGATGATTGCGATTAGATCGTCGTAGATCGCCACGCTTATCCGCAAAACTCCCGGGTAAACGTTTGGTGGTTGTGCCCCTTGCATGTGCAAGAACCGATGTCCCTATGCTTGCACCTGCACCCCAAGCGCATGCACCGGATTCCCGGCTGATTCGCCCCAAGCCTAGCGGATGTGTAAGTCGCGACGGGCCTCTCTTCGGTGGCTACTGCGTTCGCCAGCCAGTCAATCTGGTCGTCGCTCATCGACCGTTGCTTTCCTGCCCGTCACGCGAAGCGCGCGTGGCCTCGTCGCGCGCGCTCTCTTCGCGTCGCTGCTCGCGCTTCTTCCCCGGCCGATACCGGAGCACGGCCAGCGCGACCTCCTCCGGCGTTGCGCCACCGTAGTTCGCGGGCGAGTCCTTCTCACGTTCGGTCATGGTTCTTCGTTCCCTCCCTCGACGAGCACCCGCATGCCGTTATGGTTCCAGTCAACGGGTCGCCCGGTCTGAACGACGCCCGATACATCAAACGGAAGCTGGCGAGCGGCACGGTTGCACTTCTGGCAGGTGACCGCCTTGGCCTCCGTGCCGGTTGCCGGAAACCAGTCGTACCAAGGGCGGAATCCGAACCCGCACAGCGTGTTCATCCGGCCCGCGCGCACAAAATGCGTCTTGCTCATCGGTTCTCCAGGTCTGAAACGCGCCCGTTGAGTTCCTGATACCATCCTGTCAGTTGGTCCACCTTCGAGGCCGTGCCTTTCTCCGTTTGAGGTCAGTCGTACAACAGATGATCCAGCGGTTCGCCGTCTTCGTCGCGCACTCCGACCTGGAGCGCGTCTCGTAACGCCCGCAGCTTGTTCAGCGCATCGGCCATTGCCTCCGACCGTTGCGCGAAGCTGCCGACCAGATCCTCGAATACCAGATCGTAGTCGCCGATCCAGATTTCCCAATCGAAGGCCGGCGGGGCCGACGGAGCCAGCCGCCCGTCAACGATCTTGATGGTCACGGGGTCGCTGCTCATCCGAGCCGACCTTCGACCTTCCCCAACCGGTTGTCGATGCTGGACAGCTTCCGGTCCAGTTTCGCGGCCACCGCGTCGGCGAGCTTGTCGATCTGGTCGTTGCTCATTCTTCCCTCCCTATTAGCATCGCCAGCGTACCTCGCGAGGACATCTCGAATGTGTTGAACGGCGTTGGGTGCCCTGATCCTAATACACCGTCAAGGGAACGCCAAGCGAGGGTAGTAGGGTTCTCGGGATCGCGGTATGCAACCATTTGACGGGACGTGTGTGCTTCTGCGTCTCTCGTGTTGCGTCGTACTGGTATGGACCGACCACGCGCCCGATAGCGACTGGCTGGGGAGACTTGCGAGGTAGCACGACGATGTCACCTGTCTTGATAACATGGCAGAACTGCCACAATTGGCCGGGGTGGTTTCTTACGACAGGTGTGTCGTAGCTCGCCTCAAGGAGTTCGCGAACGGCTGCGGGGGAGTCGGCGTGCTCCAACGATGCGACCTCGTTCCAGCCAACCACAACCACGTCGTTACCTAGGGCGAACGCCTCGTCTTGGCTATCACTCCCAGCCCGGACTACGTAGGCTCTCATCTGCAAGCGTCTCGGGGCTCTCTCGTGGCGGATCCGGATCCTTGGAGCGGGAACACGGCGACAAGCCTGCTCCCGTCCAGACGGTGGGTCTCAATGGCCAAGCGCTCATACCTCCCGAAATTGTACACGGGGAAGAAGAAGAGCCGCGAACCTGTGCCCAGGCGAAGCTCCGAGAACCCCGCGACCAAGCGATTCGATGGATCGCTGGTTCGGCTCAATCGCTTGCCGATTCTCTGCGACCCCAGCCTCAACGCGGGCGGTGTCGCTTCGGAGGACACTGAAACCGCAGCCGAACGTGGCAACGGTGGTGCCAAGCACCGCGAGTAGCAAGACGATGAACTGCCCCCACTCCTTCATCCACTCCGACGACATATCAGACCACCGATTCGAGGAAACCGTCAACGCTTCAAGCTACTCCCCAGCGTAGCGTAGCGCTAAGCAAAACGCTACCCGGCGCGGGCCGGGAAGTGCGATGGCCTTGACAGCCCTATGGCGCCTGATGCAGCTTCACCCAGCTTCCGTTGACCCCCTAGGCGATGCTGAGGATGGGGCGAGGGAGCAGGGGCGCAGGAAAGAACCTTCTTAGGAGTATGCAGCTAATGGACACGCACCCTGCTAAGTCTCTCTTGCAACGCCACGCTGATCGTGCTCGCGAGCGCAATGACATTCGCGATGGGGAGGTTCCCGTTACACGTGAACTCCTTGTGCAAATGCACATCGCTGAGGCACTCGATGGCCTGCTGCTTGTAGCAGTGCTTCTCGGTGTCAATGCAGGCGTGTTCGGAGATGTGGATGACCTCGACCGGGACAAATCAGTTTCGTCGTGAGTTTGAACAGGTGGAGAAAGGCGTTCGTCAAGTTCTTGGCGCTTACTGCGGAGGAAGAGACTCCGCTAGCGACAGGTGAGCCTGAGGTAGCGCCAGAACACGAAGTTGTCGCCGCCCTTGAGCAAAGCGCGAAAAACGGGACGAGACCGTCGAAGTGCTACGGCTGTGGGGTTCGGCCATCGTGGCCTCATCCAGGGCCGGAAGTTAGCTTGACTCTGTATGAAGGCAATCGTTGGTACTGTCATCGGTGTGGGCCACAGCAGGGGAAGGTGCCGCTGCATCAACTTCCCGGCGATGAGTGGCCGATGTCCTTGAGGGCGAAACTCGCGTTCCCTTCTCGTAAGGTGCAGGACTGGGTCAGGTACAGGCGTCAGGTCGATAACGTTGGCAGGTCGAGATTCAACATCGACCTGCCAGCATACGAGTGTGGCTTGTGTGGAGGGTGGCACAAGGCGTTGCCAAGCGAAACCCCGCCTTGCTACTGACGCGCGAGAAGCCCTCGCGCCTAGAATAACACCCCTCCTCCCCTCTCCCGAGCACCGTTTCGCGCCCTTGGAACGCCGTGAAATCCGCCATTTCGTGGTTATTCTATGCCGTAAGGTAAACGATCCGGTATAGGACCCTTCCTAATGGAGCCGTTCAATCGCGGCTGGGTCCCGAACCAGCCCGCTGGTGCCGAACAGTGGCAGGTGTTATCACCATTCAGGCGCGACGTTTGGGGCTGTGATGACCTCAACAAGTGGATTCAGTGGACCTGGCGGTCGAAGAAGCTCAAGCAGGCTCGTCGGTACAACACCGCTGCGGGACCGCAAGAGATCATCAAGCACGACAAGGTCATCCTCCTCGAAAACGGTGAGCGTGAGGGCTGGGATCATGAGCGCCAAGAGAAGATCTCGGGATACCTGGCGAATGGCGAGGTCGCCTTGGTGAGGACGGTCAATGGGAATTGGAGTAATCTGCTTTTCGCCGGTCGACCAGCCAGTCACACCTATGGCTTTCGCGGACGGGACTTCGGTGACGGCGAATCACGCCGAACGGTCGTCGAGTTGGCGTATGCGCTCACCGTGCATAAGGCCCAGGGGTCGGAATTCGGCGTGGTGATAGTCGTCCTTCCGAGGCATCGCATGGTCTATCGAGAGCTAGTCTACACAGCTCTAACGCGGTCAACGCGACAGCTAGTGCTGATGGTCCAAGGAAAGGATGTAGGCGATCTCATCGGTCTGTCGAAACCATCTGCTTCGGAGACCATCAAGAGGAACACCAACCTTTTCAGGGTGGCAGTTCGTGAAGGAGAGGATCGACCGCACGCGAGGCATCTTATTCACCGAGCGCCGGACGGGGAGTTGCTCCGATCCAAGTCTGAGCTGCTCATCTACACGCGGTGCCTCGATGCAGGGCTCCAGCCACAGTACGAACGCCGGTTTGCGCCAACCCGCGGAGATTGGAAGTGGCCCGATTTCACGTTTCTCGATGATGCCGGCGACCCGATCATCTGGGAGCACCTAGGCATGATGGGGGACCCCCAGTACGCGTCGGAATGGGACAGGAAGCGAAAGTGGTATCTGAAGCGGGGACTCGTGGAGGGCGAGAGCCTGTTCTACACGGAGGAGCGCGGAGGTCTGGACGTGGACGATGTGGACGCAGTTATTGCTGAGCTTCGCCAGCGTGTCAGCTTCTAAGACGCGGGGGGACCCACAATGGGTGAACCTTAGCTTCCCCCAGAATCGCTTGAGAAGTGCCGGCTGGCGGAATCGTCCACCAACACGAGAATGGCAGGCACTGACAGCCGCGGGCGACCCCGTTTCCAGGTAGCCTCCCAACTCCTACCAGCAACCGTGACGTAGCGTCAGGGTTTCCAGCTCCCGCGACCGGACCACCGAGCCGGGCGCTCCGCAGTGGTCCCCGCGGGGTCGGCCTTGGCCCGCGTCGGTTCGCCAAGCTCGCCACCCGTTGACGATTCTGTTACTCGCCCTGTTCGGTGAGCCACGCGCCTGCAGCTCGAAACGCAAGGGTCGCGACGGTCATAGCGATGAGCACCCAACCTCTGTCGAGATACAGGAACCCACCGATGATCCCCAACGGCACAACACCAGCGCTTTAGTCGACGCGTCCAACGATCAGGCCGAACCACCCGAAGCATGTGAAGGTGGCCGCCGCGCCGAGGAGCCTGGATGACGCAAGGCTGCACGCGGCGCTGTATCCGCCGACGCCGTCGCCGCGGGTTCGGCGACCGGAGCCGGACTGGCCGCGTGTCCACCTGCGCGAAACCTCGACAGCAGCAGAATGTTCGTGGTTGGTGGCGGATTCACTCATGCAGACACCCACTGCTCGGGGACAAGCTTGTCGCCCCCACGCCACTCTTCGACGAGATGAACTCCCGGAAGTCCTCCCCACACCGTTCTGTCCGCGTGATCTAGCACGATCGCCTGCCATTCACCGTGAGCCTCGACAGCCGCGTTTGAAAGGGCCGAGAAGATGAGCCGGACGGCTTCAAGATCTTCGTCACCCAAGAGATGCTCCCGTTCCTCGTTGTCGTTAGACCTCGCTGACCTAATGACCGATGGGCGGGGGAAGTATACTTGGCTAGGCTGGTCGAACACGCTCAGAGAGGGTACTGGAGAATGGGACAGTCCTCTGAACAATTGCTGAAGCGCTATGATAGTGGCGAGATGGTACGCGACCCAGTTCGCCCCGCTGCCTATCTCCCACAGATAGTCGGGGCGATCCTTGCCCTGAATTCGCAGGGTGAGGTCGACAATCGACAGATGAATCGGATCGTGTGGTCGCTCCACGTCCATTCTTGGCACTATCCGCTGAGCAAACAAGGCGAACCTGTCAAGAGCTCGACTGGTTGCTCTTTGCACATTGCTATCACCGATAGTACGCCTAAGATATCCCAACCGTCGTCTTAGATCTGTTAGTTCCTCCGACAGCGCGCCATCTTCACCGAGTTGCTCGTACGTCTTGAGAGCTTGCTCTAGACTCCCAAGAAACCGCGATACTCGGTCTTCAGTATACTGTCGCTCACGCATCTGCTCGGAGCGGGCGGTGAGAGCTCGGCGCCGAATCTGTAATGCCTCCAACTGTTCGACTGCCACGTCGATCTCCGCTCGGACTCGCTCTTGTTCGCGGCCGAAAGAAGCCGGGGCTCGGGAAAGCGACTCGAATTCCCTTTCAACTGCCTTCATCGCGTCGGCAAGAGCGTCGACCTCGTCTAGGCTGGCCGCATCGGTGCCGCCACAGATGGGACAGGCCTTTTCCCCAAGGGGATGTGAGACCATCCAGTCGGCGAGGCTCAATCTGTCCAGCTTGATCTCAAGCGCTTGCTTGTAAGCGTCCGCCGAGTTGCGCAAGCGACTCAACTCGGTAAACCGCATTCTTAAGTTCGCAAGATTAGCAGAGACGAGAGTTTCCTCGCGCTCAACTTGAACAAGCTCCTCGACAGCTTCAGAAATCGTGTCGAGGCCAACCGCCATGGGCGCTCCCCGATCAACAACCGAGCGGAGTTGCATCAGCATTGGCCCGAGCGATGAATCGGGAGCGATTGGATCGGTGATTAAGCCTAGCTCTCGCGCCGTTACCATTCGAGCCCTAAGGTCGGCTAGCCATCTCTCTGAGACCGTATGCAGGGCCTGAAACTCACGTTCCTTACGACTCAGGTCAAGCTGGAGACGCCGAACTTCATGCTGCATTGCTAGTATCTCCGGTGACACCGCCCCAAGAACATAGGGGAAGATCGTCCTTAGCTTCTCACGATGCGCGTACGAATCGGCCTTATAAAAGAGAACCGCGGGATTCGCCACTACATTTTGCGGCTGGAAGATGAATGCAGTCATGTCGCGGAAGCTAGGCCTGCCCTTGAACCCGGAACCCGTCGCCTGGACATCAAAGTCTAGTTTTGTCAATCCGGCTAGTTCATCCAAGTATCCTTTGACTGCACCAACCGAGATGTTACGATGGACGACATCAGGGATGGAAACCTCGTTTCCTTCTAGCAGGTGCATGTCCGCCGTCGACTGCTGGTTTTCTGGCTCACGTCTGGCCAATAGGTGGCGTCCGTACTCAGACACAAGCAGTACTCCAAACCAACTGCACGCTTCACGAATCGGTCCCACTGGAATAGTGCACTTGTCCGCACCCAGACAGTAGTCGAGGATTGGGATGATAGCCGATTTGCCAGTCTTCGACCCTCCTGTGATGACGTTAACTAGCCCAGGTTTGAACTTCAGCACGCGCGGTGCGCTCTCGGTATCCCTAGGCCAGAGGATGACGGCTTCTACCTGGAGTTTCATCAGAACCGTACCTTGAGAATGAATGCAACTTCTTGGAGCGTGAGTTCGCCCATCCAGCCGCCCAGCCGCTCGCTTGCACGCAGGAGAGCCCGAGCTCTCGGACGACTCAAACTCGGCTTAGTTCTAGATAGGGGCAGAAGCTGAGAGGATTCGGTGCGGACGGTTACTAGCTTAGACGCCACTGCTATTTGAAGGCCTCGCAACGAGACATCTCGGAATAGTTCGGTGCGGTGCTGGAGGGCGAGCAGGACGTCACTTTGATTCACCGAAGGGCTACTGAACTTCTGGGCGAAGAACCGTAGACCCGACGACTGCCGCGTAGAAAGAAGGAGTTTCTCGCTATCGGGATGCAGCACCAGCGGGGCTATCAGAAAAGCTAGATGAATCGGAGGTCCTGCGGCGTCTTGACGATTGTCTTGATAGCCTACGCTGAAACGCCACTGCATCACAGCGCACAGAGAGGGGTTCTGAACCTCGTAGACATCGCGTGCAAGCGCTCCCATCACGTCTCCTCCGCTGCAGACGGTAAGGCTAGGATCTCTAGATATCGGGGATGCCACCCTACCGTCTGTTCATCTGCCAGGGAGTGGAAAGAACCTGCCGTAAAATATGACGGTGTTTCCCTTCCGTGCAATCGACAACGGTGCTGCAAACACTCGTGGAGAAGCAATCGTCCCTGATCTGCTTCAGGTCGACCATCGTCGCGGATACTCACGATCGCTCTCTTGCTCGACCACACGGCTTCCAAACTTGACTCAAGGTCCACAAAGTCCGATCGATGGACTAAGGATCGATTTGCCCAGTGAATCCTGTCGGCCCTCGCCTTCAGGAAGTCGCGCACGGCACGGAGTTTCAGGACGTCGGCTTCATCCACCAGCTCGAGCTGGCGCACAAACGTGCGCGACTGGAGCTCTTTTTTCACCTCAGGCGCCGTCGGCGCAAGCGAGTAGCTGTTCAGCACCGTCTGCCGATCAAGCTTACGCACCGTCGCCCTCAACTCGGCACGGAAAGCCACGACAAACACTACCGCTGCTTCATTCTGCTCGAGCTGACTGTCAGTCACGAGCTTGAGCCATCCGAGGAGTGAATGCAATACGTCCGTCAAGTGCTCCTCCGGGACAACCGTGCGCCGAAGGAGATCGAGTAGGTCTTCCCTAGAACTCCCAGATCCGTGGGATAGTCGAAAGGCCTGAAGGATTTTGTGGAGGGTGTGGCGTCGTGATTGCTTTAGCACTGGGTCAACGAATCTGGCAAGAACCTCTCCCGGCGGTGACTTCTCGAAATACTCGACTACACTATTGACCAAGGCTCGGACCTCCAAAGGGTCGCTTGCCTCGTGGAACTTTGTGGCGAAATTCGAGGAGAAATTGCGGTTGATGTGCATGCGGAATTCGATCTCGTCCGGAACTAGGCCTCCCTCGACCAGATCCATCCAGTTCTTGAGAGTCTTCCAAAGATCGACCGCGCGATCCGAGATTGGATTAGCCTGTGAAGTGCGGCTCTTGTGCTCTTCGATCCGTGACAGGCTGCCGTCGGACTCCATCGACACATCGCCGAGGTGCTCCAGGGCAACGGCGGTTGACTCTCGGCCTTCCAGAAGAAGCGCTAGCAGACGTCCCAGCTGAAGAGAGTAGCCGAGATACTGTCCTTCCGCGTTAGAAAACCGATCAGCCATTAAGCAAGCCGTCCCAAACGTAGTTGGAGGAGGTGGAGTTCCCGGGCGGTTCATGCTACGGAGTTACTTCTTTTCCGTCAACCGCGCCTTGCTCTCGCGCGCGAACTGGTGCACCAGGGCTATGACGCGTCGCGGTTGGCACCCATGCGCAGGCGGACCGGAGTTCGCTGCGACCGCCAGTTAGCCTCGGAACTTGTGAATCATCCGCTCAAGGTGTCCGCGACTTGGTGGCTAAGAACGACCCGGACGGCGCTCTAGTGCTACTAGGGGGCCGACACAGTTGGTTCAGAATGACCTTCAACGACCGCCGAAGGCCACCGAAGGCCTTTAAAATCAATGGGTTACTGATTTCGATGCATGTCGACCACCGATTCCTACGCAAAGTGTCCAGTGGCGCAGACGCCTCGAGTGCTGCGCCAAGTGTGCCGGGCTAGCGAGAAGACGGTCATGGACTACGCGGGCCGGACGGTCAAGGTAACGGACCGGCGGACCGGCGAGATTCATGAAGCCAAGGTGTTCGTCGCGGTGCTGGCGGCGTTGAACCACACGTTCGTTGATGTGACGCTGACCCGGTCGCTGCCGGACTAGACGCCGTCGCACGTGCGGATGTTCGAATACTGCGGCGGCGTGCCGCCGCTCGTCATCCTCGACAACGAGAAGGCGGCGGACGGCGGGCAAGCCGCTACGAGCCAGTCGTCAACCGGACGTACCACGACTTGGCGGTCACTACGGGACGGCGGTGTTGCCCGCCCGGCCACGCTACCCGCAGGACAAAGCTAAGGTGGGGGCAGCCGTCCAGAACATGCGACGATCCGTTCTCGCACCAGCTGCTGCACTACCGTTTCTTGAAGTGCTCGTAGCAGGACTCGCACAACCGAATTGTGTTGGAGAGTCGGTGGTGGTACTCATGGCTGCGGATTCGACGTGCGCAACGCCAACAATCGTATTCGTTGGACCACCCCCTATCTTGCGACCGGGTTCTCCTAGCGTCCTTGATCATTCTCGTCATCCCCAAGAGGGTGCCGCGGAGAGATGGATCACCGAACCGCTGTATCCGCCCCCCATTGATCGCCTTGAGAAATTGAAACGCAAGATCTCGGTCGGCCATCGCCCCCGCGATCGCTCCGTTCTCGTCCATCACCAGCCAGACTTCCCGCACGTTTCCAGTAGTCACCTGTGTCAAGTCAAAGCCCTCCTGCTCCTCATTCCAACCTAGGGTTCGCCGAAAATACCGACAAGAACATGGCAGTCCTCCTTGCGTCGGCGACTCAATGCGCTTGCGATCATGTGAACAGTCCGCGCAAACTTCGCTGCACTTCGCCCGGCCGCCCGACATTCACCGTTGCGACCTCGAAACCGTATCCGGCCCCGGTTACCGTCCAGCGTCGATGGATTCCCTCTGTACCGATCTTCTCATGCCAAGGGTATATGAGAATGACGCGCTCCGCTCCGAAAGCCTGGCCATACACGAGCATCTGATACACGTCGACCCTGCTCGGCCCATCCCTCGGTCCAAGGCGCTTCCATTTCGTGTCGAGAACCACTGGCCGGTTCTGTAAGTCAACCACCACCATGTCCGGGCGCAAGGGATAGCGAGGCCCGCTGGTTTGCGGATTCAGGGCTCTCCGACTCTGGTCCTGCAACCGCACCCGGTTGGCCCCCAAGGCCTTCTGGAGCGATTTGCCCACGAACTCCTCGAACAGGTCGTTCATGGGGAACAGGAGCGCCAAGCCCGATGCCCTCCCGCTCGCCGTGTCTTGCCAGTCGCCTTTCAGAAACAGCTTGGCGAGGCGATAGACGTCATGGAACGCGGTGTTGGTGCGATCCAGAGAGACCGGCTCCTCAAGAGGCGACGCCGAGTTCGCCACGTTGTCCAAGCGGGCAAGCAACTCCACGAGCCGTCTGTGATTCTCCAGCAAGCAAGTGACCCCTGCGAGCCTTGTCACGGCGGCCTTGCACACTCGATTCAGCGGCGTGTCCTCAGACAGCTCGTCGAACCGGGAAGCGACTAGGTCCGGACGAACTAGAAGCGATGTGAACTGTCGCTTGACGTTCAGCGTGCCGCGCAACACGGCCAAGTCCTCCTCATGCCGGACATAGCGCCGGGGCAGGCCTCGCCGGACCGCCCCGAGCAGACGCCGCGCGAAGAGTTGAATCAGCCGTTCCAGCAGATTGTGCCGTTGCGTGTCCATGGCGGTGAGGTCGCCGTAGGCCACCTTGAGGTCCAGAGCTACCGCCAACATCTGCACCAGAGCTGCCCGCACGGCGCCATCTTCGTCGTCCACCTTGGGCAAGATCTCGACGGTTGTTCCCGGGACAGCCAAGATCCCGACAACCTGTTGAGCCCTCAACCCCTTTTCGGTGCGCTTCAGGACGGCGTCTTCCGGGAGCCCGAGGTGCCGTGCCGCACGGGTCGCGGTGCGATGTAGCCTACTGACATCCGCGGGCGTAATATCGTCCACAGGGAGTTCGCGCCACTCCCTGCACGTGAGCAGTCTTGACTGCTTCAAGGCCCCCTACCGGCAACTAGTGCTTCGTAGGCATCCTCAGGGAACGGGTCCCGCACGGTCCACCGGTACCGCGTCTCGCTCTCGCCCTCGAGACCCGGCGGCGGCTCCAGTTTCTCGCGCTGAACGAAGGCGTCCGTGCCACCCAGTACCGCCTGCACCTTTTCCCAGTCGTCGTAGAAGTACTCGGCGATCAGCGGAATCACCTTGCGCCGCATGACCTCATCCACGGCCTCTCTCGACTCTGTTGCGCGGAACCAAGCATGGCCGATCAGGTGGTCCCGGCCCCTGAGCCATTCCAGCCGCTCGTTCATGGCTTGAAGAACTGCCGGGAGATCGACTCCCGTGTCCTTCCCGGCCTCTTCCAACAGGGACGGGTCGGGGGTGATCTCCTCGAACACGAAACGGCGCCGGAGTGCCGTGTCGAGCAGTGCGATGGATCGATCCGCCGTGTTCATGGTCCCAAGCAAATGGAGGTTCGAGGGCAGCGTGAAGGGTTCGTTGGAATGCGGCAGTGTCACTGCCAATTCGTTTTCGGCTCCTTCTCTCTTGTCCTCTTCTAGCAGTGTAATCAATTCGCCCAGCACCTTGGCGACGTTGGCCCGATTGATCTCGTCGATTACGAGCACGTAGGACTGCGGATTCGACTTCTTGCCCAGGTACTTGAGCAATGCCTCCGGTCGGTCGGGGGACATCCAGTGGATGGGGTGTGAAGCGAAGTAGCGATCTTGAAAATCCTCCACCGGTCGTGCGTTCGCCACCGCCTCCCGGTGCCAGTGGACCGCGCGCCGGTGGGGCCAAGGATGACCAGAGGATCGCGGATCGTAGCTATAGTCGCCGACAACCTCGCCCACGGCCCGGTATCTCTGGTTTCCCTCCGGCACCACAACGATGTCGCCTTGGCTCATTAGTGAGCGGAATTGCTCAGTACTACTGGCGGCGTGCCAGCGCCGCGCATCTTTCCCCCAGCGCTCCCCGATACGATTCATCACGGTACCGAATTCGTCATAAGTGGGACTGGACCAATCCTCGTCGCCAGGCCACTCGCATCTCACGCACCCGTCCTCCATACACTCCTGTAAGACCTCTGGGTCATTCAGTGCAACCTTGAAGAACCGGCGCTTCCCCCGCTGGGCTGAGGGAGCCGACCGCGCCCTCTTGGAGATGCGCTTGAGGACACCGTCCCGCACTGCGAGCCGAAACCCACCTCCATCCCCCTCCGTCTCGGGCCTCAAGCCTTCGACGAACTCCTCGTAGCCGTAGGACTGATGGAAGGTGATGAATTCGACGCGTCCTTCTTCAACGAGTTCGCTGTAGCGCGCATGGATTCTTGCGGGCGTTAGCCCTTCTCCCGGTTGATCGCAGATCTCGACGCAGCGCCGAAACGTAGCGTAGGTCTTTCCAGTGCCCGGAGGGCCATACAGAATCGTGTTGAGCGGATGAGTCATGGTAGTGGTCTCGATCTAGCCGTTGTCGTCGTCGTTCACGTAGTCGTCCTGGTTCGCCATCCGCCAGCCGTTCTACCTCGGTTTCCATCCTCGGCCCCTCTCACCCCACCGGCTCCCAAAGCTCAATCGCGTTCCCCTCAGGGTCGTGTATCCGCGCGAAGCGGCCGATGCCCTCCATCTCGCTTTCGTGGCTGACCTCGATGTCCGCGGACTTCAGTTGTGCGATCATCGCGTCCAGATCGGTCACGCGGAAGTTCAGCATGAATGTCTTGTCCGCTGCGAAGTAGTCCGTGTCGGCGGCGAAAGGTCCGAAGACGGTGACCCCGGACTCGGTCACCCAGGGCGGCATCTCCATGTTCTTCGGGGCGGGATTGATGCCCAGGTGATCGTGATACCATTTCGCAAGTCCTTCCGGGTCCTTTGCCCGGAAGAAGAACCCGCCGAATCCCTGAACGCGTTGCACGCTGCCTCCTTTCGATGATGGACTTCCACGGTCTTGGCATCGGAGTCTCGCGGAGAGAGGCCGTCCCTGCCAGACTTGTGGCGGAACTCGACTCTCGACGGCAACCATCGGCAACGGGATGCACCCATGGCGAAGAACATCGTCGTGTGCTGTGACGGCACGGGCAACGAGTACGGCTCGAACAACACCAACGTCGTGAAGCTGTACGAGGCGATCGTTCGCGACCGGGACCAGGCCGCCTTCTACGATCCGGGCGTCGGCACCTTCAGCTTTCTCGGCAGGACGCTCGGACGGCGGGTGGGCCGGACGCTGGGGAAGGCGTTCGGCGCCGGGCTCCAGCAGAACATCGAGGATGCCTACCGGTTTCTCATGGACCGGTACCAGCCGGGTGACAGGCTGTATCTGTTCGGCTTCAGCCGCGGCGCGTTCACCGTGCGCGCGCTGGCCGGGATGCTCAACCTTTGCGGCCTGCTGCAGAGGGGCAGCCTCAACCTGGTGCCGTACGCGTCCAGGATCTACAACGACCGCGCGCGTCACGCGATGGCGCCCGGGTTCAAGCGGACCTATTGCCACGACTGCCGCCCGCACCTCATCGGCGTGTGGGACACGGTCGCCTCGATGGGCTGGTTCTGGGGCCGGAAGTTCTTCGATTCAACGCTGAACCACGACGTGAAGTACGGCTACCACGCGGTCTCCATCGACGAACAGCGCAAGAAGTTCCCGGCCAACATGTGGAGCGAGGACGCCAGGGCCGATCACCAGACGATCGAGCAGGTCTGGTTCGCCGGCGTCCACTCCGATGTCGGCGGCTGGTACACCGATGCCGGCCTCTCCGACATCGCACTGGAATGGATGCTGAACAGGGCCGAGGCCCGGGGCCTCCGCCTGAGACCGGACTGGCGTGCCGGGCTCTCACCCGATCCCGCAGGCCGCCTCCACGTCTCCAGAGCCGGCTTCTGGCGGCTGTGGCGGCCGGCGCCGCGGACCATCCCGGAAGGCGCGCGCATCCATACGAGCGTGCTGGCGCGCATGGAGGATCCAAAGCTGGGATACGCTCCTGGCAACCTGCCGGGGCGGTATGAGGTTGTGGAGTAGCACGAGCGTCTCTCCTCTCGTGCTGGCTACGGGCAGATGTCGGCGCAGATGTCCTCCCGGTACAGCGTGAGCCAGAGCGCCTCGTGCTCGTAGTTGGCGGCTTCCTCCGCGATGGGGAAGCGCCAGTTCTCCCAGCACCAGAACCAGCTGCACTGCGGATGGGGGTCGCCGAACCCGTTGAAGCCCTCCGACGGCGGGTAGGGTGCCCGGTTGACTTCCAGCCGCCACTCGGCCTCGGGTTCGAGCATCCACCCCTCGGATCCCCCGGCGACGATCCGGCCGTCCTGCACCAGCCGGACCGTGAAGGCCATGCGCCCGGTGTCGGGCACGTTGAAGCGCGGAGACGAGTCGGTGGTGAAGTTGCGTGCGGTGAAGGTCGTGCCGGCGATATCGAGCTCGAAGCCCGCGAACCCGCGCTGATCGTCGAGTTCATTCAAAATCGTAATGCGCGTGTCGCCACCCCGCGGCCAGACGAAGCTCCCGCCCCTGCGCAGATCGATCGTGAGCGTCCCGTGCTGTACCTCAACCGGGTCGGAGCACGCGAAGACCAGAGCGGCCGCGACCGTAGCCACCAGTCTGGTCAACTTCGGACTGGTTTTCTCATCGGTCATGGTTTCCTCCGTGGCTTGACGTATCTTCGACGCGCCGGTTCAAGGCGGCAAGCCCGGTGGCCACACTCGTCGAGTGCCATCGATAGCTCGAGAAAGGAGAAGCGATGACTACGTTCGGAGAAGACCTGATCCAGTCCCTGAACGAAGCCTTGGCCCACGCGAAGGGTGAAGGTCCCGCCATCGTTCACGCCCCGGTTACCCGAGGCGAGGTGCGGGAACGGACGAAGCTGAAACAGTCTCAGATCACGCCGGCCGCACGACCGGCGCGACCCGATGGCTCATCGCCGCGGCAGCCTTCGCCCGGCCGCTAAGCGCCTATCCGGTGAGCGGTCAGGCCACCACGCGGTAGATTCGGCGCTCGAGATCGCCAGAGAGAACCGCGATTACGTCTGCGACGAGAGGTCTCAGTTCCTGCAACCGCGTGCGCCGGGCGATCATGATGACCACCGGGATCGGGAGGTCGGCAACATTCTGTTGGTACTCGAACCCTTGATCGACCGTGATGAGGGAGTCGAATCCATGATTGGCCGCGAGGCGCAGCAGCTCTCCGTTCCCGCAACCGGCCCAACCCATCCGCTGCACAGTGCGAATCTCGAACGAACCCGGAAACGACGATGCGAGCCGCCTCGGCGTGGATTCGTCAAGCAGTACTTTCATCGCCGACCAGTGCCATCGTGGCGCGCTCAAGCAACTGGACCGCCTGCTCTCTCGTGACGGTCGGGTAGTCGTCGAGGAACTCGTCGAGCCGGTCGCCCGCTTCAAGATGCTCCATCAGTATCCTCACCGGGACGCGCGTGCCGTTGAACACCGGCGTTCCACCCAGGATGTCTGGGTTCCTGTCGATCAGCTTGTCCGTCATGATTGCCTCCCGCCGGGTGTCAGATCTAACGATAGCTGACTCGCGCGTGTCTCCGCATCTCCGCACCCCAGGACGCCCGTGTCGGCGTTACGCGCCAAGCCGCCGAGCCCGCACAAGATCATCGTGCTCCAATGCCGACTCCATGCGATCGCTTTCCCGCCTGGACGCGCCGAGTCGCGCGGCCACCTCCCGCCACCCGGCAACCGCCTTCCCCACTGCGCCCGCGATCCCTCTCGCCTGCTTCGGGCCCAGGCCGTAGTACTCCGCGGTGGCCAGCGCCTGGTCCAGCGAAGCGGTGCCATCGAATTCGTCGATGTACGTCGTGAGAACCCGGGGGCTCACGTCCGTGGGCACGGGATTCAGATCGTAGGCGGGTGAGAGTCGCCAGCCCTGCCCGATCTCGTAGAGGAATCCGTGGTTCCGCAGATGATCGTCGGTGTTCGAGATGAGGACGCTGAAGACGACGCGTCTCCACAGTTCGGCGAGGTCTGATCGCGCCGCCGCTCCGTGACTGCGCAGCGCGTCGGCCAACTCGAGATACGATCGCCGCTCGTTGTCGCGGGCGTCCAGCATGCTCATCGCCGAGAGAAACGGCACCCTATGGGTTTCCTCGCGGTCGAACCGCCGGAGAATCAGGATTCGCCTTCCGGCAACGGTTTCCATCCGCCATGCGGGGACCTGAATCCCGGCCCGCTTCGCAAGCGCAAGGGCGACCCCTTCCCAGAGCACGATGTCCCGGTCGTCCTCCGTGCCCGGGAACTTGGCCAGCGCCAGCTCGCCGCCGGCGTCCGTGACCGCGGCCTTGGGCCGTGCGCCGCCGAGGGAGGACCCGGGACCGACCAGCAGGCGAAGATCGTCGTCCTTTTCGCGCCGGCGGATCACCCTCCTCGAAGCCGCCATGAGCCGCCGCAGATCGACCAGCGGAGGAACGCGCACCGCGCCCGCTTCGGCGAGAAACGGCCCCTCTTCCCGCGTCGAGAATCTGAGCGCGCCCAGGCGGACTTCGTCGTCGACGCGAAGTAGGAAATCGGATTCGAACAGAGTCCGGGGTGCGCGCCCCTCCGACCTCGCCTGCCTGACTTCGGCGCGCCGGAGGAGAACCCGGCCCCAGCGGTCCGGCGCCGAATCGCCGATGGATCCGAAGAGTCTCCCGCGAGTGTGGTACGGGCCCGGTCCAACGGTCAGCGCGGGCTCGAGGGCAAAGCGCAGGGGATGGTCCGTCCACGCCGCGTCGTATTCGAACGACGCGCTCTCGCGGCCGCCGCGAACGCGTATCCACAGCCGGCCAACGCGTATGCGGGCGCCCCGCAGATCGACGTGAACCAGGACGGGGGTGTCCATCATCCCGGGCCCTGGTCGTCGGCGCCCGGGGAACGCGTGACGCCCTTCGGTCGCGCGGCCGAGGGCATACGTACTCGCTGAGGCAGGCGCTCTTCCAGCAAATCGAGCCCGATCCCGTCGCGGGTCCGGTCGGCCAGTTCCGAAATGCCGTCGTGCATGCCCAGCACGAACAGGACCGTGGCGTACATGCCCATGGAGACGCCCGCCTCACCCTGTTCGATCTTGTACAGCGTCGTGCGGCTGATCAGCGCGCGCTCGGCCATCGTCGATGCGCGGATGCGGCGGCGCAGCCGGGCGTCCCGGATGTCGCTGCCGAGCTTCTTGAGGATGCGTCGGACCGGAAGCGGCAGGGTCCCGCGGATGTAAGAAGGCATTTGTGGCTCCTGTACGGTCCAGTAATGCATATGTAAACACTGTCAGTGTATATGATACTGAACGGTACGGCAATCGGACGAGGAATGCTGCCGCAGTCAGCGCCTGCCGCTCTCGCTGTCCGCGGGCAAGGGCTTCGCTCGCGACGGCACCGACGATCCCATGCCTCGCCCCGGGCTCAGGTATCGCACGAGCTGCGAGTTCTCGGGCGGCTTTCCAAGGCCGTCCGAAGCTGTCCTGCGTCGGTCTTGAGGGCCCGAGCAAGGCGTTGTAGATTGGCGTAGATACCCGCCGGCAGCGTGCTGTCGGCTCAAGGGCTGCTCCATCTGGAGTGGCCCTTGCTTTATTAGGAGTCGCCCATGCGGACTCGGGTCTATGTTGACGGCTTCAACTTGTACTACGGTGCCCTCAAGGGAACGCCGTTCAAGTGGCTCGACCTCGTCAGGTTGGCGTACCAATTGCTTCCGGCCGGCTACTCCGTCACCAAGCTGAAGTACTTCACGGTCCCGCCAACCTGCCCGGTCGGTATGAGGTTGTGGAGTAGGCGAGCGTCTCTCCGCTCGTGGTGCCTACGGGCAGAATGTCGGCGCAGATGTCCTCCCGGTACAGCGTCAGCCAGAGCGCCTCGTGCTCGTAGTTGGCGGCTTCCTGATGAGACGGACCGCGATCCGTAACGGACCGATCTTTGCCCGATCCCGCTGTTCACGGCACCGGCAGACTTCGGACTGGTTTTCTCATCGGTCATGGCTTCCTTCGTGGCTTGACGATCTTCATCAGGTGCCTCTGAAGTTTACGGACAGGCATCCTTCGATCGCCTCCCGAATGTTCTCCAGTAGTTCGCCGAGCGACTCGCCTTGGGAAACGCACCCGGCAATAGCAGGCACCTCCGCCCAGTAGCCGCCTTCTGCGGCCTCATGAACCACAATCGTCAGTTTCATCGCCCACCAGTGACGTCAGCTTGTCAGTCATCCAGAAGCACCGCCACGCGTTCGACCACGAAATCGATCCTCCTGGCCCGAGTCCTCAGGACAGACTTCGGCCCCCACACCACGTAGCGGAGAACACCCGCTTTGGATCAGGGACGTGGCGTAGGGGCCTTGTTTTTCCAAGGACGGATTTTACCGCAGCCGATCAACTTGTGTCAACGTGCTGGTTGCTGATACCGGCTCTCGTGCACTACTGACGCGGTCCGCCGCGGTCCCCCCCTACTTCGGCCCCGCCGGCAGGTGCTCCAGCAGATATCGCACCATGAGCATGCGAACATGGACCGCCGTCCCCTCCCCTTCCGACAGTCCGTGGTTCCGGTTGGGGTAGGTGAAGTAGTCGAAGGTCTTCCCGAGTTCCACGAGCCGGTCCACCAATCCCTCGACGATCTCCAGGTGCGTGTTGGTTTCGCCGGTTCCGTGAATGATGAGCAGGTCGCCCTCCAGCCCTTCCGCGTAGTTGATGGGCGCGGAGACGCGGTAGCCGTCCGGGTTGGTTTCCAGGGTTTCCATGTAGATCTCCTGGAACCATGCGTTGTAGAGGTGCGGCTGGGGTTTGGGGACCACGGCAATCCCCACGTGGTAGACATCGGGCTTGCGAAACAGCGAATTGAGGGTGTTCGACCCGCCGCCGCTCCAGCCCCAGATCCCCACCCTGGACACATCGACCCAGGGGAGCATCCTGCCGAGTTCCCGGACTCCCGCCGCATGGTCCTCCGTCGACTGTACGCCGATCGTCGGAAAGGGCGCCCTCCGCCACGCCGCACCCTTCGGCGCCGGTGTGCCCCGGTTCTCGATCGACACGACCAGGTATCCGAGGTCCGCGATGGCGCGGTGGTAGTTGTTCCGGGTCGACCACTGGTCGAGGACTGTCTGGCCGTGCGGTTCCCCGTAGACGTAGATGAACACCGGGTATTTCGCGCCGGGGTCGAAGTCCCGCGGCTTGATCATCCACGCGTCCATCACCACGCCGTCCCCGATATCCAGCTCCAGAAACTCCGTGGGGCGGGAGATCGTGGCCTCGGCCCGGCGCCGGAGTTCGTCGTTGTCCTCCAGAACCCGCACGACGCGGTGGTCCGGGAGGCTGATCAGGGCGGTGACCGGGGGAGTATCGAATGTGGAATATGTGTGAAAGGCCCACCGAAGGTCGGGAGAGAAGTCGTAGAAGTGGGTTCCCGGCTGGTCCGGGGGCGTGACCCGCTCGGGCTCTTCGGCGCCGTCCAGGCGGACACGGTAGAGGTAGCGCTGGGTGGCGTTGTCGGGCGAGGCGAAGAAGTAGAACCAGCCATCTCCCCCATCGGCCTCCCCGCCGGCAACCGGCCCGCGCTCCATGACGTCGCCGGGCCCCGGGGTCAGGAGCCGCTCCTCGCGCCCGTCGCGCGAATAGACCCAGGAGTGGCGCCACCCGTCCTTTTCGGTCAGGAAGAGGAAGGAGTCGCCCCCCCGGATCCACTCCAGGCCGGCGTTCAGGCGATAGCTGGCGATGACCCAGGCCGGATCGGACTCGTGGTAGATCCGGCTGACCTCACCCGTGCTCACGTTGGCGATGAAGAAGCCCCGTTCGTCCCGAAACCGGCTGAACTGCTCCACCAGCAGCTCCTCGGAGTTCCCGGCCCAGCTCACCTGCCCGAGATAGAAGCCCTCGGTCGGGGAAGGGATGGAGATCCAGCGGACTTCCGTGCCCTCGGCGTCCACCACGCCCACCCGGAGCCTGGCGATGGTCTCGCCCACCCTCGCGAACCGGACCTGCCGGAGCTCCGGATACGAGGGGTCGGTGGGGACGAGCATGGAGCGTATCCGCACCCCGGAGGCGTCGGACTGGACGAAGGCGACACGGTTGCCGTCGGGGCTCCATGCGGCGCGGCCGTTGGAGACCGATTCGGCGGTGGTGTGGGTCAGGCGGGTCGTTTGAGCGGCCGCGAGGTCGTAAACGTGAAGATCGCCGTCACGGCTGAAGAGGATGCGGCCTCCTTCCGGGGAGACGGTGCTTCCGGGGCCCGCCTCCACCCTCTTCAGCGTGGAGGTGGCGGGTTCGAGCATCCAGAAGCCGTCGGTGTCGGTCTCGAGGAGCGCCCAGGTGCCGTCCGGGGCGAACTGGTAGCCGGAGATGCTCAAGGGCTCCGAGCGACCGGCGGGCGTGAGCTGGGAGAGCGAGGCGAGGACTGTCCGGCTGCCGCTGGCGGCATCGTATGCGATCAACTCCGGCTGCAACGCGCCCGAGGGGGTCTCCAGGGTCGTATATGCGGATCCATCGGGTAGCCAGGTCGCCTGGAACGGCCGGGCGTCAAAGTCTCTCGCCTCGAAGATGGAACGGAGGCGGGCTTCCGTCTCTGCGGGGACCTGGGAGATGGCCGGAGCGGGGAAGAGTGTGGCGACGGCAAGGACAGCAGGCAGCCAGAGGCTCCGACAAATTCGTGTCGCGGTCATCAGCTTGTCCGTCATGGGTGCCTCCGCCGGGTGTCCGGCAGTTGTGGTCACCGCTCTGCCGGTCGCCAGTCGGGCATCGCGCGCAACATGTATTGATCAAACATGGGAACGGTGAACGCCGTTTCTCCGTGGGCAGGGCTCCAGATCATCCCTTTCCGGATCAGGCCCGTGCGGATTGGTCCTGCCGACGTAACCGCAACCCCCAGCTCTGCCGCTACTTCCCCTGAGCGGTGTGGACCTGGGCCTAGTTGCGCCATTGCTCTGAGGTACTCCTGCTCCCTGGGCGTGAGGCGGTCGAAGCGAACGCGGAAGAAGCTTGCGTCCAGACCAGCCATTACCCTTTCCCTGGCGGACTCAACATCATCGAGAGTCACCGGTGATTCGGAAGCGACGTTCCAGCAATGCGCTCCCCACTCCTGAAGAAAATACGGATAACCTTCGGTCTGATCACTGATCTGTGACAGCGCGTCGTCTGCGACTTCGGCTCCCGCCTCCTCGATTGGCCCTCGAATGGCCTCTTCTATGGCGTTTTCGTCGAGTGGACCAACCTCCGGGAAATCGAATAGACGTTCCGCGTAGCTCTTGGCCTCGCCAGATGCCGCTGCGAGCTGCGGCAGACCAGCGCCGAACATGATCAGGGGTAATCCCGTTTGGCTAATTCGGTGCAGCGCGACGATGAGTGCACTCAAGTCTTCGTCTGACAGGTATTGGACCTCATCCACCAGGAGGGCCGCCGGTTTGTCGGCGGCTCTGGCTGCTTCTCCGACCGCGACCAGGAGATCCGTAAGGTCGGTCTCAAGATCGCCGGAAGCGGCCAGGCCCGGCTCTGGCATCACGCCTACCTCAAACTCTGCGTAGGAGACCTTGAAAGCGCTGGCGAAATTGCGGAGAGCGCCAAGGGCTCGGTTACCAAGGACCCGGGCCTTCTCGCGACCGCTGAGTTGATAAAGGAGTCGGCCGAGTTTGGGGACGAGGAGCGCCGCCAGACGACGCTCCTCCGGAGCCTCGATCAGGGCGGTCACGTACCCCGCGGCTTCCGCAAGTTCTCCGATGCGGACGAGGAGGACGGTTTTGCCTACGCCTCGGAGGCCGAGAAGCATCATGCCCTTCGCGTGTCGGCCAGCCTGGATTCGTCGTAGCGCGATGTTCGCGGACGTAAGCAATTCGTTGCGGCCGGCCAAGGCCGGAGGCCGAGATCCCGCCCCGGGTGCGAACGGGTTGGCGATCGGATCCATCGAATCTCTTAGAAAGAGTTAGCACGAGTTAGATGTATCTAAGGACAAAACCTGTCTAACTGCATCTAACTCTGTCAAGATGCTGTGGCCGGTGCGTCCACGCCCACAAACCCGGGGACAGCCAAGACGCAACCTGGCCAACGCGACCCGCGATTACGCCATTTCATGTCCGTCATCTCTCGGACGGACATTTGCAGGACGCTCGCCGATCCCGATACTCTTATGTCTCCTGACCAGTAGATCGCTGTTTAATCGCATATAGCATCGGCGTATGACAGCAACAACACGGAAGCGTTTGATCTCAGGCTTCAAGATCCCCGCCATGGCCGTCGTCGGGATCGCCTTGCTGGTCCTGTCCTGCGGCGATGGCGCCGTGGAGCCGTCTCCTCCTCCGACCCCCGTGGCCACCACCGTTACGGTCAACCCGGGGTCCACCGCATTGAGTGCCCTTGGTGAGACGGCCCGGTTCACCGCCGAGGTGCGAGACCAGAACGGGCAGGTGATGGCGGGGGCTGCGGTCGCGTGGACGAGCAGCAACGCCTCGGTCGCAACCGTGGACGCCTCCGGGGTGGTCACGGCGGCGGCGAACGGGAGTGCAACGATCACCGCGACCGCGGGCTCGGTAGCGGGGACGGCGGCGGTCACCGTGGCCCAGGTGGTGAGCGCGGTCGCCGTGTCGCCCGCTGCGGACACGCTGGTGGCCTTCGGGGACACCGTGCACCTGGTGGCCGAGGCAACCGACGCGAACGGTCACGGCGTAGCGGCGGTGACGGAGTTCTCCTGGTCGTCGAGCGACACGCTCGTGGCCCGGGTGGACGACTCGGGGCTGGTCGAGTCCCTCGCCGAGGGTGAAGCCACTGTGACGGCCACTGCATCGCAAGTGACGGGCGGAACCGAACTGACGGTGGTGTCCCCGCTGCCGACAGCGATTGCGGTAGGCGCGGACACGGTTCGGTTCACGGCGCTGCGGCAGACGGAGCAACTGGCGGCCGAGGTGCGGGACCAGGCGGGGCGCGTGATGGCCGAACCCTTCGTTTCCTGGTCGAGCGGCGACACGCTCGTGGTGGGGGTGGACTCCGCGGGCCTGGCAACGGCTGCGGGCCGGGGGACCACGACGGTGACTGCGGTGGCGGGCGACGTGTCGGACGCCGTCGTAGTGACGGTGACGCAATCTGCGGGCTCGGTGTTGGTCTCGCCGGCCGAGGGCACGATCGCACCGGGTGGCACGCTGCAGCTCACGGCGGAGGCGTTCGACGAGAACCGCCACCGCGTGGAGGGTTCAGCGTTCTCCTGGTCCTCGAGCAACGCCGGGGTCGCCCGCGTGGACGACACGGGCCTGGTAGAGGGGGTCGCCGAAGGGACGGCCAGGATCCGGGCGACGGCGGGCGACGCCTCGGGCGTGGCGGAGGTCACGGTGGAGAACCCGGACCGAGCCGCCCTGGTGGCGCTTTACGAGGCGACCGACGGCCCGAACTGGATCGACAACACCAATTGGCTCACCGACGCGGCGCTGGGAGAATGGTACGGGGTGGAAACCGATGGTTCCGGCCGAGTAGTCGCGCTGGAACTTCAAGGCCGCTGGGATCAGGAAGCGGGGGCAGAGATCCTCCACGGCCTGACCGGCGAGATTCCGCCGGAGCTCGGCAACCTCGGCAACCTGCAAACGCTGCAACTCTATGCCAACGGCCTAACCGGCCCCATCCCGCCCGAACTCGGCAACCTCGGGAACTTGCGATTCCTTGACCTCCGTGAAAACAGCCTAACCGGTCCCATCCCGCCCGAACTGGGCAACCTCGGCAACCTGGAGGGGCTGCGCATCGGTGGAAACGCCCTGCGCGGCCGGATCCCGCCCGAGCTGGGCAACCTTGCGAACTTGCGGCAGCTGCTGCTCAGAAGAAACGCTCTCACCGGCCCCATCCCGCCCCAACTCGGCAACTTGGGCAATCTGCGATGGCTTGACATCGCCTGGAACGCTCTCACCGGCCCCATCCCGCAAAGCTTCCTGCAGCTTCACGCGCTCTCGACCTTCCATTTCCTTGGGGACAACGAGGGTGTTTGCGTTCCGGGGACATCGGCATTCATCACATGGCTGCGGGAAATCGCAGATGTGGACGACGAGTTGGAGGGTATGTGCAATGCAGCGGATATCAGTGCGTTGAGGCAGCTGCACGAAGCGACCGGCGGCGGTGCCTGGATCGAATCTGATGGCTGGACTGGCGACGGTGCGGTAGAGGACTGGTACGGAGTCACGGCCGATTCCCTGGGTCGGGTGACGATACTCGATGTCAGCCATAATGCACTAGCCGGGCGGCTCCCGCCCGGTTTGGGTGGAATGACCCACATGACCGAACTGAAGGTTTCCGGCAACACGGGCCTTTCCGGCCGCCTCCCGCTCTCGCTGACCTACTTCGCCCTCCGAGCGCTTCACTATTCCGGAACGAGTCTTTGTGCCCCGGTCGATGCGTCCTTCCGCGAGTGGCTGAACGCGATCCCCTCCCACGAAGGGACAGGCATTGATTGCGCGCCGCTGTCGGACCGCGAGATCCTGGAGGCGCTGTACGACGCGACTGATGGCCCGAACTGGACCGATAACGAGAACTGGCTGACCGATACGCCGGTCGGCCAATGGGACGGGGTCTGGACGGATCACCAGGGACGGGTTCGCATAGTGAGTCTCGAACGTAATGGTCTCACCGGCCCGATCCCGCCGGAACTCGGCGGCCTGACCGGCCTTTCCAGGCTGGGACTCTCCTTTAACCACCTCACTGGTCCGATCCCGCCCGAACTCGCCAGCCTGACCAACCTGAGAAGCCTGAGGCTGTCCTTCAACGAGCTGTCCGGTCCGATTCCGCCGGAACTCGGTAGCCTCGCCGGCGTGGAGATACTTTTTGTTTCAGGGAATTCCCTCACCGGCCCGATTCCGCCGGAACTGGGGAACCTCGCCAACCTGACCAGCCTGTCCCTCTTCGACAACCGGCTCACAGGCGGCATACCTGCGGAGCTGGGTCGGCTCGGTCACCTCGAACGTATCAATCTCTGGGGTAACGAACTGACGGGCTCTATCCCGCGGCAGTTCGACGGCCTGACCGCCTTGGAGCTCCTTTCCCTGTCCGACAACGCGCTTTCCGGTGCAATCCCGCGCGAACTCGGCAGCCTCAGCAACTTGAGATGGCTATATCTCGAAGACAACGCCCTTTCCGGTACGATCCCGCCCGAGCTCGGCAACTTGTCGGTGGTGGAGGAACTGCACCTGAGCAACAACAACCTGTCGGGCTCCGTACACCCCGACCTCGGTCGAATGTCGAGCCTGCGGGAGCTATCGCTCACAAACAACGTCGGGATGTCCGGCCCGCTTCCAACGACGCTGACTGCCCTGGGCCGGCTGGAGGTGCTACAGACTGCAGGCACCGACCTGTGCGCGCCGACCGACGCCGACTTTCTGCTTTGGCTTGAGCGTATCCACAAGCGCCGGATCAACCGGTGTACCGAGGCTGACCCGCCGACGGCCTATCTGACCCAAGCCGTCCAGTCGCGGGAGTTTCCCGTCCCGCTGGTCGCGGGCGAGCGAACGCTGCTGCGCGTGTTTCCGACGGCCCGGCAGACCACTGACACGGGCTTACCGGCGGTCCGGGCCCGATTCTACGTCGACGGCCGCGAAACCCATGTCGAGGAGATCCCGGGCAAGGCTGCGCCGATCCCGACCGGAGTGGACGAGAGCAAGCTCTCGAAGTCGGCCAACGCGGTGATACCGGGGCACGTTGTGCAGCCCGGGCTGGAGATGGTGATCGAGGTGGACCCGGACGGGACATTGGACCCTGCACTGGGAGTCGCCGAGCGCATCCCGGAGACTGGACGGCTTGTGGTGGACGTGCGCGCGATGCCCGTTTTCGACCTGACGCTGATCCCCTTCCTCTGGAGCCAGGATCCCGATTCGTCGATCGTGGAACTGATCGCGGCGATGGCCGCCGATCCCGGGAACCACGAGATGCTCGGGGTCACGCGCACGCTGCTTCCCGTCGGCGACCTGGCGGTGACGGCGCACAAGCCTGTGCTCAGTTCGAGCAACAGTGCCTTCGTCATTCGCGACGAGACAAACGCGATCCGGACGATCGAAGGGGGTACGGGCCACTACATGGGTATGATGGCGGGGCCCGTGACCGGAGCCGGCGGCGTGGCATTCCTGCCTGGTCGGGTGAGCTTCTCGCGGCCTTCCAGGGGTACCATGGCCCATGAACTCGGCCACAACCTGAACCTTCAACACTCCCCATGCGCCCGCACGCCGGGCACCGATCCGTCGTATCCATACGCGGGAGGAGTGATCGGAGCCTGGGGCTACGACTTCGACGGCGCCCGGCTCGTGTCTCCTTCCACGCCGGACCTGATGGCCTATTGCAGCCCCACGTGGATCAGCGACTACCAGTTCGCCAATGCGCTGCGGTATCGGCTGTTCGACGAGAGCCGGCCAACGACGGCAGCCAGCCGATCGCTCCTGTTGTGGGGTGGCGTCAATGCCGAAGGCGAGCCGCGTCTGGAACCGGCTTTCGTGGTCGACTCCCCGGCCCTCCTTCCCGATTCCGCCGGCGAGCACCGGATCGCGGGACGTACCGCCGACGGCGTCCAGCTCTTTTCATTCAGCTTCGCGATGCCCGAGACAGCCGATGGCGACGGGAGTTCGTCCTTCGCGTTCGTTCTGCCGGCGCAGCCGGGATGGGAAGGCAAACTCGCGAGCGTCACGCTCACCGGCCCCGGAGGTTCGGCGACCCTCGACCCGGACAGCAACGAACCAATGGCCATCTTTCGCAATGCCCGCACCGGCCAGGTGCGGGGCATTCTCCGGGATCCCCCTCCCGAGACCCGGACTGCAGCAGACGCCATGGGGCGCGCCGCCAGTCGGGGACTGGAAATGATGTTCAGCCGGGGGATTCCCGGTGTCGATGCCTGGAGGCGGTGAGCCGGAGAGCCCGCACAAGGTCCTCGTGCTCGAACGCCGACTCCATGCGATCGGTTTCTCGCCTGGACGCGCCAAGTCGCGCGGCCACCTCTCGCCAGTCGGAGACCGCCTTCCCGACCGCGCCCGCAATCCGTCTCGCCTGCTTCGGGCCCAGGCCGTAGTACTCCGCGGTGGCCAGCGCCTGGTCCAGCGAAGCGGTGCCATCGAATTCGTCGATGTACGTCGTGAGAACCCGGGGGCTCACGTCCGTGGGCACGGGATTCAGATCGTAGGCGGGTGAGAGTCGCCAGCCCTGCCCGATCTCGTAGAGGAATCCGTGGTTCCGCAGATGATCGTCGGTGTTCGAGATGAGGACGCTGAAGACGACGCGTCTCCACAGTTCGACGAGGTCGGATCGTGCCGCCGCTCCGTGGCTGCGCAGCGCGTCGGCCAGCTCGAGATACGACCGCCGCTCGTTGTCGCGGGCATCCAGCATGCTCATCGCAGAGAGAAACGGCACCCGATGGCTTCCCTCGCGGTCGAACCGCCGGAGAATCAGGATTCGCCTTCCGGCAACGGTTTCCAGTCGCCATGCGGGGACCTGAATACCGGCGCGTCCGGCGAGCGCAAGGGCGACTCCTTCCCAGAGCACGATGTCCCGGTCGTCCTCCGTGCTGGGGAACTTGGCCAGCGCCAGTTCGCCGCCGGCTTCCCTGACCGCGGCCTTGGGCCGTGCGCCGCCGAGGGAGGACCCGGGACCGACCAGCAGGCGAAGATCGTCGTCCTTTTCGCGCCGGCGGATCACCCTCCTCGAAGCCGCCATGAGCCGCCGCAGATCGACCAGCGGAGGAACGCGCACCGCGCCCGCTTCGGCGAGAAACGGCCCCTCTTCCCGCGTCGAGAATCTGAGCGCGCCCAGGCGGACTTCGTCGTCGACGCGAAGTAGGAAATCGGATTCGAACAGAGTCCGGGGTGCGCGCCCCTCCGACCTCGCCTGCCTGACTTCGGCGCGCCGGAGGAGAACCCGGCCCCAGCGGTCCGGCGCCGAATCGCCGATGGATCCGAAGAGTCTCCCGCGAGTGTGGTACGGGCCCGGTCCAACGGTCAGCGCGGGCTCGAGGGCAAAGCGCAGGGGATGGTCCGTCCACGCCGCGTCGTATTCGAACGACGCGCTCTCGCGGCCGCCGCGAACGCGTATCCACAGCCGGCCAACGCGTATGCGGGCGCCCCGCAGATCGACGTGAACCAGGACGGGGGTGTCCATCATCCCGGGCCCTGGTCGTCGGCGCCCGGGGAACGCGTGACGCCCTTCGGTCGCGCGGCCGAGGGCATACGTACTCGCTGAGGCAGGCGCTCTTCCAGCAAATCGAGCCCGATCCCGTCGCGGGTCCGGTCGGCCAGTTCCGAAATGCCGTCGTGCATGCCCAGCACGAACAGGACCGTGGCGTACATGCCCATGGAGACGCCCGCCTCACCCTGTTCGATCTTGTACAGCGTCGTGCGGCTGATCAGCGCGCGCTCGGCCATCGTCGATGCGCGGATGCGGCGGCGCAGCCGGGCGTCCCGGATGTCGCTGCCGAGCTTCTTGAGGATGCGTCGGACCGGAAGCGGCAGGGTCCCGCGGATGTAGGAAGGCATCTGTCGCTCCTGTACGGTCCAGTAATGCATATGTGAGCACTGTCAGCGTACAGGATACTGAACGGTACGGCAATGGGTGCGATTCTCGATCGAGGCCGTCAGATTATCCGGTCGGCCCCGCCGGCAGGTGCTCCAGCAGATATCGCACCATCAGCATGCGAACATGGACCGCCGTACCCTCCCCTTCCGACAGTCCGTGGTTCCGGTTGGGGTAGGTGAAGTAGTCGAAGGTCTTCCCGAGTTCCACGAGCCGGTCCACCAATCCCTCGACGATCTCCAGGTGCGTGTTGGTTTCGCCGGTTCCGTGAATGATGAGCAGGTCGCCCTCCAGCCCTTCCGCGTAGTTGATGGGCGCGGAGACGCGGTAGCCGTCCGGGTTGGTTTCCAGGGTTTCCATGTAGATCTCCTGGAACCATGCGTTGTAGAGGTGCGGCTGGGGTTTGGGGACCACGGCAATCCCCACGTGGTAGACATCGGGCTTGCGAAACAGCGAATTGAGGGTGTTCGACCCGCCGCCGCTCCAGCCCCAGATCCCCACCCTGGACACATCGACCCAGGGGAGCATCCTGCCGAGTTCCCGGACTCCCGCCGCATGGTCCTCCGTCGACTGTACGCCGATCGTCGGAAAGGGCGCCCTCCGCCACGCCGCACCCTTCGGCGCCGGTGTGCCCCGGTTCTCGATCGACACGACCAGGTATCCGAGGTCCGCGATGGCGCGGTGGTAGTTGTTCCGGGTCGACCACCGGTCGAGGACGGTCTGGCCGTGCGGCTCCCCGTAGACGTAGATGAACACCGGGTACTGCCGGGAAGGATCGAAATCCCGCGGCTTGATCATCCACGCGTCCATCACCACGCCGTCCCCGATATCCAACTCCAGAAACTCCGTGGGGCGGGAGATCGTGGCCTCGGCCCGGCGCCGGAGTTCGTCGTTGTCCTCCAGAACCCGCACGACGCGGTGGTCCGGGAGGCTGATCAGGGCGGTGACCGGGGGAGTATCGAATGTGGAATATGTGTGAAAGGCCCACCGAAGGTCGGGAGAGAAGTCGTAGAAGTGGGTTCCCGGCTGGTCCGGGGGCGTGACCCGCTCGGGCTCTTCGGCGCCGTCCAGGCGGACACGGTAGAGGTAGCGCTGGGTGGCGTTGTCGGGCGAGGCGAAGAAGTAGAACCAGCCATCTCCCCCATCGGCCTCCCCGCCGGCAACCGGCCCGCGCTCCATGACGTCGCCGGGCCCCGGGGTCAGGAGCCGCTCCTCGCGCCCGTCGCGCGAATAGACCCAGGAGTGGCGCCACCCGTCCTTTTCGGTCAGGAAGAGGAAGGAGTCGCCCCCCCGGATCCACTCCAGGCCGGCGTTCAGGCGATAGCTGGCGATGACCCAGGCCGGATCGGACTCGTGGTAGATCCGGCTGACCTCACCCGTGCTCACGTTGGCGATGAAGAAGCCCCGTTCGTCCCGAAACCGGCTGAACTGCTCCACCAGCAGCTCCTCGGAGTTCCCGGCCCAGCTCACCTGCCCGAGATAGAAGCCCTCGGTCGGGGAAGGGATGGAGATCCAGCGGACTTCCGTGCCCTCGGCGTCCACCACGCCCACCCGGAGCCTGGCGATGGTCTCGCCCACCCTCGCGAACCGGACCTGCCGGAGCTCCGGATACGAGGGGTCGGTGGGGACGAGCATGGAGCGTATCCGCACCCCGGAGGCGTCGGACTGGACGAAGGCGACACGGTTGCCGTCGGGGCTCCATGCGGCGCGGCCGTTGGAGACCGATTCGGCGGTGGTGTGGGTCAGGCGGGTCGTTTGAGCGGCCGCGAGGTCGTAAACGTGAAGATCGCCGTCACGGCTGAAGAGGATGCGGCCTCCTTCCGGGGAGACGGTGCTTCCGGGGCCCGCCTCCACCCTCTTCAGCGTGGAGGTGGCGGGTTCGAGCATCCAGAAGCCGTCGGTGTCGGTCCGGAGGAGCGCCCAGGTGCCGTCCGGGGCGAACTGGTAGGTGGAGATGCTCAGGGGCTCCGAGCGACCGGCGGGCGTGAGAAGGGAGAGCGAGGCGAGGACCGTCCGGTCGCCGCTGGCGGCATCGTATGCGATCAACTCCGGCTGCAACGCGCCCGAAGGGGTCTCCAGGGTCGCGTATCCGGATCCATCGGGCAGCCAGGTCGCCTGGAATGACCGGGCGTCAAAGTCCCTCGCCTCGAAGATGGAACGGAGGCGGGCTTCCGTTTCTGCGGGGACCTGGCAGAAAGCCGGAGCGGGGAAGAGTGTGGCGGCGGCAAGGACACCAACTAGCCAGAGGCTCCGACAAATCCGTGTCGCGGTCATCAGGTTGTCCGTCATGATTGCCTCCGCTCGGGGTCAGATCCAACGATAGCTGACTTGCGCGTGTCTCCGCATCTGCGGCCCGTGCCGATTGGTCCTGCCGACGTCACCGCAACCCCCAACTCTGTCCGTTTGGCTAGTCGCTTAGAAAAAGTTAGCACAGGTTAGATGTATCTAAGGAGGAAACCTGTCCAACTGCATCTAACTCTGCCAAGATGCTGTGGCCGGTGCGCCCACGCCCACAATCCCGGGGACGCGTGTCTCCGCACCTGAGGACGCCCTTGTTGGCGTCACGCCCCGAAAAGGAGCGCCCGCACAAGATCCTCGTGCTCGAACGCCGACTCCATGCGATCGGTTTCCCGCCTGGACGCGCCCAGCCGCGCGGCCACCTCTCGCCATCCGGAAACCGCCTTCCCCACCGCGTCCGCGATCTCTCTCGCCTGCTTCCGGCCCACACGACTGGCTCCTCTCGCCCGCGACTTGGGCCATGTGGACGAGGCGGGCAAGGTACTGCCGCCCTTCCGTTGGGACGACAACCGCCGCCTCAACCTGCGCGCCAAGCTCGACGCGCTCTACTTCCACCTCTACGGCGTGACAGATCGGGCCGACATCCGCTACCTCTACTCCACCTTCCCCATCGTCGAGCGCGAAGAGACAGCCGAGTATGGCACCTACCGATCCCGGGATCTGGCTCTCGCATGGGCGAACGCGCTCGCGGCTGGCAATCCGGACGCCGCGATGGCGCCATGAGCGATCGTCTAGGATCCGGGCCGTGTATTCCGTTCGACACGCGCCTGCGCGCAGCACGGTCGACTTCTGGAACTCCTCCGTCCCTGGATCACGGCCCGGATCTTTCGAACGGTAGCGTGGGAGTGCCACGCCCTCCAAGTTGTACGTCGGACTCAAGCAGCTAACCGGACACCAGGACCGAGAAGGAGAGCCCACTGATGGCCCAAAGCGATCTCACCCAAGCGGAGGCTGACGCCCTGATCGCTCTGGAAAAGCACCGGATTGATGAGCAGGACTGGGACTTCCCGATGGGTGGCGAGTCGATCTCTGTCCCACTTCAGTCCGCCGATAGGCGGGAGCAGTTCCTGCTCGACATGAGCCGTGGCCGGATCGATCTTCGCAAGGTGAAGATGCAGAATCGAGGCAGACAGGTCGTGGTGCTCGTGCGCCTAGATCTTGGCGGACCGCCCCACCGCAACCCCGATGGCGTGGAGATCGGAACGCCCCACATCCACGTTTACCGCGAGGGGTACGGCGACAAGTGGGCGTTCCCGTTGCCGGCAGACTTCCGGGCTGTGGCCGACCTGTGGACGACGTTGGATGACTTCCTTCGCTATTGCAACGTGACGCGGCCACCGCTCATACGAAGGGGACTCTTCCCATGATGCGAGACATCCAGCACCTGTTGGACGCGTACCACGCATGGCTCAAAGACAAGAGCGTCCTCCGGCAGATCGGCGAATGGGTCGAGATCACCACGCCGTACCTCGACCGGCACAACGACTACCTGCAGATCTACGCCAAACGCGCCAACGGCGGGTTTCTCCTCACGGACGACGGATACACGATTGGAGATCTGGAGCAGAGCGGCTGCAAGCTGGAGAGCAAGAAGCGCCAAGAGTTGTTGAGGGTGACCGTGAATGGGTTTGGAGTACAGCTAGAGAACAAGGCTCTTCAAGTCCAGGCGGTCCCCGGCGACTTTGCGCTCCGCAAGCACAGCCTGATCCAGACCATGCTTGCAGTGAACGACATGTTCTATCTGGCAGCTCCCTTGGTCACGAGCCTGTTCTATGAGGACGTGGTCACGTGGCTTGATGTTCACGACATCCGCCATACACCGAAGGTCAAGTTCAGCGGGACGAGCGGTTACGATCACCTGTTCGATTTCGTCATCCCTAGATCGCGGGAGGCACCGGAACGTATCGTGCGTACGGTCAACCGTCCCAGTCGACAGACCGCACAGACCATAGCGTTCGCCTGGCTGGACACAAAGGCCGTGCGGTCCCCCGAATCCCGCGCCTACGCGATTCTGAACGACTCAGATCAACCGGTTTCGCAACAAGTCGTGACAGCGATCCGGAGCTACGGCGTGTCGCCGGTAGTGTGGTCGGACCGCGAGGAGGTGCGTGCGGAGTTGGCCGCTTGAGTGTGGGCAGCGGCTAGGACCTCTCGGGGCGAAGACCACCGCCCACCGCTGTGATACGGCGGGTCAGCGGATTGGGGCCTTCGCGGGAGTCACCGATCGGGACGGTGGGGTCTTGGCCGGGTTGTTCGCGCGGCCCCCGGCGTGACGGGCTTCACACAGAAGAGTTCTAGTGTGGGATGGAATGAGGGATTAGAACTCACATGATCCACATAACACACTTTGCGTATAACATGTTAGGCTGATCTTCAGAAGTAGCCCGCCTCCCCGCGTCAAGAATCTGAGCGCGCTCGACCATCGTCGATGCGCGGATGCGGCGGCGCGGCCGGGCGTCCCGGATCCAGCTTGCGGAGGTCCGCCCAACCAGCCAAGAGTTAGATCCCCCATCAGCCGAAGGCACGCATGCGGACGCTCAACTCCAAAGACGCGAAGTACCGCTTCGGTCGACTGATCGTCCCGCCCAGCGCGTTGCGTGCGCTTGTCGACGGAATCCGCCGGAGTGCGCTGGCGCTCGTCTGGTGTCTTGCGGTCGCTCCCGCGCTCGCAGTTCCCCGCGTCTCCGCGCAGGAGACGGACCAGGGAAACGTGTTCGAGGGCAATGTGCGCGACGCGCGGACCGTCGAACCTCTGGCGGGAGCCCACGTGTCGGTGGTCGGGAGGGACACCAGGGCGGTGACCCGGGGGGACGGAACTTCCACCTGACCGGGCTGGCCGCGGGCGCGTACATCCTTAGGGCCGATCGCCTGGGATACCGGGGCGCCACCGCCGTCGTGACCGTGGGAACCGAGCGCGCGCGCAGGGCCGTGGCGGAGGCGGCGGAGGTCGTGATCGAGTTGACGCCGTCTCCCATTGCGCTGGAGAACCTGGTGGTGACGGCCACGATCAGCGAGCGTGCGGCGGCCGAGGCGCTCCGGCCGGTCAGCGTCATGGCGGGCGACGACCTGCAGCGCCAGATGACCGCGACCGTCGCGGGGACCCTGGCGTCGATGCCGGGGCTGGCCGCCACCAGGATGGGTCCATCGGTTGCGCAACCGGTGATCCGGGGACTGAGCGGGGATCGGGTATTGATGCTCGAGGACGGGACTGCGGTGGGCGATGCCTCCAGCCAGGGCGCGGACCACACCACCGCGCTCGATCCGTCGTCGGCAAGGCGGATCGAGGTTGTGCGGGGTCCGGGCGCGCTGCTCTACGGGGGCAACGCGCTGGGCGGGGTCATCAACGTCATCCGCGACGAGATTCCGACCACCGCGCCCGCTCGCCTGACGGGCGCGGCGTCGCTGCAGACGCAGAGCGCGACCGGCTCGCTGGCCGGCAGCGCGTCGGGCGTGTTCGCCATCGCGGAGCGCGTGCCGCTGCGCGTGGAGGTGGCCGCGCGGACGGCGGGAGATCTGAAGACGCCCGCCGGCACGCTTCTCAACACCGACGGCGAACTCCTGAGCGCGGGGGTGCGGGGACGGCCTGGGTGGCCGACCGGGGCCGTGTGGGGGCGTCCTTCCGCGCCTACCGCAACTACTACGGCATCCCGGGTGGTTTCGTGGGCGGGCACGACGAGGGCGTGCGCATCGAAATGGAGCGGTTCTCATCGAAGTTGCGGACCGTGCTCGATGACCCGGCCGGACCCTTCAACAACCTCCGCTTCGACGCGACTCACACCTGGTACACGCACCGCGAGCTCGAAGCAGCGGACATCCTGGGCACGCTCTTCGAGCAGCAGAACGCGAACGCGGACGTCCTGGGCCGGCATGGGAGATGGGGACCGTTTACGGCGGGCGCGATGGGCGGCCGTGCGTCCTGGGAGGATTTCCGATACGGGGGATCCCTGCACACGCCGGACACGCGTCGGCTCAGGGCGGCCCTGTACCTGCTCGAGGAAGTCGATCTGGGCCCGGTCCAGATCGAGTCGGGGCTGCGCTACGACTGGAGCATGGCCGATCCGGGGGAAGATCGGGCAGCTGCTACGGCACCTGGCGGGGTCGGTCCGGCATCAGAAGTACCACGATACGGACATTCTCACGGTGCGGGTGGAGGCGCCGGGCGCGTAGGGGTCACGGCATCTCTGAAGTCATGAGCTCCCTCGTCGGGGAAGCGCACAAGGCCCGTGCCCCGCACCGCGCCCATCGACGTTGGCGCAGCGCCCGAGTCGACAAAACGCCCTTCACATCGTGCGGTTTCGATCCATGCGTTCAGACATTGCATGGACAAGAGACCGTACCTCCTGCACATTCTCCGTTCACGCCTCCGTTCCCGGGCGCACCTGTCATGCGAAGCTACGACGCCGGCATTCGCGACATCAGGAGCGACACAGAGTGACGCCGGGGCCGGTGCGACCGGGCTTGATGCGGACAGCGGAGAGGGCAGGGAGCCGCCTGCGAGTGCGACCGCGCCGCAGATCACGATTCGTCTGACTTGCCTTGTCATCCTTCGTCCCCGTTCGAAAGCTTGATCGGAACCATCGCCCGGAGCTTCGTGCCTTCAGCCCCCGTCAATGGTGGAGGAATGAAGGACCATTAATATGGCGCCACTACTGTTGTCAATGTACATCGTTATTGTCACAGTACGGCATCGATAATGTCGCACGCTCCTTCACGAGGCGATACTCTGCTGGAACCTCTGAGATCGCCGGAGGAAGGCTTTCGCTGTCCGCGGGAAAGGGCTTCGCCCACCTCCAGGCTGCTGAACGCGGCGCTGCGCCGCTCGGGACCGGCTGGCCCTGCCTGCGCCTGACGTAGCGTGAGGGCTTTGGCCGCGGGGCGGTTTCTTGCAGGACGCTCTCCGATCACGATACGCTCATGGCTATGGGCCTGTAGATCGTGGTTTGATCGCATATGGCATTAGATCGTGACGTACAGAGCTCGAAGCGGCTGCGGACGAGATCCGATGGTGAAGCTCGCAATGCGAGGGAGAAACGGACATGCAATCGGAGAGATCCGGGAAGATTGCTGCGAACAGATGCGCTGGCGTGCGCACATGCGCTGGAAGCGGGACAACAGTACCGGGACGGCTGATCGCAGGCTTCAAGATTCCCGCGATGGCGGCCGCCGGGATCGTGATGCTGGTCCTGTCCTGCGGCGATGGCGCCGTCGAGCCGGCACCTCCTCCGGCGGCTCCCGTGGCCACCACTGTGACGGTCAGCCCGGGTTCGGCCGCACTGAGCGCCCTTGGCGAAACGGCCCGGTTCACCGCCGAGGTACGCGACCAGAACGGGAGGGTGATGGCCGCGGCGGCGGTCGCGTGGGTGAGCAGCGACGCCTCGGTCGCAACCGTGGACGCTTCCGGGGTGGTAACGGCGGCGGCGAACGGGAGTGCGACGATCACCGCGACGGCGGGCTCGGTCTCGGGGACGGCTGCGGTGACGGTGGAGATCACTGTGGAAAACCCCGACCGGGCCGCCCTGGTCGCTCTCTACGAAGCCACCGACGGCCCGAACTGGATCGATAACACCAACTGGCTCAGCGACGCGCCGCTGGGGGAGTGGTACGGGGTGGAAACGGACACTGCGGGGCGAGTCACATCTCTTGATCTCGCCGGTGAGTGGGACAGCGAGGCCTACCAGCCGATACCGCATGGACTGGTCGGCCCCATTCCCGCGGAACTGGGCAGTCTTTCGGCACTCGAAAGACTACACTTGTTCCGAAACGAACTGTCGGGACCGATCCCCCCCGAACTAATCAATATTTGTGTAAATGACGTTATTGCAATAATTTAGACCATGCTATCACGAACGATGTATCACTCCCAATATACATTTCTGAGCGGGATTCCATGGGACTCAATTGGATGTCGCCGGATAGCCGGATCTGATTCGGGGTGGTTTTCTCAGGCCGAAATGCTACAGCCGGGCTCAGGATCGGCAGTCACCGTACTCCGACCGGCAGCCTCCGCACCACCACGCTGGAAACGTCGAATTCGTCGCGCTCGATGAACGCCGCCAACCCATCCGGACCGAAAGCGTCGGGCATCTCCGTCGTGCCAGCAACGTAGGTCCCGATGTAGCCACCATCCGGGGTCAGTAGGTCGATCGGACCGTCGCTGGCTGGCTCATCGCCGCGCCGCTGCACCCAGATCGTCCCCTCCCAACTCGTGCGCAGGGTGCGTACCACCGGGACCTCGTGGTAGAACTCCATGTTCCTGATGCGTCGCCGCCCCAATTCGGCAAAGGCGTCGCCGAACCGATCATTTCGCGAACTCGCGTCCGCCTCGTTTTCCGCCAACAGGCGTTCGATCTCTCCATCCCTGATCGCGTCGGTCACAGGCTCAGGCCGAAACGCTCGGGTGAGCACCCGAGTGAGTTCGCCGTTGCGAGTAGCCACCTTGATGGCATAGGCGGACGAGTCCGTGTAGACCAGGCTTCCGTCCGGGAGGGCTCCAGCGACCAAGGGAGGTCCGAAGCCGTCGGGATCTCCCGATGGCCGCCACGCTTCGATCACCGTGTCTTGCACGGCCTCGTCCCCAGTGAGGACCAACCGATAGACGGGACGAAACGATCGCTCGGGACCGTCGGCCGGGCCGCCCATGTCGAAGGCACCTACACTGGTCGTGATGACGTTCTGGCCGTCCCTAGCAGGCGCCAAGGTCCGGATCACGTAGAGAGAGTTGCCGGGCATCCGCACTGATCTCTCGAACTCGCCGTGCGGTGCAAACACTTGAAAGGCACTGTGACCCGCGTCGAACACCACCGTGCGCCCATCGCGGAGCACGGTGAATCCGATGGCGGTGTTGGTGCTCGCGGCGAATTCACCCGGCCCATCGCCGAGCCGTCCGAACTCGCGAACGAACTCGCCCTCCCGGCTCATAACCACGATCCGTCCGCCTTGGTCGTCCATCACGTACAGGTCGCCGGACTGGCTGAAGCCGACCGCGCTGACCCGGCTGAACACCTCCCAGTCCGCACCATCGACGGACCCCACCCGGTAGACTTCCTCGAACGCGGGGTCCATGGGGCGGTCCAGGCCCGTGACTTCGACGACCTCCTGAGCGAGGAGAGTGGAGGGCCCGACCAAGACGGCCATCAAGAGGGACGAATGGATCGAGGCTAATCTGCTGGCGTTCATCAAGAACCTCTCCTGCGAATCGTAGGTGCCGAGTCGGGGCAAACCGCAATTGGGCCATAAATTGGATGTGTAACCTCACCGCAACGGTTGTCCGTCATCGTGCGTCCACGATTGATCGCTCTGTCCAAGGTCCGGAGCTTCGCCGCCGGCGGACTCCAGAACCGGAGGCGGGACGGCTTGTGCGGGGTCCGAGGGTAGTCCAGAGGGCCTTTCAGGGTATCTACGGGCTCTAGGATCGCCTCAGATCGACGATCTCGGGTCTCCGAGGGGTACGGGTAGGGTCGATTTCGGCTTGGTTGGGGGCTTCGGCCCGGGGACCATCAGCGGCTCGGACCGGCATCGCGGTCCGGCCCGCGCGTCGGCGGCCTTATCACCAGCCGCGGCCGCGCGGTCTCGCGACGCCAGATGTCTCGT